>DATKDY010000139.1:0-23137 GCA_035512515.1 Vicinamibacterales bacterium
AGATGAGTCAACAAGAGGATCCCTTCAACGTAGTGCACCGCGTTCTCTTGAAGAAGGGGCGCACTTCCAAGATCTCACATGAGGAGTTGCGCTGGGACGCGTTCTCGACAGAGCGCTTCGATAAGAAAGAGGCCGCGGATAAGGAGACAGAGCGCGCCGTCACCAAGATCCATCCATTGCTGAAGAAGTGGATGGCCGAACGCGGGCGCGACACGGAACGGCTGCTGGTCGGATTCCGCGAGGACCTGATAATCCCACGTTTCCCCGAGCCGGCGTCTGAAGAACGTCGCACGTCGGTTGCCAACAAGAGAGCGCAAAAGCTGGCGCAGCAGCTCGTGGCTGAGATTCAGGAACGTCGCGCCGAACGATACAAGCAACTGACCCAGGAGCTACGCGAGTACGAGGCCAAGGTGGTGGAAACCTTCTGGCTTATTAGCGGCGCTCTTGTAGAGATGCCGCTCAACAGGGTCTCCGACCTGTCGAAGCGGGAAGACGTTCTGTTCGTAGAACCAAGGAACGCGGGCGAACAGCCTCCGCAGAACACGAACGCAAACGACGATGTGGACGATGGCCGCGCGCGTATCGTGAGCGATCCGTATTTCAACTTGGGCCTGCGAGGGGGGTTCATCGGTTTGCTCGACACAGGTCTGCGCTTCACACACACGCAGTTCAATTCACCGTCGACTATCGCGTTCCGGCGCGATTGCGTGAACGGCGGACCGACGTGCACTGCCGGCGCAGGCTTCGACCCAACCGACGACTGCTGGAACCACGGAACCTCCACCGCCGCGATCATCACCGGGAATGCGAACCAGGGCGCCGCTTTCCGCGGCGTCACGGCGATCACGCTTGATAGCTTCAAGGTCTATCCAGCAGCATGTGGCGGGCTCGACGGCGCCGCAGTGGTCCGTGCGTTTCAGGCGGCGGTGGCCGTGCTCGACCGTGTCATCGTCGCGGAGATGCAAGGCGGCGGCGACGATCTGAGCGCGATCTCCAGGGCGGCGGACAGCGCGTTTGACGCTGGCGCCGTGATCATCGCCGCGAACGGCAACAATGGCCCCAACGCAAGCACGGTCAACACGCCAGCGAACGCCCATCGCGTCATCGGAGTCGGGAATTTCGATGTGCAAACTCAGGTGCAGGTCGCGAGCCAGAGCCGCGGTCCAGCCCCGGACGGCCGCTTCAAGCCGGATATCCAGGCGCCGACCAATACCGAGACGGCAAGCAGCGCCTCCGATACTGCATTCCGCCTCTTTGGAGGTACCAGCGGCGCGACGCCGTACGCGGCGGGGGCTGCCGCCCTGTTGCGAAACTGGCTGCGGGGCGCCAGCTTCAGCATCGACCCTGGCCAAGTCTATGCTCAGTTGATCCTCGCCGGGCAGCAACCGTATCCGTTCAACAACACCAGCGGAGCAGGCCCGTTGAGACTACCTACCGACGGGTGGGCTTGGTGGGGCAAGGTTTCGGTGTCCAATGGTATGACGATTGACATCCCTCTCAACATCAGCGGAGGCTCGCCGAATACGCTCGACGGGGCGTTGTGGTGGCCCGAGTGGGCCTTCCAATTCCCGCTGGTGGGAAGGATCGAAGTGCACAACGACGTCGACCTTCACCTAGTCGACCCACGAGGCTCCGTGAGAGCGTCCAGCATCTCGATACCGAGCGTCTTCGAGCGGGCGCGCGTGAACGGCGCGGTGACTGCCGGGACGTGGCGACTCCGCATTCGGGGGTACAACGTCAATGGAACCCAGACTGTGTACTGGGCCGCTCATGTACGGTTGTCCTGAACGCTGGCGCCCGCGTCGCTTTCTGGGGGGCTGCCTCCTCTGTGCAGCACTGTCCGCCGCTGGGTGTTCCAATGTCGTGTCGAAACAGAGAATGACGGGGGAAATGCACAAGGTCTTTGCCGATTCCGATTGGTACGTCGCTCGCCCCGAGGCGGAGCAAGAGTGGCGCGGCGTCCTGCGCGAACGAGACGTCACGCTCGGCCCCGCCTCGCGGGCTGCCGTGAGCTTCGAGCTCGTCGTTGAAGGAGGACAACCGTTGCCGGTGTACGCTGCGAACATCAGGCCTCGGCTCGCTCAACATGTCGGAAGCAACGTGACGATCCGAGGCAAGTTGGTCGATCTCACGCAAGAGGGCCACGGTGAGGAGTTGTGGATCGGCTGGATTTTACCAGACGCTTAACCTGAGTCACGGGGATCTGGCGCTCCACTTGCGGCCCGGCGCGGAGGTCGACAGATCCCAGAGCGGCGAGAAGAGGCTTGAACAGGACTGCCTGACACCTCGTTACCCCCCAACCCGGAAACAACTTCGAGCAAGCGTTGGGCCGCGAGACGGCCTCAATCGCTCTCCCAAACCGCCTCCACGTCGATTGTGATCGACACCGCGTCACCAACAACGACTCCGCCTTTGTCCATTGTATCGTTCCACGTCACGCCGAAGTCGTGACGATTGATCTCCGTCGTCGCTACGAAGCCCGCCCGCAACCGCGGTCCCCGGTCTATCCACTCTCCGTCCTTCTCTTCCCACCAGGGTGTCTGCCATTGACCAAGATAGCTCACCCTGAGGGAGACGAGCCGGGTGACGCCTCGGATCGTGAGCTCGCCAGTGACAACGTAATCGTGATCACCAATCAGCTCGACGTGCGTGCCTCTGTAGGTGATCTGGGGATAGTGCTCCACGTCGAGAAAGTCTGGGCTGCGCAGATGAGCGTCGCGTTGGGGCTCGCCCGTCCAAATCCCGCTCGCGTCTATCGTTGCCTCGACGGAGGAGAGGCGTGGATTCTCGGACTCGAAATCCAGCGTGCCGTGCACGTTCTTGAAGGCACCACGAACGTACGTCACCATCATATGGCGCGCCCGGAATTCGGCAGCGGTATGGCCTGGCTCGAATGTCCATCTCGCCATCAGTGCCTCCTCTTCATCGGCGTTCCGGTCCGCACCGTACCGCCTAACTTGTATTGTGGTTTGAGATGGGACTTTTTGAGCAGGAACATCTACGCGTCGACGCACGAAAGTTCACGAATAGTCCGGAGATGGCTCTACAGCGGCTTGATCTTGATATTGCGGAACCACACCAGATCGCCGTGATCCTGCAACACGATGTGCCCCCGCTTCGCGCGGCCGTAGCCAGGCATCTTCGCGAACTTGCTGGCTTTCACGCGTTTGCCCCAGTCCTCGCTCCACAGCTCGTATTCGAGCAGCTTCACGCCGTTCATCCAGTGCTCGACGTGCGCGCCGTCGACAATGAGCCGCACCTCGTTCCACTCGCCGACCGGCTTGGTGACATCGCGCACGGGCGGGTGCATCGCGTAGTTCGACCCCGCGGAGGTCATCGGATCCTTGCCGTCCTTGTGCCCGGCGTTGTCGAGAATCTGCAGCTCGGGGCCGGTCTCGTAGGTCTGATTCCCCTCGTCGGTGACGCGGAACATGATGCCGCTGTTGCCGCTCGTAGTCACCTTCCACTCGAGGCGCAGCTCGAAGTCGTCGAACTGCTCCGCGGTCATCAGATCGCCGCCCTTGTCCTGGCGGACCAGCTCACCCTCGATGGCTTTCCACCCGCCCGGTGGCGCGGGCGATCGGAACGCGCGCCACCCCTGGAGCGTTTTGCCGTCGAAGAGCAGCTTCCACCCCTCGGCCTGTTCGGCCGCTGTCAACGCGTTCACGCTCTGTTCCGCACTCATGATGCCGATGCCACAGACGACCGCGAGTGCGAGGCCGACCGCACGCGCCGCTACGACTCCAGCTCCCGACGACAGAATTCGAGACATCGCCTGACCTCCTCCACGGTGTCTCCACCTTTGTACTCGTATTCGATGTTGGCGGGAATCGCCCACGCCTGGTCGCGCAGCAGCCGCAGCACCGCGCCAATCGGCGTATCGCCTTCGCCAAACGGGACGTTCGGGCCGTCATTGCGCTTCCGATCCTTGATGTGCAGCGTCACGATGCGCGCGTGATGCTCCTGCAGAAATGCGACCGCGTCGAAGTTGGCCGCCGTGAAGTGCCCGATGTCGAGATTGACGGCAATGAAAGGACTGGCCTTCATGGCGAAGACGAAGCTCTCCGGCGTCGCAAACTCGTTTGGATCGATACGGGAGTGATTGTGCATCCCCACCCTGATCTTGTGCTGCGCGGCAACGCTCGCCACGCGGGTCACTACCCCGGTGCTGGCTGACGCCGTGATGACGTCAGCCCCAAGCGCCCGCGTCATCTCGAACCCGCGCGCGATCTCCGCGTCGCTGTAGTCGTCTCTGAAGCTGATGTTGTAGGCCGCGACCTGAACCTTCGCGCGATGGAATTTCTCCTTCAGCGCGCGAAACTCGTCGAGCGGCACAGTCTCGCGCCAGCGCCGCAGGTCGTCACGCGACGTGCCGCGCGGCTCGACGTGTCCCTGCCACAGCTCACAACTGGTCAGCCCCAGCTGCTGCATGGCGGCAATGGCGGCGTCGGTCGCCCGGTCGCGAAAGCTGTAGCTCTGCACTCCGAGCGTGACGCCGCGAGAGCGCGCGCCGGACGTCTGGCCTCGCATCGCCGCGTCGATCGGCAGGACGGCGACAAGCGCCATCCCGCTGCCCACGCCCCACAACCAATCGCGTCTCGTGATTGTCATGCTGCCCCCACCGGACGCGCGACGGGCGGCACGTAACGGAGCAGGCCCTCCGGCTTCCAGTCGATCACGCGCTCCTGCTCGGCGCTCATGTAGCAGGCCATGAGCAGCTCCGTGACATCGCGGCCGGCGTGGAAGCCGAGCTCCGGCTGGATCCCGTCGCGAAACGCCTGCACGAATGCCCGGTTCTCGCCCTCGTACCCGTAGTCGGCGCTCTCGTTGCCGAGAATCGGCGCCAGGCCCTGCTCGGCGTTCTGCTTCTCGACGAGATCCTCGCCCATCTCGCCGCGTAACCGTCGAGAGAGAAACACCTTGGTGCCGGTCTCGAGCGTGTTGACGGACATCGAATACTCGGGGCCGAGCAGCTCCATCGAGAGGCGCAGACCGGCGCCGACGAAGCTCCACGAGGTGGTGGCCTCGACAATCAGCGGCAGGCCGTCCTCATCCACGTAGTTGACCGTGGCGCGCGCGAAGTCTTCCGCAGGGCGAAGACCATAGTCGACCTCGGCCGTCATCATTTCCTGGAGCAGTGCGATGTACTCGGGCCGGCTCCACTTGAGCGTGGCGACCTGCGCCGACACCCTGGTCGGCCGAATGCTGGTGCGCGGCGCTCCCGGCCGGGTGAGCAGATAACGGCCGACCTCGAGGCTGTGACACATCATGTCGTTCAGCACGCCGCCGCCCTGCAGATCGCCGCGCCAGAACCACGGCTCGTGCGGGCCGCCGTGCTCCTCCGCCGCCCGCGCCAGGTACGGACGCCCCGCCAGCGCCGCGCCGCGCGCCCACGTGATGGCCTTGCCGCGCTCGACGGCCGGAGCAAACAGCTGATTTTCGAGATAGCCGTGCAGCACGCCCGCCTGCTCGACGAGCTCGACCATGCGGCTGGCTTCGGCGGCGTTGCGGCCGAGCGGCTTCTCGCACGCGACGCCGACCAGCGTCGCGCCCCGCGCGAGCGTGTTGACGATACGCTCCATGTTCTCGACGCGCGCGAAGTTCGGGCCGCAGATCCAGATGCAGTCGATGGCCGGGTCCTCGACCATCGCTTCGATCGAGGCAAAGGCCCTGGCCTCGCCGACCCGGAGCTCGCGCGCCAGTGCCGCCGCGTTCTCGGCACGGCCCGGATTGGGGCTCCACACGCCGCGCACGTCCGCGTCACGCACAGCCTGCCACGACCGGATATGGAACCGCGTGATGAAACCGCTGCCGATGAACCCGACCCCGAGCCGGCGTTCCGTCATGCCTGCCATCTCCCCTCCAGGCTCGTGCGCAAGCCGGAGCGAACGAACTATAGTGCATTCCGCTATCATCGTCGCCGCTGACCGGATTCAGACGCCATGACCAGACCGACCACGACACGGCTCGCCGCCATGATGTTCCTGGAATACGTCATCTGGGGGTCGTGGCTGCCGCTTCTCGCGCTGTATCTGGCCGATGTGTTGCGGTTCTCGGGCGCGGAGATCGGCTGGATTTTCGCGACGCAGGCCGTGGCGTGTCTCGTCGCCCTGTTTGCCGGCGGCCAGGCGGCGGATCGCTGGATCTCGACCGAGAAGCTCCTCTCCATCTGTCATGTCGTCGGCGGCAGCGCGATGCTGGCGCTGGCCTGGCAGGACTCGTTCTGGCCGTTCTTCGCCATCATGCTGGTCTACCAGCTCGCCTACATCCCGACGCTGTCGCTCACCAACGCGATCGCGTTTCATCACGTCGCGGATGCGCGCCACGATTTCGGCAAGATTCGCTTGTGGGGCACGATCGGCTGGATCGCGGCGAGCTGGCCGTTCGTCTTCATTCTCGCGGGCAAGACCGGCCCCGAGCTGCACGGCGCGCTCGGCAGCATCTTCATCGTCGCCGGGCTGGCCTCGTACGCTCTGGCTGCCTTCTCGTTGACGCTGCCGCCGACGCCGCCGGCCAAGGACAGCCACGCGCGCAATGCCCCGCTCGAAGCCATCCGGCTGCTGGCCGTGCCCGCCATGCTGGTGCTCTTCATTGTCACCTTCATCGATGCGCTGGTGCACCAGTGCTACTTCCAGTGGACGAGCCCGTTTCTGGAGCGGGCGGGCCTGCCTGCCAACTGGATCATGCCGGCGATGAGCATCGGACAGTTTGCCGAGATCGCCACCATGGCGGTGCTCGGGCTCGTGCTGCAGCGTCTGGGATGGCGGACGACCATGGCGATTGGCATTGCCGCGCACGCAGCGCGCTTCTTCGTGTACGCCATCGGTGAGCCGCTCTGGCTGATGGTCGCGATCAACGTCGTGCACGGCATGTGCTACGCGTTCTTCTTCGCAGCGGTCTACATTTTCGTGGACGAGCACTTCCCGAAGCATTCGCGCGCCAGCGCGCAGGGGTTGTTCAATCTGCTCATTCTCGGCCTCGGGCCGTTCGCGGGGAGCCTGCTGTGGGGCGAGCTGGCCGATCGCTTCCGCACCACGACCGGCGAGATCGACTTCGAGCGGCTGTTTCTCGTTCCCGCCTGGCTGGGCGTTGCGGCCGCCGTGCTGCTGCTGGTCGCCTTTCATCCCCCGCCGCGCACCGTGGGCGTGGATGACGCGCTCAAGGCTGCCGTAGAGTAAGGGTCAGTCGATCATGACGCGAGTCTCGCGCTCGAAAGGCGCCACGCTCTTCGCTCTCATCGTCGTCGTCCTGGCGCTCGTCGCAGCGGTGCGTTACGTCACAGCCCGGCAGCTGCGCGCTGACATCATGGCGGAGCTCCAACCCGTCGCGCTCGAGAACTGCACCTTGAAGCGATTCGGCAGCGCGAACGACGGGGGATACCTGATGTGCGAGAACCTGCTCGAACCGCTCGACGCCGGCTACTCGTACGGGGTGGGACCCAATGACGAGTGGGGATGCGAGGTGTCGCGCCGCTATCAGGTGCCCGTCCACCAGTACGACTGCTTCGATCCGGCGCGGCCGACGTGTGACGGCGGCGTCTTCGTGTTCCACGACGAATGCCTTGGATCTCGCGCCGAAGAGCGGGAATCGCGTGTCTTCGACACGCTGGAGAATCAGATCAGGAAGAACGGCCACGAGGGACGGCAATTGATCGTCAAGATCGACATCGAGGGCGCGGAGTGGGACGCGCTCGAGGCTGCGCCGGACGAGCTGCTCGCGTCGATTCCGCAACTCGCCATGGAGCTGCACGGCTTCGACGACCGCACGATGCTCGACGTCGTCCGGAAGCTCAATCGGCATTTCTATCTGGTGAATCTGCACTTCAACAACTGGTCGTGCGCGTCGGGGGCGCCGCCGTTTCCGGCATGGGCGTATCAAGTGCTCTGGGTGAACAAGCGCATTGCCGAGATCGATCGATCAGTGCCGATCCCGGCGCCGATGAGTCCTCTCAACGCCCCCGACACCACCACGCGACCGGATTGTCAATTGCCGGACCACGCCACGGCCGCTGGAAGGCCGCACAACTGATCGATGAGTGACGAGCCGCGCAGGCTCATCAGCCAATGCCTCACCTTGTAATTCGGCGTGTTGATGTGCACGATAACAGTGCGTGTGGCCGTGACCGGGTATGGTGAAGTCACCTCGCGCGAGCGCGCGCGGCGTGCGGGGTTCACGCACCATCTGACCAAGCCCACCGACCCGGCCTTGCTCGCCGAGCTGATCGCGTCGGTCTCCAACGCCGCGTAGGTCATCGGCGCGGTGCGACGACATCCCCGGCGGGCGTGTCCGGCAACGTCACCTGAAACGCCGTTCCCCTGCCGGGGGTCGACTCGCAGGTGATCGCACCGCCGAGCGCCTTGACGCATTCCACCGCAATCGAGAGGCCGAGACCCGTCCCGGAGACGCCCAACGCCGTATCGAGGTGTTCGTGCGCACGGAAGAACCGCTGGAAGATCGCTTCCTGCGCTTCCGGTGGAATGCCGATGCCGTTGTCGCGGACATCGAACACGCAGGTCGGGCTGTCGCCGGTCGGTGACTTGACGCACACGATCTCGACCAGCGCGTGAGACTTTTCGGGATCGCGGTACTTGATGCCGTTGGAGACGAGGTTGAGCAGCACGAGCTCGACGCGTGCGGGGTCGGCGACGATGGCCGGCAGCTGCGGATCCACGCGAACCTCGACGGCACGCGACTGCGCCATCTCGTCCAGTTGTCGCCGCACTTCGTTGGCGAGGACGCCGAGGTCCACACGCTGATGGTTGGGGGTGTCGAACGCCTCATCGACCCGCGCCATCCGCTGCAGGTTCTGAACCAGCCAACTCAGGCGGTCCACGTTGTTGCGCACGACGGATGCGAGCTGGTCGAGACGACGGGTGTCTGCGGTGATCTCCCGATTGGACAGGAGCGTCGCAGCAAAGACCAGCGTGCCAATCGGGGTCCGCAGTTCGTGACTTGCCATGCGATTGAATTTGTCGATCCGTTCGTTCCGCTCGTCGATGACGGCGGTGTACTGCGCGATGAACGTCTCGACAGTGGTTCGCATCAGCGTCCGCACGGCCCTGGTGAGCCGGCCGACCACTTCCAGGCACTCGACCGGGCTCGGCGTCAGGTTCAGACGCTCGGTCGTGGCGGCGAGAAAGCTCTCGAGAATCTCGCCGAGAATCTCGTACTCGCGCAGCAGCTGATGCACGGACGCCTTCTGATCGTATCGCAGCATCCCGAGCTCGCGTGCCTTGTCGATCACGGCGGCATTGGCGGCGATCTCCTCATGCTCGGGCGCCTTGAGATACGCGGCAATGTCGTCGATGAGCGCGGGGATGTGATCCAGGAGGTCGGCGGACGGGAACACCTCGACGGCGGCGACATCGAGAATGGCGTGGAGCCGCGTCAGCCACTGCTCGGCAACGACCGCACGTTCGGACACGAGCGTGCGCGCAACGATAGTGGCGTACGTGTCGAGTGACGCAGAAGGCATAGCTCGTGGGCCCGGAGGCAGGGAGACTTCGATGGTATCAGATAAACTTTGACGCAGGCGTGAGTATCCCCCGGCTTCGCTTTGCCCCTTCCCCCACCGGCTATCTGCACGTCGGCGGCGCCAGAACAGCGCTCTTCAACTGGCTGTACGCGCGCCGCCACGGCGGCGTTTTCGTCCTGCGCATCGAAGACACCGACGTCGAGCGGTCATCGGATGAGATGGTCGCCGGCATCCTCGAGGGGCTGGGCTGGCTCGGCCTCGATTGGGACGAGGGCCCGGGCATCGGCGGACCTCATGCACCGTACTTGCAATCCCGGCGGCTTGATCAGTACCGCGCGGCGGCAGAGCGCTTGCTCGCGGAGAACCGTGCCATCATGGACGAGGGCGCCATCCGCTTCGACGTTCCCCCGGGCCGGACGAGGTTTGACGACGGCGTGCACGGCCCGATCGAGTTCGACAACGAGCACATCGAACCGTTCGTGATTCTCCGCTCGGACGGGCATCCGACCTATCACTTGTCCGTGGTGGTCGACGACATCGATATGGCGATCACGCATGTCGTGCGCGGCGACGATCACATCTCGAACACGCCCAAGCAGGTCCTGCTCTACGAGGCCCTTGGCGCCGCCACGCCGCAGTTTGCCCACGTGCCGCTCATCATGGGCCCCGACAAGAAGCGACTCAGCAAGCGCCACGGCGCCACGTCGGTGATGGAGTACGAGCGACAGGGATACATCCCGGAAGCGATGACGAACTTCCTCGCGTTGTTGGGATGGTCGCCGGGCAGCAGCGACGAGGAATTGTTCACCATGCAGGAGCTGATCGATCGATTCACCCTCGAGGGCATCAGCGGCGGCAACGCTGTCTTCAACACGGAGAAGCTCGATTGGTTCAATCACCAGCACCTGCTGCGCCTCACCGACGGCGGACTGGTTCGCCGGCTCGAACCGCTCTTGCGGGCAGAAGGGTCATGGCGGGCTTCGCTCGGCACGACCTCGTTCGACTGGTTTCGCAAGGTGCTCGCCCTGCTCAAGCCGCGAGCGAAGCGGTTGACGGAGTACGTCGAGGGCCTTCGGCCGTTTCTGGATGCGCCGATTGAGTACGATCCTCTAGCGGTCACCAAGCACCTGTCGGTCCCAGGGCTCAGAGAGCACCTCCAGGCGCTCGGCGCCGCGTTTGAGACCGTGCCGTTCGATGAGGCGTCTTTGGAACAGGCCCTGCGGCAGCTCGCCGACCAGCGGGGCGTCAAGGCCGGCGTGCTGATTCATGCGACTCGCATCGCGATGACGGGTCGCATGGTCAGCCCCGGGCTGTTTGAAATGCTGGTCCTGCTGGGGCGCGAGCGCGTGCTCGCCCGCCTGGAGGCGTTGTCGGAGTTCCTTGCGTGAAACGTCGAGAGTTCATCAAAACCGTTGGAGTCAGCGTGGCAGCGGCGGCAAGCACCACCAGGGGCGGTCGGGCGCAGCCAGCCGCCGCTTTCGACTTCGTCGTCATCGGCGCGGGCTCTTCTGGCTGCGTCGTCGCCAACCGCCTGAGCGCCGACCCCGCGCACCGCGTTCTGCTCATCGAAGCTGGCGGCCCAAGTGCGAACGAACCCGCGATTTCCACACCCGCGCGGTGGGTCTCGCTGATGGGGTCGGCGTACGACTGGAATTACGAGACCGAGCCCGAACCTGGCCTCGACGGCCGCCGGCTGCGCTGGCCACGCGGCAAGGCCGTGGGCGGATCGAGCGCCATCAACGCCATGGCGTACGTCCGCGGGCACCAGGCCTCCTTCGACGCCTGGGCGGAGACCGCAGGACCAGCCTGGAGTTACGGCGCGGTGCTACCGGTCTTTCGCCGGCTCGAAGACAACTCCCGCGGCGCGTCGGAGTATCACGGCGCCGGCGGTCCACTGGCGGTCGCCGACACGACGGATCCACATGCCGGCCACCTTGCATTTCTCGAGGCGGCCGGCGAGCTGGGCTACGCGGCCGACCCGCGCTGGGACTTCAACGGCGCGCAACAGGAAAACGGCGCGGGCTTTTATCAGAAGAACATCATTAATGGGCGCCGGCACTCGGCGGCGGATGCCTTCTTGCTTCCCGTCCTGGGCCGCTCGAATCTCACGGTGTGGTCGCGGACCACGGCCCGCCGGCTGCTCTTCGAACATGGACGTGTCACCGCCGTCGAGCTCGGGCGGGAGGGACGTGTCGAGCGCGTCGCGGTGGCACGCGAGGTGGTGCTCGCGTCGGGCGTCATCGAATCGCCGAAGCTGTTGATGCTGTCGGGCATCGGCCCGGCTGATGCGCTGAAGCCGTTGGGCATTCAGACAGTGGTGGACGCGCCGGACGTTGGCGCGCATCTCCACGATCACCCACGCGTGTCGCTGCGATGGGCGTCACAGCGGCCGCTGCCGGGCTCGTCGGTGTCGGCCGGCTTGCTCGTTCACTCGCAATCGCCGGGGGCTCCACCAAGCGAGGCCCGCATGACGGCGCCTGATCTGCAGTTCTACGTCGGCCGCGGCCTGGACGAGATCGATGAATTCATCACCTTGACCGTCGCGCTCAGCGGCCCGCGCAGTCGCGGAACGGTCAGGCTGCGCTCGGCCAGTCCTGACGACCTGCCGATCATTCGCGCGGGCTACTTCAGCGACCGGGCCGATCTCGACGCGTTGGTCACTGGCGTGCGGCTGGCGCGTTCGCTGGCAGAGACCAGGGCCTACACAGGGCTGCGCGGCGCGGCGATCGATCCGGCCGCGGGTGTGCAGACTGCCGATGCCCTGCGTGGGTATGTCCGCCGGGCGGCCGACACGATCTTCCATCCCGTCGGCACGTGCCGGATGGGGCTGAACGACCGCTCGGTGGTCGATCCGACATTGCGGGTGCGCGGGGTCGAGGGCGTGCGGGTGGCGGATGGCTCGGTGATGCCCGTGTCGGTCAACAGCCAGACGCACGCCGCGTGCGTGATGATCGGCGAGCGGGCCGCCGACTTCATTCTGGGGTAACCCTCGGCGCTTTGCGACCGGGGAGGGCCGGTCTCGCTTACGATCGACCTGAGGGCGCGGCTTCGCCGCGCGGGCGACGCTTCGCGTCGAAGGGCCGCGCTCGCGCGGATCGGGGGAACATGCGGGGGGGAACATGCGGTTGGTTGTGGTGTTGTCTTGTCTTCTGGCGGTGGCGGCGTGTGATGAACGCGTGACCGGACCAACCGCTCCACTCGACACAGAATTCACGCTCGCACCGGGCGAGGCCGTGGCCATCGAACGGGCGTCGCTCAGCGTGCGCTTCAACCGCATCACCGGCGACAACCGTTGCCCGGCTGATGCCGCCTGCATTCTCGGCGGCAGCGCCGATGTCAGTGTGACCGCAGTGTCGGAGAGCTCCGCTCGCGATTACGTGCTGCGGACTGGCGACATGCAGCCGGTCCAGCACGACGGGTTCACGATCTCGCTTGTGCAGGTGTCGCCGTATCCCTTCAGCGCGCAGACGATCGAGCGGCACGAGTACCGCGTCACCTTCACGGTGACGCGGTAACTCCGGGTTTTGAACTGAGGTCCTTGGCCGTTTGACGGCTTGACCGTTCGCTCTCTAGTGCGCGAACGTCTTGTAGTGCTCGCGCAGGATATCGCGCCCGAAATCCCCGTTGAAATCACGCCACACCGAGTGAATGTGATTGGCGTTGTTCTGCACGTTGTCGTATTCGATCAGGAACGTGGGCCCTTGCACGCGGTAATAGTGCGGACCACCGACATCGAGCGTGCCGGCCCAGCCAAACAGGATCTTGTCCATGCCGGCTTTGCGCACTTCGGCGAGCCGCGACTCGGCGAGCTCGGGGGCGACGCGGCCGAGATAGGCGTCGAGCACGCGCTCGAGCAGCCGCCGCTGCTCAGGTGTCATCTCCGCGTAGGTCACACCGACCGGCTCGAGCACCTTGGCCTCGCGGTTCTCGCTGGTGATCATGTCGCGCGGCGCGGTGTCGGCAAACATCACCTTCTTCTTCTGCTCGTCCGTGAACGCAGCCATCAGCGCACGCCCGGATGCTTCTTCGTCACGCAGCGCGCGCTTGCCGGCTTGCGGCCCTTCGCGCACCGTCGCCGGATTCGACCCGAAGAACGACGGGGCAAAGACGACGGGCCTGCCGTCGACGAGCGTGAAGTTGACGGAGATGTGGTGGCCCTCGAACTTCCAGCCCCACGGGGCATTGCCGGCGGGATCGCCGTAAATCGACACGAAGTACAGCTCGGGGTCGCGGACGATGGCGTTGGGGCCCGTGCGCGGCGGCTCGATGGCGCGCAGCACGTTTTCGAGCGCGATGATGTCCGTGGCGTTGGTGTAGCCGCGCATGCTCAATCCGGTCTTGAGCAGTCCGTGTGCTTTCGTGCGCTGCGCGTCGGTCATCTCCTCGAGCGGCAGGCCCGTGCGCGCACGCGGGGTGTAGCGGAACTCGAAGCGGGTGTCGTCCTCGAACTTGTAGGACGCCTTCGAGCGCTGCTCGGCGTTCAGATCTGAGAGTAACGCGTTGGCGGCATCTGCCATCGCACGGCCGGTGGCGGTCGGCGCGCTGTTGAGCGCGACCGGCGCGGCGAGGATCAGCGTGGCGATCACGCATGCGGGCGCGAGGTGACGGGTCATTGTGCCCTCCAGACTGGCGTAGTATAGCGGCGCCGAGGGCGGCTTCGCACTAAGGGCCGCTCCCGCGGAGGGCCGTTCGCGGAGGGCCGCTTTCCGGAGGGCGGCTTCGCGGAGGGCGGCTTCGCCGAGGGCCTCACGGCGTTTCGGCCGAGTTCCTCGCCAGACGGTTTTGTCAGATCCGTGCGGATTCCGTTCACCACCCTGGCATTTCGGCATTCCACCAGCCCATCCGCAGGCGCGGCTTTTGCTGACGGGCCGGGTTCTCGGAGGCATCCATCGTGACCGTTCGCCCCTTTCTTCTCCTGACATCAGCCGTTCTCTCGCTCGCGCAAGCTCCGGCGCTCGAGCCGGATCCGCCAACGAAATGCGGTCCGTGCGACGAATGGAATCGCCCGCTCGATCCGTTCCGCGTCTACGGCAACACCTACTACGTCGGCACCGCGGGATTGACAGCGGTCCTCGTCACATCCGACGCGGGTCACATCCTGCTCGATGCCGGACTGCCGCAGTCGGCGCCGCTGATCGACGCCAGCATCCGCAAGCTCGGCTTCCGGACCGAGGACATCCGGTTGATCGTCAACTCGCATGCGCATTTCGATCATGCGGGCGGCATTGCCGCGCTGCAGCGCGTCAGCGGCGCGACTGTGGCGGCAAGTGAAGCCGGAGCGCGGGCACTCCGTCAGGGAGCGCCGGGACCAGACGATCCACAGCCGAACTCCGATCGCTACGGCCCGGTCGAGAACGTCAAGGTCATCGCGGACGGTGAAGCCGTGCGTGTCGGTCCCCTTGCCGTCACGGCGCACTTCACTCCCGGTCACACGCCAGGTGCCGCGTCGTGGACGTGGAGGTCGTGCGAGGGCTCGCGTTGCTTGAATGTCGTCTATGTAGACAGCCTGTCGGCCGTGTCCGAGGACGGCTTCCGCTTTACCGCAAGCCCGTCACTGGTCGAAACGTTCCGGCGCAGCATCGCGGTCGTCGAACAGTTGCCGTGCGATGTGCTGCTCGCGCCTCATCCGTTCGCGATTGCGCTCGAGGCCAAGCTGGCGGCGATGAAGAAGGACAAGAGGGTCAACCCCTTCATTGACGCCGGGGCGTGTCAAGCGTTTGCCGCGACGCAGCGCAAGGCGCTCGAAGCCCGGCTCGCGACCGAGAAGCCGTAAGCTGCCGGGGTAGTGGTCAAGTTTCGATTATGCAGTACGGGGCGGTTTCCCTGCATACTCATGCAGGCGGGTACCCCGAACGATTCCAGCGTCGAGCATGAACCCCCTAACGGCGGCCTCTCCAGTAGAATCCGCCGCCACCGAGCAGGATAATTAACAGGACGATGATCAGGAGCGTGTTGGTGTCCATGAGTCAGGGATGCTAACAGAACACGAGGTTTTAAACCACCCGACGCGCCCCACGACATCCGGCCAGTGCCTTGCTTGCGGCACCATCGGCACATTCGGAAAGGGAACGCTCTCCACCACTTCAGCAGCGTGGGCCGCGTCAGGCTTTTTTGAAATGGGAACGTCGAGGTTTTGCCTTGGCGTTCCCGTGCCACCACTTCAGCAGTTCAGCAACACGGCGCTAGCAAACTACCTCAGGCGGGAGCGCGCCAGCGGCCCGCATTTTGGACAGCGTAGAAGTGGGTCTCGCCTTCTGTGCGTTCGTGCTCGACGCGGGCGCCGCAGTACGGGCAGTTGAGCGCGTGACCGAAAGGATCGGGCAAGGGTATCTATTAGGCGTCCCGTCCGGCTCAACGAAGGCAAAAACAGACGCACCAACGCCTTAAACACCGTCTCGCTGTAGGCATCGTCCCAGTAGGCCTTGAGACGGTCCTTGGCCTCAGCTTCAGTGATCTCTTGTCGTGCCAGTCGTTGGATGATCTGCTGAAGCGTCTCTTCAACTTCGCGAGCTGACACTTCGCGAGCTGACGGCCTTTGATCCCGCTGCCGTTCGACAGCGTCTAGTTCATGAATTGCGGCCACTTGTTCAGCTCCTGACGACACACGAGAACTACCGCCGATAACCCCAGGGGGCGGACGGGTTTCCAGCGTATCGCGGTGTATAATCGAGGTTTCAGGTTCCTGCCTCGGTCGATACTGGGACGTCGTTCAACGGTAGGACACCGCGCTCTGGACGCGGTTATTGGGGTTCGAATCCCTACGTCCCAGCCAATCTCTTCCGCAAGGCAGACCCGTCCCTACTTGTATGAACGCAAGTTTGGGGCGAAACCTTACGCGCCGTCTTCGGCCCCGCACCTCCATGCGCGCCCGCTTCAAGGCCGTCGGGAACAGCTCGATCAGGTTCCCTCGCGTCTGGTCGTTCGAGTCTAGGCGGTGTTGCTCACTCCGGTAGCCGCCGCGGGCCGACGAGGGTAGAATGCGCCACGGTTCCCATGGCTTACGACCCCGCCCGATGGCAACGGCTCGAATCGATCGTCGTTGCCGCCCTCTCGCGAGCCGCCGAGGAGCGTCCGGCCTTTCTCGCAGACGTCTGCCGCGGCGACGATGACCTGCGGCGCGAGGCGGCATCACTGCTCGAACGTGAGAGCCGTGCTGACGGGTTTCTGGCCAACCCGCTCGATGCGCTCGCCGCCGCGGAGCAACGCCGCAGGCCCGCCCTGGTGATCGGCCAGACCATCGCTCACTATCGGATCGTCAAGGCGATTGGCGCCGGGGGGATGGGCGAGATCTATTTGGCGGAAGACACACGACTCGATCGGCAGGTCGCCCTCAAGATCTTGCCGACGGAGCTGGCCGTGGACGCCTCGCGTCGCAGCCGATTCGCACGAGAAGCCAAAGCTGTCGCGGCGCTCAATCACCCCAACATCGTGACGGTGCATGCCGTTGAAGAAGCCGACGGCCTGCACTTCATCACCATGGAGCTCGTGAAGGGAAAGACGCTGGCCGAAATTCTGCCGAGAAAGGGTTTTTCACTCAAGGAGTTCTGCAACATCGCGATACCTCTGGCGGACGCGGTCGCAGCGGCGCACCAGCAAGGAATCACACACCGGGACCTCAAGCCAGCCAACATCATGGTCCGCGAGGACGGGCAGCTCAAAGTCCTCGACTTTGGCCTCGCCAAGGCGACAGGTGATCCCTCGAATCGCGGTGGCGACGCGTTCACCAAATCCGCGACGCAACCAGGACAGATCGCCGGCACTCCTGCGTATATGTCGCCCGAGCAGGCTGAAGGCAAGACCATTGATACGCGTTCGGACATCTTCTCGCTAGGCGTCGTGTTCTACGAGATGTTAACGGGCGAGCGACCCTTCGCCGGTGAGACTGCCGCCGCCATTGTGTCCTCAATTCTCAAGGACACGCCGCGCTCGGTGCTCGAGCTTCAGCCCGCCATGCCTCGTGAACTCGCGCGGCTGGTGCATCGCTGCCTTGCCAAGGACCCGTTTGGCCGCTATCAGTCGGTCATCGATCTCCGCCATACGCTCGAGGAAACCAAGCAAGACGTTGACTCCGGGGTTCGTGATTCGAGCAATTCACCGGCGCAGACACGCGCGCGCTCGCTGACAACGCGGCTCGCCATCGTCGCGGCGGCACTTGTCGCGATCGTGGCTGGCGCGTGGTGGCTGATGATGGGTCGCGTTTCCTCGGATCCGCTCGGGACGCCGCGCCTGCAAAATGCCGTGCAGGTGAGTACGGGACTCGGCGCGGAGAACTATCCGACGTGGTCGCCCGACGGCGGTCGCCTCGCCTACGAATTGGATCAGGCCGGTTATAACTTTGGGGGTCCGTCTGACATTTGGGTCGCCCAGCTCGGGAGCGGAGAGCCGGTGAATTTGACGAGCGATCACGCCGGTAACGATCGCAGGCCAAGCTGGTCGCCAGACGGACGCGACATTGCGTTCCTCTCCGATCGCGACCGTGATTGGGGCGTCTACGTTGTGGCAGCGATTGGCGGGAACGCTCGAAACGTGCTCCCGTTGCCAGGGATTGCGCCCTACGGCTGGAGCGCGCCGCAATGGTCGGATGACGGCGCCAAGCTCCTTATTGCGGTACGTCAGAAAGACGAGAACGTCGTGATTGCGCTGTCTCTGCAGTCCCTTGACACGAGTCGCGTAACCCTGCCCCGGCATGAAGGCGAGTTCATCTCGGATTTGAGCGTCACTCCAGACGGTCGTCGCTTCGCGTATGTGGTGGGAGGGGCCGTAGCCGAAGTCAGCCGACTCTGGACGATTCCGGCCTCCGGAGGTGGGGTGCTTCCCCTCACCGACGGGCGTACTATGGTGTTGAGTCCCACATGGTCGCCAGATGGACGCGAGGTCTTCTACGTCTCGAACCAGGGCGGGAGCATGGAACTGTGGCAACAGTCGGTGGCTGATGATGGAACGCCCACTGGCCAGCCGCTGGCGGTCACGCAGGGTCTGGGCATTCGTTCCGCCGCCTTTTCTCGCGATGGCTCGAAGCTCGCGTATTCACGTGGAGCACGGGTGGCGAACGTGTGGCGAGTGCCCATTCGTTCCGATCGGTCAGCGACGTGGACCGACGCCAGGCAACTCACCTCGGATAACGCCTTTATTGAATCCGTCGACGCGTCGCCGGACGGTTCGTTGCTCGCGCTGAGCTCCGACCGACGCGGCAACCCGGATCTCTGGATCATGCCGATCGCGGGTGGCGAGATGACACCGCTGACAACCGACCCCACACCGGACTGGTTCCCGCGGTGGTCACCCAACGGACGCGAAATTGCGTTCCATGCCTATCGCACCGGGAACCGGGACATTTTCGTGATGCCTTCCCGCGGGGGCGCAGCGCGACAACTCAGCACAGACCCGGCACAGGATCGGATGCCGAGTTGGTCGCCGGACGGCCAGGAAGTCGCGTTTCAATCGTCGAGACTCATTTCACACAGAACGATCCAGATCGTCCCGGCCAAGGGTGGCGAGGCGTATCAACTCACCGCGGGGGAGAGCGGCGCCGAGTGGGCACCAGAGGGAGGGTGGCTGCTCGTGCCGCGTCGGGACGGGCTCTATCGGGCTGCCAGACACGGTGGTGAACCTGTTCGGTTGTCTTCCGCGCACCACGCGCGTGCACCTCGCTTCTCTCCAGATGGTAAATCGATTTACTACAGTGTTGTGGACGGTCCCAAAGAAGATCACGACTTCTGGAAACTGTCGTTGGACCGTGGCCAGGTCTCTCGCCTCACACAACTCCAAGGCCGCCGAGGGACCCTGGAACAGAACTTCACCACCGATGGCAGTTACCTGTATTTCATCTGGAGAGAAGACGACGGTGACATCTGGGTGATGGATGTGGCGACCGACGACCGCAGGTGAATCATAATTTCGGCAGCCACCATGAGTGACGACGCAGAGCGCTGGCGAAGACTCCAGGACCTCGTGCAATCGGCCCTCGATCGCCCTGTTGACGAGCGCGCGGCGTTCCTGGCAGCGGCCTGCCGCGGCGACGACGACCTGCGGCGCGAGGCGGCGTCACTGCTCGAACGTGAGAGCCGTGCCGACGGATTTCTGGCCGACCCGCTCGATGCGCTCGCTGCCGCGGAGCACAGCCGCGGGCCCGCCCTGGTGATCGGCCAGACCATCGCTCACTATCGGATCGTCAAGGCGATTGGCGCCGGCGGAATGGGCGAGATCTATCTGGCGGAAGACACGCGACTCGAGCGGCAGGTCGCCTCAAGATCTTGCCGACCGAGCTGGCCGTGGACGCCTCGCGTCGCAGCCGATTCGCACGGGAAGCCAAAGCCGTCGCGTCGCTCAATCACCCCAACATCGTGACGGTGTATGCCGTTGAAGAAGCCGACGGCCTGCACTTCATCACCATGGAGCTCGTGAAGGGAAAGACGCTGGCCGGTTCAATTGACCTCTGCCCTGACCATTGAAGGCTACCCAACGTGGTCACCGGAGGGCCAACGACTGGCATACGAGGTGTCGGAATTCGGCTTCCCACACTCCGGGAATACCGACATCTGCGTGGCTCAGCTCGGGAGCGGCGAGCCCGTGAACCTGACACGTGGCAGCCTGGCGAACGACCGCAGGCCAAGCTGGTCGCCTAACGGACACGAGATCGCGTTCCTCTCGGATCGCGACGGTTGGGGCGTGTATCTCGTGGCAGCGATCGGCGGCAGCCCGCGCAAGGTCCTGGCGTTGTCAGGCGCTAACCGCTCGATCTCGACCGCGCCGCAGTGGTCGAAGGATGGATCCACGCTGTTCGTCATGGCGCGTGAGGCCAATCGCAACTTCGTGGCTACCCTGTCTCTTGAATCGTTGCAGGAGGCGCAAGGGTTTCCAACGTATGGCGCGTGCCGATCCCTGTCGACGGCCGGCCTGCTGTGTGGGGCGACGCGTTGAGGGTGACCTCGGAGCACGCCTATATCGAGTTCGTCGATGTTTCCCCAGACGGGAAGCAGCTGGCGCTGAGCTCGGACCGTCGAGGCAACCAGGACCTCTGGATTCTGCCATCCACCGGTGGCGAGATGACGCCGCTGACCAATGACCCGACCCCCGATTGGCATCCGCGCTGGTCGCCCGACGGCAACGAGATCGTTTTTTACGCCTATCGCAGCGGTAACCGTGACATCTGGGTGATGCCGTCCAGCGGCGGCCCGGCGCGGCAACTTACAACCAATCCTGGTACCGATTGGTTCCCGAGCTGGTCACCCGATGGCCGTGACATCGCTTTCTCTACGCAAGCCCCGGAAAGCGTGGCAACCGTGAGCGCGGCCGGCGGTGAACCGAGCCTCTTGACGAGCGGCGCAATGCCCACCTGGTCGCCAGACGGCCAATGGCTCGTAGGCAGGCAGGATGGGAGCCTGTTTCGAATCGCCAGGAATGGACGGGATCGTTCCCTTCTGCCAACGGGCCATCAACCGCAAACGCCTCGCTTCTCGCGGGATGGGCAATCCATCTATTTCGCTGTGAACGAAGGACCAAGCGAGACCCACGCCATCTGGAGACTGTCGTTGCGCGATGGCACGACCACCAGACTGACGCTGCTCGAAGGTCGTCGGGGAACTCTCGGATACTACTTCTGGTTTGACGATCGCTACTTCTATTTCACCTGGGCTGAGCACGAAGGCGACATCTGGGTGATGAACGTGTCGACCGACGCCCGCAGGTGACTGGGTGGACGAACTCGCCAGGCGCGTGCCGGCGGGTCAGTGATCGAGCTCCCTCAGCAACCACAGCTTCGCCAGCCGCCAGTCTCGCTTCACCGTGTCAGTTGAGACGTGCAGCACTTCGGCGGTTTCTTCCACCGTCATCCCGCCAAAGAAACGCATCTCGATCACGCGGCACTTGCGCTCGTCCACCAGCGCCAGTGCCTCCAACGCGCGATCCAGATCCACGAGATTGACGTCGGGCGCTGGAGCGACCGCCATGTCATCTTCTAACGCGACTTTGTGATCGCCATCGCCACGCTTGCGTGCCCCGCGGGTGCGGGCGTGATCGACCAGGACACGCCGCATGAGGCGAGCGGAGATGCCCAGGAAGTGGGCGCGGTCCCGCCAAGCCACCTGCCTCGCATCAACCAGACGCAGGAACGCTTCGTTGACGAGCGCGGTGGCCTGCAGCGTGTGACCCATCCGCTCCCGCGCCATGTAAACCCGGGCCAGCCGCTTCAACTCGGCCTCGACGAGAGGCAGCAGCTCTGTTAGCGCCTCCTCATCCCCTCCGCTCCACTTCTGAAGCAGGGCCGTAACCGGTGCCGGCTCGGACATGCGCGGCATTGTACTCAGCCTTTTTTCGCCAGATTCTGAGGATCTTCACCCCTTTCCCCCGGGTTTCCGCATTCCCCCCCGACCACAGCCATCCGGCCGCGGGAGGGAGGCCAAATGTCGAGGAAACCATGGGTGCTGATCGCAATTCATGTCCTGGTCGCCGCTGGGATTGGGCCGTGCGAAGCGGGAGCGGCCGAGCCCAACCCGATCGTGGCCATCAGGCTCGAGAATCCGAATGGCCTGGCTGCCCCAAGCCTGGTCAGGGCGCAGGAACTCGCCACCGAGATCTACGAACGGGCGGGCGTCACGTTGCGATGGAACATCGATGAGACACCGCACCCGGATCGGATGTTGACCGTCGTTCTTACCACCAGCGCTGCGGCGCCGCCAGGCCTCGCCGCCGACGCGATGGGCGTCGCCCCCTCACCGGGCGATGGCACGCGCGGGACGACCGCCTACGTTTTCATCGACCGGGTCACGTCGTTCAGCGTAGCCAGACGCGTGGCCGCGCAGTTCGTACTCGCGTGCGCGTTGGCGCACGAAATCGGGCACCTTCTGTTGCCTCCCAATGCGCACAGGTCTGACAGTGTCATGCGCGATTCATGGCACCCGGCGCTCTTCCCGTCAAGGGCGCCGGGAGTGCCCGGCTTCCCGCCAGAGCAGGCACGGCTGCTCAGGCTCCGGGCACGTGGCCAGTAAGGTATCTTCGTGGTCTTCGCGTTGGCGTGTGCCCTATGAGACACGAGATTTCATCAAATTGGGGGGCGCTGCGGCCCCTCCTGGCTGGCATGACGCAGTCCACGCGTTAGGACTTCGACTTCATCATCGTCGGCGCCGGAACGGCGTGTCGCTTCGCACGGATCCACATGCGGGGCACCGCGCCTTTCTTCAAGCCGCGGCTCAGAACGGCTACCAGCGCGACGCGCGCCAGGATCACTTGAAGTTGTCGATTCGCGGCGGACTCCTGATCGCTTGCGTCAAGTGTCCGACGTTTGTCTACTGATTTCGGATAGGATGACGCGGAAAGGCCGGCGGTCTGGCCGTTCCGTCGCGAAGGGTCGGCCACCCGCGGCGTATCAAGCGGCAGTGACGAGCCAGTTGCGAAAATCGTCCCAAACACTCAGCCAATTCAATTCAAGAACGCCAACCCCTCAGGGCGCAAGCCGTTGCGAGTTCTGATCTCGACTGATTTCCGAGACAGATAAAGCGGGCCGGCACTCGCCAGACTGACAACGCCATCCATGTGTTGGCGCAATTCCCGCGAGGTTCGAATCCCAGACAGATCACCCGAGAGTATCTGCGGGCACCTGC
This sequence comes from Vicinamibacterales bacterium, assembly GCA_035512515.1. Taxonomy (GTDB): domain Bacteria; phylum Acidobacteriota; class Vicinamibacteria; order Vicinamibacterales; family UBA2999; genus JACCSI01. Next base: position 23,074 of record DATKDY010000139.1, read on the forward strand.
CGCGATGGCATCGGCACTACGATGGAGGCTCGCCTATAGGATCAAACGTCGGGAGTCGCACCTG
>DATKDY010000140.1:0-132996 GCA_035512515.1 Vicinamibacterales bacterium
TGCACAAGCAACCGTTCATGTGCCAGCGGTGCCACTCCCACCAACGGCATCCGGGCACGCTCTACGACAACCGTGTCGTGGGGACGAGCAACCGCATCTTCGCGCGCTCCTGCGTGACGTGCCATTCCCAGGTTCACGGGACCAATCACCCGTCGGGCCACTTCCTGTTGCGGTAGCGGAGGACACCATGACGAAGCACTGGTTGCATCCCGTTGCGACTGCGGTCCTCTTCGCGCTCCTGCCGGCCCAGATCCTCGCGCAGACTCCAGGTCAGGCGGCTGCGCAGCCGACGCCGGGGGTCGAGCCGACGGTCAGCTCGTTCGCCAATCGCATCGACTTCGGCGCGCGGATCGGGTCGGTCACCGGCGATCCGGCGCGCTGGCAGCGCTATCGCGATCTGCGTGACGGTCCCGTCATCAACGCCTTCAACGTGCGTTTCGATCGCAACGACTGGCTGGTCGGCATCACCGGCGATCACGTGGGGTATCGAGATCAGCGCTATCGGCTGGATGCGGAACGTCCCGGGCGGCTCAGCGCCCGGTTCATGTGGGATCAGATCCCGATGTTCATCAGCCAGGACACCCGCACGCTGTACCGTGATGAGGGTAACGGCACGCTGCGGATTGAAGACAACATTCAATCGTCGATACAGGCCGGCACGCTGAATCTGCGGCAGGCGGCCGGTTCGGCTTTCAACATCGACACCCGGACGCGGCGCGACAACGCCGTGGGCGAATTCAAGATTCGGGCGACGCCGTCCACGGACGTGTACCTGAACTTCGTCACGTCCCGGCGCGAGGGGAGCATTCCCTATGGCGCCACGTTCGGCTTCAGCAACGCCATCGAGGTGCCACTGCCGATCGACTCGCGGACCACGAACGTCGGCACCGGCGTCGAGTGGGCGAACCAGTCGGCGATGGTGCGGATGAACTGGGACGGCTCCTGGTATAACAACAACATTCAGACGCTGGTGTGGGACAGCCCGCTCCGGATCAGCGACGCCACGACGGGCCCCGCACAGGGGCGCATGGCACTCACACCCGGCAACACCTATCACACGCTCAGTACCGCAGGGTCGGTGAAGCTGCCCGCCCGGAGCCGCCTCGTGGGCACGGTGGCGCTGGGCTGGGCGCGTCAGAACGAAGTGCTCCTGCCGCACACGATCAACTCGGCGCTGGTGTCGCCGGCGTTGCCGCGCGCCACCGCGGACGCCAGCGGGCAGACCGCCTCGACGTATCTGGCGTTCACGAGCCGCCCGACCCGGCGTGTGATGTTCACGGCGCGTCACCGGTATTACGAGTTCGACACCGGCACCCCGGCGTTCCATCGCACCGGCACGGTCGTTTACGACACCACCACGCGCATCGGGGACAGCGAGGCGCACTTCTACAGCGTATCGCGACAAACGCTTGACCTCGACGTGACGACGACGCTAGGGCCAGCGGCCTGGAAGGTCGGCTACGGTCTACAAGGGGGCGAGCGGACGACGCGTCACTGGGAAGAGACGACGGAGCACATGTTCCGTACGTCAGTAGATGTCGTGGGTCAGGGCCCGTATTCAGTACGTGCGCTGTACGAACAGTCCACCCGCACCGGCGGCGGGCTCGACCTGCACCCGCTGGAGGAAGCCGGCGAGCAGGTGACGATGCGGCACTTCGACATTGCCGAGCGCGACCGCAAGCGCACGTCGATCATCCTGACCGCTGCGCCGCATTCGATGTTCGATGTGATTGGTTCGGTCGCCGTCGGCGAGGACGACTTCACCGAAGAAGGCCTCGGGTTGCGCGACAACTCGCATCGCATCTACAGCCTTGGCATCAACGTCATGCCGCGCGAGACGGTGAGCACCGGCATCTCGTACAGCTTCGAGGAGTACGACGCGCTCATCAACCAGCGACAGGCTACGTCGGCGCTCACGCAGGCGTTCGACCCGACGCGCCGGTGGGACGTGGACACCGACGATCGCGTCCACAACGTGCTGGCGCACCTCGATCTGCCGGAGCTGTTTCCACGGACCGATGTGCGCGTCAACTACGATTACTCCAACGCCCGCACGACGTTCCTTTATTCGATCCCGGCCGGCAGCACGCTTGCGGCGCCCGAACAGCTGCCGCCGGTCCGGCATAGGGAACATCGCTCGGAGGTCGGCGTCCTTCGACACATCACGAATCAGTGGGCGCTCGGGGTCGATTATTGGTTCCACAAGTACGATGTCGAGGACTTCGCGCTCGGAGGCGACATCGATCAGGGGATTGCGTTCCCGATCCTGGAGCCCGGACAGACCGGCGCCGTCAACACGGTGCTGCTCAATTACATCTACCGGCCCTTCCGCGGACACACGGGAATTCTCCGCGCCATTTACCGCTTTTAGCCGCGCTGGCGCGGAGGGCGGCTCGCTGGCGCGCGCCGAGGGCGGCGCTCACGCGCCGCAGGCCGCACTTCGTGCCGAGGGCCGCACCTTCGTGCGGAGGGCCGCACCTTCGTGCGGAGGGGGCGTGCGGCGGCCGTCGGCCGCCGCCTTCGGGGCGCCGCCTGCCCGTCGGCGCAGCCGCCCCCTGGTCGTTTCTCCCCACCCCGTAGTGAATTTTCAGGTCCGCAACACCCCTCCGGCCCGTCGGAGCAGAAGACAACTCGCTCCGCGCCTGATCTGGCGCTGTCCTGTTGGCACTTCCCTTGCGCTCTTGAAAGCCCCGAGACAGCAAACCGCCCACGGGCGGGTCAGGGAGGCATTCATGACGATCGGCGAAGTGTGTACGCGCGACGTGGTTTCCGTCCAGCCAGGCGAGAGCGTTCTCGCCGTGGCGCAGGTTATGCGCCACCGGCACGTGGGCGACGTGGTGGTCGTCGAAGGCGACGGCCTTCACCGGCGCCCCATCGGCATCCTGACCGACCGCGACATCGTCGTCGGCATCGTGGCGCAGGCGCCCGAGAGGATTGCCCAACTGCTCGTCTCCGATGTGTTCACGAGAGACATCCTCACCGTGGATGCCGAGGACACCGTGGAAGCCGCGCTCGACGTCATGCGCGATCGCGGGATTCGCCGTTTGCCGGTCGTGGAGGTCGATGGGCGGCTCAAAGGCATCGTGACCTTTGACGACCTCATTGGCGTCATGGCGCGCCATCTGGCGGACCTCGCACAGGTCGTCGGTCGCGAGCGGCGTCGAGAGGAGCATCTTCGCACCTGACCGCGCCAGTCAGCGTGTTGGTACGTCGCGCTGCCGGTGAGACGAGGCGTGATAGTCACCGGCGACGGCCCAGCGCCGGCGGTTCGCGAAATACTGCGCGTGGCACGTGGGATTTCCCCGCGCTCACTTCCCGCACATCCACGAACATGGATGGGAGCACGCCGTCAAAAGCCGAGTAAGCCATGCGCGCGACTGAGCGCGTCACGGGATCGCGCCAGCGCGTGGCTGATTTGTACGAGGTACGGAGCCGGAGCCGGCTCGAGCGCGCGAAGCATCGCGGGCAGCCGCTCGAGCTCGGCCCGGGCATGCGTGCGCGCGGCGTCGAGGCTCACGCGCCCGGTCGTGCGAACTCCACCGCGCATCACCGGCTGGAGGAGGGGCCGGCCCGTGCTCATCTCGTCGTGCGAGGCGAGCACGTCGTACTCGGCGACACCCTGTGCTTCCACGCGGAATATCTGCTTGCGGCCGGGCAAGCTGGACTTGCCCGGCGATAGCTTGAGCCGACCTTGCCCGGCATATTCCACGAGCTTGTAGATGATCTCCAGCGACGGGGCATCGCGCGAGACGCCCATGTCGGTGCCGACGCCAAATCCATCGACGGGTGCTCCTGCGGTCACGATGCGAGCGACCTCGTCCTCATTGAGGCTGCCACTCGCGAAGATGCCGACGCGATGAAGCCCCGCGGCGTCGAGGATGCGCCGCGATGCGAACGCAAGGTCGACCAGATCCCCTGAGTCGAGCCGGATGGCGCCGACCCGAAACTCCGATCCCATCTGGCCGGCCAGCCTGACGATTTTCTGCACCGCGGCCAGCGTGTCGTACGTATCCACGAGCAGCACGGTGTCGCCGTAGAGCCGCGCGAATGCGTGGAAGGCGTCGTATTCGTCCTCGTGCGCTTGCACGTAGCTGTGAGCCATCGTTCCGGAGAGCTCCAGTCCGTAAACGTGCCCGGCGGCGACGTTCGAAGTGGCGTGCACGCCGGCGATATGGAATGCGCGGGCGGCTTTCATGCCCGCGTCGATGCCGTGGATGCGGCGCAGGCCGAAGTCCACCACGCGCCGTTCCTGTGCCGCTTCGACAACGCGCGCCGCTTTGGAGGCGAGCATCGTCTGCAACTGGATCTGGTTGATGACGAACGTCTCGATCAGCTGCGCCTCGCCGATCGGCGCGACGACTTCGAGGATCGGCTCGTGCGCGAAGATCGGCGTGCCTTCCGCGACGGCGTGCACGTCGCCAGTGAACCGGAAATCCCGCAGGTGCTCGAGAAAGCGGTCCGAGAAGCGGCCGAGCGATCGCAGATACCGAAGCGACTCCTCGTCGAATCGCAGCGTTTCGAGGTAGCTGAGCACGTCGTCGAGCCCGCAGGCCAGCAGGTAGTTGCGGCGTTCAGGCAGACGCCGGACAAACAGGCTGAAGACCGCCGTGTCGTGCATCTGCTCCTCGAAGTACGCCTGGAGCATCGTCAATTGGTAGAAATCTGTCAGGAGCGCAGGGCTGGCGGTCATAGCGTCGTGGCGAGCTCGGTGCCTCTGCCGCGCAGTTCATCGAGCGCGCGCGCGGCATCGCCTGGTGTGAGGTCCACGCCGGCCACCGCGTCTTCGAGCAGCGTCACGCGCAGGCCCGCGTCCAGGGCGTCCAGAGCAGAGGCCCTGACACAGTAATCGGTCGCGAGCCCGCCGACATAGAGATGCGCGATGCCGCGCCGGCCCAGGTCGTCAACGAGCGCCGTGCCGTCGGGCGTGCGTCCCTCGAACGCCGAATACCCAGGCTCGTCGGCACGGTCGCCCTTGGTGACGACCATCACGTCGTCCGGCAGGTGCAGATCAGGGTGAAAGCGCGCGCCCGGTGAATCCTGCACACAATGCACGGGCCATTGACCGCCGTACTGCTGGAAGTGCGTCGTCTGGGCCGGGTGCCAGTCGCGGGAGGCGTAGACGGGCCAGCCGCGCGCGACGGCGTGGCTGATATGCCGGTTGATCGCCTCGATCACGCGTTCGCTGCCGGGAACGGCGAGCGCGCCGTTCGTGCAGAAGTCGTTCTGGACGTCAACGACCAGCAGGGCTGAGTGTTCGCGGGAAGTCATCCACTGCAACGGTACCGCTCCAGGCCAGGCGCTGGCAATCTGAGCCTCCGCACGGGCTGCTCGGATGGACGCTTACTTCTGCTGGAGCGTGGAGACGTAATCGACGAGCGCCTCCAGGCGTTTTTGCACCACGCGCTCGTCGTCGCGCTCGGTTCTTCTGAGGACGTTGCGCCAGTTCGGCATGGCCGGCGGTTCGTGACCGGCCACTGGCGGAATGTTCTCGAGCACGCGCATCACACGGTCGCGGGGATAGGTACCGCCGTGGTTGCGTGCGAGCACGGTCAGGTCCGATGGCCGGCGATCGGCGATGTCCGCCACCGGACCATCGCCCCTGCCGCTATCACTATGACACGTCGTGCAGAAAGTGCGATAGAGGTACGCGCCGGAGTTGTAGTCTTCGCGCGGGGGCCGAGCCTGCGAGGACCCAGCCGACATCGCCATGCCGGCGAACACCGCGCTCAGGAACACGGCGACGCCGACTGTCAGCACATTCGCCACTGTCGCCTCCATTCACCCGGCCGCACCTGGGCGCACCTGGCCGCATCCGGGTTACTGCGTGTCGCTTGCCTGGACCGTCTCGAGATAGTCGACCAGTGCCTGGATGCGGTGTTTGACCGACGCCTCGTCGGTGGTGTCTGCTGTTCGCATGAATGCATCACCCCAGACCGGCATATCCGGTCCGCCGTGGCCGGACACCTTCTGCCGGCCGTCGATGATCCGATAGACGAGGTCCTTGGGATAGGCGCCCTTGTTCCGCTTGGAAATCTCCGTCAGGTTCGACGGCCGTCGCCGCATCGAGTCGGCCAGCGGCCCGTCGCCGCGCGCCGTCGTCCCGTGACACGTGGCGCAATAGGTTTTGAACAAATACCCTCCGAGCGCGGCGTGGTTTGGTGCGGCCTGCTCCCGGGTGGCGCGCGGTTCACCGGCCATCAGCGTGACGCCGAAGAGCGCCGCTGAAGCCAGGCACGCGACCCACAGACCAATACGTCTCATCATGGTGTCCTCCTGATCCGTCGATGCTCCGCACTACAAGTTGGAGACCAACTGCGACCGGCGGCGTGCACGGCAAAACGCCAAAGATTCCCGCCGCGTGTGCCGCCGCCGCCGGTTTCGACTGGGGTTATTCCACAGCTATCGAAATATTCCGTGGTCCTGAGCGACGTCGATCCGGCGTGCCCGTCCATCACGCTCGCGCAGAATCCGGCGGACCAGGTCGTGATGCACCGTCAACGCCGGCGCGGCGCTTGCCGTCTGGGCAAGCACGTAGGCAAACGGGTCACCTTTCTCCAACCTGTACGCGTCGCGATGCGCTTCGAAGCCACAGCGCTCCGTCGAGCACCGCGACGATGATCAGCTCGTAGATCGAGATTCCTGGCGTGCCGACCTCGACGCGCGCGAAGAGATCCTCGATGTCTTCACCGCGCATGCGAACACACCCGTGCGTCGCAAACTTGCCGATGCTGGCCGGCGCGTTCGTGCCGTGGATCCCATACCCCGGCACGCTCAATCCGAGCCAATACTTGCCCAGCGGATTCGCGGGGCCCTGGAGCACGCGCGTCAACACTTTCTTGCCGAGCTGGCGCTGTTCTTCCTGGATGGACGCCGGCACGTCCCAGACCGGGTCGATTTCCTTGACGACGATGGTGAACGGTCCGATGAAGGTTGGCCAGGCCCGCGTACCGACCGCGATGGGATAGCGGGCCGCGACGTCGCCCTCGCGCATGAGGAACAGCATGCGCTGCGGGACGTTGAGGACGACGCCGTCGGCCAGGGCCCGTGGCACCAGTTGCGGCGAGTCTGCGGCCGCGAGGGCGGCACCGCAGACGGCCAGCCCCGCCAGAATCAGGATACGGTGCCTGCCGCGGCATCCGCGGACTCGGTAGACGCCCATCTGAGTGCCTCGGTGTCTCGCACAGTGAAGACTGGGCAGGGCGCCGTCCGCACGACGCGCTCGGCGACACTCCCCATGAGCAGGTGGGCAATCGCGCCGCGCCCGTGGGTACCCATCACGATAAGGTCCGCCTCGTGGTCGGTGGCGTACTCGACGATTTTTCGTGGCGCAAGGCCCATCAGCACCTGGCCAATCACGTTGTCGCCGCCGATGCGCTCCAGGGTGGTCGTGAGTTGCTGTTGCACCTCTTGCACGGCGCGTTCCGCGACCGTCATCACTTCGGGTACGTACATCTCAGAGCCAAGCGGCATCGGCGTTTGCACCACGTGAAGCACGCGGAGCCCGGCGTCGAAGCGGTTGGCAAGCACGCGCGCGTACTCGAGGGCCAGGTTCGAAGCGTCGCTGAAATCGGTCGCCACCACGATTGTTTTGAATGCCAGGTTCACCACGCCCTCCGGCAGGTTCAGGGTCACACAAGTCGTGCACCGTGAATCTCCCTGGCGAAACCCGTGCCACGGAAGGAATGCGCGCGATCACACCGATCGCATGGCGCCCGGCCGTCACTCGCGACCGACCGGGCGGATTTTTTCGCGGCAGCGTGAGAGAGTTCGCACGAACACTCGTGGAGTCGAGGTATCGGGGAGTTGAGTCACCGGAATTGAGTCACTGAAGTCCGGCCTTCGGTTTGCACAGCCGGCTGAAGGGATACTTCGCAGGCACCAGGAATGAAAGCCTTTTCAACGCCCGGCCCGTGTGATCCAAGGCTTGCTGGCGCGCCCGGCGCCACGCCACCTTGCTATTCAGACCACCACGACGCCGGCCGCGTGCTTGCGCGGGCGCTTCGCCACCTGACCGGCCGTGCCGACGTGGTCGTGCTCGGCTTGCCGCGGGGAGGCGTCCCGGTCGCGTGGGAAGTCGCGCACGCGATCGGCGCGCCGCTCGATGTGTTCGTCGTCAGCCGGATGACCCTGCCCGATCATCCGGACGTGTCGTGCGGTGTCATCGCCTCGGGCGGGATTCGGGTGGTCGATCGCGAAGTGGTTGCGGGGCTGGGCATCCCGGCGGAGACGATCGACGCGCTGACGCGAGCAGCCTCCGCGGATCTCGCTCAGAACGAACGGACGTATCGCGAAGCGGGACGCCCGTTGCCGCTCAGCAGCCGCACCGTTGTCCTGGTCAGCGACACGATGACGAGCGGGGCGGCGATGCGCGCGGTGGTGCTGGCGGTGCGGGCACTCCGGCCGAAACGTGTGATCGTTGCGACGCCCGTTGCGACGGCCGGTGCCTGTCGTGTGTTGAGTGAGTGGGCGGATGAGGTGATCTGCCCGCGGGTCGTGGCGACGCGACGCGGCGTAGCGGCCGCGTACAAAGACGGCGAGACGCGGGAGCAGGACGGCCTCAGGTGCCTAAAGTGCCTCAGGTGCCTAAAGTGCCTCGTGTGCTAGCCCTAGGCACCTTAGGCACCCTAGGCACCCTAGACCCCCTTCAGCCCTCGCGGCGAGCGTTACGCCTGACGGATCGTCAGGACCGGACACGGCGCCTGGCGGACGACGTGATTCGTCGTGGATCCGAAGAACAGCAGGTCGGCGGCGTGGCGGCCGTGCACGCCCATGACGATGAGCTCGCTCTGCTTCTCGCCGGCCAGCCGCAGAATTTCCCGATACGGCGTTCCACCCGTCATCACGGTCTCGACGTCACAGTACGTGCCCACACTTGCACGAATGGCGCGGGTCAGCCGGTCGCGACGTTCGTTTTCGAGCGTCTCCAGTTCCTTGCGCAGCGACGGCGGCGTGAGCCGGTCGCGCCAATGCTCCGACATGGCGCCTTCGAGATCGAAGACGTGGAGCACCGTCAGACACGCGTCGGCCTCCTGCGCCAGCGAGATGGCGTAGTCGAGTGCACGCATCGAGCTGTCGGAGAAATCCACCGCGCACAGAATCCGCTTGAACAGCGGTTGCACGGGCGCGGTGTCGCCGGCATGACGAGGCACGCTCAGCACGGGGCAAGGCGATTTGCGCAGCACTCTTTCCGTGACCGAGCCAAGCAGCAGGCGCTCGAACCCCGAGCGCCCGTGCGTGCCCAGGACGACGAGGTCGCTCGACATGGCCTTGGCGCGTTCGACAATCTCGGTGGCAGCGTGGCCCTCGACCACTTCCCGCTCGATCGTCACGGCCGCGTCGGCGGGGACGAATCGGGCGAGAGCGGCCAGCAGCTCGTCGCGATCCTCGGCGGTGAGGGCCATGGCCGGGAGCATCTCCGGTACGGCGGGCGCAATGGGCACCAGCGCGCGCACGTGGAGCAGCGTGACGGTGGCCTCATACCACCGCGCGATCGCCAGCGCGTGGTCGGCTGTCCGCTGCGAGAAATCCGAAAAATCAATCGGGCAGAGTATTCGCTTGATTTCAATCATCTCGGCTCCTCCGGCGGCGGCACGACGAGCACGGGCACGTCTGCCGACCGCACGATGGTGTGCGCCGTCGACCCAAACATCGCCGCCGTGCTCGCCGTGCCCACCGCGATGAGCTTTGCCTGGCGTTCGCGCGCGATCGCGAGCAACTCTGTGCTCGCCTTCCCGCATCGCTGCTCCAACTCGACGTCGCACGCGGCACGCGCCTCGGGCGGCACCCGCGCGGCATACCACGCACGAAGCTCGGGCTCGGCCGCCCGGAAGCAATCCCTGTTGTCGAAGTGGCGCGCAAACTGCGGATCCTCGTTCAGAAACTGCTCGACGATGTGCGCCAGGACGACCCGCGCGCCCGATTCCCGCGCGATCATCACCGCGTAATCCAGCGCTCGTGCCGAGGCGTCCGATCGGTCGAATGCGCAGAGCACCGTCTTGAATGCCAGGTCGGGCGCCTCGATCGAGTCGCGCGGAATCGTCAGCACGGGGACGGCCGCCCGCCGCAGCACCTTTTCCGTCACAGAGCCGAGGATGAACCGTTCGAATCCAGAGGCGCCGCGCGTGCCCATCACAATCAGATCGGCCGGCCATTCGCGCGCTTCGCGCAGAATCTCGCCGACGACGGGCCCGTCCTGCAGCAGCACCCGCACATCGGGCAGCCCGGTCGTGTCCTGCGCGAATGTCTGGAACGCGGCAAATGTCCGCTCGCGGTCGTCCGGCAGCACGGGTGGCAGCATCAGGTTGGGTGCGGCCCAGATGCCCAGCGCCGGCATCGTCGGACGGACGGTCAGCACCGTGAGCGCCGCGCCATACTCGCGTGCGAACGCCGCGGCATGGCGGAGCGCGCGCGTCGCGAACGCCGAGCCGTCCACCGGGCACAGAATGTGAGTAAAGCGGACCATGTCTGATTATGTTGCAACCCGCGATCCACTCGAGGAGCCATGCCGCCGATTGTCCTCGTCGTTGCCCAGTTCGTGATCTGCGCGGCCGTGATCGTCTTCGCGGGCGTCCGTCTGTCACGGTACCGCGATGTCATTGCGGAGAAATCGGGAGCCGGTGGGACATGGGTCGGGTTGGACGCTGCTGGCGGCGGTGACATCGCTTCCTGAACTCGTGAGCGGCGCCAGCGGCATTCTGCTGTTCGACGTTCCCGACATCGCCGTCGGCAATGCCATCGGGCGTGCCTGTTCAATCTGCTGATCCTGGCGCTGCTCGATCAGATCGTCGAAGAACTACGTCACCGCGATATTCCAGTCAATCGCGCCGTCGCGCTGTTTGGGGTGAATGCGACGCTTCTCGTGCTTGCCGCCACACTGCTGCCTGGCATCGCCGAGCGCTTTGCGCAGTTGACCGACCTGTCGGAAGGTTTCGTCGGCAGTCTGTTCATGGCCGTCTCCACGTCGTTGCCAGAAGTCGTGTATGTGCTGACGCTCGTGCTTCTTGCGACGTAACGTGCGAAAACTTCCCCAGCGCTGCGACTTTCCTGGCGCGTGGTGCTGCTGAAGGCAGCCGCCGACGCTGAAAGCTGAGATGTCGAGAGCTTGTCGATCCAGGTGTGCCTGGCGGCTCACTTGCACTCGAGGCGAACATGCCCGCTGTGAACGAACCAGTCGCCAATACCGCGGCTTCGGCTGAGCCGCCTCGCTGGCACGCGCTCACCGTCGAGGACGTCTTTCAACGGGTCGGGACGCGTGAAGGGGGGCTCTCGCCGGACGAGGCGCGACAGCGGCTGCGGCAGTACGGTCCCAACGAATTGGCCGCGTTCGAGCAGACCAGCGCGTGGCACACGCTGGCGGCGCAGTTCAAAAACGTCCTCGTGCTCATTCTGCTGGCGGCCACCGTCGTGTCCGGGCTCACCGGCCACGCGCTGGAAGCGGTGGTCATCGCCGTCATCGTGCTGTTCGCCGTGGTGCTCGGGTTCGTGCAGGAGTACCGCGCCGAGCGATCGCTCGAAGCACTGTGCCGGATGGCGGCGCCCACCGCACACGTGCTCCGTGACGGGCAGCAGTTGACCATCCCTGCCGGCGAGGTCGTGCCGGGAGACGTCGTCCTGCTCCACGAAGGGGACCGCGTGCCGGCCGATGCGCGAGTGACGGCGGCCTTCAATCTCGCGCTGGACGAATCCGCGCTCACCGGCGAGTCCACGGCGGTCCGCAAGACACCCATGCCGCTCGCGGCAGACGCGCTGCCGATTGGGGACCGCTCCAACATGACGTTTGCGGGCACGCTCGTGGCCCGCGGTCGCGGCTCGGCGGTCGTGGTCAGCACAGGCACCAGGACCGAGTTCGGCGCCATCAGCCGTCTCGTGCAGACGGTGTCGAGCGGGCCGACGCCGCTCCAGGAGAACCTGGATCGGATCGGACGGCTGCTCGGCAAGGCGGCTGCGGTCATCGTCCTGATGATCGTTGGTCTCGGGCTCTGGCGCGGCGCGCCGCTGCTCGAGATGTTCATGTTCGGGATCGCGCTGGCGGTGGCTGTGGTACCTGAAGCGCTGCCGGCCGTGGTGACCATCTCGCTGGCGATCGGCGTGCGGCGCATGGTCAAGCGCCAGGCGCTCGTGCGGCGCCTCCCCACGGTCGAAGCGCTTGGCACGATCTCGGTGATCTGCTCGGACAAAACCGGCACGTTGACGCGCAACGAGATGACGGTCCGGCAGATGCTGGTTGGCGGCCGCCTGGTGACGGTCACCGGAACAGGATTCGAACCGATCGGCGCGTTTCTCGATGCTGATGCGCAGCCCATGCTCATTTCCGGCGATGTGCACGATGCGCTGAAGGCTGCCGTTCTGGCGTCCGACGCTCAACTGCGCTTCCACGATGGGCAATGGCACATCGATGGCGATCCCACTGAGGGTGCGTTAATCGTCGCCGCCGCCAAGGCAGGACTGGATCACGAGGAGCTCGCCGCGCAATGCCCGCGCGTGGATGAGATGCCATTTTCGTCCGATCGGCGGCGCATGACGACGCTGCACCAGGTCAGTGGAGAACGCATCGCGTACGGCAAGGGTGCGGCCGACGCCGTCCTCGCTGGCTGCGAGCGGCAGCAAGTCGACGGGCGCGATGTGCCGTTGGACGACCGCGATATCGAGCGGGTGAAGGATATCGAGCGGCAATGGGCCGCGCAGGGGCTCCGCGTCCTCGCGCTGGCGCGGAAGCGCGAGGCCAGCATGGCCGATGCCGAACGCGGGATGACGTTTCTGGCCCTGGCCGGCATGATGGACCCGCCGCGCGAGGAAGCCCGGATGGCCGTCGAGACGTGTGAAAGCGCCGGCATCACGCCCGTCATCATCACCGGCGATCATCCGCTCACGGCGCGCAGCGTGGCGGCGGAGCTCGGCATGCGCACGGGCCGCGTGGTGACCGGCGCCGAGCTCGAAGCCATGTCGGACCACGATCTGGCGCGCAGCGTCTCGGACATCGTGGTGTACGCGCGCGTCTCGCCGTCGGACAAGCTGCGCATCGTCGACGCGTGGCAGCGTCGCGGCTCCGTAGTCGCGATGACGGGCGACGGCGTCAACGACGCCCCGGCGCTCAAGAAAGCGCACGTCGGCATTGCGATGGGCATTACGGGCACCGACGTCAGCAAGGAAGCCGCCGGCATGACGCTGCTCGACGACAACTTCGCCACCATCGTCGCCGCGATAGAGGAAGGGCGCCTGGTGTTTGCGAACATCCGCAAGTATCTCGGCTACCTGCTGTCGTCGAACGTGGGTGAGATCGTGTTGATGGCCGGCGCCACGATTGCCGCCGTGCCGTTGCCGCTGACCGCGGTGCAGATTTTGTACGTGAATCTCGCGACCGATGGCTTGCCGGCGCTGGCTTTGGCCGTCGATCCGCCCGAGGGCGATCTGATGCGGCAGCAGCCGCGCAACCCGCGTGCGGGAATCTTCACGCCAGCGCTGACGACGCTCATCGTCGTGGGCGGCTTGTGGTCAGGCCTGATCAACCTGGGGCTGTTCATGTGGTTGCTCAGAAGCGGCCGGCCTCTGCCCGAGGCCATGTCGCTCACGTTCGTCTCGCTGGTGCTGATTCAGTTTTTCAAGGCGTACAACTTCCGGTCGGACCATCACTCGGTCCTCCGGGCGCCGTTCCGGAATCGCTGGTTGAACGCCGCCGTGGGCTGGGAGGTCGTCCTGCTGGCCATCATCGTGCAGGCTCCGGTGTTCCACGCCGCGTTCGGCACGTTCTCGCTCTCGTGGCCGGAGTGGGTGCTGGTCACCAGCCTGGCGGCGACCATCGTGCCGGTACTCGAGACCGTGAAGTGGCTGCAGCGGCACTTTCCCGCGATCGTCGCGAAAAATTCCCCTTAACCCTGCGCGAACCCGATATTCTGAGCTGCGGAAAACCGGGATTTGACGACTGTCACGCCGGAATCGCTCGCGGCAGTGGTCTTGCTGAGCACGGGGCCAAGGCGACCAGCTCACCGCGTCAAGGATATCTCGTGGCAATTTCGCCGAGGGATGACAGGGTGCGCCGCGTCACCCGCGCACGGAGGGACTCTATGGTTCGGCTAATGTGCGTTGTCGCAGCGGTGTTGGGCGCGAGTGTGGTCCTGGGAGCGCGCGAGCAGGCCGGGGACGTGGCGAAGGGCGAGGCCGTGTTTGTCGCGCAGAAGTGCAGCCTCTGTCATGCCGTCGCCGGCAAAGGCAACAAGAACGGTGCGCTCGACGGGGTGGGCACGAAGCTTTCGGCCACTGAACTGCGTGAATGGATCGTCAACCCGGCCGAGATGACCAAGAAGCACAACACCACCCGCAAGCCGCCGATGAAGGCGTTTGCCTCACTGCCCAAGGAGGACGTGGACGCGCTCGTCGCATATCTGCAGACGCTCAAAAAGTGAGGCCCGTCATGACGCGCAACCCGACTGAGGGCCGTCGCGACGTTCTCAACTGGCTGCTCGGCAGTTGGCTGGCCGGGGTGCTCGCGTCGATCGTCTATCCGGTGGCACGCTACCTCGTGCCGCCGGACGTCGCCGAAGCGGCGCCGCCGTCCGTGGTTGCGGGCAAGGCGGCGGATTTTGCCCCCAACAGCGGCCGCATCATCGCATTCGGGACGACGGCGGTCATGGTGCTGCGAACGACCGCCGGAGAGTTACTCGCGTTTTCTGCCACGTGCACGCACTTGACCTGCACGGTGCAGTACCGGCCCGACCTCGAGCACATCTGGTGCGCGTGTCACAACGGCCACTATGACCTGAACGGCCGCAACATCGAGGGCCCGCCGCCGCGGCCGCTCGATCGCTTCGAAGTCCTCGTGCAGGACGATGACGTCGTCGTGCGGAGGGCGTAAATGGTCTCGAGTGTTCGTGCGTGGGTGCACGAGCGGCTGCCCATCGATCCCCTGGTCGGGGCCGTGCGCCACAAGACCGTTCCCCAGCATCGCTACGCGTTTGCCTATTACCTCGGCGGCATGACGCTGTTTCTCTTCGCCATCCAGGTCGGCACGGGCGCGCTGCTCCTGTTGTACTACCGCCCGAGCGCGACGGAAGCGTATGAAAGCGTGCAGTTCATCATGGCGCGTGTGCCGTTTGGATGGCTGATCCGATCCATCCACGCATGGTCGGCCAATCTGATGGTCGCGGCTGCGGTAGCACATCTCATCACGGTGCTGTTTCTGCATTCGTATCGCCGGCCCCGTGAGCTCACGTGGGTGAGCGGGATTGTGTTGCTGGGCCTCACGCTCGGCTTCGGCTTCACCGGCTACCTGCTGCCGTGGAATCAACTCGCATTCTTCGCCACGCGCGTGGGCACCGACATCCTGTCAGCGGTTCCCGTCCTCGGTGACTTTCTCGTGCACCTCACGCGCGGCGGCCCTGACGTCACCGGCGCCACCTTGACGCGACTGTTTGCCCTGCACGTGGCCATTCTGCCGATGATGGCGACCGCGCTGATTGTCCTCCATCTGCTGCTCGTGCAGGCGCACGGCATGAGCGTGCCGCCGGCCGACGAAGCCACGGCCGCGCGCAGCGGCCGCCCGATTCGCGTCGTGCCCTTCATGCCTCACTTCGTGCTGCGCGAGCTGTTTGGCTGGACCCTGGCGCTGGCGTTGCTGGCGGGGCTGTCGGCGTTTTATCCGTGGGAGCTTGGCGCGAAGGCCGACCCGTTTGCGCCCGCGCCGGCCGGGATTCGCCCGGAGTGGTACTTCCTCTGGATGTTCCAGGCGCTCAAATACGCGCCCGCGACCGTCTTCGGCCTGAGCGGCGAGTTGTTCGTGCTGGCGGCGCTCGGGATCTTCGGCCTCGCCGTGCTGACCGTGCCGTTCTGGACGACGTCGGACCGCTCGCGGCACGTCTTGCGCGGGGCGGCGGTGGTCGTCATTTTCGCACTGGTCGTGCTCACGGTGTTGGCGCTCACGTCCGAGGGAGGGGCGCACTGATGACGATGTGGACGTTCCTCTTCGTCGTGGCGTTGACACTGGCTGGCCCGGTGACTGCCGTGCGCGCGCAGGACGCGCGTGCGCAAGCCGAGGCGGCCTTCCAGGGCGATGTGCATGCCACGTCCGGTCTGCAGTGCGCGTCGTGTCATACGACGGCCGGAGCGCGCCGCGATGCGGCAGCCGACGCGGCCCTGCCACGCACCGCGATCGCGCCGATGTGCTCGCGCTGTCACAGTGACGCCGCCTACATGCGTCAGTTCGACCCGCAGGTCCGGATCGACCAGTTCTCCCAGTACCTGACGAGCGCACATGGCCAGGCCATGGCTGCCGGGGAGACACGCGTTGCGACGTGCTCCGACTGCCACGGCGCGCATGGCGTGGTCCGTGTTCGCGATACCCGATCCCCGGTGGCGCCGCTCAACGCCGCCAGAACGTGCGCCCGGTGTCACGCGGACACCACGCTGATGCAGGCCTTTGGCCACACGACGACGCCGCTTGGCGACTGGTCGTCGGGCGTTCACGCGACGGCGCTCCTCAAACGGGGCGACACCTCGGCGCCGACCTGCCACACGTGTCACGGCAGTCACGGCGCCACGCCTCCAGGCGTGACGGAAGTCGCCAACGTCTGCGCACAGTGTCATGTTCGCGAAGCCGACCTGTTCAGGGCGAGCCCGAAGAAGGTCATCTTCGATGCCATGGGGCAGGCCGAGTGCCTCGTGTGCCACGACAATCACGCGATCCTGCCGCCCGGTGACGCGCTCATCGGGCTCGCCGAGCCCGCCGTCTGCGCCACGTGTCATGACGCGAGCATGAATGGCGCGACCACGATCACCACGATGCGGGACACGCTCGACCGGCTGTCAACGACGCTGTCGAGCGCGCGCGCCGTCGTGGATCAGGCCGAACATGCCGGCATGCTCGTGGACGATGCCCGCATGGCGCTGCAGACCGCGCGCGAGCAACAGATCCAGTCGCGCGTCCTGGTGCACACGTTTGCGCTGGAATCCTTTGCCGAAGCGGCGACCCAGGGGATCGACGCGGCAGAGAACGGCCAGAAGGAAGGCGAACGTGCGCTCGAGGAACTACAGTTCCGCCGCCAGGGTCTGGCGGTTGCGACGCTCCTAATCCTCGGATTCCTGCTGACGCTCGGCTGGAAGATCCGTCAGCTGGGTCAAAATAGTTCGAGCTGAAGTGACGCGTTCCTCCAATCCGGACTGTGATGTCGTCCTGCGCGACGGCACGACGCTGCGGGTGCGGCCGCTTGGTCCAGACGACGCGGCGCCGCTCAACCGCTTTCTGGAGGCGTTGTCGCCGGACAGCGTGTATTTCCGCTTCTTCAATCCTCGACCCGCTCAGGCCGCCATCGATCGGCTACTGAGCGCCGACGGAGACGATGAGTTCGCGCTCGTCGCCGAATGCGGCGGCGACATCGTCGCGCTCGCGCAGTACGCGCGCATCACGGGACAGCCTGGCAGCGCCGAAGCGGCGTTTCTCGTCGCGGATGCCATGCAAGGGCGCGGGGTGGGCACGCGCTTGCTCGAGCAGCTCGCCGATCATGCACGTCCGCGCGGCATCGAGACCTTTTACGCCTGGGTGATGAGCGCCAACCACCGGATGCTGCAGGTGTTCGTGGACTCGGGCTTCACGGTACGGTCCAAGAGCGACCAGGGGGTCCTGGAGGTGGTGCTGTCGCTCGAACAGACGACGACGTTCACCTCGCGGAGTGCGGCGCGCGCCAGCGTGGCGGCCCGGGCGTCGTTGCGGCCGTTCTTCGAGCCCGCCTCCGTGGCCATCGTGGGCGCGAGCCGCGAACGCGGTTCGGTGGGGGCGGAGATTGTCAACAACCTGCGCACGACGGGGTATCGTGGCCGAATCGTTCCCGTGCATCCAGTTGCCAGGGAGATTCAGGGGCTGCCGGCGTTCGCGCGGTTGACGGAGATCCCTGAAGAAATCGACCTCGCGGTGATCGTCGTCCCGGCGGCCAGCGTGCTGGACGTCGCCCGCGATGCCGCCGCCAGGCACGTCAAGGCGCTCGTCGTCATCAGTGCCGGGTTTTCCGAAATCGGCGTCACCGGGCGGGCGCGCGAGGCCGAGCTGCTTGGGATCGTGCGCGACGCCGGCATGCGGATGATCGGTCCCAACTGCATGGGCCTGCTCAATGCGGATCCCGCCGTGCTCCTCAACGCGACGTTTTCGCCCGTATTTCCGCCCGCGGGCCGCGTCGCCTTCAGCACGCAAAGCGGCGCGCTGGGACTGGCGATTCTGGATTACGCGCGCCGCGTGAATCTCGGGATCTCGACGTTTGCCTCGATCGGCAACAAGGCGGACGTCTCGTCGAACGATTTGATTCAGTACTGGGCGGACGATCCGAAGACGGCTGTCATCCTGCTGTATCTGGAAAGTTTCGGCAACCCGCGCAAGTTCGGTCAGCTTGCGCGCGCCGTCGGCCGCAGCAAGCCGATTGTCGCGGTCAAGGCCGGGCGGTCCGACGCCGGCGCGCGCGCCGCGTCGTCGCATACAGGGGCGCTGGCGTCGAGCGACACGATCGTGAGCGCGCTGTTCCACGAAGCCGGCGTGATCCGCACGACGACGATCGAAGAGATGTTCGACGTTGCGATGCTGCTCGACCGGCAGCCGCTGCCCGGCGGGCGGCGCGTCGCCATTCTCACCAACGCGGGTGGGCCGGGAATTCTCGCGGCCGATGCGTGCGAAGGCCGAGGGCTGGAGGTCACCCCACTGCTCGATCAGACGGTCGCGGCACTGCGCGTGTTCCTGCCGCCGGCCGCCGGGTTCCAGAATCCCGTGGACACGCTCGCCACCGCTTCGGCCGCCCACTATGCGCAGTCGATGCGGCTGCTGCTCGCCGACCCCAACGTCGACAGCCTGTTGACGATCTTCATCCCGCCGCTGGTGACGGCCGCGCCGGACGTCGCTGCCGCCATGACGGACGTCGCACGGACCGCGAGCAAGCCGGTCCTGGCCACGTTCATGGGAGTCGAGGGCGCCATTCCAATGCTGGCGCCGATCCCGGCGTACCGATTCCCCGAAGCGGCGATCTCCGCGCTTGCCCGTGTCACTGACCATGCCGAGTGGCGCCGACGCCCGATCGGCCAGATACCAGACTTTGCGACGGAGGTCGCCGCAGCCCGGGCCATCATCGAAGAGGCGCTGGCGCGCGAGGCGGGGTGGCTGGGGCCCGTTGATGCACAGCGTCTGCTCGACGCGCTCGGTGTCTCTGCCGTCCCACTGCGATTGGTCCGCGACGAAGACGATGCCGTCAGCCAGGCGGGAGAACTTGGGTATCCGGTGGCGCTCAAAGCGTTTGGGCCAGCGATTCTGCACAAATCCGATGCCGGTGCCGTGCACTTGAATCTGCAGGACGGCCACGCCGTGCGCGCGGCGTATCAGGATCTGGTAACCCGTCTCGGATCGCGGATGAGCGGCCTGCTCGTGCAGCCCATGGCTGGCGCCGGAGTCGAGATGTTCGTCGGCGGGTTACAGGATCCCTCCTTCGGGCCGGTCGTGTTCTGCGGCAGCGGCGGTGTGCTCGTGGAGCTCTTCGGCGATGCCGCGTGCCGCCTGTGTCCGCTGACCGATCGCGAGGCGGAAGACATGCTGAACGACATCCGCGGCGTCGCGCGGCTGCGTGGGCACCGGGGCACGCCGCCCGCAGACGAAGCCGCGCTCTGCGACGCGTTGCTGCGTGTGGCGGCGCTGCTCGATGCCTCGCCCGAGATTCAGGAGCTCGACATCAACCCGCTGAATGTTCTGGCCCACGGCGTCGCCGCGCTGGATGCGCGGATTCGCGTCGCCCCTTTTGCCATGCCCCCCCGGACGCGGCGCGTCCGCTACTGAATGGCGCCGCTCCGAGAGATTCGCTCCTTGCCCGCGTCGCCGGCGATCGCCGGACTGCTGATTGGGTTGATCTTCTGGGCCGACATCGTGCTGCCCGCGGCGGTGGCCGTGCCGATGCTCTACATCATCCCGACCATTCTGTTCGTGAGCGGCTCTCGCCTGGCCGAGCCGCTCGTCGTCGCGGCCACGGCGACGGTGCTGACGATGGTCGGCTTTTATGCCTCGCCCGACGGGGGGGAAGGCACCGACCTGCCGAACCGCGTGATCGCCGTTGCGGTGATCTGGGTCGCGGCCGGCCTCGTCGTCGCCTACGTGCGCCGTGTGGACACGTGGAGCGCTCGAATGCGCGACACCCACGAGGCCCTCGAGTCGTCGATGCGGCGACTGCAGGACATTCAATATGCGCTGGACCAGTCGGCGATCGTGGCGGCCACGGACCAGACCGGCAAGATTACGTACGTCAACGACAAGTTCTGCGAAATTTCCCGATACACTCGCGAGGAGCTGATCGGTCAGGATCACCGGCTCATCAACTCCGGCTATCACCCGAAGGAGTTCATCCGGACGCTGTGGCGCACGATTGCGCAGGGGCACGTGTGGCGCGGCGAGCTGCGCAATCGCGCCAAGGACGGGTCCATTTACTGGGTGGACACGACGATCGTGCCGTTTCTCGACGAGCGCGGAAAGCCGTGGCAGTACCTGGCAATTCGCAGCGATATCACGCAACGCAAACAGGCCGAAGAGAAGCTGCGCGATGAAGCCGCCCTGACGCAGATGGGGCGGTTGTCCGCGGTGGTGGCGCACGAGGTCCGCAACCCTTTGGCGGCGCTCAAGGGATCGCTCCAGGTTCTCGCCAGCCGGCTGCCGGCGGACTTGCCGGGTCGGGAGATCATCACCCCGATGCTGGTGCGCATCGACGCGCTCAATCAGACCGTCAAGGACATCCTCACGTATTCGAAACCAAACCCCCCGAAGCTCCAGCGCGTTGCGCTCGACAGGCTGGTGCCCGAAGTCGTCTCCACCGCGCGCGCGGCGATGCCCAAAGCCACGATCGAGGTGAGCGGCGAACCCACGGTCGCTCGTGCCGATCCGGAGATGATTCGAGCCGTGTTGCTGAATCTGCTGCTCAACGCCTGTCATGCCAGCGACGACGCCTTCGTCGAGGTGCGCACGAGCGTGAGCGACGCCCTGTGTACGGTTGCCATCCTGGATCGCGGGCCAGGGCTGCCGGCCGAAGTTCGCGAGCACCTGTTCGAACCGTTCATCACGACGCGTTCTGGAGGTACCGGCCTCGGCCTGCCGATCGCGAATCGGCTCACGCAGCAGCAAGGCGGGACGCTGACGATCGAGGATCGGCCCGGTGGCGGCACTGTGGCCACCGTGCGGCTGCCGACGATCGAAGCGCCGATCGAAGCGCCGATGTAAGCCCCCTCCGCGGTCACGGGGGAAATTCCGCATCCGCTCGTAATCCTTCGCGCTGCTGGTCCCCTTGCTCACGTCGCGCGCGCTGTTTCGTTCGAGAATCGGCGCGCGGACGCCCTCTGCCGGTCGGCACGCATATAGCTGCTCACCCTGACACGAGACGGAGGAGGCAGATGCCGTTAGGGATGGTCCGAGTACTGGGATGGTTGGTGATCGCGCACGGGCTGTCTCACGCGGTCCTGCCCCTGCGTGGCTCGCTCGGTCCCGCCGTGCTGATCGGCGACTGGATTCCTGTGGGGCTCTATGCGATCGGCATGGTGGGCTTCGTCGCGGCCGGTCTGGGTCTTCTGGGCCTGGGCCCGCTGGACCGCGCCATCAGCCCGCTCCTGGTGCTCGCCTCCGGCCTGTCGCTGGTTGCCCTTGCACGCTTCGCGGACCCGACGCTGTGGTTCGGCGCGGCGTGCAACGCGGCGCTCCTCTTCCTGGGCCTGTGGCGTGCCCATGCCGGTTGGCCGCAGCATCCGAGTCACGGCCGTCGCTGGCACGTCGCAGGCGTGGGTGTGGGCTTTGCCTTACTGCTATACATCGCTGGCAGCACGGTGCTCTATCCGTGGCACCGCACGTGGGGCAGTACGCGCGACGAGGTCCTGATGTCGCTGCCGGGTGACCCGGCCGAGCGTGACGTGTCGCTGGAGCTCCAGCACGCCATCACCATCGAGGCGCCGCCGGCCAACGTGTGGGCGTGGCTCATCCAGCTCGGTCAGGATCGCGCCGGCTTTTACAATTACGACTGGCTCGAGCGCGCCTTTGGCGCCGACGTACACAACGTGCTGGAGATCCGGCCGGAGTGGCAGTCGCGGCGCGTCGGCGATCTCGTCCGCGCCACACAGCGCGGCTATCTGGGCGGCATCTTCGACAACGAGCCCGGATGGAGGGTGAAGCACCTGGAGGTCGGGCACGCGATCGTGCTCGAGAAGTGGGGCGCGTTCGTGCTGCTCCCCACGCCGACTGGAGGGACGCGATTCATCGTCCGGTCGACGATCGGCGATCGCGACATTCCGGTCTGGGCGTCGGCCCTCGACTTCATGACGTTCGAGTTACCGCACTTCATCATGCAGCGCCGCATGATGCTCACCATCAAAGAGCTGGCCGAAGGCGGTGCGAGGCGCACGGTTCAGCGCTGACTGGATCGTCATAAAACACTTCCAGGGGGAGATGCTGCACGAGGCGAATCACGTCATCATGCAGAACGCTCTGGGGCGTCCCGGCACGAGCTTCGTCAACGAAGGTCTCGCCTCGGCCGTGATGTCGGAGCGCTACGGACCGATCGGACGAACGTTTCTGTATGGCTGGACGTTTCGCAACCGCTCGCAGGTTCCACGCCTGGCCGACCTGATCGACGATGCCAAGTGGAGCAGCTCGTCTGACATGGGCTATAAGACCAGCGCGTCGTTCCTGGCGTTTCTCCTCGACCGCGATGGGCCGGAGCGGCTGCGCCAGCTCTATTACGCACGCTCTGCGGACTTCGCCGCACGGTTACTCGAAATCTATGGCCGGTCGGTCGAGTCGCTCGAGCAGGAGTGGCTCGCCTTTGTCAGCGGCCGAGGCGCGTCGAGTGCGCGGGTGCGGTAGAATCCGCGCCGTATGCACTCCAACATTTCAAGGTTCCACGATTCCAGCGTTTCCAGGTTCCAGGGTTCCAGGGTTCCGGGGTTCCGAGTGCTCGCAATCGTCGTGCTGGCAACCGTCGGGTCCTCGACGCTCGGTGCCCAGGCACCCGCGTCGGCCCAATGGCAGCAATGGGGTGGCGCGAATCGGAACTTCATCGTTGACGGGGCCGGGCTCGCCGACGCGTGGCCGGAGAGTGGACCGCCGACCGTCTGGAGCCGGCCGCTCGGCACCGGTCACTCCGCAATCCTGGTGGACGACGGCCGGCTTTACACGATGTACCGCGCCGGCAACGCTCGGGCACGGCAAGGGCCATGGGAAGCCGCAGAAGCCGTCATCGCGCTCGACGCCAGGACGGGGCAGACGCTGTGGGAGCACAAGTACCCCTCGCGCCGCGAGGACTTCAGCTTTGGCGCAGGCCCCCATTCCACGCCGCTCATCGTCGGCGATCGGCTTTTTACGATCGGCACCAATCAACAGCTCTTTGCCTTCGACAAGCGGAGCGGCAAGGTCCTGTGGTCGCACGATCTCATCGAGGACTTCGGCTCGCCCGAACTGCTCATTCGCCCGGTCGTCAAGGTGGGCTATGCCTGCAGCCCGATTGCGTTTGCCGACACCATCATCTGCAGCGTGGGTGGGCCGGGGCAATCCGTGATGGCGTTTCGCCAGAGTGATGGCGCGGTCGTGTGGAAGTCCGGCGACTTTCTGACGTCGGGCGCGGCGCCGGTCCTGATCGACTTCGAAGGCGAACCGCAACTCGTGTTTCTGGCAGGCGGGACCATCACGGCCCTGGATCCACGCGACGGCCGCGTGCTGTGGTCGCATCCGCACGATCCGGGCAACGATCTCAACTGCGCGACGCCGATTTGGGGCGCGGACAACATTCTGTTCGTCTCCTCGGCGTACAAGGCCGGCAGCCGCGCCATCCAGTTGAAGAAGCAGGGCACGGCCACCATCACCGAAGAATTGTGGTTTACCAACCGCGTGCGTTTCATGTTCCTCAACGCCGTGCGGGTCGGCGACTTCGTGTACGGGACGACGGGCGACTTTGGTCCGGCGTTTCTGACGGCGCTCGATATCAAGACGGGCGAGTCGGCCTGGCAGCACCGCGGCTTCTCCCGCGCGAGTCTGCTCCAGGCGGGCGACAAGACCATCATCATGGATGAAGACGGCGACCTCGCTCTCGCGCGCCTGACGCCGCAAGGCGCGACGGTCCTGGCGGAAGCGAAGATCTTCGACACCACCACGTGGACCGCACCAACGCTGGTCGGGACGACACTGTACGCACGCGACCGGGAAAAGATCGTCGCCCTCAATCTCGGCTCCTCCGCCTCCGCTCGCCCGACTTCGGCCCCCGCGGCTTCGTCGCTTCCCGCTACGGCTGGCGAGTCGGCGTCACGTGCCAGGCCTGCTGCACCTGCTGCACCTGCTGCACCTGCTGCACCCGCTGCACCCGCTGCACCCGCTGCACCCGCTGCACCTGCTGCACCCGCTGCACCTGCTGCACCTGCTGCACCCACTGCACCCGCTGCACTCGCTGCACCCGCTGCACCCGCTGCACCCGCTGCACCTGCTGCACCTGCTGCACCCGTGTCACCTGCGTCACCGGCATCGCTCGCCGGCTCATGGAAGCTCGACGAGGCCGCGAGCCGGATCGATCCCGCGGCGGGACTGGCCGGCCTCATCGGCGCCGGCGCGCCGCCCATGCTATTCGTCACCCAGCCCGCCAACGGCACGCTCGTCGTCGAAAGCCCGATCAACGAAGGTCACGCGCGCATCTACCGCCCGGGAATGAAAACGCAGACACCGGCCGGGCAGGGCGGCACGATTGCGATGATGTCGCGGTGGGCGGATCGCGCGTTCATCAGCGAGGGAACCGCGGTGAGCGCGTCAGGCGCGGTCGCGTCGGTCAAGGAGAGTTATTCGGTCAGCCCGGATGGCAAGCTCCTGACGGTGGAGGTCAGCACGACGTCGCCGGATGCGAAGAACAGCACGCTCGAGTACGACCGCATTGATTCTGTCGGGGGCTGTCAGTCGTGGCCCACTCCGTGCAAGCGATAGGGATCGGGGATCTGCCACAGGAAGAGCTCGGAGGCATCGACGCGTACTGTGCGGTCGGCAGGCCAGCCGGCAAACCAGAACTGGTGCGACACGATGCGTGCGCCCGGGCGCAGTTCGGACTTGAGCTTTGGCTCGATCTGGCGCATCAACGAGGTCGACAGATACAGCGTGACGACCGTGGCCGTGGAGATGTCGGCGGCGAAGAGGTCGCCTTCGATGAACGTCACGCGGTCGCTCACGCCCGCGTCCTTCGCGTTGGCCCTGGCAATTGCCACCAGCTTCGGATCGATCTCGACGCCGACGCCGCGCGCCCCATGGAGTTGCGCCGCGAGAATCGGCAGCCGCCCATCGCCCGAGCCCAGGTCGAATACGACGTCGGCCCTGCCGACGCCGGCCAGCGCGAGCATCGCCTCGGCCACGTTCTGTCGCGTGGGTGTGTAGTGAATATCCGGCGGGCGACTGGGCGCCTGCCTGACCGCGGCCATCGCCACGCTCGCCGCGGCGACAAGCACCGTGCCCGCAAGAGCCAACACCGATTTCACTGATTACACCGACTCACGAGGGCCAACACAGATTTCACCGAATACACAGATCAATTCTTGATCCGTTTACTATAGCCCTGTCATCGCGCAACTCGAATGGCCTCCCCTGGGCGTCACGCTTGCCGCAGCCAAGAGCACCGTGCCCACAGGAGCCAACACCGATTTCACTGATTACACAGATCTATTTTTGATCTGTTGACCATGTTGACAGGTCAAGGGAGCCGGGATCCGCACAACTTGAGAGTCGATGGGAATATTGATCTGTAAGATCGGTGAAATCTGTGCAATCTGTCTTGGCGGTTGTGTCTGTGCAATCGGCGAAATCTGTGTCGGCTCTTGTCAGCGTCCGTTCAGATGCGGTTCAGGCGGGGCTGCGATATAACCGGTCTGTGCGGGTGCTCGTGGTCGAGGACGAAGCGTCGTTGTCGGGTCAGCTCGTCGGCGCGCTTGGTGACGGCGGTTACGCGGTTGACGCCGCGAGCGACGGTCTGCGCGCCGACTTTCTCGTGCAGACGGAAAGCTATGACGCGATCGTGCTCGACCTCGGCCTGCCGCACGCCGACGGGCTCACGCTGTTACGCCAGTGGCGGGAGGCCGGCATGACCGTCCCGGTGCTGGTGCTGACCGCGCGCGGCAGCTGGCACGAGAAGGTCCAGGGCATCGACGGCGGCGCCGACGACTACATGGCCAAACCGTTTCGCATGGAAGAGGTGATGGCCCGCCTCCGCGCGCTCATACGGCGTGCAGCCGGCCACGTGTCCTCGTCGCTGCGTGTCGGCGCCGTGGAGCTCGATACGAGGCTCGCAACGGTCACGCGCGAGGGAGCGCCGGTCAGGCTCACGAGCCATGAGTTCCGGGTGTTGTCGTACCTGATGCACCATCGCGGTCGCGTCGTGTCTCAACATGAGCTGACCGAACACATCTACGCCCAGACGTTCGACCGCGATTCGAACACCGTGGAGGTGTTCATCGCGCGGCTGCGCCGCAAGCTGGGCGCCTCGTTCATCGAAACCGTGCGAGGGCTCGGCTATCGGGTCACCGGCGCGCCATGAGGCCGGTCTGGTCGTCATTCCGCGTGCGGCTCGTCGTCGGATCCCTGTTGTGGACCGCGGGGCTTCTGTACGTCGCGCATCTGACCTTCGTGCTGTTGTTTCTCGGTTTTGCTGCGTTCACCCAACCAGTGTGGATTACGCTGACGCTGGTGCTCGCCACCGCCCTCATGATTGCCGGCGCACGGATCGTCCAGCATGGGATGGCATCGTTTCACGAGCTGCGCAGGCGGCTCGCCGATGTCCACACGGGCCGGGACCGCGTCGTGTCTGGCGAGTTCCCGGCGGAAGTGCAGCCGCTCGTCGACGACCTCAACGCGCTGCTCGCCCATCGCGACCGGCGCGTGGCCGACGCGCTGGCCAGGGCGGGAGACCTTGCGCACGGTCTCAAGACGCCGCTTGCCGTGCTGCGCCACGAAGCCGACCGCGCGGCCGCGGCCGGACACCGCGATCTTGCCGAGACGCTGTCGCAGCAGGTGGATCGGATGCACCGCCAGATCGATTATCACCTCGCGCATGCGCGCGCGGCGGCCTCGGGCGCCGCGCCGGGCGCGCGCTGTTCGGTTGCGGAGTCCGCGTTGGGAATCGTGCGCACGCTGGAGCGGCTGCACGCCGACCGCGGGCTCTCCATCGACGTCCAGGTTCCGGAACAGCACCTGGTTTGCGGCCAGCGCGAAGACCTCGACGAGATGCTCGGTAATCTGCTCGACAACGCCTGCAAGTGGGCGCGGACGCGTGTCGCCGTGTCGTCAGCCAACGGCGACGGGCGCATCGTGATCACGGTCGAAGACGACGGGCCAGGCATCGCGCCGTCGATGCGGGAGGCCGTGTTGCAGCGCGGCGTTCGCGCCGACCAGGCCGCGCCCGGCTCGGGTTTGGGCCTGGCGATTGCGCGCGACCTCGCGGAGCTGTACGAAGGCTCGATTGCGCTCGATGAGTCGTCGCTCGGCGGCCTGCGTGTGCAGTTGCAGTTGCCGGGTCCCGGTGTGGACCGTTCAGGGCCCGTTCAGGTTGGCTGAGTCATAAAGCAGCGCGCACATGTGCATCGTGGTAAGAGGAACGGTCTGCGGCTCGCTGCCGGCGCGTCTGGCCAGCACGATCGATCCGGTGCGGGCATTCACGGGGCGTTGAGGGGGCATGAGTAGCGATGTGATATCTGCGCTTCGTGCGCTGGCGCGGACGCCCGTCATGGCGATGGTGGTCGTGCTCTCACTCGGCATCGGCATTGGCGTGAACACGGTCGTGTTCTCGTGGATTCAAGCGCTGGTGTTTCGACCCATTCCCGGAGTCGCCGACGCGTCTTCGTTCCACCTGATTGAGACACGTGGCGAGGGCCACGTGCGACCCGGGTCGTCGTGGCAAGAGTACCTGGATCTGAAACGGCAGGTCCCGTCGCTCGACAACCTCCTGGCATTCCGGATGGTGCCGCTCAACGTCGGAACACCTCCGCGGACCGAGCGCACGTATGCGTTGCTCGTCTCCGGAAATTACTTCGACGCACTTGGCTTGCGGCCGGCACGCGGCCGCTTCCTGCGACCGGATGAGGTGAGGGCCGCGGGACGCGAACCCGTGGCGGTGGTGTCGCACGACTACTGGTTGACCCGGCTGGGCGGGTCGTCAGACGTTGTCGGCCGGACGCTGCGAGTGAATGACGCCGAGTTGTCGATCGTCGGCGTCGCGCCCGAGGGCTTTCTGGGTACAGTGCTCGGCTTGCAGTTCGACATGTGGGTACCCGCGACGCTGGCGCCGGTGCTGCTTGGCGGCTCGCCTGAGCTGGACGATCGCAGCATCCGCGGCTACTACGCGATGGGAACGCTCGAGTCTGACGCGACCGCGCGCACGGCGCAGGCCGAAGTTGCGGCGGCCATGCAGCGCCTCTCGCAGGAGTTCCCGGCGACGAACACCGGGATGACGGCGGAGGTGTTGCCGTTCTGGAGAGCGTCTCGCGGGCCACAGGGTTTGTTGCTGCAGGGGCTTGCGGTTCTACAGGCGGTCATGTTGCTGCTCCTGCTCGCGGTGTGTGGCAACACGGCCAACCTCGTGCTCGCGCGGGCGAGCACGCGTGTCAAGGACATCGCGGTTCGCCTCGCCGTCGGTGCAGGGTCGTGGCGTATCGCGCGGCTGCTGCTCGTCGAAAACCTGATGCTCGGCCTGCTTGGCGCGTCGCTGGGAGCGCTCATCGCCTGGTGGGGCAGTAACGCCCTGCGAGCGGTGCCGTTTACGGCGCAATTCCCCGTGCGATTTCATACCGAGCTCAATGGTGCGGGTCTCGCCTTCGCGATGGCGTTGGGTGTGCTGTGTGCGTTGGTCTTCGGGGCGGCGCCCGCACTGCAGCTTGCGCGCCTGTCACCACAACTCGTCATGCGCCATGGCGGCGGCACGCCCGCGCATCGCCGCCTTCGCGGTTTGCTGATGGGCGCACAGGTGGCCCTCGCCATGATGGTCCTGGTGGCGGCCGCGCTGTTCTTTCAGAGCTTCCGGGAGACTCAGGACGTCAATCCCGGCTTCAGGACCGAGGGCATTCTGCTCGCCGGCTACGACCCGGGACGTCCCGTAGACGACGACCGGGCACGCCAGTTCGCGGATGACCTGCTGTCGCGTCTGCGCGCGTTGCCCGATGTGGAGGCCGCGGCAATCGCGCTGTCGATGCCGCTCGACATACACGGGCTGCCAGTGCGGTCGTTCGTGATTGAAGGACGCGCGCGGACTGACGGCTCACGCGATCGTGCGGTCTCCAATGTCGTGACGCCGGGGTACTTCGAGACGATGGGCATTCCGTTTCTTGCGGGCGGCGATTTCGCCGGCCTCTCCGATAAGTCAGCGCCCCGGCAGGCGATCGTCAACGCGGCCTTTGTCACGCGATTGCTGGATGGCGGCGAGGCGCTCGGGCGTCAGCTATGGTTCGGCGACAGCGTGCACACGATCGTGGGCATCGTCCGCACGTCGCTCAGCGACTCCTTCTCCGAGCCGCCGACGCCGGCGGTCTATCTTTCGTATCGCGATCGCCCGTCGCGCATCGGCGAGATTCACGTCCGGACGGCGTTGGGCGATGAGACTCTTCTGGTGCCCGCCATCCGCCGCGTCGTGGAGTCAGTCGACCCGTCCATTCCGCTCTACAACGTACGGACGATGACCGAGCACATCGACATGAATCTGGCGCTGCGGAAGATTCCGGCCCGGATGTTCGTCGTGCTCGGCCCGCTCATCCTCATGCTGGCCGCGATCGGGATCTACGCCGTCGTGGCCTATAACGTGTCGCAGCGGACGGCGGAGATCGGGGTGCGAATGGCCCTCGGCGCCAGCGGCCGGGCGGTGCGCCGGCAGATCGTCGGGGAGGGGCTGAAGGTCGTCGCGATCGGCGCGATTATCGGTTGGCTGCCCGCCGCGTTTCTGTATACACACCTGATGCGCGGCCGTCTGGACGCGCCAGTCTTTGGTGGAGTCCCGCTCGTCCTGCTGGCGCTCGCGGCGGTGGCCTGCTGGGCTCCTGCCCGGCGCGCGAGTCGAGTGGACCCGGTGATCGCGTTGCGGGAATGAGGTTCACGGGTTGAACCCGTGAATCTCAGTGATAGTGACCATGCTCGGGTGACCAGACCTGGCCCGGGCCGGCCACCGCCGCTCCCTCGTCGCCGAATCCGACCACCGCGGCGTACACACCCCCCGCCAGCACGGCCACGAGCAGAGCGACCATCAACTTGCTCATCTTGCTGCCTTGCGGCTTGAGCGCGTGGCACTTCTTGTACTTTTTTCCGCTGCCACAGGGGCAGGCGTCATTGCGGCCAGCTTTCACCATTCGGCCATTTTACCGAAGCCGTGAACCTGTGAAGCCGGGAACCTCACCGCCGGACCCGTCGATATTCAAACAGTTCCTCGCGGACCGTACCGGACTTGTCCTCGAGGCGCAGCCGGACGCTGAACGCGTCGGGGGTCTCGTGGGCAAAGGTCATGGCGTTGAAGACGGCCTGCGTGGGCGTCAGGCTGACAAGGGGGAACTCGAGCACTTGCGCCTTTTCTTCCCATCCGGTCAGGTCGGGGTGGAAGTGCTTCAGGCGAAGCACGACCGATCCATCGCGCTCGACCAGCGTGAGGAATTCGTAAAACACCAGTTGGCCAGCTTTGAGCTGGCGAAACAGGCCCATCATGGCGCCGCCGGCCGGAGGGCTCCACATTTCCTGGGTCTCTCCGCCCAGTCCGGTGCCGTCCCATTCGCCGATGAGCCACGAGAAATCTGCCAGCGTCGCCTTGGCGCGGGCGGCGGTCTCCGCCGGCCCGGGCGTCTGCGCGAGAGCGGGCGCCGCCGCGAGGAGGATCGACGTCAGCAGTGCTGCGGTCGTCAGGAGTGTGGTCATGGTGGTATGACGATCACAGCGCAAGAATTTCGACAGCGAGGAAGGGGTGGTAGGTAGTTTCTTCTCTCGCGGAGCGTTCGTTGCTACACCGCGCATCCCGTTGCGCGCGCAACACGCGTGTTTCGGTGAAGATGCACCCTGTGCACCAATGGCGTATGAATTGCTGGTGACCTGGGACCAATGGCCCATCGTCACCGCCCGCCTGCGAGCAATCACACCACCATGAGTTTTGGCGCGCGGATGCGTCACGAAAGGGAACGGCGGAAGATTTCGATCGCCGCGATCGCGGAAAGCACGAAGATTCTCGGCGCGTTGCTCGAAGGTCTGGAAAACGACGATGTGTCACGCTGGCCGACGGGGTTTTACCGGCGCGCCTTCCTGCGCGCGTATGCCACGGCCATCGGGGTCGATGTGGAGGCGGCGCTCAAAGAGTTCCTCGAGCAGTTTCCCGAGCCCGAAGAGACAGCCGCCGGGCCGGTGCAGACCCCGGCCGCTGCCGCTCAGCGCCTGGCGCCGCCGAATCCCACGCTGCGCGTGCAGGCACCGGCCGCGGGCGCCTGGTTCGGCGATGGCGCGCTGGTCAGCGGATTCGGGCTGCGGTGCTTTGCCGTGGCCGTCGATCTCTTCGCGCTCTCGGTGATGGGCCTGGCGCTCTTTGCCGTGCTCGGCATGTTCTGGGCCCCGGCCTTTCTGGCCACCGCCGCGTATTACTCCGTGAGCATCCTCGTGCTCGGCAATACCCCTGGCGTCTGCCTGTTTGCCGATCCCGCGAAGTGGAACTCGCGGATGCAGCGGCTCACGGTGCAAGGGTCGTGGTTTCACAGGTTCGCGAAAAACGTGAACCTGTGACGCCGGACTACGTTGGCGCGTCGAGCTTCGACGGCTTGATCAGGTGATGCCCGGCCGCATCCTGATACGCCTTGCCCAGCGCGATCAGCTCATTTTCCATATAGGGCCGGGCGAACAGCGTCACGTTCGTCGGTGAGCCAAATTCGCTGAAACCGTTCGGCATGTTCATCGCCGGGTAGCACGCGAGGTTGGCCATCGTCGAGTGGCGCTGTGCCGGCCCCTGCGGGCGATTGTTGCCGCCGCGCGGCGGTCCGGGCGGCTGTCCTTCTGGCCTCGGCGGCTGCGGCGCGCCGGGATTGTTGTTCGAGGCGACCAGGTAGACGTCGAGCCCGTCAGTCGCTTCGGCCAATTTCATCATCATCATCATGCGCACGCGCTGCGCTTGCACGAAGTCCACGGCCGACGTCAGCCGCCCCGTCGGCCGTCCCCCGCCGCGCGCCCCCTTCATGCGTCCCGCGCGGGCAAGCTCGTCGAAATAGGCTGCCGACTCGACGCCGATGGCGCTCACGTTGGTGTAGGCCTCGGGGATCGTCATCGGCACGAAGTCGCGCACGCCCAGCGAGCGCAGCGTGTCGAGCACGGCGGTGGCGTTGGCCTTGACGGTCGCGTTCGTGATCTCGTCGAACGACTCCCTGATGTAGCCGACGCGCAGCTTGCGGATGTCGGTCTGGGCGTTCCAGTTGAATGGCACGTCGGTCACGCTCATGTCGCGATTGTCGGGCCGGGCAACGGCCTGCATCACGATCGCGGAATCTTCGGCGTACCGGCACATTGGACCAAGGCGGTCCTGCGTCCATGACAGGGCCATGACGCCGTAGCGGCTGATGCGCCCGAAAGTCGGCCTGAGTGCCGGCAGCCCGCATCGAGCCGCGGGGCTCAGAATGGACCCGCTCGTTTCCGTTCCAATCGCAAACGCGACGCATCCGGCGGCCGTCGCCGACGCCGGTCCGGCCGATGATCCGCTCGAGCCGAGCGCTGGGTCCCATGGGCTCTTGGTCTGGCCGCCGAACCAGTTGTCGCCGGCCGCGAGCTCACCGGTCGCCAGCTTGGCAATGAGCACGGCGCCGGCATCGCGGAGCATTTCCACCACGCTCGCGTCGTAATCGAAGACCTGTTCCTTGAAGGCCGGCGAGCCCCAGGTCGTCTTGAAGCCCTTGACCGAGATGATGTCCTTGGCGCCCCACGGGATCCCGTGCAGCGGCCCCTTGTACCGGCCGGCCGCGATTTCCGCGTCGGCGCGCCGCGCCTCGGCGCGGCCGTAATCGTCGAGGAACGTCACGACATTGTTCAATCTGGCGTTGTAGCGGTGCAGCCGCGTCAAGTACATGTCCGTGAGCTCGAGCGAGGTCACCTGGCGCGTGCGCACGAGCTCCGCCAGGTGGCGGACCGGCCAGAACGCCACGTCCTCGAGGTTGGCGGGCCGCTTGACGACGGGGTTCGCGCTCATGCGGAACGGCATGCGGGTCTTGGCAACCTGGATGCCGGGCACGATGGGACTGAAGTGGTAGGGCGGCGACACGTCCGGGGGAATCCTGATCTTCCGGAGCTCCTCGAGGGACGTGAGATTGCGGTTGGCGTTTTCGACCAGTTGTTTGCGGTCCTCCTCGTCGAGCTCGATGCCTGACAGCTTCAGCGCATCGGTGAGCATCGCGAGCGTGACTTGGGACGCCCCGGCATCCTGCATCCTGGCCCAGAGCACCCCCGGCACCAGCGTGGTGCCAAGCCCCACGCTGGCGAAATGCATCATGAACCGTCGCCTGGTTTCTACCGTGTCAACCATGCTCCCCCCGCCCGGAGAGTATTTCGCAGGCAGGGAGGCTGATCAATAGCGATTACTGATGGAGGGCCGCCTTCGGCGGCGGGCCGCGCGTCGCGCGGCGGGCGCGCTCGCTTTCGCTCGCGCGCGGGCCTCGCCGCTTCGCGGCTTGGAGTGCCCAGCCCCCTTCCGCGGCGAAGCCGCAACCTTATGCGCGCTCCGCGCGGATGGCCGGCCTCCGGCCGGATGGCGGGCCTTCGGCCCGATGGCGCGCCTTCGGCGCGACCCCCTCCGCGAAGCGGCCCTCCGCGAAGCGGGCTGTCGGCGAAGCCGGCCCTCTGCGGCGAAGCCGCGGCCGTCGCGAGCGGGAGCGAGGCGCGCCCTCCGGCCGCACGCCGGCCGTCCGCGCGAAGCGCGGCCGCTCAGGACTCCGGGAACGCAAGCGCAGCGAAACGCTCGGGCGCCTCCCAGTGCAGCGTGTGCCCCACCTCGCGTTCGAGGTGGAGCGTGCTGTGCTCGGTGGCCAGAAACAGCGCCGTCTGCTCGTCGGGCGAGAAGACAGCATCCAACTCGCCGCCAAGGATCGTCGCCGGACACGTAATCGGCCATTGCGGCGCGTAATTCGCCAGCCCGGCGAGGGCGGCTCGCCAGACCCGTGCCGGCAGCTTGCGGCTCTCGGCGATCACGTGGTCCAGAAATTCCGGTGGCACCGGACGATGGAGTGTGCTCAGCTGGAACTCGCGGATGAACGACTCGTCGACTGGATCGACCAGCCGCTCAACGGCGGCCTGCAGTTCCGCGACTACGGCATTTCGGGCTGCCAGGGCCGTGCCCACGAGCACGAGCCGGCTGACGCGCTCGGGCGCGCGCTCTGCCGCGCGCCGGGCGACGAAGCTGCCCATCGAGTGCCCCACGAGGGTCGCACGCGGAATGCCGAGCACGTCCATGACGCCGATCACATCCTCGGCGAAATCGTCCATCGTGTAGCCATCCGCAGGTCGATCAGAATCTCCGTGGCCACGCAGATCGAGCGCGATGACCCGAAGCTCTGGCGGCAGCAGCGGCAGCAAACGGCTGAACGAATACGAGGAGTCGGTAATACCGTGAAGCAGAATCACGGCGGCGCCGTCGATCGCGCCGCCCTGCACGGAATTCAGCCGAACGCCGTTTGGAAGGACCAGTTGTTTCCGGAATAGTGTTGCAGGAGTTGCAAGAGTCACCATGGTCTTACCTCAGTTCTGATTGCTGGTGAGGGTCGGCCTGACATCTGCGTCGCGCCATGCCTTGCGGAGACGTGTTTCGACCAGCGCCGCCGCCTCGTGCTTTCCTTGCGCCTCGAGCGCCTCGAGCAGACCTGCCAGCGACCAGCCGCTTTCGGCGTTGCGCTTGAGGTCTTCCCAGTACACGGTTTCGGCTTCGTCCGCGCGTCCTGCGGCGAGCAGCACGGCCGCAAGGTTCAGCCGTGCCGGCATATGCCAGTCGTGCGGCTCCTGGTAAATCAGCGCGTCTTCGTAGCGCACGGCGCGTTCGAGATGCAGGATCGCCGTATCCCAGTCCTTGCGCCGGGCCGCGATCTCGCCGGCGACCACTTCGGGCGCGATTCGCAGAATCGCGAAGCCGTTGTTGCTCGAGAACGTGGATTCCTTCTTCATACCGGGGTCGGCGACGAGTGTCCGGAGCGTCGTCAACTCGCGCGTCCCATCCTCCAGGCGATTGAGCGCCGTCAACGCCATGGCACGTGCGTAGTGCCACACGCCTCGCGTGAAGAGTGTGGCATGATGCGGGCCGCTGTCCGCGAGAATGGTGTCCCACTCCGCAAACCGCACCATCGCCCAGTACGGCACGACCAGGAAGCCCTGGAGGATGGGAACGGTGGCGAGCGCCTCGTGCGGGACCTGATTGGCGAGCTTGCGCGCCGATTCGATGGCCAGCTTCTTCTGGCCGCTCGCCGTCGCGCCCATCCAGATGAAGTGCAGGTTGTGCGGGTAGTACCCGAGCGGGTAGAGACCCTGGGCCTTGCACTGAGCGATGTAGTCCTCGTCGGCTTTCGCGGCGAGCTGATTGACGCGAATGACGTCCGCGTGCCGCCCCACGCGCTGGTAGATGTGCGCGGGCATGTGGACCATGTGACCGGCGCCGGGCATGAGCGGCAGCAGCCGATCGGCTTCGGCCTCGGCGCGTTCCGGTGTGTCGGTCGCTTCCCACAGGTGAATCCAGAGATGCAGGGCGCCGGGATGCTTCTCGTGCTTCGCGATCACCTGTTCGAGCGACCGGATGATTTTCTGCGTGCCGTCGTGCGGCTGCCCGTCACGGGTCCAGTAGCTCCAGGGCATCAGGTCCATGAGCGCTTCGGCATAGAGCACCTGGGCGTCCAGGTCGTCAGGATAGGCGGCAATCAGCCGTTCCATGGCGGCGACATAGGCCTTGTCGGCCTGCTGCCGGTCGTCGGGAAGTCCCGTGTAGCGGGCGGCGACGGCATCGATGTAGGCGCGCTCGCGGGGTGACGCTTTGCCCTTGAGGGCGACCGCTTTCTGCGCCAACTCGAACGCCTTGGGTTCGTCGTCCGGATTCATCGGCGCGTTGATGTTGGGACCGAGCACCAGCGCGTGCCCCCAGTAGGCCATCGCGGCGTTCGGATCGAGGCGGGCGGCTTCGGCAAACGCGCGTGCGGCCTCCGCGTGGTTGAATGCGTAGGCCAGGTTCACTCCCTGGTTGATGAACAACTGCGCCCGCGGCACCGACGTCGTGACCGGGAATGTGTGGACGCCGAGGTTCTGCAGACGCGGTGCGACTGGCATGTTGGGTGCCGGCGGCTCGTCGAACCCGTCCGGGCGGTCGTAGTGTTTGTGGTTGGGGGCGGGCACGGTGGTCTGCGCCGCGACCGCTCCGGCCATCGTGGCCGCCAGAGAGAGGGTCAGCGTGAGTGAGATGAACAGACGTGGCATACAAGTGAATAGACGCCGGGCGCTGACTGATGCCGTGACCGGCTGGTGAGAAAATGGTGAGGATTCGGTAAGCGTGGACTCCCCTGCAGATCTGACGTTCGGCGAGTATCGGCTCGATTCGGTCGCTGGCCAGCTGTACCGTAGCGGCGTGGTGGTGCCGCTGGCGCCAAAGGCCTTCGCGCTGCTGCATTACATGGCCGACCGCCCGGGGCGCCTGATCTCCAAGCGCGAGCTGCTCGACGCGCTCTGGCCTGGGGTCTATGTGACCGACGCCGTGCTGAAGACGACGATCCGCGATCTGCGCCGCGCGCTCAGAGACGATTCGCATGCGCCCCGCTTCATCGAAACCGCCCACCGCCGCGGCTACCGCTTCATCGCAGGTGGCTCAGGTGTGACCAGTGACACAGGTGCAGCCGGTGCAGGTGGCATAGGTGGCATCGGTGGATCGGCACCTGGTGCACTTGCGACACCGGCTGCACCTGCTGCACCTGTGTCACCGGCTGCACCTGCTGCACCTGTGTCACCGGCTGCACCTGTGTCACCGGCTGCACCTGTGTCACCTGCTGCACCTGTGTCACCTGCTGCACCTGTGTCACCTGCTGCACCTGTGTCACCTGCTGCACCTGTGTCACCTGCTACACCTGTGTCACCTGCTACACCTGCTGCACCTGCTGCACCTGTGTCACCTCTGTCACCTGCTGTGCGCTACGCGCGCAGCGAAGGCGTGAACATCGCGTACCAGGTCGTCGGTTCCGGCCCGCGCGACATCGTGTTCGTGATGGGCTGGGTGTCGCACCTCGAGTATTTCTGGAGCGAGCCCTCATTTGTGCGGTTTCTGTCGCGGCTGGCGTCCAAGGCCCGGCTCATTCTGTTCGACAAGCGTGGCACGGGGCGCTCCGACCCGGTCCCCATCAGCGAGCTGCCGACGCTCGAACGGCGACTGGACGATGTCCGCGCGGTGATGGAGGCCGCGGGATCCGATCGTGCGGTGTTGATGGGCGTGTCGGAAGGCGGCCCCTTGTGCAGCCTGTTTGCCGCGACCTACCCGAAGCGTACCGAGGCGCTCATCATGATCGGCAGCTATGCCCGCCGCCTCCGTGACGATGATTACCCGTGGGGCACGACGCCGGACGAGCACGATCGGTTCTGCCAGACCATCATCGACGAGTGGGGCGGCCCCGTCGGGGTCGAGGAGCGCGCGCCCTCTCGCGCGAACGATCCGGCATTTCGCGAGTGGTGGGCGTCGTACTTGCGCATGGGGGCAAGCCCAGGCGCGGCCGTCGCCTTGACGCGGATGAACGCGGAGATCGATGTGCGCAGCGTCCTCCCGTCGATCCGCGTGCCGACGCTCGTCATTCATCGCGCCGGCGACCGATGTCTGCGCGTCGAAGAGGGGCGGTACCTGGCGTCGCGCATCCCGCGTGCACAGTACGTCGAGTTGGCGGGCGACGATCATCTGCCGTTTGTCGGAGACCAGGACGCCATCCTGCAGACTGTCGAGCAGTTTCTCGCGCGACCGCCGGCGCAGGCCGCGGACAACCGCCTGCTGGCGTCCGTGCTGACGGTTGCGGCGGACAGTGATGTGCCGATCGATTGCGAGCGCGAAGTCGCAAAGCTCCGCGGAGCGCTGGTGGCGCGATCAGGTCAATCGCTGGTCGCGACGTTCGATGGTCCCGGGCGCGCCGTCGGATGCGCGTCGCTGCTCCTCACGGTGATGTCCGAGATGGGTGTCCGCGCGCGCGCAGGCGTGCATGTCGGTGAATGTGACCCGGCCGTCGCTGACGGGCCGGTGTTCGAGATGAGCCGCGCACTGGCCAACACCGCCGTACACGGCGCGGTGCACGCCTCGCGCACCGTCGTCGATCTCGTCCCGGGGTCGGGTCTGCTGTTTGAACCCGTCATGCTGAGTGACTCGGTCGTCTGGCGTGTAGTACGGTGAGCTGAATGCCCAGACCAGGCGGCGCGCGCCTTCTCGTGGCCGATGATCAGCCGGACGTGCTCGAAGCCCTGCGACTGCTGCTGTCGCAGCACGATTTCTCACTACAACTCGTCACATCACCCGTCACCGTGCTCGAGCGCCTCCGCGAGGACGATTCGATCTGCTGCTAATCGATTTGAACAAAGGAGCACCTATGCCCAGCCAGCTCGTCGGCAGCAACTACATCACGCCGGATCTCCGGGCGAAAGTGACGGGGCGCGCCCGCTACGCGGAGGACTTTCGTGCCGGCGGCATGCTCTTTTGCAAGTTGTTGCTCAGCCCGCGCCCGCACGCACGGGTGCTTCGCATCGACACGCGCGCGGCGCTCGCGCTGCCCGGCGTCAGAGCGCTGCTCTCCGCCGACGATCTGCCGGACCTGGGCGGCGGCGAGCGCGCGCTCACCAATGAGCCGCTCTACGGCGGCGAGCCGATTCTGGCCGTCGCCGCGGTGGACGAAGAGACCGCCGCGCACGCATTGGAACTGGTCACGATGGATTTGGAGCCGCTGCCGTTCGTCGTCGATCCACTCGACAGCTTGCGGCCGAACGGACCAGACGCCCGAATCGAAGGGAACGTCTGGGTGCCGCCGTCCTCGCCGGCGCCAGGCCAGCC
Organism: Vicinamibacterales bacterium; assembly: GCA_035512515.1. Lineage (GTDB taxonomy): Bacteria > Acidobacteriota > Vicinamibacteria > Vicinamibacterales > UBA2999 > JACCSI01. The sequence goes on from DATKDY010000140.1 coordinate 39,021, forward strand.
GGCACGCCCCACGATCCAGCGACTGAAATGGACCGACGGCGATTTTGCGGAGGCGGCCGAGGGTCGCATGCCGATGGGCAAGGCCGCCGAGGAGTGGGCCTTCGGCGATCTCGACGGAGGATTCGCCGCCGCCGATCTCCTTCTCGACGAGACGTTCGTCGTCCAGTCGACCGGCCATCATCCGCTCGAGACGCGCAGTGCGATGGCGTACTGGCAGAACGGCAAGCTGCACCTGCATTGCTCGACGCAAAGCACCGTCCGCACGGTGGACGCCGTCGCCCGCTGGGTGGGGATCGATCGATCGCAGGTGGTGCTCATCTCCGAGTACTGCGGCGGCGGCTTTGGCAGCAAGGGCGGCGGAGCGGTGTCGATGGCGATCCCTGCGCTGCTGTCGAGAAAGGCCAACGCGCCGGTGATGATGCGCATCAGCCGCGAGGAGGAGAGCTACATCGGCCGCGCACGCACGAACATGATCGGCCGAACCAGGATGGGCTTTCGGCGCGACGGCCGGATCACGGCGCTCGACCTGTTCATCGTTCAGGACAACGGGCCGTACGGACCGATGGGGGACCACCGCTCGGCTGGCAACGCCGCCTCGCTCATCTGGCAGCCGCTCGCGATGCGGTGGCGCGCAGTCAACGTCCTCACCAATACCCCTCCGCGTACGCAGCAGCGTTCCCCCGGGCCAATGCAGGCCAACGGCCTGATCGATCCCGTGGTCACCAAAGCCGCCAGGCAGCTTGGCCTCGACCAGATGGCCATCCGCCGCATCAACTCGCCGGAGGGGAAGGCGAACTATGGTCCGCCGGCGGCCAACGGGCAACGCCGGCACGTGACCGGCGCGTTCGTCAAGGACGCCCTCGATCGGGGCGCCGAGCTGTTCGATTGGACGACGCGTGTCGCGCGTGCGGGCCAGCGTCAGGGCCCGAAGGTTCGCGGCGTCGGTGTCGCCATCGGCCCTCACGGTGCAGGATCGATCGGCTACGACGGCCTCATGACGATCCGACCCGACGGCCGGCTGTACGTGCAGTCGGGCGTGGGCAATCTCGGCACGCATTCGGTGATCGATCTCGCACGCGTCGCGGCCGACGTGCTGGCGATGCCATGGGAAAAGGTGACGGTGGTCTGGGGCGACACCAGCAAGGGGTTGCCGTGGAGCTGCCTGTCGGTCGGCAGTCAGACCACGCACGCGATGACGCGCGCGAACCACGCCGCCGCGATGGACGCGAAGCAGAAGCTGCTGGAGATCGCCGCGCAGAATCTCGGCGGTTCACCCGCCGAGTACGAGCTGGGCGACGAGCGCGTCTTTCGCAGGGGATCACCGGCCCGTGGACTGTCCTACGCGCAGGCGGCCGCGCGCGCCATCGCGATCGGCGGCCGCTACGATGGCCACGAGTTGCCTGAGGACATCCATGCGGTGACCAGGACGGCGGCGTCGCAGCTCACCGGCGTCGGGCTGATGGGCGTTGCCAAGGACACCTATCCGCGCGACGGCGACACCTATTCCTTCGTCGCCGGATTCGCGGAGGTCGAAGTGGACGTGGAGACCGGGACTGTCACGCTCGTCGAGTATCTCGGCGTCGCCGATGTCGGCAGCGTCATCCACCCGCGCAGCGTCGTGGCGCAGATCAATGGCGGCTGCTGCCTCGGCATTGCCCACGCCCTGCATCAAAAGATCGTCTACGACCCGCAGTATGGGCTGTCGTTGTCACCGCGCTTTTACAACAACCGCCCGCAGACCATCCTCGACGTTCCCCTCACGATGCGCGCGGTGGCGCTCGAGATACCCGATCCGGAAACGCCGGTGGGCGCCAAGGGCGTCGGCGAGCCGCCGGTGGGCGCCGGCTACGGCGCCGTGTTGAACGCGATCGCGGATGCGATTGGCGTGGACGCCTTCCGCCGCGCGCCCGTGACCGCGGATGTCGTGCTGATGTCGCTGACCGAGGGACGCCGGATGCACGACCCGCTGCGTGCGCATCTGTAAGTAGTGGCGGGCGGTTTCCCGTGTGATTACCTGCTCCTCAAACCGGGTGCCCGAGAATTCGCGATACGACTGGCCGAGCATCTGAAGAGTCGAGCTATGTGACCACGGCGATTACCTCGGAAGGGCGCTCCGCCTGGCGCCTGGCCTGCGACTATCTCATTGGGTGTCTGGCGATTGTTGGAATGCCGGCGCTCGTGCGCTACAGATGGAAGCTGAGAATCGGCGGGGCCGTTGGGGACCGCCTGAGAACTAGCAAGGGGAGCCCGCATAGCCACGATGCTGGTTTGCTCCGCCCGAGCGTGAGCGAGGCGTTCCGGCCGAAGGCCGGCCATCCGCTGAAGGCGGCCTGTCACCGGGTGCGGAGGGCATGCTGCCTCTCGTGGAGCAGGGACTCACCGACCGGCATTATCTCCGCTGGGTGAATGCGCCGACCGGCGCTCGCCGGCGCAACCATCCTAGTTGACGCGAACAGCCGCGCGCATCCAGGGGTGGATGCAACACTGGAACTTGTGCAGCCCGGGCGCCAGCCCTGTCAGGGTTTGTGTTTGGCCAACGCCCACGAACACCACGCCGGGATCCGGAACGAAATTTTCGCCGCATTCCGGCGCCGGCATCATCTGTTCGTTGAGCGGGGGCACGAAGCCGCCGCCGAAGTCAGTCACTTTCGTGAAGGTATGTGCACGGCCACCGCGATTGCTCACGCGGACGGTGCGGCCTGCCCTCACCGAGATGTACGAGGGCTCGTTCCGCCACGATGGGTGGCCAATCACGTGGCCGGGGGCCAGTGGACTGATCAGGAGCGCGAAGAACTCGGCCACTGTGACGTCCCCTCTGTACGACTGGAAGCCGGGGAAGGGCGCGCCTTCAGGGCAGCCCCCGAACGGACCATAGGCGGGATCGGCTTCGGAGCAGTTGTCCATCATGATGATGTTCGCGTCGCTGCTGCGAACCTGCGCCCGGAGAGCCGTAGTCGCGGTCGTCCACGCGCCGACGGCCAGCATCACCCCCAGCAGGGGCATCCATTTGAGACTCATTGTTGTACCTCCGTTTCGACTGTTCAGGTAGGGCTGGCACAGTACACCTCGAGGTGTGTCGCGTCAAGATAGTCAGCGATGCGTTGGTGACCCTCCAGACGCCGTGACGGCCCGCGTCAGGGCACGAGCGTGCGAATCGTGCCGTCGCCCTTGTTGAGCAGGAACACCTGGTTGTCGTGGCCCATCGACAGGCGCAGGTCGGCGCGCGTGGCGGGGGGCTTGCCTTTCGCGAGGTTCTTCTCCTGGATCACCTGCAGCGCGGTCCGATCTGACCCGTTCCATCGGAGCAGCACGCGGCGAATCGGGTCCTGCCCACCCTGGGGCAGCGAGTCGGCGCTGAAGTAGAAGATCTCCCCGCTCGGCATATCGGTGAAGAGCACGAGGTTGGCGATCGACTCGAGCTGGCTGCCCCGGTACACGATCAGGCCGGTCGCGGCCGCCTGCGACTGCAGCAGCGGATCCACCTGCCCGTACTCCACCAGCGGATAGGTGACCTTCGGGTCGCCACGCCGCCCTTCGACCGCCACGGCGGACCGGCTGATGAACCGGTAGCTGCCTTCCCACACGTTCCACCCGAGATTCGCGCCAGCCGTCACGAGCGTGACCTTCTCGATGATGTTTTGGCCGATGTCGGCCAGGAAGACGTTGCCGTTGTTTGGGTCCCACACGAACCGCTGCGCGTTGCGTACGCCATAGGCGTAGATCTCGGGGAGCGCGCCCGGAGTGTTCACGAACGGGTTGTTCGCGGGGATGCCGTACTGCTTGTTGCCGCTGTCGGTGCCGAGTGGATCGATGCGGAACAACTTGCCGAACGCCGATCCCAGGTTCTGCGCCATGTTGAACGGATCGCCGCCGCTGCCCCCGTCGGCCACGCCCACGTAGAGCAGGCCGAATTCGGGGCTGCCGGGCAAAGCGAGAGGGTTGAAGGCCATGTGCCCGGCGTTGTGGTTGCCGAAGGGCTGTCGCATGCGAAACAGCACGCGCGGCGGCCCGCCATCATAGGTGGCCGCGCCTGGCGCCTTCGCCGTCCACTCGAGCAGCACGGTATCGTGGGTGGGCTTGTCGCCGCCGGACGGCAGGAAATCCGGTTCCGGCGTCATGTTGGTGGTGTCGAGATACGTGTAGAACTTGCCGAAGCCGGGCGTGCCCGCCTGCCCGAACTGCGGGTGGAAGGTGAAGCTCTGAAAGCCGCGCTCCCGCCCGGTTGCATGCACGGGATGACCCCACGTGGGCGCGTTCACGTCGAGATAGAGCGTCACCGTCTTGCCGTCGTAACTGATGCTGTAGAGCGGCCCCCGCATGTCGTTGACGAACAGGCGCTTCGTGCCCGGCTCGTCCACCAGATTCATCATGCGCGCCGCCACCCCGTCGATGTCGGGCAGCGCGGCGAACTCGGCGACCCTCACCCGGATGACGCCGTCGATGGCGGGGATGGGCGCGGGGAATGGGTCATTGGTCTGGCCGGGCGGCAGCGGGGCGGGTTTTTGGGCCGGCCGAGGCGCCGCGGGAGCCTGCGACATCGGTTGGACCGGAACGTGTGCGAACACCACCGGCGCCAGCAGGAGCGCCGCCACCAGGATGAGAGTGAAGCCGGAGCGCATGCGCAGGATTTTACCGTGCCGCGCCGGGCAGCGGTTCGCGGGTTCAGGAATCCGAGCCGCAAAGCGGCGAGGCCCACCGGCCGAAGGCCGGCCATCCGCCGCAGGCGGCCCTATCGCGCGAAGCGCGGCCTACTTGAACAGGATCTCTTCGAAGAATTTCACGGCACGCGGATCGCGCGTTTGGCCGAGCCAGAACATCGCCTGTTTGCGCACTGCCGGATTGGTGTTCGTGCGCGCCACCTGAATCAGCATCGGCACGCCTTCGTCCTTCGGCAATTGGCTGAGGGCGAAGACCGCGCGCTTCTTGACGTCGGTCTCCGGATCGTTCGCGATTGCGTCGCTGATGGCGCCCGCGGCCTTGTCGCCCGCCCGCTGGGCCAGCCAGAACAGCGCCTGCCCCCGCAGACGCGTCGTCGCGCCGTCTTTCGCAGCGGTGAGCAGCCGTTCGAGCGCGGCGGGTTCGCGATGCATCGCCAGTGCCACCAGCGCGCCATCAGCGAGCCGGTTCGACGAGGCCGCGGTCAGAAAGCTCCCCAGCACGGTGACGCTTTCGGCCGGCGAGACGTTCGGCCGCCAACGCACGGTCAGTCCACCGGCATCGAGCGCGCAGTCGTGCGAGAACACGCGGATCCGGTCCACGCGCCCGCTGTCGAGGCGAATGAGCACGTGCAGCGGCTGTGACTCCAGCGAGACCACGCCCGAGCGGTTGATTCCGGAGAACGTCGTGCCAGACGATCCACCCGGTTCGAGGGGGCAGGCCTGGCAACATCCGGCGGAGTCACCGTTCCAGCAGCACGAGCGGCGGTCGCCGTCGAGCGCAGCGACGGCGTAGCCGACCCACGCCGTTGCCGACTTCGCGGCCAGGGTGTCGAGCGTAGCGCGCGTGAACCCGCCACCGAGCGTCCACGGCTGCACGGCGCCGTTGGTGACCTGCGGCTGCGCGCCGGCCGGCAGTGCGATCACGAGCGCCGCGACGGTCAGGATGATGGTTTTCATTTGTTCAAGATCTCCATCAGGTAGGCGAGCGCAACCTTCGAGCGCGGCATCAGCGAGAGGCGGCCGACGATGTCCTTCTGCATGACGGGGTCGGTTTCCTTGCGGGCGATGGCGACGAGCTGCTCGCCGTTGTTCTGCAGGAAGAACGCGTTGACGATCTCCTTCTTGATCGCCACGTCTTTCTCCTTCGCGTAGAGCGCCGTCAAGGTGTCGCCCGACCTGGAGGAGCCCATCAGGCCGAGATTGCGAATCGCCGCCCGCCGCAGGTCGACGTTCTGCTCGTTGTTGGCGAGCTCGGTCATCCGCGTGACGTTGCCACCGACGAACATCGCCTGAATGATGCGGCGCTTGATGTCCGTCGCCGATTCCTTCTGATAGAGCTGCCACAGCTCGTCGTGCGCGCGCATGACGCCCAGTTGCTGCACTGCTTCGGCCCTGAGTTCGGGAGTGCCTTCGCCGGTAGCCGCGGCCAGCACGCGCGCGCGGTCGCCGGAAACGGCAAACGAACGGAGAATCCGCCGCTTGACATCGACGTCGGTGGACGACTCGTAGATCTGGGCGAGGATCTCGCGGTTCTCGCGGCCGCCATGCACGCCGAGATACTGAATGGCCCGTCGCTGGAGGTCCGGATTGCTGCCGCCACGCGCGATGTTCGTGAGCACCTGGCGTGCGCGCGGCGAATTGCTCTGTGCGAGCACGAACAGCGCGCGCTGCTTCAGGCGCGGCGACTGCGGCCCCTGCAGGATCTTCTCGATCATCGGCACCGCCTGCTCGGGATCGGAATGCTGCAGACCCTGCAGCGCGAGCAGCTTCAGTTCCTCGTCGCCCTCGGCCTCGGGCCGCACCGGCTGGCCGGCACTCTGACGCACCTGCAGCTCGAGCGCCTTGGCGTCCGCCAGCCACTTGCTGGCCGGATATTGCTTGATTAGCTCCGCCGCGGCGGTCAGCGCGTCGGCCTTCTGGCCCATGCGGTCGAGCGCATACGCCCGCCAATACATCGCCGCGTCGCTGCGCGTGCCTTTCTGGGCCGCCAGGTCCGCAAAGCGCTCGGCGGCGCTCTGCCAGCGACCCTCTTCGATGGCGCGCTGGCCCTCCTCATACAGGCGATCCTGTCGATCACGGTCTCGCGCACGTTGCGCGGCCTCGCGGTCGGCCTGCCCGTCCGGCGCAAATCCGATGGCCTCGCCGGCGAATGGTGCGATGCCGAGCGGCCCGACACCGAGCGGCCCGGGACCAAGCGGCGAGACGCCGGGCGGCCCGACGTCAAGCGGACTCCACCCGATCGGCCCCGGGCTATCGGGCTGGGCCTGGGCCGAGCCGGCGCACAAGGCTCCGGTCATCAGCACGGCAACTGCACACGCGGTCGATCTCTTCATGATTGGCTCCCGGGAAGCAAGGTCTGACGTTCGCGCTCGAGCATCTCGGAATGCACGACGCGAACTTTGAACAACAGGCCGCGAGACGAGATCCGCGCGCGCAGCGCGTCGAGATCGTCTCTCGTGGCGTCCTCTGGGGTATTGGCGATTTCGAGCAGCACGCGCTCGAGCTCGTCGAGCACATCGCTCGTGCCATCGTCGCCGGTCCGGGTCGCGGTGTGGCGATACAGGCGATTGGCCGCAATCAGCTCACGCGCGAGCGCCTGCTCGCCGGAAAGGTCCACCGCACTCTCCACATCCGCGTTCATGACTTCCATCAGCACCATCTGCGATCGATCCAGATGATCGACGACGGCGACCACCAGGACGCGGCCGGCGACGTCGATCTCGGCGTCCGTCACAGCCGCGGGTGGCGCATCACCAGTGAAGCGGCCCGCGAGAAACGCAGCGAGCACCACCGTCGCGATGCCGCCGGCCAGCGCCCATTTCGGTGTGCGGTGAAACAGCCGCGACGACCACGACTCACGGTGCGCGGCCAGCGTCGGCTCCAGGCGCGCCCACACTTCCCGCTCGAAGCCCGGACCCGGCGCTTCGGCGGGGTTGAAGCCGTCGGCCGTGTCCACCAGCGCGAGAACGCCCGTGAGCCGCGCGAATTCGTCGCGACACGCGGCGCACGACGTGAGATGGGACTCGATGCGCGATGCATCCGCCGCCTCCCCGTAAAAGTGGAGGATGAGGTCTTCTTCTGTGAGGTGTGTGTGCTGCTGCGTCATACGCGTCGTTCCGATACCTGGACAAACGGCTCGAGCGCCGCGCGCATCTTGCGCACCGCGCGAAAGATGCTGTTCTTCGCGGCCTCCGTCTCGAGGCCCATCGCCAGCGCCACGTCGCGAATCGGCAGGCCTTCCACATGCCGGAGCGTGAAGGCCAGACGCTCGTTCGCGCTCAACTGCGCCAACCCGTCGCTCACGCGGTCCCGGATTTCGCTGCTCAGCAGCAGCCGATCGGGGCCGGGCGGCGTCGCGCGGTCGTCGCCCGCCGAGCTCTGGAATTCGAGATCCTCGGGGTCGTGACCGACTTCGCGGTAGCGGCGGCTGCGGATCAGGTCGATGGAGCAGTTCACGGCAATCCTGTGTAGCCACGTCCGGAAATCGGCGCGGGCCTCGAACCGGCTCAACTGCTGAAACGCGCGCAGAAACGTCGTCTGCACCACATCTTCTGCATCCGAAGCGCTGGCGGTGAGCCGGTACGCCACGTTGAACACGTAGCGCGAATGACGCTCGACCAGCGAACGAAAGGCCTCGCTGTCGCCCTCGCGGGCTCTGGCAATGGCCGTGCGGTCCCCGGCGGGTTGGACAACACCGGCCTGGGGCCCGGCCATCCGGTCGCTATCGTGCATCCGGAGAGTTTGACGTAAATTGTTCGGATCGGTTGGGTAGGGGCCGAGCATGCTTGGCCCGCCCGCCATGGTGACGTCGCGGGTTGTCGGGCCGAGCATGCTCGGCCCCGACGGTTAGCGGGTGAGGGGTGCTGGCGAGCGAGGGAAGAGGGCAAACATCCGGACCGCCGCCTTTTCGATGTGGTCCTTCATCCGGTCCTGGTTGTCGATCAGGCCACTGATGTTGGATTGCGCCCAGCCGCGCCACACCACTTTGCCGGTGCTTGCGTCGACCAGATCGACGACGATGGTGCCCTGTTCGTAATCGACGACTTCGGGCTCGCAGTTCGGGTAACAGTTCACATAGGTGCTGCGGTCCACGCCGTGAACCTCGAATCGCTGGGTGACGTTGGCGTGGTAGTGGACAAGCAGCTGCGGGTTACCGCTGGTCGCGCGTCGATAGCCTTGCGCGGCGAGCTGCCGCTCGACGGCGCCCGTCAAATAGTCATTGAAAACCGGGTTGTTATCAAGGCGCGGATCGCCAGTCGGCAGGGCGTCTGCCGGTCCCCAATCGTAGGTCGCAAACTGGGCGAAGTCGATCCCGCGCTCGACGTGGGAACTGACGTTCATCGTGGCGCAGCCGAGCGCAAACACGGCGGCGAGCCCGATTCCTAGTAGTCGTAGTCGGAACATGGCCGATACCTTGCGGGCAGCCAGTGCGAAAGGAGTGCCACGGTTCAGGTCGATGACACGCCAGAAAACGCGGATATTCGACGACTTCCCGCGGAATTCTCTGGGGAGCCGTTCGCAGCGCGGTGATTTTCCCCCAGGCCCGCCCGCCCGGCATCGATCTTGGACGCGCCCGGCCGTGGATTACGACGTCATCATCGTCGGCGCCGGTCCAGCCGGGTTGAGCGCCGCGCTCATCCTCGGACGCTGCCGGCGGAAGGTGCTGGTGCTGGACACGGACCGGCCACGCAACGCCGCCTCACACGCGGTGCACGGATTTCTGTCTCGCGACGGCATTCATCCGCAGGAGTTGCGACGCCTCGGGCGGCAGCAGCTCAGGCGCTACGACTCGGTCAAGCTGGCCAGAAAGGAAGCCACCCAGGCCTGCGCGGTGAGGGGCGGCTTCGAGGTCACCGTCGCTGACGGCAAGCGGTTACGCTGTCGCAAGGTGCTGCTGGCCACCGGGGTCGTCGATGAGCTCCCGCCGCTCGAAGGACTCGCCGAATTGTACGGGCGCAGTGTGTTCCATTGCCCGTACTGCGACGGCTGGGAATCGCGCGACCAGCCGATGGCGGTGTACTCGCGGACCGCGAACGGCGTCGGCCTCGCGATCGAACTGACCGCGTGGAGCAAGGACATCGTACTCTGCACCGATGGAGCCCGAATCGATCCGAAGCACGGCGAGCGTCTCGAGCGCCACACGATCCCGTGGCGCCGCGATCCGATCGCACGGCTGGAAGGGTCTCGCGGCCGGTTGCGGCGCATCGTGTTTGCCAACGGCGAGTCGCTTGCGCGGCGCGTCATGTTTTTCAGCGTGGGCCAGCGTCAGGCCTCACACCTCGCGGGGCAGTTGGGGTGCGGTTTCACGCAGCGAGGCGCCGTGCGCACGGGCGAATACGAAGTGACGGACATCCCCGGCGTCTACGTCGCTGGCGACGCGTCGAAGCTCGTGCAGTTGGCCATTGTGGCGGCGGCAGAGGGGGCACAGGCCGCCTTTGCCATCAATACGGCGCTCATCAAGGAAGATCTCGCGAGGTAGGCGTCCGGCGTGCCTGTCATTCTCGCCGCACTGCTGCTGATCCTGTTCCTGATTCTGGCGTCGGTGGTGCTCATCCCGATCACGCTGGTCATGCGCTACCGGGCGGGCACGGCGCGCCGGCCGGTGCGCCGATGGCTGGCGACGGTCAATGCGGCCGGCATCGGACTGTCCATCGGGCTGTTTGTGACAGCGTCGGCGCTCACCAATATCTGGGTGCCCGACGCGTTGGTCTACGCCTGCGCGGGTCTGGTGGGCGGCGCGGTGGTGGGTCTGCTCGGCCTGCTGCTCACGCGCTGGGAAGTCAGGCCCGGCGTCGTGCACTACACGCCGAATCGCTGGCTCGTGCTGGCGATCACGCTTGGCGTCACTGGCCGGCTGGCGTACGGATTCTGGCGAAGCTGGAACGCGTGGCAGTCGCTGGCCGGCGACACGTCATGGGCGGCCGACGCTGGCGTGGCGGGCTCGCTCGCGGCCGGGGCGGTCATCCTCGGCTACTACTTCACCTACTGGCTCGGCGTGCGCTCGCACTCTCCTCGCCTGCGGAACTAAGAACGAAGAACGAAGAACGAAGAACAGAGGACGAACGGACGAACGGACGAACGGGAGAACGGGAGAACAGACGAACGAACGGACGAACGGGACGAACGGCAAACCAGCGCTCAATGGCGACACACTGCGCGCTTGATCGCGTCGTACCGGCCGCACGGTGGCGTCCAGGTTTTCGTCAACCCTTCAGCGGTCGGCACTAGGGCAGGGTGACGCTTTGTACCGCAGTGGGCACGCTGGCGCCGCATGGGTTGGTGGACACGATCGACAGGTAGTAGGTTCCCGGCGGTGCTGGCGAACGGAAAGACCGGACCGACGTCGCAAAGCTGCCGACGAACGAGCCCGTCACGTACAGCACGTACGCTGTGGGCGCAGGGCCGCTGGCCGGCGGGTCCCAGTAGAGAAACACGATTCCTCCCATGGTGTAGGCGACGGGATTCTCCACAGCGTGCGGCGCGCTCGTGCATGCTTGCGGGAAGGTCAGCGTCACGGGACTCGAGGGCAAACTCAGCCCCGTGCCGTTCTGGGACTGCACCGTGAAGGTGTAAGTCCCCGGCGGCACACCAGCGTACGAGAACGTCTCGGTGAGGCCGAGCGGCAACGACACGTTCACCGGACCGGTCACCTTGAGCATGACCGAGGTGGCGGGGGCGCCCCAGAACGCCTCACCCTCAATCGTGTTCTTCCACGCAAGGTGCACGGCGTCTCCATTGACAAGGCCCAGCAAGTTGGTCGGTGGAGATGGCACGAGGTTCTGGTTGACGTGGGCCAGCACCTCGTTGGACGCCGCGCCGAGGACGCCACTGACGTTCGTCCGCACGCGAACGTACCACGAGGCTGTCGGCAGCGTGACGGTCACCGCCGGCGTGACATCGAGGGCCAATACGCCCAGCACCTGCCCTGGCATCACACCGCCCTCTATCTGAAAGCCCGTCAGGGATGGCTCCGACGTGGGAGGGCTCCAGCCAAAGGTGACCGTGTTGCCCGACATCCACAGGACGCGCAGGTTCATCGGCGGCGCCGGTCCCGGTGGCGCGACAGTGAGGCTCGAGTGCGCGACCGGGCTCGTACCTGCGATGTTGGAGGCGCGGTACGTGAAGTGATCGACGCCCGAGAACCCAGCGTTCGGCCTGTAGGTGAAGCCGCCGTCGCCGGCCAGCGACAGCACGCCATTTGATGTCGGCGAAACGAGGGCGACGCTCATCGCCCCTGCACCTTTGGCGTTGTCGTTTGCGAGTACGCCGGGCGCCGTCACGTTCAATATCGTCCCGTGCGCGGTGGTGTAGGTGTCAACGGCCGCCGTGGGCGGCTCAGGCGTCGGGACCGGCGCTTCCGCGCGTGCTTCCTCGGTTCTCAGATAGTCTTCCGCGAGCCGAACGCCTGTGCCCTTGACGGCCACCATGGCCCAGGAGCCTCGCCAGCAGTAATTCCGGATCAGCGTGCTCCCTAGAGCCTCGAGCGTCTGCAGCAAGGTGACCGTTGCCGGACTCGTGCGCATGGTGCAGGCAGACGTGGGGCCAGGGTTGAGCCCGGCTTCGTCGGCGACGGCGAGCATCACCAGGCGACCGCTCGGGATACTCTCGATGTAAGAGCTCAGGGCCGTCTTGGCGGCATCGCCTCCGCCCCACGTATCGAAGTTGCGGCCGGCCTCGATAATGGCGCCGGTGCTGGCGTTCGCAACCGCGATATTGAATCCACGGCCACCGCTGCCTCCGCCGAACCGCTGGTAGAACGTCCACCCGTCCTGGCGGAAGTTCGCCTGGGAGCCGCAGAGGTTGGCCCCACGCGAAATGGCGCGAAACGTAGTCGTGTGCGGCGGCGGCTCGTACGACGGATGGAACGCCGCGGCCAGCGCCAAATAGAACGGTCGTGGAACCCGGTTGATGTCCACGACGCCGAAGTACTCCTCGGTCCCATGCCAGTCAGGAAATCCGTCCGACGTCCAACCGCCGGTCTGCTGCGAGCCGGGCGGCGGCACTTTCCACCACTCGTCATTCCATTCGAACACCGTTCCGCCCAGGGCCGCGAGGGTGTGATCGACCGCTGACAGATTACGCGCGATGTCATTCCACAGATCGATCGTCCACGCCACCTGTTCCGCTGCGTTCACCGAGCCCGTGGGGGGATTGCTCAGGCAGCGGCCATGAAAGGCGTCCACGCCGAACTCGCCGATGAACATCGGTTTGTTCGAGATGGCCGTCCATTGCCCGAAGACCGATCCGCTGGCGTTGTCAAAGGTGTTGCCGCGATAGACGTTGAGACTCCACAGATCGACGCTTGGAATCGTGGTGTTGACGAAGCCCGGGAGATTCGGATCCATGTCGCCGTAGCTCGTGGCCACGGGATGGTTCCTGTCGAGTCGCTTGATCAACGACGCCGAGGCTTCAGTGGCCACTGCTGCCGCCTGAACCGTTGGATACGCGCCGAAATACCGGTTGATGTTCCACTCGCTGCCGATTGACCACATCAGGATCGCCGGATGATCCTTGTAGAAGTTCACGGCGCTGACGATGCGGGCGGCGCTGTTGATTGCGTCGTCGACGGTCATGATGACCATGATTCCGTGGCGATAGAGCTCGTCGAGCACGGCCAGGCCGATGGGCCCGAGGACGGGGTCGAAGCCGGGGTCGATTGGAATGCGCACCGTGTTCACGTTCATGGCCGCCATCAGCGGGATGTCGGTTTCGAACCACTGGCCAAACTCCTGACGCCGGACGTGAGCGTTGTTGCGATCGGATGGCGACGTGTTGGTACTGGGGCTGGCGGGCGACCAGAAGACTCCGCGAATGACGTAAGGGACCTCGACCGCGAGCGTTCCGTTCGCCTGGCGCTTTCGCACGAGGAGTTGTCGCCCGCTCGTTCTCACCAGACTGGGAGCGTAGCCAATCGCGGCCTGGCTTACGACGACGGCGGAGGAGGGAATTCGAGCGGCGTCTGGCGCCGTCGTCGCGACGAAGAGCCCCATCGCCAGCAGCAGCGTCACGCGCAGTCGAGCCGCCCAGGCTTGCGTCAGAGTGCGCGCCCCGCCGACATGCCGGCCGCCATGTGTTGTCATCCTGCGCTCCCTGTTGGAACTGCAGCCGATGCGGCGCACGATACCATGGCCCGAGCTGAGAGCCCCGTACGTGGGCGGAAGGCAAAGCCCTTCTGCGGGTGGGGTCGGATGATGACGCCGGCGAGAATGGCCAGCGCGCGAAGTCACTTCGCTGGAAAGCAATCGCGTTGCCAAGTCAGCTCTCCGCTCTCGGCGATCAGCTCTCAGCGCTAATCAGCTGAAAGCCTAAAGCGCCGAAAGCCGAAGCAGAAAGCCCGTACGTGACGAGCGCAGGCCAAAGCCTCCCTCCGGTGGGTTGGCTGATGACGCCGGGGAGAGTGTCCAGCGTCCGTTGTTCGTTCGTGGGTTCGGTTCGCCGTTATGGGTTCGGTTCGCCGTTCGTGGGTTCGGTTCGCCGTTCGTGGGTTCGGTTCGCCGTTCGTGGGTGCGGTTCGCCGTTCGTGGGTTCGGTTCGCCGTTCGTGGGTGCGGTCGCCGTTCATGGGTTCTGGTTTGCCGTTCCTAGGTTCGCCCTTAGTTCTTCGTTCTTAGTTCTTAGTTCTTAGTTCCGTACGTGACGAGCGGGAGGCCCATGCCTCCCGTCGGGTCGGTAGGATGATGACGCTGGCGAGAATTGCCAACGCGCGAAGTCACTTAACTAAATAGCAATTGGTTTGCCAACTTCTCAAAACGCCTGTCCGAGGCTGAAATAAAACCGCCCTCGCCGCTCCCCAGCGCGTCTGTCGAGCAAAAACCCGTAGTCACCACGCAACAGGAACCACGGGGTCCGCACCCGCAGCCCAACCCCGGCCGTTTCGCGAAGGTCGGAGAACGACCAATCCGACAATCGTGGAAACACGTTGCCCACATCGCTGAAGACGACGCCATCGAAGATACTCACAAGCGGAAAGCGGAGTTCGTTGTTGATGACGAACATCGCCTGGCCACCCTCCGGGACACCCTCGGCGCCGATGGTGCCGAGGGCGTTCTGCTCGAACCCGCGCAGCGTGGTGCTGCCGCCGGCGAAGAACCGCTCACTGCGCGGCAGGGGCCCGCCAAATCCGCGCGCGAGGCCGGCGCGCACGCCCACCGCGTACACGAATCGTGGACGCAGGATTTCGCCCGTGAAGCGCTCCCGGCGTTCCGGCTGCAGCGGGAAGTAACGGAAGTACTGCCCGAAGTACTTGACGAAAGCCTGGTCAGAACCCAGCCACGACGGCGAATACGATAGCGCCTGGGACGAAAACGACCCCTCGGTGGCGTCGAGGACGTCGTCACGCGTTTCGCGGGTCAGTGTGCTGGTCAGCGGCGTGACCGTGAGCCGTTCGTCGACCGCGGCTCCCGGCCGCGGGTCGAACGTCCGCGCCACCTCGTAGCGGAAGCCGTAGTTCCACATGAGCGTGTCGCCGAACTCGCGTTCCTGCTGGATGGATGCGCCTTTGCGGTCGATGTTGAAGCGCTGGCTCAGGTCCGTCGACGGATAGTGCTGCTCACTGAAGTACAGGTTGCCGATGGTTTGAATGGGCCAATAGCGCAGTGACGGCTGGCTGATATAACCTCGCACCTCGCGCAGCTGCGCATCGTAGCGCGATCGCACACCGACGACGCGGGCCTTGCCGAGCGTGTTGTGATTCGACACGTCGAAGATGCCGCCAATGCCGCGCTCGGTGTCGTACGACGCGCCGTAGCGGAGCTGGATCGGCTGTACCTCACGGACCGATACCGCCAGCCGCACCGGTTTCTGACCAACCGCGCCGCCATTGTCCGTGGCAGATTCGACTTCTTCGCGCGCGATGTCGGCGATCGAGAAGGCGCCGGTGTCGTAGAGATTTCGGCGCGAGCGGGCCAGCGCTCCGACGTCGAGCGGGGCGCCGACTTCGACCTCGAGCTGTTCGCGAATCAGCCGGTCGCTGGTCTGCTCGTTCCCGGCGACGGTGATGTCCGCGACGACGGTCTGGCGGCCTTCGACGACCTCGAACTGCACGTCGACTCGTCCGGCGTCGCGGTCGAGAACGAGCTGATAGTCCGTCCGCACATCGTTGTAGCCACGGCGCCAGTAGGCATCCCGAACCTGCTGCAGCGCATTTTCAGCGGCAAACGGCAGGAAGGGGTCGCCGCTCTGGAACGGCAGGTCGGCGATGAGCGTGTCCGGCAGGATGACGGCTGCTCCGGCGGCGGTGATGTCACGGACGAGGAACCGCGGACCTTCGGTCACCTCGAGAACCACGCGTGCCTCGGTGCCCTGGAATTCGTAGCGTGGTTCGTCGATGGACGCGTTCAGATACCCCTGCTCGCGGTAGTAGCGCTCGAGCAACTCGGTGACTTGCACGGGGTCAGTGAAGAGCTGCTCCTCGAGATCCTGCTGCTCGACGATCTCGTCCAGCTCGTCGGCGGCGATGCCCTGTGCGCCCTCGAACGCGAGAATCACGCGCGCATAGCGCGTGCCCGGTTGGATGCCAAAGCGGACGCGACGCTCTTCGGGGCTGATCTCTTCGATCGTGCCTTGAACCGTCGGCTGCAGGTAGCGGTCGCGCATCAGCCACCCTTCCAGCTCTTCGGTCGCATCGTCGAGGCGCTGAGTGTCGAAGATGCCACGGCGCCATTGAGTACGGACCTCGTCAATCACGTCTCCCGGCGGCGTCACTCCCTCGAAGATCAGCTGAACCCGCGGACCCGCGGTCACCTCCAGGTTGAGAGTGACCGAACGGTCATCGCCGTCGCGGTGGAGGCGCACCCGCGATTGCAGGTTGCCACGCTCCTCGAGCAGCTCCTGGATGTCCTCAACTGCCTCGCGCGCGGCGAAGAAGTCGTAATCGTCGCCCTCCTCCATGTCCAGAAGGCGCCGCAGCTCGGTTTCCGGGATGGTGCCGTCGCTCGTGATGGCGATGTCGCTGATCACCGGCCGTTGCCTCGGCTGGCGGCGAGGCTCCGGCCGCCCGCCGAAGCGGAGGTCATGGCGGATGTCGAAGCGGTAGCTGCCGTCGGGTTGGCGGACACCGCGCGTCTGGAACCGGCGCGTGACGTCGTACTCGACGACGTAAATCTGATCGCTGCTGTCCGTGAGGTTGACCGAGTAGATGAGCTCGATGTCGTCGGCGATGTCTTCACCGACGGTGAGCCGCGCGCTCGGATCCGCCTCGTTGGCAATCAGGTTCGGCTCGATGCGGACGGTATCGAAGCCCGTGGCGCGCTGGAGAGTGCGGCCCAGCTGCGACCCGACACGTCCCGCCAGATACGAGAGCACCTGCTCCCGAGCCGCTTCGAACTCCTCGCCCCGCATTTCTTCGAGCGTTCGTCCCGTGACGAGCAGCGCCATGATGTCGGGCTCGGGCAGCGCCGGATCGGAGGTCAGGCTCGTTTCGGTTTCGCCCGGGATGCCAGTGACGGCGAGGGTGATGTCGTAACTGCGCGCGGACGTATTCAGCAGCAGGTCGAACGACGGCTGGATCCGCCGCTCGCCGATGAAGGTGATCACGCCGCGCTCGACGGCATAGCGGCGCTCGTTGAGGACGATCTCGCCCTCTTCGAGGACCGTCAGCCGTCCCGCCAGGCCTGGCTCGTACGGCGTGCCGATCAGTCGAAGGTCCGCGGTGATTTCGGCGCGGGCCAGATTGTTGTCCACCAGGATGGGCGTGGCCGTGTCGATGTCGAGGTTGAAGCGGACCTGCTCGAGGAACGGATTGCGCTGTTCGGTGAGGTCGAGGCTTCGCCGCGCGTTCATCGCCGCGAGCAGGCCCGCGTCGAAGTTGATGTCGCCGGTGAGCCCCGCTTCGGACAGCGTGATCTGCCCGCCGACGACGTATTCGTCACCGGCCCTGGTCAGCGTCACTGTAGCGTCCGAAAGGCTTCTCAGATCGAGGGGCGCGTCGAAGGCGACATCGTCCGTGACGAGTTCCAGCGCGGCGTCAGCGATGCCGCCCGTGCCGAACTCGACGTGTCCCGCACCTGCGAGCGTGCCGCCGTTCACGCTGCCTGTCAGTTCGGAAAGGGTGATCCGGCGCCCTGACAGGTCGAGCCGGGCATTCACGTTCTCGGCAGCGACGGTGGGCTCGTCGACCAGGAAAGTGGCGTCTGCCAGATCGACAAATCCGTCGAGCTCGGGTTCGGCCACCGTGCCGCGCGCGGCAATCTGCAGCGTCGTGTCGCCCTCCGCGGTGACGACGTCAGTGAACATGGAGATCGCCGCCACGTTCAGGTTGCCGTTGACGTCGAGGCTGATGGGGCGTGCATCGGTGAGCCCGACGCTGCCGGTGGCTGAGACCGTCCCGACCGAACCGGTCAGCGTGAACTGCTCGATGCGCGCCGTCCCGCCGCCGAGGGCGATTGTGGAAACCTGCTCCTGACCGAGCGTGAGCCCCTCGAAGACCACTTCCAGTTCCGGAAACGTGATGCGTCCTTCGAGCGCGGCCAGATCGGCGCGGGTCGCGGACATCTGCGCGTTGAGGCTGACGCGACCGCTGAGACCCTGCGGCGCTCCTGGCACCTCTGCGAGATCCAGGCGTTGCACGCCGGCCGTCAGGTTCGCGGGTCCGCCCGGCCGCGGAACGCCAACCGGCAGTTCAGGGAGCACGTCGAACGGGGCGCGGCCCGTCGCCGTCAGGCTGGTGGCGCCGAAGTTGGCGTCGAGTTGTTCGAGCGTGGCCACGCCGCCGCGGACCTGCGCCCGGACATTGAGGTTGCTCAGACCGGGCGCGATCTCCGGTGTGACGATCGACCCGTTGGCAACGATGATCGTCAGCTCAGGATCGATCGCCCGCAGCGTGCCACGGATCAGGCCCGTGACCGTGAGCTCACCCGCGGCTGTCAGGTTGGTGCCAGCGGGAGCGTACTGGGCCAGCGTGGCAAGATTGGCACGCGCGTCGAGGTTGATCACGCCAGGTGCGCCGCGCTCGGTCAGCGGCAGCTCGCCCTGCACTGCAATCGTGGAGTCTCGCGCGACCAGCCGGAGCTGCTCGAGCGCGAGCCGCTCGTTGGCGTAGCGCAGCTCCGCGGGCGCCCCCACGCTGAAGGGCTGCGCGTTCCACGAGCCCGAGAACGCCTCGATGATCGCGGTGGCCTGCACGTCTTCGGGCGTCTCGAGATTGCCGGTCGCGTCCGCCCGCGCGCGCAGCGTTCCTTCGAGCGGCGTGTCCAGTTGGATGGGCAAGGCAGCCAGCTGCAGATCGTCCACGCGCAGCTTTGCGGTCGTAGGGTAGGGGCGATCGACCCCGATGACGACATCGGCGGTGACGCCGTAAGTGGGCACTCCCGCATCGATCGTCGCCTGACGGTTGGCAAGCACCGCGCCGGCGGCGACGCGGCCGATGTTGTACTCGTCGATGCGCAGCGCGTCCGCCGTGAGGTTGACGGTGCCCGCGGGCTGGTCAACGGACCCCGTCCCCTTCGCGGCAAGCTCCAGCCTGCCACGCACCTGCCGACCGTCGGGGAGCGCCAACGTCAGGAGCTCGAGATTGTCCGACTCGAGATCCACGGTGTAGGTCTGCCGGTCGAGGTGATACGTCGCGCCACCGGAAAGGCGGCCGTTGCCATCGGGCTGCGGCTTGTCGAGCAGGAGCTCGGCAACGACCACCTCTCGTCCCGACATACTGACGTGTGCGCCGAGCGAACCCCAGTGCTCGTTGTAAGCGACCAGATCGGTGCCGGTGAGTGTCGCCGTCACCGCTGGTTGCGCGGTGGTGCCGGCGATGCGGCCTTGCAGCGAGAGGGTACCGGACGCCGGCACCGTGGCTTGATCGACCGCGCGCAGCAACTCTGCAACCTCGAGAGCGTTGGCGTTCACCGTCAGGTCGAGCGCCCGCGCGCCGGTCAGTTCGACTGTGCCGGACGCCTGGGCGATGGCTTTCTGCCAGGTGACGTTCAGCCGATCGACGCTGACCAGCGCCGGCGTGTATCTCACGCCCGCGTCGAGCGCGAGGCCGCGCGCATCCCCGACGGCGAGGGCCGGCGCTCGCACATCCGCCGCCACGGTCGGGGCGGACACGGTGCCGCTGATTCGCGCAGTCCCGTCCACGCCGCCGGCCACGCGGACCGGCAGCAACGCCCCGCCCGGCTCGCCCAGCACCTCTTCGGCGACGGCGACCGTGCGCGCGACGTCCACCACGCGCAGGTTGGCGGTCCCGGTGAGATCGCGCTGGTTGACCACGCGGACGCGGCCGTTCAATGCCGCGCCGGCGGCGTTGACGCGCGACAGCACGACATCAACCGCATTCGCGCGGCCCGTCAGATCGAGACGTCCGCCCACGGGAATCACCGACCGTGACGCGCGCGACGCTGTCGGCGTGAGCGTCGCGGTGGCATTGCCGGATGCCTGCAGATAGTCGATCCCTGGCCACTCAGCCTGCACCTGCGCATCGACGCGACTCGCGACGATGTAGGGCGTGTGGAACGCGCGCATCAGCGCGGCGGCGTCGAGCGATGAGACCGAGGCCGTGACTCGCGACGCGTCCGTGCCGGCCAGCGAGACTTCGCCGTGCCCCATCACTTCACCAAACGGCGCGCGTAGCTCGAGATCGGAGAACGTCGCGTGTCGCGTGTCCGTGTCGAAGGACGCCGTCGTCGCCAGTGTGATGTCGGACAGATTGCGGAAGCTGACATTGCTACCCGTGATCCGGCCGTTGACCATCGGCGTCGCGAGCGGACCCTTGGCCGTGGCATCGATCTCAATGGCGCCGCCGACCGGATCGGGGAGCGCGGCAATGGCCGACGCGCGCGCGGCATCAACAGTCCCGCGAAGCGCGAGATCGGCCAGCGGATCGGCAAACTGCTCGACCGTTCCCGTCAGCGTCAGCCGAGCGCCTTCTGCAACCAGATCCACACTCTCTATCCGCGCATCGTCTTCCCCAAGGTCCAGCTCGCCGGACAACTGATCGAGCGTGGCCTTCCGGTCCTGAACGACGACCGTTCCACCGGCGGCCTCGAGGCCAACGGTGTGGCGATCGGTGAGCGCGTTGCCTTCCACGTCGATGAGCGACACCGGAATCGTCACGTCGATGCGCTGCGGGACGTTCTCGTAGCGCACGTTGGCGGTGCGGACCTGCAGTTGCTCAATCAGGTAGTCCGGCGGTTCGCTCGGTTGCTCCGGGTCGCTCGGCGGCCGCGGGAGGTTGTCGCGCTCGTCGGCGCCGACGAAGTAGTGAATAGCCACCCCTTCGGCTTCGCCCGACTCCAGCACGTAGCGCCGACGGAGCAACTGGGTGAGGCTCAAATCGAGCGTGACCCGATCGATGGTGGCAAACGGCGGGAGGTCGGGCGCATCCTGGGCGCGAATCCGCAGGTTGCGCAGCGACATTCGGAGCTCGAGGAGGTTGTAGCCGAGCTCATCCGTACTGAACTCGATGTTCTGCTGCCGGAGGAGTTCGGTGACTTGCGTGACTACGTACCGCCGCGCTGGTGTTGTGTGGAGAAACACCACGAGCGCCACGACCAGAACGACCACGGCGATGCCAAGAATGGCCAGAATCCTGACCATTCGTCGCCCCCGGCGGGGGCGGCTGCCAGAGGGGGTACGGACATCCGCCATGCGCGCAGGAGGGAGCGATGCAGGATGCAGGCCACGATTGCACGGTCAGTCCCCGCATCGTGCGCACGACGCACGGCCTCCACCAATCTTCGACATTGTCGAACCTTCTTCGACATTGTCGCGTCTAACCGAACGGCCGTTGAATCTGATGACTGACATGCCGCCGATCGCGACGTGGCTCCTGCGCCGTCTGCTGCCTCACGCCGAGCGCGACGAAGTGCTCGCGGATCTCGAGGCGGAGTACGTGGAACGACGAGGCCGTCGCGGAGCGTGGGCGGCGCGGGCGTGGCTCGCCGACCAGATGGCCGCTTCGATCCCCGCCTTTGTTGTTCGCACGTGCTGGCGCGGATGGACCGGGTTCGAGCCCGATTCCACTGCTGTATGACGTCAAGCCGGGTGACGCGGGGGTGCTGTCTGCGGCCGTCCTGGTGTTGCCGGCGATCGCGATGCTGGCGTCCGTCATCCCGGCATGGCGGGCGAGCCGGACCGATCCGGCTGCGGTGCTGCGTCAGCAGTAGGATGGGACCGATGAAGTCGCGAGCCTCCGCAGACGACAGCCCACTGGGCACGTTCGAAGAGCAGGTGATGCTGGCCGTGCTGCGCAAGGGGAACGAAGCCTACGCGGCAAGCGTGCGTCGCGAGCTCGAAAAGGTGACCGCGCGTAGCATCGCCATCGGTTCGGTGTATGTCACGCTCGATCGGCTCGAAGCGAAGGGGCTCATCGCGTCCACGCGCGCGCAGCGGGACGAGTCCATCTCGCGCCGGCTCTTTGTCGTCACGTCAGCGGGCGCGCGGTCGCTGGCGGCGACGCGCGCCATGCGCGATCGGCTGTGGGACGGCGTCGAGCTCAGGCGGTTGCTCAAGAACGCCTGAGCTGCTCAGGACGGCGTCTTTCGATTGGTTCGCGTGCTGCGCCAGGCCCAGCCCGCCAGGCCAAGCGCCGTGAGGCCGAGCAGTCCGCCGCGGGCGCCCCGGCGTTTCTGCGTGGCCGGAGGCGGCGATTCTTTGGCGAGCAGCGCGCGATAGAGATCGGCCTGCTCGGTTGACGGGGGGCGGGGGGCGCGTTCCGGGTCGGGTACTGGCACCCACCTGGATATATATGTGAACGATTCGGAGCCGCAGATCGGGCACACCCCGTCCTGGTGGACTTCGTCACAATCGAGGCACAGCCGGGCATCGCGCAATCGCATAGCCGCGCGCCATGCAAGAGCCGGCCCATGGGCGGCGCGGGCGAAGATCCGCCGTCGCTCGCGCGGGGGATGGACGCGAGCGAAGGCGAATGATATGTTGTCCCGCAATATATGGCGAGCCAACCTGAGACCGAGCTCAAGCGTGGAACCTCCGAGCTCATGATTCTCGCGGCCATCGAGGCCGAGCCCCGCCACGGGTACGACATCGCCAAGCTGATCGACGAACGCTCGCACGGCGTGCTTCGGTTTCACGTCGCCTCGCTGTATCCCATGCTCTACCGCATGGAGCGGCGCGCCTGGATCGAGGGCAAGTGGGTGGAAAAGGCCGGGCAACGGCGGCGCCGCTATTACCGGCTGACCGCCGCCGGCCGCAAGGTGCTCGCCGAACAACGCGTCAGTTGGCGCGAGCTGCTCAACGCGCTCCACCGCGTGGCGATCGATCCGAGGTGACCTGATGGATTTCCGTCCGCACGTTCGTAAGCACCTGCCGGCTCTGGGCGTCCGCCGCGAGCCGGAGATCGTTGACGAGATCGCGGAGCACCTCTCCGAGCTTTATCACGACGGCCGTGCCGAGGGCCTCACCCACGACGCGGCGGCCGCACGCGCCCGCGCGGCATTGCCTGACTATGCCGCGGGATTCGCGCGTGAGCTGCAAGCGGCGGCCGAACCCCTGGCGCCGGTCACAAGGTTCTTCACCATGTGGACCGAGACCGGCCGCGACGTCCGCTACGGGTTGCGCGGGCTGGCTCAGACACCGGGCTTCACGGCCGCGGTCGTGCTGACGCTGGCCCTTGGGATCGGCGCCAACTCCGCGATCTTCAGCGCCGTGGACGCGGTGCTGTTACGGCCGGCGCAGTTGACCGATCCGAACCGCCTCGTCCACGTCTATTCCGCCACCGAAGATGGCCGCTCGCGCTTCTCGACCACCTCGTTTCCCAACTACCTGGACATCCGCGACCGCGCTGGATTGTCGGGTGCGGCGGCGTTCGGATCGATCACACTCGCGTTCGACGTCGATGGGGCGACATATCCCGTCTCGGGGCAAGTCGTCACCGGCAACTACTTCGATGTGTTGGGCGTTCCGTTTCTGCTCGGGCGGGGCTTCAGGCCTGACGACGATCGCCCCGGCTCGCCCGAGTACGTAGTAGTACTGTCGCACCAGGCATGGCAGCGCCATTACGGTGGCGACCCGTCGATCGTCCGTCGCGAGGCGCTGATCAACGGGCGGTCCTACGCCGTGATCGGCGTGACGCCTCCGCAGTTTACCGGGCCCGTGCTTGGCCAGGTTCCTGATGCCTGGGTTCCGATGGCGCTGCAGCCGGAAGTGCGACCGCCTTCTGCCGGTCTTCGCCGCAGCCTCGGCACCAGCGACCTGCTGAATGTTCGCGACGTCAGTTGGCTCAACATCGTCGGTCGTTTGCAGGAGGGCACGACCCAGGACACCGTTGCCGCGAGCCTCGACGTGCTGGCGACACAGTTGGCAGCAGCCTATCCGGATTCGAACCGCACTCGCCGCTTCCACCTCGTGCCGCTCGGCGAGGGGCCGGGCGTCCGCACGGTGGCGCGGCCGTTGCTGCGTGCGCTGAGCGTGGCCGTGCTTCTCGTGCTGCTGATTGCCTGCGCCAACGTGTCGGCATTGCTCATCGTGCGGGCGCTCACGCGGCAAAAAGACGTGGCCGTCCAACTCGCGCTTGGCGCGTCACGTGTGCGTCTGGTGCGGCAGTGGCTGACCGAATCACTCCTGTTGGCGCTGCTCGGCGCCGCTGGCGCGGTGGTCATCGCCTGGTGGGCCACGCCGCTCTTTTATGGGTTTGGTCTTCCCGAGAGCATCGATCTCTCGATCAACGCACGCGTCTTGACCTTTACGCTAATCGCGGCGGTCGCGAGCGGGTTGCTGTTCGGCTGCATCTCGGTGCTGCAGACGCTTCGGCGCGACACGATGACCATGCTCCGCGACGAATCTCGCGGCGCCACCGCCGGACGCCGCGCGATGCGGTTGCGCAGTACCTTCGTCGTCGTCCAGGTCGCCTTGAGCCTGGTGCTCCTGGTCGGGGCGGCCCTGTTTCTGCGGACGCTGCAGAACGCCTACGGAGTCGATCTGGGTTACGAAACCGACCGCACGCTGCTGACCGATGTCAACTTGGACGTGCGTGGCTACTCGGAGGAAGCGGGTCAGTTGGCCTACGCGCAGATCCTGGACCAGATTCGCGACATTCCAGGAGTCGCAGCGGCGTCCGCCGCACGTGTCGTCGTGCTGAGCGGTTCGGCGCGCACCACGAGTATCAGCACGGACGGCCAACCGGTTGAACGGGGCGGTGGCAACGCCATCGATGTTCGGACCAACGTCGTCAGCCACGGATACCTCGGGACGCTTGGGATTGCAGTTGTCCGCGGACGGGATTTCGACGCGGTCGATCATGCCGGCTCGCCGCGCGTCGCGGTTGTCAGCCGGTCGCTCGCGGCACGGATATGGCCTGACGCAGATCCCATCGGGCAGAGGCTCGTGGGGTCAGGCGCGACTCTGGAGGTAATCGGGGTTGTGCCGGACACGGTGTACGCCGCGCCAACAGAGTCCGAGCCGCTGCCGTTCTTTTACTCGCTGCTCGCCCAGTCCTACGAATCAGCCGTGACGCTCCATGTGCGCACGGTCACCGATCCGATGGAGATGTTCGCAGCCGTGCGCCGTGTGGTTCGGGAGCTCGATCCGCTGCTGGCGCTCTCGACGCCGCGGCTGCTGCGCGACGTGTTCGAAGAGACGCTGGGAGAACAGCGCATGATGGCGCGGCTCGTGTCGATGTTTGGCGGGCTCGCGCTCGCGCTCGCCGTGATCGGGCTCTACGGAGTGCTTGCCCACGTCGTCACCGAGCGCCGCGCGGAGATCGGCCTGCGCGTCGCGTTAGGGGCACGGCCAGGGTCCATCATGCGACTCGTGCTCGCGCAGGGCCTCTGGCTCGTCATCGTCGGATCCATCATCGGCATGGGCATGGCGCTTGCCGCGGCGCGTCTCATCGAGAATCAACTCTTCGGCGTCGCCCCCTCGGATCCCGTGACTCTGGTGATGGCTTGCGCGCTGTTCCTCGCGATCGCGACGTTGGCGTGCGTCATCCCCGCCCGGCGCGCGCTACGCGTCGATCCGACAGCCGCGCTGCGCAGTCATTCATAGCGAAGCGCCTGCGTCGGATCGATCTGCGCCGCGCGACGGCCGGCGACGAGGCTCGCCGCGACCGCGACCGTCACCAGCACCGTGGCCGCCATCAGGTAACTCGCGGGGTCGCTGACCGTGACCTCGAACAAGAGCGTGGACACGTAGCGCCCCAGCCACCGCGCCGCGAGCAGCCCGATGAATGCGCCCGTGACCACAATCAGGCACGTGCGGGCAAGAAGCCAGCGATAGATGCCCCACACCGTAGAGCCGAGTGCGAGCCGGACTCCGATCTCGGGCGTGCGCTGCGAGACCACATACGAGACGACGCCGTATGTACCCACGGACGCGAGGACGAGTGCCAGCACGCCGAACAGCGAAAACAGAAGTGCCTGGAAGCGGCGGTCGGCGCTGCCGGCGAGCAGGGTGTCTTCCAGCGTGCGCACGTTGCTGACCGCCTGCTGCGGATCGATCTGTCCCACGGCAGCGCGAATCGCCGGCATGAAGTCCGCGGGCCGCGTCTCGGAACGGACAGCGAAGTCGGCCAGGCGCACGGGGTAGATTGCCGTCTGCGCGGCCGGCAGGTACACCTGCGGTTCGACCTCCGTGGTCCGGCCGTCGCGACGCACGTCTTCGACGACGCCGACGACGGTGATCGCCGGCGCGTCGGAGCCACGGCGGATCTGGCGGCCAAGCGCGCTGTGTCCGCCCAGAAACTTCCGCTCGAACATCCGGCTGACGACTGCCACCGGCTGGGACGACGTCGTGTCGTGGCGTTCGATCAGGCGACCTTCCGTGCGTGTGATCCCCAGCGTCGCAAAATACCCGGCGCTCACCGCCTGGAAGTCGGCGCCGTGATAACCATCTGGCGGCGCGGGCTTGCCTTCGATCCGAAACCCGCTGGACCAGCCGCCGCGTAGCGGAAGGTTGTTGGCGAACGCGACGGCCTCAACGCCAGGCATCGCGGCCACACGCTCCTCGAGCGACTCGAAGAAGCGCAGGCGCGCCTGGCCCGTCGGATAGCGCGACTCCGGCAACGTCATGCGCATCGCGAGGACGTTGGCCGGGTCGAAGCCCAGCGAGACGCTGTTGAGGCGCAGCAGACTCTTGACCATCAACCCCGCGCCCACGAGCAGCAGAGCCGACAGCGCGATCTGGCCGAGCATGAGCGCGTTGCGCCAGCGCATGACGGGCGACCCTGCGACGACGCGGCCGGAGCCGGCGAGCGCATCGGCCGGCCGCGAGTGACCCGTCTGCCAGGCGGGGATCAGCCCGAAGAGCAGCCCCGTCGCTATCGCGACCACGCCGGTGTAGGCAAGAACCCGTGCGTCGATTGCGACCGCTTCAAGGCGAGGGATGCTTTGCGGCGCCGCGGACAGCAGCAGGTTCTGAATCCAGACGGCGAGGACCGTACCGACGACGGCGGCGGCGACGGCAAGGACGAGGCTTTCGGCGATGAGGGTGGTGGCGACGCGGAGACGCGTCGCGCCCAGCGCGAAACGCACGGCCACCTCGCGGCGGCGGCCCACGCCGCGCGCGAGGAACAAGTTGGCTACGTTGACGCACGCGATGGTCAGGATCACGCCGACCATCGCGAGCAGGACGAGCAGCGACACGCGCACGTTGCGCACGAGATCGTCGCGGAGCGGCTGCAGGCCGGTGCGGACGTCGCGGTTCGTCTCTGGATACTGTGCCGCCAGTGCCTCGGAGATCGCGGCGAGCTCCGCGCGAGCCGACTCCGCCGAGACCCCATCGGCAAGCCGTCCGATCAAGCGTAGTCCGTGGTCGCCGCGATTGGCGAGCAGCTCCGGTGGGTAGACGGCCGGCACCCACAGCGACCGGCGGTCCGGCGACAGCAGATCGAAGAGGCTTCGAAACGACGGCGGCATGACTCCGACGATCTCGTGCGGCGTGCCGTCGAGCATCACGGCTCGTCCGAGGACGGCGGGGTCCGCGCCAAAACGCCGCCGCCACAAGGCATCGCTGACGATCGCGACCGTTGGCCCCCCCGGCTGGGCGTCCGCATCGGTGAAGGTCCGGCCGATGGCCGGCGTGACGCCGAGCACCGAGAAATAGTTGTCGGTGACTTGCTCGGCGAACAGCGTTTCCGGCTCGCCCGTGCCCGTCAGATTCCTGGTCTGGCTTTCGAGGGCGCTCACACTGGTCAACCCTCGTGCCGCGCGATAATCAGCGAGGTTCCCGGCGGCCACGGTCATACGACCTCTGTTCGCGTCGCCGGTCTCCCAGATCGACACGAGGCGCTCGGCGTCAAGGTACGGCAGCGGCCTCAAGACAACGGCATCCACGATGCTGAAGATGGCGACGTTGACGGCGATGCCGAGCGCCAGCGTCAGCACAGTCACCGAAGAGAACGCCGGGGACTTCAGCAGCAGGCGGACCGCATGCGAGATGTCGCGCCCGATCGCCTCGAGCGGCGGCAGCCCGCGCGTCTCGCGCACGATCTCCTTGCCCTGATCGAGTCCGCCAAGCGCCAGCGTGGCAAGACGGCGTGCCTCGTCCGGTGTCCGGCCGCGACGCTGGTGTTCCTCGATGAGCAGGTCGCGATGGAGGCGCAATTCCTCGTCGAGCTCGCGGTCGATGGCGCCGCGGCGTGTCATCTCGGTGAGCCGTGCCCACAGCTCGCGAACCCGCCTCATGATGCATCCTCGCCGGGTTTGAGAAAGCGGTCGACCACGCCGCTGACGCGCGTCCAGCGGTCGGCTTCGGCCTCGAGTTGCTTCAGCCCACGCGGCGTTATGGCATAGAACTTCGCGCGCCGGTTGTTGTCCGACGTGCCCCAGCGCGTGCGAATCCAACCCTGCTGTTCGAGGCGGACCAACGCCGGGTAGAGCGTGCCGTAATTGAGCTTGATGGCGTCGCCGCTCATCTGCTCGATGCGCCGGGCGATGCCGTAGCCGTGCTGCGCGCCCATCGTCTGGAGCGTCTTGAGCACCATCAGCGCCAGCGTGCCCTGGAGGACGTCGGTCTTGTCGGCCATGCGGCTCCTATTGGAATGCCAGAGGAGAGTACGCCGCCCTCATATGGGATGTCAATAGGGGGCCGCTTCGTGGCAGTTCCCAACGGCCAAGACCGTCAGTTCAAAACCCGGCGCCCGCTTCGCGGGAGTAGCCAACCGCCAAGACCGCCAGTTCACAACCCAGTGTTCACGATCGCATCGGCCGAAGGCGCGCTACCGAGGCGGTCCCTGACCCTTCGATCACGCTCAGGGTCTGCCCGGGCAACTCGCGGATGACGTGTGGAGCTGTGCGCGCACAGTGCGCGCACATGTGCGGCCAGTGTGCGGACCGGCCGCACACCCTGGTGGAACAAGAACCAGGCGGAATTCCGCTGTCCGCTCGCCCGGCGCGGTTATTGCTCAGCTGCGCGCTGGAGGGTTGGCATGCGGTTGATCACCCGCGGGGACACATCGCTCGCGGTCGCCTTGATCGTCGGGACACTGATTGCGTTCGAGCGGCCGTTTCGATGGGTGCTCGACCTGATTCACGACGTCGAACAGCGCTACCAGATCGATCTGCTACCGGCGCTCACGCTGCTGACGGTCGTATTCGTGTTCCACCAATACAGCAAGCGGTTGCAGGCCCGGACGCAGGTTGCGGCGCTGGCCGGCGAAATGGCGCACACGCGCGCACGGACGGAAGAACTCGAACGCCTCGTCGCGCTCGGGCAATCGCTGGCCGAAGCGCTCGATCGCCAGTCGCTCGAACAGGCCATCTGGCGCGCCTTGCCGTCGTTCATCGACCAGCGGGAATGCAGCGTCCTGTCGCGACAGCCCAAAGGCTTCGAGTTCCTGGTCCGCGATGTCCGGATGCTGCGACGCCATTCCGTCGATGCACTGGAAGGGCTCGTCGTCCAGGCCGCGTCCAGCGTGGCTGACGACGCCGCGCCGCTCGGCGTGGACGTGAAGGGCGACCTGTTCTTCCCGATGATTGCCGGCGGGACAGTCGTCGGATCGATCATCGTCCGCGATCAGCCGGCGATGAGCGCGTCGCAGCGACTGGCGTTGGGGGCGGCCGGCGCGGTGATTGGCGTTGCGCTGCGCAATGCGCGCCTGCTGCAGGCGGCGCAGGAGTCGGGCGCGAGCGACGGGCTGACCGGATGTGTCACCCGTGCGCCCGCGCTCGACCAGATGCAGCGGGAACTGCGCCGCGCGCGCCGGACCGATCGGCCGCTGTCAGTCATCATGTTCGACATCGATTACTTCAAGCAGATCAACGACCGCCACGGACACTTGCAGGGCGACGCGGTGCTGGCGTCGGTGGGCGCGCAGCTCAGTCAGATTCTACGCAGCACCGATGTGCGCTGCCGCTACGGAGGCGACGAATTTCTGCTGATTCTGCCCGACACGCCGATCCTCGGTGCCCAGCAGGTCGCGGAAGGTCTCCGTCGGCAGATTGGTGACGCGCGGCGCGATGGAGGACTGCGGGTGACGGCCAGCCTTGGCGTGGCGAGTTCGTTGCCCGGAGAAGTCGACCCGGCTGCGATTATCGGCCGCGCCGATGAGGCCCTTTACCGCGCCAAACGCGGTGGCCGGGACCGCTGGTGCGCGACGGCCGGGCCGGCCGTTGCGATCGCGCCCGATTCGAACTCGGGCCTGGTGCTGGTAGCGGCGGCAGGCTAACGGATCCTTCGGGCAGGCGTGACCTGATGACCTTTTGGGCGGGTAGGGCGGGTAGGCGCGTGGGGCGGGTAGGGCCGGTGGAGACGCGATGCAGCAGGTGATGCTTGGCGTGTGGCTCGGACCTGGCTGCGGGGTCGTCGATGTGCTGCTGATGGTGCCGCTCGACTTCCCGGACAAGCGAACCGCGATGGCCGGCGCATTTGCCAGCCGACCCGGGTGCGGTCTTTGTTGACGTCTCTACCGTGACGCGGTATAACCTCGAGCGGTAGATATGGCCGACCGCCCGCGCTCCGACCTTGCCGAACGGCACCTCCCGCTGAGCGAGCCCGTGTTTCAGATCTTGCTGTCGCTGGCCGACCAGGAACTGCACGGCTACGCCATCATCCAGGATGTGCGGGCACGCACGGGTGGGGACGTGGAGCTCACCGCCAGCACCCTGTATGCCGCGGTCAAGCGGCTGCTCGACGCCGAGCTGATCGAAGAGATCAAGACGCGGCAGCCAGACGACGATGCGCGACGCCGCTATTACCGGATCACGCCGTTGGGTCTCGAGGTCGCACGGCTCGAAGCCGCCCGCCTGGAGCGAACCGTCCGGATGGCCCGCCAGAAGCGGCTCGTGCCGAGGAAAGCGTGAGGCGTTTCTACCGCCTCGCCCTCCACGTGCTGCCGCGCGCGGTACGCGAGGCGCATGGCAGCGAAATGGCCGCCGTCTTCGAGCAACTGCTGCACGACCGCCGGCGCCGCGGCGGCCAGGCCGCCGCATGGCGAGCCAGCCTCTCGGAGCTCGTCGCCTTGTTCTGGTTCGCCTGGTGCGCCCATCGCGGCGCGCCCGCTCCGTCGCGCATCGACGAGCGGATGTTTGCGTGGGCACCCGACACCGAAAGGACGCTCCCAATGCGCGAGTCGCTGTTGCAGGATCTGAGATACGCGGCGCGGCTCCTCGCGCGCACGCCCGGCTTCACCATCGTGTGCGTGCTGACGATGGCGATTGCGATCGGCGCCAACGCGGCGGTGTTTTCCCTCGTCCACGGGGTCCTGCTCGAAGAGTTGCCGTTTCCCGAGGGCGATCGCCTCGTCGTCGTTGGCCATCTCACCAAAGGGGGCGACGGGCTGGATACGACGACGCCAGGCAACCTGTACGACTGGCAGGCGCGTGCCGCGGCGTTCGAGTCGATGGCCGGCTTCGCCTATACACAGCGCGTCATCACGCGTGGCGACTACGCCGAGCGGGTGCTCGGCGCCTTGAGCGCCGGGAGCATTTTCGATGTGCTCGCGCGTGCCCCGATCGAAGGCCGGACCTTCACCGCGGCAGACGACGGTCCGGGAGCGCCCGCCGTGGTCGTGCTCAGTTATGGCTTCAGCCGGCGGCTCTTTGGAGAACGCTCCGCGGTCGGCGAGTCACTGCAGATTGGCGGCGTGCCGTATGCGGTGATCGGCGTCATGCCGCCCGACTTTGCCTTCCCGGACTACGACGCCGCGTACTGGGTGCCGGCCCGTTTCGACGCGCAGTTTCGCGGCAACCGTGACCAGTATTTCCTGCTTGCCCTGGCGCGCCTCGGCCGTGACGTCAGCGTCGAGCAAAGCCTCGTGCAAGTAAATACCGTGATGGACGCGATCCGCCGGGACTATCCGCAGCACACGCAGAACGCGACAGGCGGGATCGTGCCGCTCAAGGCCTATCTCGTACAGGGCGCCGAGACGCGGTTGTGGATGTTGCTTGGGTCGGTCGTCCTCGTGCTGGTGATCGCCTGCGCCAACATCGGCAATCTTCTGCTCGCCCGCGGCGCCGGCCGACGCCGAGAGATGGCGCTGCGTCACGCCATTGGCGCCCGCCCGCAGCGGCTCATCCGCCAGATGCTGACCGAGAGTGTGCTGCTCGTCGCGCTCGGCGGCGCCGCGGGTCTGGCGCTCGGCGCCGTGCTCGTCAGAGCCTTGGTCGCGTGGCTCGCCGCCGACTTGCCGCGTGGAGATGCCGTCGGGCTCGACGGCACCGTGCTTACGGCGACCACGGGCGTCACGGTGCTCTGCGGCCTCGCCGTTGGCTTGTGGCCTGCCTGGCACTTCTCGAGCGAACGCACTGCAGACGCCCTTCGACAGGGCACGCGGGACACGGGGCGCACGGACCCTGTCCGCACCGGCCTGGTGATCACGGAAGTCGCGCTCGCCTTCGCCGTCCTCGTGGGCGCCGGCCTGCTGGCCCGCAGCTTCAGCAATCTCCTCGAGGTGCGGCCGGGTTTCGAGCCAGCCGGCGTGCTGACGTTCAACGTCTCGTTGCCTGGTGCGGTGTATCGCACCAGTGCCGACCGCTACACCTACTTCGAGCGCGCGGTTGAGCGCCTGCGCACGTTGCCGGGTGTGACGGCCGTCGCCCTTTCGACGACTGTGCCAGTCGCCGGCCGAGGGGTCGGCGCGTGGTTCAACATCCTCGATCGCCCGGTGCCGGCGGAGCAGACGCCGCCGGCGATACCGTACCGCGTGGTCTCGCCAAATTATTTCGAGACGCTGGGCATTCCACTCAAACGTGGCCGCGGCTTCACGACCGGCGACGGGCTCGAAGGAAAACGCGCCGTCATCGTGAGTGAAGCGGTGGAGCGACGCTTCTGGCCTGGCGGCAGCGCGCTTGGTGAACAGATTTATCTGGGAGCCCCGGACAACCGACTGTTCGAGGACGCAGAGATCGTCGGCGTCGTCGGTGACGTCAAGCAGACCGGTCTGGATGAAGCCGTGTCCGAAGCCGTCTACATTCCGCATCGGCTGGCCCCGGGCTGGCTGGGCTTTTGGTTCGTGTTGCGCACGGCGCTCGCTCCCACAGCGGTCATTGCTGGCGTGCGGGTGGAGTTGCAGCGCATCGACGCCGCCGTGCCGATACACACCGTCCAAACCATGGACGACATCGTCTCGCGTTCCCTCGCACCTGCGCGCTCGTCGGCCTACCTGCTCGGTGTTTTCGCGCTGATGGCTCTGGTCCTTGCCGTCGTTGGCGTTTTCGGCGTGCTGTCCTACACGGTAAGCCAGCGGCGTTCGGAGTTGGCGATCCGGCTGGCGCTTGGCGCACAGACCAGGAGCGTCATGCTGCTCGTGCTCGGACAGGGCCTGCGCCACGTGGTGATGGGCGTGGCCGTGGGGGTCGCGCTGTGCGTGCCGCTGGCGCGCTACATCCAGGGACTGCTGTTCAACGTGCGGCCCATCGATCCTGTGACGCTTGCCGGCGTCGCCGCGCTGTTGGTGGCGGTCGCGGGGACCGCCGTGTATGTGCCCTGCCGTCGCGCTACGCGGGTGGACCCGGTGATGATGCTGCGCGAGTCGTGAGCGCGGTGCGGGGGCGGCCCCTGTGCTATAGTCCCCGCTATTACCTCTGCGTGGCAGTAGATATGGCGAAATTCGACGCGCTCGGCGAATTCGAGCAGACCGTGCTCCTGGCCATCGTCCATGTCGGTCAGGGCGCGTACGGCGTCACGATCCGTGAGGAGATCGAACGCCGCACCGGACGCGAGGTCAGCGTGGGCGCGCTTTACACGGCTTTCGACCGGCTCGAGCGGAAGGGATACGTCCGCTCCACCATCTCCGACCCCACCCCCCAGCGCGGCGGCCGGGCCAAGCGGTTCATTTCGGTTACCGCCGCGGGTCTCGCCGCCTTGCGCCGGTCGCGCGAGCTGCTCGATCGGATGTGGGCCGGCATCCCCGCGTCGCGCCTCAAACCGGTGAAAGGCGGCCCGTCGTGAACCGGCGCCCGCCGTGGCTCGCGCAGTGGCTGATGACGCGGTCGCTGCACGCGACTGAACGCGACGTCGTGGTTGGCGATCTCGTGGAGGCGTTTTGCGCGCGCGCCTCCGCCCGCGGCGTGCGCGCCGCGCGTCGATGGTACTGGCGGCAAGCCCTGTCGTCGGTGATCCCGAACGTGCGACGTCGTCTTGAACACCCCCGCGTCAACGACAGGCATCAGGAGGGAACGGCGATGGACGCGTTGATCCAGGACGTGCGGTACTCGTGGCGGATGCTCGTACGGCGGCCGGCGATGTCGCTGATGGCGCTGGCGTCGCTCGGCGTCGGCATTTCGCTCTGCACGGTGGTGTTCAGCCTGTTCAATGCCGTCGTGATCCGGCCGCTGGCGATCGCTGATCCCGACGGTCTCGGTCTCGTGCTCGAAGTGCGGACGGCCAGCATCAACCACACGCTGCCGTATCCGGACTTCGCGGACTATCGCGCGGCGCAGGAATCGTTCACCGACCTTGCCGCCTACGGCGTGCGTGAGGTCAATGTCCGCCAGGGTGACGCCGCTCGTATGGTGCGGGCGGAGGTCGTCTCCGGATCCTACTTCGACGTCGTCGGCGTTCGGGTGCGGGCGGGCCGTCCGCTGACCGATGCGGACGATCGGCCGGGCGCGCCGCCTGTGGCCGTCGTCAGCGAGCCGTTCTGGCGTGACCTGCACGGCGGGGAGGCCCACGACTTCGGCCCGCAGACGATCGAGATCAACACCCAGCGTTTCGAGATCGTCGGGGTCGTCGCCGCGCCGTTCCGCGGAATGCAGCTCGGGCAGGACGTCCGGGTGTGGTTTACCTTGCACGCCGAGTCGGCAATCGACCCAGGCGCCGAGCGGGTGCTCGCGTCGCGAGATACGAGCTGGCTGTCGGTGGTCGGCCGTCTCGCGCCGGGCGTGACGCACGAACGTGCCGCCGCCGATTTGAACCGGCTCGAGGCGGCGCTGGCGCCGGCCGTTGGCCGCTCGCAGCCACGACAGTACATCGTCGCCAACGGACGGCAGGGCGATTCGAGCCTTCCGGTGTCCGCGGCCTCGCCCCTGCGTCTCCTGCTGCTGGCCGCGATCCTCGTCGTGCTGGTGGCCTCCGCCAACGTCGCCAACCTTCTCATCTCGCGCGGCACCGAACGCGCCCGAGAGATGGCGGTGCGCGCGGCGCTGGGCGCCGGGAGCCTGCGGCTCGCTCGACTGGTCCTGCTGGAAGCGCTGGGTCTCGGCACAGGTGCGGCGATGGTCGGACTGGTTGTCGCACCGCTCGTCGCCGGGCGTCTGGTCCCCTTCATGGCCGATTTCGGCGAGCCGGTGACGCTCGACGTGGCGCTCGATTGGCGCGTCGTCCTGTTTGCGAGCGGCGTCGCGATTCTGACGGCTCTTGTCGCTGGCGTGGTGCCGGCGCTTTCCATGCAGGGGCGGTACACGGCCCACTCGCTCGTCGAAGCAGCCCGCGGTGCCTCGGCGACTCGCGCGACGTCACGCGCACGCCAGGGCCTCGTCGTCTTGCAGTTCTCCGTTTCCCTGGCGCTCATTGTCGTGGCGGCCCTCCTGACGCGCACCGTGCACAACCTGCAGACGCAGCCGACGGGCCTCGACATCGATCACGTGGCGCTGCTTGGCGTCGAGCCTGAGGCTGCACCGTATGACGCTGCGCAGACGATGGCGTATGTCGCGCGCGCTGTCGATCGCCTCGCGGGCGTGCCGGGCGTGCGCGCCGCGGCCTTTGCGCGCATTCCGCCGCTCGGATTCGGCGGATCACGGATGACGGTGATCGTGCCGGGCTACACGCCGCGTGACGGCGAGGACATGGAGCTCAATTTCAATCGTGTCACGCCAGGTTACGCGGATGCGCTTGGCCTCGATCTCGTTCGAGGCCGGTGGATCGGCGACCGCGATACTGCGAGTTCTCGCCCTGTGGTGGTCGTCAATGAAACCATGGCGCATCGCTACTGGACCGCAGGGGATGCCGTCGGGCGCAGTATCCATTTGGGGACGGACGCCCCCGTCGCGGAGGTGATCGGCGTCGTGCGCGATGTGAAATATCGCATGCTGCGCGAGGACTCGCGGCCGAGCTTTTACGTTCCCATGGCGCAGATGCCGGCGGCCGGCGGAGTGTTCCATGTGCGGACGGCTGGCGCTCCGCAGCCGATGCTGCTCGAATTGCGTCAGGCGTTGCAGCTGGCAGACCCGGCCGTCCCGGTCACGACCGTGCGGACACTCCGCGAGCAGTCCACGATCAACGTGTCAGACGAGCGGCTGGCGATGCTGATTGCCACGATCCTCGGCGGCACGGCGCTACTGCTCGCGGCCATCGGCCTCTATGCGTCGGTGTCCTACATGGTGGGGCAGCGCGTCAGGGAGATCGGCGTGCGGGTCGCTCTCGGCGCGACCGGGGCGGAGATTCGGCGCTCTGTGCTGGCGCGCGGCGTCGTGCTCGCGCTCGCCGGCACGCTCGTCGGATCGGGCCTGGCGATTGCGCTCGCGCGGCTCCTCGAGAACCGGCTGTACGGCGTCACCGCGGCCGACCTGCCGACAATGGGACTCGCCGTGCTGATGCTGACGGCGATTGCGCTGCTTGCCAGTGACATCCCGGCCCGGCGCGCGGCGCGCATCGACCCGGTGGAGGCCCTCCGGGAGGAGTAGCGCTACCTGCCGAGAAGCCGATGCTGATGAAAGAACGCCCACATCAGCGCCGTCGCGTCGATGCTGTCGCTCGTTGGCCCGGCAAACCACTCCGGCAGCGGCCCGCCGCCGGGCCACGTGTGTCCGCCGTCACGGATCGTATAGAGCACGACCCGCGCGTCTCGCGCACAGCTCGCATACTCGAGGCGCGTGACATCCGCGCCGACGGCGGTGTCGATCGGCGACGGGACACAGCGGTTCCTGACCGCCCACTCCGCCGTCCAGGCCGGGATGCTGGGAAATGGGCGCGGGGCGACCACCGACGTGCCGCCGTTGTACGGCGTGAAGCGATCGGCGGTGCCGTGAAACGAAATCATCGGCACTGGCTCAGGGTCCGTGCACCAGCTCGCGGGGACGAGATGAGCGGCCGCGACCAGGCCGACGGCGGCAATCCCATCGGAGAGCGCACAGGACAGCACGAACGACATGCCGCCGCCATTGGACAACCCGTTGGCGTAGACCCTCGTCCGGTCGATGTTGTAGTCCGCCGTCAGCGTGTCGATCAGGTCCGAAATGAAGCGGACATCCCTGCTGATGCCCTCTCCGCCCACGCGCCAGACCCGTGGCCCGCCGCCGCCGAGCCCGGACGGGTAGACGACGATGAAGCCCTCGCGATCGGCGAGCGCGTTCCACCGACTGATCTCCACCTGCGCGGCCGGCCACATACCCGCGCCGTGCAGGCTGATGACGAGCGGCGTCGGGTTCATGCGGTCGGAGCTGCGTGGCACATACAGCAGGTATTCCCTGGTCAGGCCCGAGGAAACGAGCGTGCCGTTGTTGCGATTCACGACGTCGTACGACATCGCCTCGATCGCGGCCAGCAGCAACGGGATGCTGATGAGCACCAGCGCGGCAACCGGGATTCGAAGCCTGCCGGTCATCGGTGGCGGTTCCACGCGAGCGCCAGCGGTGCGGCGGAGACGCGCGCGAGGGGAATGGCCAGGATTGCGACGAGCGCCAGAATGGCGCGCGGGATGAACGGCGTGTCGGCAAACCACACGAGCACGCCGTACAGAGCGAGGACGA
The DNA here is from genome assembly GCA_035512515.1 of Vicinamibacterales bacterium. Classification (GTDB taxonomy): domain Bacteria; phylum Acidobacteriota; class Vicinamibacteria; order Vicinamibacterales; family UBA2999; genus JACCSI01. The sequence goes on from DATKDY010000140.1 coordinate 76,686, forward strand.
CGGCAACCCAGCACGCTGCGCCGATCACCAGCGCCGTGTCGCTCACCAGCCGGTTGGAAGAAAGACGAACCGCGACCCAAGAGGCGGCCGCCATCTTGACGCCAGCCAGAACAGCAAGGACCCACGGCCATGTGTTCCACAGCGCCACCTGCGCGGCGCCGTTCTCGCTGATCCACTCGGCGGCCGGGGGAATGACGAGGACGATCAGCAGGGTCAGCAGCCCGTTCGCCTTGATGATCCACTCGCGACCGCTCAGACCGATATACAGGCTCTGCACGAGCATCGCCCATGTCGAGATCAGCAGTCCAGAGAATCCCAGGAGCCCCAGCGCGTTCGCGCGCGCCGTCCCCAGCGGCGCCATCACACGGCGTGCTTCTTCGATCACCGGCGGCCACGTGCCCGACAGCGTGAGGGCCAGCGCGATGGCGCCAAGCGCGAGCGCCCACGCCGCCAGCGTGCTCCACGCGGCCACCCGCAGCATGGCGGCGACGAGCGCGGCGCTGGTCACCGGCCGCGTCGCGATGAACGGCGTCACGCCATAGGCGTCGCGCCCATCGGGATTCGGCTTGCGCACCGTCGCCGCGACGAAGCCCGCCATCACCGGCGGCGTGAGCAGCACGGCCAACAGAATCGTGAAGACGACCGCCGCCGTGTCGTTGCCGGGAATGAACAGCAGCGCCAGCTCGAACGGCAGCAGCATGCCGACCAGCGCGGGCAGCGACCGGCCATGGCGCCGCCACTCGAACCACGATTGCGCGCGCGCGGCCGAACGAAAGTGTGCCGAAGGGCGCGTCACAGCCCCGACAGCATGCCGGCGCCAGACGAGGCGCCCGCGCCAGTCGGGTACGTCACCACGGCGTGCTCGCGCCACGGCGTAGTGGGCGGCGAGGTACGCGAGCGGAAGCTGCGGGGCCAGCAACGCCACCAGCACACGCTCGGACGCCTCGTAATGGATCGCCAGAATGACCGCCGCGTCGAGTGCCGCGAGCGACAGCACGGTGACGACCACACGCAGCCCGGGGAGCCCGTACGGCATCCACGTCAGCACCTGCGTCCACGCCAGAAAGGCCGCCGCGAGCAGCGCCGGCCAGATCCACGGGACCTCGAGCCCCCACGGCCACCGCGCGAGAAGCGCCGTGGACAGCCACAGGCACGCCATCGCCGTCGCGCCGTAGAGCATCGGCCAGCCAGTCAGCGCGGCGGTCGTCACGGGCAGCGCGAGCATGCGCGCGGGGTAGATCGACTGGCGCGCGGACAGATCACCGGCCAGCCCATAACTGAACACCGCGAGGAAATAGAAGAATGTGACCGCGAACGGCACGAGGGCTGCGGCGGCGAGGCCGTTGGGCGGATCGAGCGTGAGGTGGCCCTGCCCGACAATCAGCAGCTTGAGGGTTCCCACGACGAGCAGATACGCCGTGAGGGCGATGAAGGCGAGGCGATGCGGGCGGCCGAACTCCCACGCGATGGCGAGCGCAGGGGAACGCATCGTGTTACATCCGCGGGTCTGCCACAGGCGCGGCCCCGGCGTGAGCCGTGAAGATGTCCGCAAGCGACGCGCCGTCGTGCGACTGCCTGAGGGCCTCGAGCGGCGCGCTCAGCGCAATCCGGCCCTCACGAATCATCGTCACGTGATCGGCGACCTGCTCCACTTCCTCGAGCAGGTGCGACGAAAAGAGCACCGTCCGGCCTTCGCCGGCGAGGGTGCGCATGACGGCGCCGAGGATGTCGCGACGAACGATGGGGTCGAGCCCGGACGAGGGTTCATCCAGCACCAGCAATTCGGGCCGATGGGCCAGCGCGATCAGCAGCCCCGCGCGCGCCTTCTGTCCCCTGGAGAGCGTCGTGATTTTTGCCGCGGGGTCCAGTGCAAACGTCCTTCGCAGCTCCTCCGCGTACGCATCGTCCCAGGCCGGATAGAACGCACGCGAGTAGCGCAGGAGCTCGTCCACGCGCATCCAGCCGGGGAGGTCGTTGTCCTCGGAGAGATAGCCGATTCGCGACAGGACGGCGACCGGATCGGCGACCGGATCGAGACCGAAGACGCGCACCGAGCCGCCCTCGGCGCGGAGCAGACCGAGAAGGTGTTTGATGAGGGTCGTCTTGCCCGCGCCGTTCGCGCCGACGAGACCGTAGACCCCGCCGCGTGGTATCGACAGGCTCACCGACGCCAGGGCGATCCTGGCACCAAAGCGGCGCGTCAGCTCCGATACGTTGATGACGGGTTCACCCACTCTCGAACCACTTATCGGCGCTCGAGGCTGCGTCGTCCACCCCGGATGCCGGTAGCGTTCACCCGGAGAGCCTCGCGTACGGCCGCCAGCACTTTCCGGCTCGAGGGCAGCACGCCGAGCGGGGCCAGGTCAGTGCGGGGCAGACCGTCGCGGAACTGGGCGCCGGTCGCGGAGAGATGGCCCGCGTCATCGCGCGCAAGCTGCTCCCCGGCGGACGGCTGTTCGTGACGAACTCGACGACGAGCGGCTCGCGGACTCGCGAGTGGACGGCGGGCAGCTTCATGGTCATGCTGCGGAAGTGAGTGCGGCGTGACCGCACGCTCGACGGGTGCGCCTGGCGCGTCACGGCGATCCGATCGGGCGGCCCACGAACACCTCGACTTCCGCAATCTGCTCGCCTTGAAATCGGAGATACTCCGCCATTCGCATCGCAGGCCGAGCGACGCCGGGCGCGTTCTCGTGCTCGTAGACAACGACGAACTCCGGGCCACCGCCGTAGACGCGAAGATTGGTCGCCCAGGTTTGCCCGACGGCCGGCCAGATGCTGTCGAGCATGGCGTCGCGTCCCCGGTACTCGCCGAAACTGCTGAGGAAGTGGAAATCGGGAGCAAGCAGCGACCGCAGGCGTGCGAGATCGCGGTCTCGAAACGCGCGGTAGTAGCTCTCAATCGCGCTGTGGTAATCCATCGCGGGCCTCATTCATACCGCAGCGCCGCAATCGGATTCACCCGGCTCGCGCGCCGTGCGGGCGCATAGCTCGCCGCCAGCGTCACGAGCACTACGATCGCGGCCGCGGCCGACAGCGTCAGCGGATCGAGCGGCGTCACCTCGAAAAGCAGCGACGCGAGCGCGCGAGAGAGCAGGATCGCGAGACCCAGTCCGACGGCCACGCCCACCACCGCCATCCGAAGACCCTGCCACAGGACCATCCAAAGTATCGTACGGCCTTCGGCGCCAACGGCCATCCGGATGCCGAGCTCCGCCGTCCGGCGCGACACCGAGTAGGACACCAGGCCATACAACCCGAACGTCACGAACAGCACCGCCATCAACGCGCACGCCGCCGCCATCAGCGTGTAGAAGCGCGGCTCGCGCAGCGACTCACCGAGACGCGCGTCGAGCGCCTGAAAATCCGTGAGCGGAACGGCGGGGTTCAGGCGGTTCAGTCGATCGCGAATGACGGGAATCACGCTCTCCGGCGTCACCGCGGTCCTCAGCGCGATGCTCGCGTAGGGCAGCGAAAACTGCCGGAACGGAATGTAGACGGTCGGAATCGGCTCGGCCGCCACGCCCCGATCGTGCGTGTCCTGCACGACGCCGACGATCTCGCGTACCGGTTTCAGGCCGTCAAAGCCCGTGCCGATGCGCTGGCCCACAGCATCACCGTCCGGAAAATAGCGCCGCATCAACGCTTCGTTCACGATGATGGCTGGGCGGCCCTCCGCGTGGTCGGCGTCGCTGAAGTCGCGCCCGTGCACGACGCGCATGCGCATCGTCGCAAAATAGTCCACACTCGAAACGAGCGTATTGACGACCCGCGGCGGCGCGCCACGCTCGGGCGGGGGAACGCCGTCGATGGCCAGGCCCATGAACACACCCGCCCGCGTCTCGGGTGGCAGGAACGAAATCAGCCCCGCCTGTTCCACGCCAGGAATCGCGCGAATCTCGTCGAGTGCGCGTTGGTAGAAGCGCACGCGATCCGGCAGCGGGTGATCGTTGGGTACCGACAGGTTGAAGCCGAGGATGCGCTCGATGGCGAATCCAGGGTCCACGGCGTTGAGCCGCCAGAGGCTGTGCGCCAGGAGTCCGGCGACGGCCAACAGCGCCATGCCGAGCGCGATCTGCGCCACGCAGAGGCCCTGCTGCACCCGCGCCACGCCGCGGCCGGCCGATGCGCGCAGTCCGGGGTGGCGCGCCGCCTCACCGGTTTTCGCGCTGACGTGCAGAGCCGGAAACAGACTCGCCGCGACCGCCGCCGCCAGGCACACGATCATCGTGAAGGCGAGCACCGTGCCGTCGATGCTGATGCGCCCGCTGACCGGCAGGTGCAGGGGGGACAGCGCGACGACGGCGTCGAGCGCGAAGGACGCGAGCAGCACACCGAAGGTGCCGCCCAGTGCCGCAAGCACGACGCCCTCGGTCAGCAGTTGCCGTACGAGGCGGCCCGTTGTGCTGCCGATGGCCCGCCGAATCGACATTTCGCGCAGCCGCCCGACTCCTCGGGAGAAGAACAGGTTCATCAGATTGCTCGCCGCAATCAGCAGCAGCACCATCGAGATGCCGAGCACGATCAGCAGCGGCTGGCGCGCTCTGCGCGTGGTCGCCTCGTCGAGGGCTGTCAGGCGCACAGACCATGCATCGCCCGTCTGCGCGTCGCGGGACAGACTCTCGGCGATCGAGCCTAGTTCGGCCTCTGCCTGCGGCAGGGTGACGCCCCGCGCCAATCGCGCGATGCCGAACCACTGCCGCGATTGCGCGGGAAAGCCGTCAAACGAGGATGACGGCAGCAGCAGATCCACGGGCCTGGTGAAATACGACGCGTCCGAGCGCGGAAACTGAAAGTCGGCCGCCAGCACGCCGCGCACGACATAGGGAGCGCCATCGACGGTGATCGCCCGCCCGATCGCCGACCGATCAGAGGCAAGCGCATCGACCCACAGCGCGTGACTGACGATCGCGGTCATGTCACTGCCGTCGCCTGGCGTCTCGTCGAAGAAGCTGCCCATGGCCAGGGGGATCCCCAGCGTCGGCAAAAACTGTGGGTCCATCAACGCGGTCACGGGCGAGGACGATCGATTGCCGACCCGCATGGGGAGCTGCGTGTACGCAAAGGCACCCATCGACGAGAACATCCGGCTGCGCGCGCGCCACTCGGCCATCTCGCTGAGCGCGACGACCGGGCTGCTCCGCGCGGCCGCGCTCGATTCGTAGACGCTGGTGATGGCCACGAGCCGCTCGGGGTGCTGATACGGGAGCGGCCGCAACAGCACGGCGTTGACGATGCTGAAGACCGCAGTGGTGGCGCCGATGCCGAGACCCAGCACGAGGACGGCAACGGTCGTGAACTGGCAATGCGTCGCCAGCACGCGCACTCCAAAACGCAGGTCCTGCCAGATCGCGTCCATCCGTCCTCCTCGGTGACACAGCGTGAGACGGGTACAGCTTCGAGGAAGTGAGCGTAGTGTGGCCGGCGCCGAGGCTCAACACCTGTTTCGTCCCAGCGTTGGTCACAAGACCGCCGCTCCGGGAGATCCTTGGCTTGTTTTTTCAGGTGTTCGAGACTCGGACGTGTGGGCAATTCGCGAGACATCTCTCCTCCTTTGTCGCCCGGTGTCCGCTTGACGGGCAAGAGAGAGAGTGCTGCTCGATTGAACTGAGAGGCGCAGGTAGGACGCCCCTTCCCGCGGACGGGAGGCAGCCTGCACTGCCGTGGGGAATCTACCATGTGCAGCGGCCGCCCGTGGCGATGGCCCTGCAATCCATGTTGGTGCCGGCCGCGACGTGTTCCGCGAACGATCACGCACACCGATCCCCGAGGCGCTCACCAGTCAGCAGCCGGGGCCGGCTATCCGCCGACGCTCGAGCTCACACGCGCACGACTACAGGTAAGAGAAATCGTTCCGGGCGAGGTGCGCGCCGCTCAGGGCTACACACCATTTCGAGCGAATGAGCCGTCCAGGTGCCGCCGGAGAATGGCGCGCTCCACCAGCACCTGAAGCACGCGCAAGCAAATGTCGTCTCTCAGGCCGAACAGGCGCGTCGCCTGTGCGATCGTCAGACGCAACCCCGGCACCTCGCGGTACTCGCTGAGGACGCGTCGCAGCAGCTCCTCCCGCGAGGCTACATCCCGGCGGTCAAGCGAATACGCCACGCGGTGCCAGCGCGGCTTCACGTCCAGCACGCTGGGCGGACCGCCGGTTCGCGCCGGTCGCTGTCGTCTCACGGTTTCCTGTTTCCGAAGTGTCTCGGACATAGGTCACGTTCCTTTGCTTCAGAGCGAACGTTTCCACCCAATCGGAAGGCATCGATCGTCCTTGAATCGAGCTGGAGCCGCTGTTCCGAACGGAACACCCGCAGCAGAGGGCGTGATGGATGGATGCGTATGGTTGAGCTGTCGCTGGCTCTGCGATGCTACGTCGCAGGCGCGAACCGCCCGCGCAACGCCGATGGTGTCACGTGGAACGTGCGTCGAAACGCTTCGCTGAAGTGGCTGTGACTCGAGTAGCCGAGATCGATGGCGACGCTCAGCAGATCGCTCCCGGGATCCGCCACGCGCTCGAGCGCCGCGCGCAACCGCAGCTGATTGCGATAAGCGTGCAGCGTCGTCCCCGTCACGCCGCGAAACACGCGCGCCAGGTGGAAGACCGATGTGTCCACCAGCCGCGCGATGATGGGCAACGACAGCGGCTCGTCGAAGCGGCTCGCGACGACGGCCCTGGCGGCTTCGGCGAGATCGCGGGCACGCCGCCGGCGGGGCGCGATCCGCTCGGTGCGAGTCATGGCATAGGCGAGCGATGCGGTGCGCGAGAGGATCTGGAGGACGCGTTCTTCCACGAACAACGTGTCGGGACAGGGCTCTCGCGTGACGTGCTCGAACACGGCGCGCTGCAGCAGATACGTGGCGGCGTCGCACGGCCCGTGGCTGAACGTGAACGGTCGATCCTGCCGATCTCGCGCCGATGGATCCCAGTCCGCCAGCACATCGGCGATCACCTGCGGCGCCACCCCAAACCAGTCGCCGCGATCGCCGCGTGCGCTCAGCTCCTGCCGCCGATAGATCTGCCCCTGGTTGTAATAGGTGACGGTGTTGGGATCGGCAACGAACGGCGTGCCGCCGTCGTGCTGAATCCAAACGCTGGTGCGGGGAAAGCAGAACAGATAGCGCCGCGCGGGGCCCGAGTCGTGGAACAGCGGATGGCCGACCGGACAACGCCATCGACCGACCGTCGCGACTTCGGTTTCGAAGAGGATCGCGCGAACGTCGTTATCAGCCACAGCTTGCAGCTTTCAGCTTACAGCGCCGACGGCTGTGAGCCGGCAGCCATTCATTTGGCGCGGCGATATCGGCCGTCGAACGTGATCTGCCAGGTCTTCCCGCGGTCGATTGACGTTTCCCAGAACTGGCGCACGCTCCCGTCGGGCGACGGCGTCCAGGTGATGCGATTGACGACTGGTCCGTTCGGGCTGGCGGACTCGCCGGTCAACTGCATGGCGCCGTTGACCATGCCGCCTTCGAGCACGAGAAGATTGCCGGTGCTGCTGACCCACGTCTGATGCCAGCGCCTGCGCGGACGATCCCAGATGTTGAAGCTCTCGCCGCGCATGCCACCCGCGCCCGTCCAGCGCTCGTGGATGACGCAGCCGTCGAGTTCGCGAGTAATCGAGTTGCGTCCCGCAGCGCGGCCGTCCGGCGCTGTGACGTTCCAATCGCCGAGCCAGAAATCGAATTCGCGATACTCCGCGGCATCGCATGCGGGTGGCACGGGTGGCACAGGTGGTATAGGTGCAGCAGGTGCAGGTGACACAGGTGACACAGGTGACACAGGTGACACAGGTGACACAGGTGACACAGGTGCAGCAGGTGCAGCAGGTGCCGCAGGTGCCGCAGGTGCCGGTGACACAGGTGCGGGCTTGTCCGCCGTCGCGCCGCCAGGCGCGGACGTGGAGGCGCTGACGAAGGTTGTCTGAAACGGCCCGATCGCAGTGAGCGCGACGATCGTCTCGCCCTTGCCGCCTTCGAAGTGGCGCGTGTCGGCGGGCACGACGGCAACGCCGCCTGCGGCGAGCGGCCTGGTCGCGGCGGCGTCAACCTTGTCGCCCATCCCCATCAGCAACTCGCCCGTGATCACATACAGCCGCTTGTCCACGTTGTGCCAGTGCGGCTGCAGCCAGGCGCCGTCGGCGAGCTTGAGCATCATCGTGAAGGGACCGGGTGTGGTCGGGTCGCCTTCGGCAATGGCCGTCGACACGCCGTTGGCGCCACCGCGCCAGGTCAGCGTCTCGAGCGGGACCATGACATGCGGCTGAAACGGATGCGCCGTGACCGGGCCGAGGCACGAGACGAGGGCCGCGATGAGGAAACGACGCATGCTCTGATGATACGAAGCCCGCGCTACCAGAATTTTGCTCAGGGTTCCAGTCACGCAGTGTTAGGATTCGACGCGTTTGGAAGGACACCTCTGATGCTGACACGCCCGTTTGCCGCTCTCGCCGTTCTCGCGCTTTTTGGAGGATCCGCCGAGACGTTCGCCCAGGACACAGCGGGACCATCGCTTTTCGAGCAGCGATGCGCGAGCTGTCACGTCAAGCCCGACCCAGCGACCCGTGCGCCGGTGATGGAGCAGTTGCGCGCCATGGAGCCCGACGCCGTCCTCGCCACCCTCACCAAGGGCAGCATGGCGACGATGGCCTTGGGCTTGTCCCCGGCGGAGCTTCGTCAGATCGCTGAATACGCGACCGGCCGCACGCTCAGCGCTGCTCCGGCTCCCGGCGACGCCGCATCCATGCCGAATCGCTGTGCACCCAAGCCGCTTGGTGATCCGTTTGCCGGACCTGTTTGGAACGGCTGGGGCGTGGATATTTCGAACACACGGTTTCAGTCGGCCAGCGCCGCGGGGCTGACAGTTGAATCGGTCCCCAAGCTCACGCTCGCGTGGGCGTTCGCGTTCCCCAAAGGACGCCAGGCCTACGGCCAGCCCAACGTCGTCGGTGGTCGCATCTATGTGGGGAGCGACATCGGGTACGTCTATGCGCTGGATGCGGCGACCGGGTGCGTCTACTGGTCGTTCCAGGCGAAGGCCGCGGTCCGCACCGCCATCACCGTCGCGCCGGTCACGTCTGGCTCGTCGAAGTTCGCGGCGTTCTTCGGCGACGTCCGCGCCAATGTCTATGCCATCGATGCAGACACGGGCGCGTTGCTCTGGACGAAGAACACCGACAAGCATCAGGTCGCGCGCATCACGGGCGCGCCCACCTATTACGACGGACGGCTGTACGTGCCGGTGTCGTCCGTGGAAGAAGCCGTCGGCGCCAACCCGAAGTATCCCTGCTGTACGTTTCGCGGAAGCGTCATCGCGTACGACGCCAGCACGGGGGAGCAGTACTGGCAGACGTTCACCATTTCCGAAGCCGCCGTGCCGATCAAGAAAACCTCTCTTGGCACGCAGCTCTGGGGACCCGCTGGCGCCGCGGTCTGGTCCGCGCCCACCATCGATCCCAAGCGCCGGCGCGTCTACATTTCCACGAGCAACGGCTACACCTATCCGGCAGCCAACACGACCAACTCCGTGATGGCCCTCGATCTCGACACGGGCAAGCGCATCTGGACACGGCAGCTCACGGCCAATGACGCGTATCTCATCGGGTGCTCGCCGAACGCGCCCAATCGATCGGAGACCTGTCCGCAGGAACTCGGCCCCGACTTCGCCATCGGCACGTCGCCGATCTTGAAGACCCTGCCGAACGGCCGCAGCGTGCTTGCCGTCGGGCAGAAATCCGGCCTCGCCTGGGGCATCAATCCAGACGATGGGACGGTGATGTGGCAGCATCGCGTCGGGCAGGGCAGCCCGCTGGGCGGGATTGAATGGGGCGGCGCCGCCGACGATCAGCATGTGTACTATCCGAACGCCGACGGCCTGCTGGGTCACAAGGCCGCTGGTGGGCTGGCGAAGATCAACCTCGCGACCGGCGAGCGCGTGTGGTGGGCGCCGCCGATCGCGACCTGCACTGAGAACACGTCCAGGTGCATCCCGTCGCAGTCAGCTGCCGCGAGCGCCATTCCCGGCGTCGTGTTCTCCGGTGCCACCGACGGGATGATGCGCGCGTACGACATGCGCGACGGCAAGGTGATCTGGGAGTTTGCCACGGCGCGTGAGTTCGAGACAGTCAACGGCGTCGAGGGACGCGGAGGATCGATCAACGGCCCGGGCCCGACCATCGTCAACGGGATGGTGTACTTCGTCTCGGGCTACGGATCGTTCGGTCAGATGGCGGGCAACGTCCTGCTGGCCTTTGCCGTGGAGGCGGCTTCGCCGAGGGGCGGCTTTGCCGAGGGCGGCTTCGCCGAGGGGCGGCTTCGCCGAGGGCCTCTCCGCGGAGGGAGGACCGCCGAAGCGGCCCGCGGCCGCCAGGCCCCCGTCCGAGCGCCGCGAGGCCCTCGACCGAAGGTCGCCTGACCGCTAGGGAACGTGCTGAATCCAGCGAACTTCCGCATCGTGGTCGAGTGAGCGGCGGCCAGGCCGGCACGTGTCTGGCGTGATTGACTCGCCTGGGTTTGAGGTCTAGCATCAACCAGTCGAGGCGTGATGATCGGCCAATTCCTCGGGCACTATCGCGTGGATGCGCAACTCGGCGCGGGTGCGATGGGCGTCGTGTATCGCGCATTCGACACGCGTCTGCGCCGCGATGTCGCGATCAAGCAACTGAAAGCGACCGCGGACTCCACCGCTGATTTGATCCTGGACGAGGCGCGCGCGGCCGCCACGCTGAACCATCCCAACATCTGCACGATTCACGGCGTCGAAGACATCGACGGCCAGCAGTTCATCGTGATGGAGCTGGTCGAGGGGCAGCCGCTCAGTGCGCTGGTTCCGGCCCAGGGGCTGCGGCTTTCTGTCGTGCTCGAGTACGGCGTGCAGATTGCCGATGCCGTGGCGTTTGCGCACGCCCACGGTATCGTACACCGCGATCTGAAGTGCTCGAATATCGTGATCACGCGCGACGGCCGGCCGAAAGTGCTCGATTTCGGGCTGGCGCGCCGCCTGGCGCTGCCGCCCGAAGCCGCGGTCGCCGCGTTGACGACGCTTCACTTCGATATTGCCGGGACGCCCGAGTACATGTCGCCGGAGGCGCTCAGGGGCGACAGTTGCACCCCGCAAAGCGACGTCTGGTCGCTCGGCATCGTGCTCTACGAAATGGCGACGGGCCATCGTCCGTTCGACGAGCGCACACCCTTCGATGTGGTGGCGCGCGTGTTGTCGGACTTTCCGGTCGACGTGCCCGATACGATGCATCCGGCGCTGGCGGCGATCATCAAGCGCTGTCTGGCCAAGCAGCCTGAGCGCCGGTATCGGCAGGCGGGAGAAGTGCGGGCCGCCCTCGAGGCCGTGCAGGGCACAGCGAAGGGCATCAGGCTGCCGCCGGCGATGTGGCTGCGCGCCGGCCGGCGGCGTGGAGTGGCGATGCTCGCTGCGGGTGCCGTGGTCGTGGCCGCGCTGGTCATGGGCTTTCAGCCGCTAGGCGACGTGTTCGATTCGCTCGTGTCGGAGCCAGCCATCGCGTTTGCCGAACGTGACTGGCTGCTCGTCAGCGACTTCGCCAACGAGACGGGGGACCCGGTCTTCGATCGCTCGCTCCACACGGCGTTATCGGCGGCCATTGGTCAATCGCGATACGTGAACATCGTGCCGTCCACGCGTATTCGCGAGAGCCTGCGACGAATGCAGCGCGGGGAGGGCAGTGCCACTGACCTCGCGACGGCTCGCGAAATCGCCCTCCGCGAAGGCTTCCGGATCGTGCTCGCGCCGACTATCAGCTCCAGCGGGGAGGCGTACGTGCTCACCGCGTCGCTGGTGGCTCCAGCGGACGGGGTGGCGTTGCGATCCGACGTTGTCCACGCGAGGTCGAGGAACGACGTGTTGTCGGCGGTTGACGAACTTTCGCGGCGCGTTCGCCGGGCGTTGGGTGAGGCCAGTGCCCTCCTTGGCGACCAGACCCAGCCGCTCGTCCAGGTGACCACGCGCTCGCTCGAGGCGCTGCAGCGGTTTTCGCACGGCCGGGAAGCGCACAGCGCTCAGCAACTCGAGACCGCACGCGCGCTCTACGAGGAAGCGTTGGCCCTTGATCCCGCGTTCACGGCGGCGCGCGCCTCGCTCGGCATCATCAATTACGAGTTCTTCGATCGCGAGAAGGGCGTGGAATTGCTCAGGCAAGCGGTCAAAGGCATCGACGGCCTCACCGAGCGGGAACGCCTGAGCGTGCTGTCATTCTACTCGATGGCCGTCGAGCGCGACCTCGAGAAGACACTCGGTCATCACAAGGCGTTTCTCGCGATCCATCCCGATGTCGCATCGGCGCACAACAATCTCGGGCGGGTCTATCTGCAGATGCGACGGTTCCCCGAAGCTATCGCGGCTTTGCAGGAGGCCATCCGGCTGGATCCGGATCTGTTCCTCGCCTACTCGAGTTTGAACTCGATCTACTTGTATGAGCTGGGCGACGTCGACGCTACCATCGAGACCGCCAAACGGCAGCTCGCGCGCAACGATCGTGCGGCGCGTGCTCATGCGGAGCTTGGCGCCGCGTACGCCGCCAACGGCGAATTGCGTCAGGCGGAGACGGCGTTGCGCCGAGCACTGGAGCTGGATCCGAATCCGCGGTTTGCACTCGAGGATTATCGGCTCGGTCATGTGCTGCGGCTGCAGGGCCGAATCGAGGAAGCGCGGCAGGTATATCTCGGGATCCTCGATCGCACGCCGTCTGAAATCTCCGCGCATTACGAAGCCGGTGTTGCGTCGCTCCTGGTTGGCGACGATGCGGAGGCGCGCAGCAGGTTGCGCACGGTTATCACTCAGTCCGAGCAGTACTTGAAACAGCGGCCGCGCGACGGGGTGCGATGGCTCGAGCTGGCCGCCGCGTATGCGCGGCTGGGTGAGCGCGCGCGGGCGCGGCGGATCGCACTCGACGCCGAGTCGCTGACGGCAGATCTCCCCGTGGAGCGCGCTGGACTGCAAGTGGTCCTGGGCGAGCGCGACGCCGCACTCAACACGCTTCAACGCGCGGTCGACAACGGCTATCGCAACATCATGTGGGCGCGACTCATGACGGATCTGCACGACTTGCAGGGCGAAGCGCGCTACGAGGAGCTACTGCGAACGATGCGCCGTTTGTCAACGGCCGCTCGCTTGCGCTCGCGGGAAGGGCCGCTGACTGCGTTCGCGGGACGGATCGCGTTCGTTCGACGACCGGTTCGCGGCTGCACGGGTGATCGTCGCCGCGGAGAGAGGTCCGGTCCCGCCGAGGGCGGCGTTGCCGAGGGCGGCTTCGCCGAAGGGGTCCGCGGCCGCCAGGCCGCCGTCCGAGCGCCACGAGGCCCTCGACCGAAGGTCGACCAACTAACCGCTAGGGAATCGTCACCGTCTGCGGCGCCGACGCTTCGCTGGCGCCGCAGGCATTCGTCGCGGCGACGCTCAGCGTGTAGCTGCCCGCTCCGACCGCGCCGGCGAGGCTGCGCGCCTGCACCGCAAACGTCCCGGAGAACGAGCCGGTGACGGTGACGATGTAGCCCGTGGGTGCGGACCCGCTCGCGGCCAGACCCCACGACGCGGTGATCAGGTTGCCAGTCTTCGTGGCTGTAAAGCCCGTGGGTGTCCCCGGCGCGCTGCACACCCCCGGGAACGTGAGCGTCACGCTGTTCGATGCTCCGCTGACGCCCGTCCCGTTGAATGCGCGCAGCGATACCGTGTACGTACCGGCCGGGACGTTCGCAAGCGAAAAGGCGTCAGCCGCGGGGATGCTGAGCGACCCGGTAAACGATCCGCTGGCGTCCAGAAACATTCCCGACAACATCCCCCCGCCGGCCGTATTGGTCCACGCCAGGCTCAGAGTGTTGCCATCGGCCAGGCCGAGCAGGTTCGTTGGCGCCGACGGCGGCGCGGGCACGTTGACGAAGATGCGGATCTCGTTGGAGGCGACGCTGGTGATGCCGCCCGCTGCTGAGTGCATGCGAATGTAGAACGCGCCCGTCGGCGCCACGAACGTGAACGTCGGCGCGGGAGTGTTGGTCGCGATGCTGGCCAGGGTCTCTCCCGGGAAATCGACGATGTCTTCGGGAAGCGGTCTTCAGGAAGGACCCACACACTAATACGCTGGTTGGCGGGGGGGAACGGCCCGCCAACCTGCCGCCAGCGACAAGGCGCCTATTCGCTGCGCATGCCCGTCACATTCCGAGCAGAATCAGCACTCCGGCAATCACCGCGAGCGCACCCATGACCACAGGCGGGATCGGGACGGTCATGAACGCCGCCACTCCGGTGAGGATGAGCCAAATGCCGAGCAGGAGCATGCCAACGCTGCGTGTCGTGCGGATTGCCATGGTGACCTCCAGAAATGGGTTCGGCGACAAGCACTCGTGCGACGAAACGATGACACAATCGCCGCTGCCGTGCGCCTGAATTCTCACGCCCGGCTGGCGAGCGTCGCGGCATCCATCCGTACTAAAATAGGCGGCTGTCCGTCATATGGCGTTGTCTCCAGGTACTCAGCTCGGTCCGTACGTCATCGAATCGCTGCTCGGATTGGGCGGAATGGGCCACGTCTACCGCGCCCGCGACACGCGGCTCGACCGCCTCGTCGCCATCAAGCAATTGATCGAGGGCTTCACGCAGTTCTTCGAGCGCGAAGCGCGCGCCATTGCCGCCCTCAACCATCCGAACATCTGTCAGGTCTACGACATCGGGCCCGATTACATGGTGCTCGAGTACCTGGACGGGGCCCAGCCGCAGGGACCGATGCCCGTCACCGAAGTCGTGCCGCTTGCCATCGCCCTTGCTGACGCGCTCTACACCGCGCACCAGCGCGGCGTGCTCCATCGCGACCTCAAGCCGGCCAACATCATCGTGACGAGGGAGGGCGTGGCCAAGCTGCTCGATTTTGGCATCGCGAAGGTGTCGAAACGGAGCACCGATGTCACCGAAACGCTGATCGGGACGGTCGTGGGAACGGTTGCGTATATGGCCCCCGAGCAGGCGCGCGGCGAAGCGCTCGACGCACGCTCGGACATCTTCAGCTTTGGCGCCGTGCTGTACGAATTACTGTCGGGCGCGCCGGCCTTCCCCGGACGCGGCGCAATGGATGTCGTCTCAGCGGTGTTGCGGGACGACCCTCCGCCGCTCGGCGTTCCGGCGGCGTTGCAGCGCATCGTCGAACGCTGTCTGGCCAAGCAGCCGGAGCACCGGTTTCAGTCGATGGCCGAGTTGAAGGCGGCACTCGAGGAGTCGATGGACGACCAGGGACAGGCGCCGCCGTCGATCGCCGTGCTCGCCTTCGCCAACCTGAGCGCCGACAAGGAAAACGAGTACTTTGCCGATGGGCTCTCCGAAGAAATCATCAACGCGCTCGCCCAGGTGCCGGGCCTGAAGGTCATCGCGCGCACGTCGGCCTTCGCCTTCAAAGGGCGGAACGAGGATGTGCGCCGTATTGCGCACACGCTGAGCGTCAATCATGTCCTCGAGGGCAGTGTGCGGCGCGCCGGGGATCGCGTGCGCGTGACCGCGCAGCTGATTGCGGCTGCGGACGGCAGTCACCTCTGGTCCGAACGCTACGACCGGCCGATGACCGATGTCTTTGCCGTGCAGGACGAGATTGCGC
Source organism: Vicinamibacterales bacterium (assembly GCA_035512515.1). Lineage (GTDB taxonomy): Bacteria > Acidobacteriota > Vicinamibacteria > Vicinamibacterales > UBA2999 > JACCSI01. Next base: position 92,285 of record DATKDY010000140.1, read on the forward strand.
TGGCCATCACCGCGGAGTTGAAGGGCAAGCTTGCCACCGGTGCCGCGACGGCGAGGCAGTATCAACCAAACCTGGCGTCGTACGATCAGTTCCTCAAGGGCCGCGCGCATCTGATTCACTTCACGCCGGAGTCGTGGAATCGCGCGAAGTCGTACTTCGAGCAGGCGATTGCGCTCGACCCTCAGTACGCCGCGCCTGTCGCGGAGCTCGGCCTGGGATATTTCATCAGCGGCATGCACGGCATGCAGCCGATGCGCGAGGTGGCACCGCTCGTCCGGGTTCAGGCTCAGCGCGCGCTCGATCTCGATCCGTCGGATCTCCGGCCACGCTTCCTGCTGGGCGCCATCGCCCTGGCGCACGACTACGACTGGAACGCCGCGGGCGATCATTTCGCCGCCTCGATGACGGCACCGAATGTGTCAGCCGATGCGCGCTGGATTTACGGCAGCCTGTATCTCGGCGCGCTCGGCCGGTTCGAGGAATCGACGGACCAGATGCGGCGCGCCGTCGAGCAGGATCCGTTGAACGCGACGTGGCGGGCGATCTGGGCGGCGCACCTCATTCATGCCGGTCGCCCGGAAGAGGCGATTCGTGAAGGCCTCAGGGCGGTCGAGCTCGAACCGCAGTACTTCGTCGCGCACCAGTTACTCGGCGAGTCCTATCTCGCCGCGGGGCTGCTGGCCGCCGCGATCGCCGCATTCGAGCGCGCCCATCGCGAGGCGCCGTGGAACGCGATGCCGACGGGGCTGCTTGGCGGCGCACTCTGGATGGCTGGTGATCAGACGCGCGCGAAGGTCTTGTTGGCCGAGATGCACAGCCCGACTCCATACTGGGGGCGTGTCTGGTACCACCTCTATACGGGCGAGCTGGACGAGGCGGCGAACTGGTACGAGCGCGTCATCGACCAGCGCGATCCGTTCGCCCTGGTCTACGCGGCGTCGCCGCAGCTCGCGCCGCTGCGCGCGCATGGGCGCTGGCCGGCGATTGCGCAGATGATGAAGCTGCCACTACGCTGACCGACCGAGTTTGTGTCATATTGACTCCTCCGGACGAGCCGGTCCCCCCGGCGATTACTCCGGCAAGGCGCTGTGACTCGACCATGCATTCCTGCTGAGCTTTCGTCAGCCCACGCGCTCGGGTCCCGCGCGGCATGACGGCCCTTGGCAACCCGGCCCTTCGGCAACTTGCGGTCAGGGCGCTGGAAGTGCGCATCGGGGCAGTCGCAAGCCCGGAAGCGCTGGCCGCGGCGGCGCGCCGGGCCTACGACGACCTCGCGCAGGTGGCGGCGCCGTTGATTGGCCATGTCGGCATCGATGCGTTGACGGGTCGGGCCGTGCATCTGGCGCGACAGGAACACCCCTGGTTGCTCCCCGCCGGCGAGGCGGAGTTCGCGGATGGGTCGTTCGCTCCCGTCGTCCGCAGTCTGGAACAACGAGATCCCGTGGTCGCGGTTGAAGCCGTCGGCGCCGTGTTCGCTCTTTTGACGGGGTTGCTGGGAACCTTTATCGGCGATGCCCTGACCGCCAGTCTGTTGAAGAAAGCGTGGCCCGATGCCTTTGCAGATACGAGCACAGAGGAGACCTGAGGCATGACGGACCGTGTTGCGATTCGCCGACTGTCCACAGGTGTTCCAGGGCTCGACGAGATCCTCGGTGGCGGCCTGCCGGAGCTCTCCTTCAACCTCATTGCCGGCGCGCCGGGCGCGGGGAAGACCACGCTCGCCCAGCAGATCATGTTCGCGCTCGCCAATCCCGATCGTCCCGCGCTGTACTTCACCGTCGTCGGTGAGCCGCCCCTCAAGATGCTGCGCTACCAGCAGCAGTTCAGCTTCTTCGACATGGCCCGGGTGAATGATTCGGTCCGCTATATCAACCTGAGCCAGGAGGTGATCAACGGAACACTGGACCGGCTCCTGGAGCGCATCATTCGAGAGGTCGAAACCACGAGTCCCGGCGTGGTCGTGGTCGATTCGTTTCGAACCGTCGCCCATGAGGCCGGGCGCGTACAGAACGGCAATCTGGATCTCCAGCATTTCGTGCAGCAACTGGCCGTCCGGCTCACCAGTTGGCAGGCGACGACGTTTCTGGTCGGCGAGTATCAATCGTCGGAGTCCGAACAAAATCCCGTCTTCACCGTGGCGGACGGACTGCTGTGGCTCGTGCAGAGCGTCGATCGGAATTCGATGGTTCGCAAGATGCAAGTGATGAAGATGCGCGGCCAGGCGCCAATCCCCGGGTTGCACACGTTCCGCATCACGGATGACGGCATTCAGGTGTTCCCGCGCCTTATCGTCGGGCCGGAGGCGAAATCGCCGCCGCCGCCAATCGGCACGGCGCGCAAGGCCCGGAAACGGCTTTCGATCGGCGTGAAGGGGCTGGATGAGATGCTGGGCGGCGGCATTCCCGCCGGCTACTCGGTGCTGCTCGCCGGCCCTTCCGGCTCCGGAAAAAGCATGCTCGCCGCCGAATTCATCACCGACGGCGCCCGGCAGGGTGAACGGGGCATCATCGCGGTGTTCGAGAAGCGACCCCGCGACTACTCGCAGGAGGGGCCGGTCGGACAGCGATTCGACCAGCTCCTTCGAGACGACCACGTCGGCATCATCCAGACACGCCCGCTGGATCTGTCCATCGACGAGATGCTCCATGAAATCGTCGGCGCCATCCACCGGTTCCGTGCACGCCGGCTGGTGATCGATTCGCTGTCCGGATTCGAGCTGGCACTGGCGCCGACGTTTCGCGAGGACTTTCGCGAATCGCTGTATCGCATGGTCACCGTGCTCACCGGGATGGGGATCACCATCGTGATGACGGCGGAGCTGGAAGACAGCTACACGGATCTGCGCTTCAGCCCGCACGGCACGGCGTTTCTGACCGACGCGATCATCATGCAGCGCTACGTGGAGCTGAAGGGACAACTGCAGCGCGTCATGGCCGTCGTGAAAGTGCGTGGGAGCGGCCACAGCAAGGATGTGCGGGCGTACGACATCACGGACGAGGGGATCGTCATGGGTGAGACGCTCGGAGAGTACGAAGGCTTGTTGACAGGCAGCGCCACGCTGGCCCGGCACGCGCCGCCCGACAGCAATCACCAGCAGCCGCTTCGGCGACGCGTGAAGCGCTCGCCTCCGCGATGAAAAGGACGCCTGCGTCATGAACCAGAATCCCTCGGGCGTACGTGAAGAGGTCGCCCGTCTGCGCCAGGAGGCCGCGACGCTGCGAGAGGAGGCGGTCCGCGCCCGTGAAGAGGCCGCGCAAGTCCGCGCGACGCTGGAACAGCTCATGAGCCAGATGCGCGAGGTCAACGAACGCCTGGTCGTTGCCACCGTGCACGCACAGACGATGGCCGAAGACGCCGAGCGCGCCAACAGCCTGAAGGATGAGTTTCTCGCCACCGTGTCCCACGAGTTGCGCACGCCTCTGAATGCCATCCTCGGATGGACCCGCATCCTGGCGGCGATGGAGCTTCCGCAGGAACGCGCCACGCACGGCATCGCCACCGTCGAACGCAATGCCCTCGCCCTGACGCACATCATCGACGACCTGCTGGATGTGTCACGGACCATTGCCGGCGCCTTTCAACTGGAGGCGCAGCCCATCGATCTGATCGCCGTGGTGGAGGCGGCACTCGAGGTGGTCCGGCCCGCAGCGGAAGCGAGGAACGTCCACCTGGCGTTTTCGCCGCCGTCCCTGTCATACGGCATGGTCCGCGGCGACGCTGGGCGTCTCGAGCAGGTGGTCTGGAATCTGCTCGCCAATGCGGTCAAGTTCACTCCTCCGGGAGGGCGGGTGAACGTGTCCGTCGAGCCAGCGAGCGACTGCGTGCAGATCAAAATCGTCGATACCGGACAGGGCATCAGTCCGGAGTTCCTGCCCCATGTGTTCGAGCGCTTCCGCCAGGCGGATGGCACGACGACGCGACGTCATTCGGGGCTGGGGCTGGGGCTCGCCATCGTGCGACAGCTCGTGGCGCTGCACGGTGGCACGGTGCAGGCGGAGAGCGCCGGCGAAGGGCTTGGCGCCACGTTTACGGTCCGTCTGCCGGTCGCCGCCGACGAGACCAGAGCCGGACGAGCAGTTTCAGCCGGCGATCGAGCCGTCGCGTCGGCGGCTGCACCCGTGCCTGGCTCACCGCTCCTCGACAAGCTTCACATTCTGGTGGTCGACGACAACGCCGACGGGCGCACCCTGACCTCCTTGATGCTGACCGAGGCGGGCGCCACCGTGAAGGCGGTCGAGACGGTTCGCGAAGCGCTGCACGTGATCGCCATGGAGCGCCCGGACGCCCTGGTCAGCGATATCGGCCTTGCTGATGAAGATGGCTACGCGCTCATCCGGCGCATTCGGCAAGCGGAAGCCGACGTCGAAAGCGCGCTGCCCGCGCTGGCACTGACCGGCTACACGCGCGCCGAAGATCGCGCGCGAACCCTCGCGGCAGGATTCCAGGCATATCTCGCCAAGCCGGTTGACGCGGCCAGACTCACGGCGGCGATCGCCGCCATCACCGATCCTCTGCGGGACCGCCGCTAGACCGAATCGCGCTTCCTGGCAACCACGAGGGAGGAGGACCCGACCGGGATGCGCCACCCGCGCCTCACGATCTGCCGTTCGGCTGACAGAACGCCGTTCATGATTTGCACCAATCGCCGGGACCCTGGCGTGAGTTCAGCTTTCGTCTTGGTGGCATCGATGGATTGGCGCACCCCGAGCCGGCTGGGTAATGCCCGCAACAGGAACACGGGGATGGCCAGCGGCGCGAACAGGTAAGTCGAATACTCCACTTCGAAACCAGTCTGCTCCAGCCGGTGTCGCAAGCGTCTCAACGTGTAGCGGTGGTGATGCCCGACGAAGTCGTCTTCGGCAGACCACAACAGGTCGAACGCTGGCACGGTGAGATAGAGCCGGCCATGGCGCATCAACGCGCGATTCACCTGCTGCAGGAAGCGAACGTCGTCTTCGATGTGCTCGACCACATCGAACAGGCCGGCCGCGGGCACGGTCCCGGGAGCAAACTGCGCACCCTCGAACGTCGCCTGGACGAGATTTGTGAGACCCCGCCGCCGCGCGTTGGCGATTCCCGCTGCGCCGGGCTCCACCACGATCGTCTCGACTCCGGCGGCCTCGATGGCTCGAGCGACGAAACCATTGCCCGCGCCCAGATCGGCCAACCATCCTGCCGGAGGGAAACGCGTCAAGGCGTCGACGATGACGGCGTTGCGGTGCTGGAACCAGAACGAGTCGTCCTCAACCTGAAAACAGAACGCGTTGGCCTCGTCCGGATAGTGAACTCTGCCAGGATCGGCAGTTGCCGGCCGCCAGATGCCGTCGGCGCCGCGTGTCAGACCGGTCGTGATGGGTGAGAGATCCAGAACAGTCGGCAGAATAGCAGACGCGTGCAGGCAAGGACTGGCGCGCCCCCGAAAAGACGACGCGCTTTCGCGCCCGTTCAATCGGATCGCAGCGCAATCACGGGATCGATCCTTGTCGCCCGAAGCGCTGGGACGACCGTTGCGGTCAACGCCGCGAGAGCCAGGGCCGCCGAAGCCACGAAGTACGTCGTCATGTCGGTGGCCGTGATGCCGAACAGCATCCCGGCGAGCAGGCGGCTCGTCAGGATCGCGGCCGTCAGGCCAGCGCCGACGCCGATGACGACCGGCATCATGCCTTGCCGCACGAGCATCGCGACCACCTCGGTCCCGCGTGCGCCGAGTGCCAGGCGCACGCCAATCTCACGGGTGCGCTGGCTGACCAGATAGCCGACGACGCCGTAGACGCCGACGAGCGCAAGGAGCAGGGCGAGCCCCGCAAACGTGCCGACCAGCAGCGTCCGCACGCGCGGCGCGGCCGACACGCGTGCAAGGACCGTTTCCAGTGTGCGCACTTCGGACAGCGGCACGTTCGGATCCATCTGCGCCAGTTCGTGCCGCACGGCGGGCGCCAGCGATGCCGGGGCCTCGGTGCGGAGCACGAGCGTCATCGTGTGGTACGACGGCTGCTGCGCGTGCGGCGTGTAGAAGAACGGCGTCACCTCCTCGTCCAGCCCGAGGTGTTTCACGTCGCCGACAATGCCAATCACCTCGCGCGAGCCCGCGCCGCCAACGAGCTGTTGCTGGTCGGGAGGGATGCCGCTGTTGTACGTGAGGCGTTTGCCGATCGCATTCTCTCCGGGCCAGTAGCGCCGCGCCATGGCATCGCTGACGAGGACGACCAGTGGCGCGTTCTGCGTGTCACGGGCCTCGAACCCGCGGCCGCTCAGCAGCGGAATGCCCATCGCGGCGAAGTAGCCGGGCGTCACGGATCGCGATTGGACGCCGGGCCCCTGGCCAGGCGCCGACGGACGGTCCTCGATTTGAATGCCGCGACTGTCGTAATTGCCACTGAGCGGCAGGATGTTGGTCGCGCCGGCAGCGCGGACGCCAGGCAGGGCGCCCACGCGCTCGATGAGCCGCTCGTAGAACGGAATCTGTTCGCCCTCCTCATAGATCGCCGTCGGCACGGCCACCTGCATCGTCACGACGTCCTCGCGAGCAAAGCCGAGATCGACCTGTTGCAGCGCGAGAAAGCTGCGAAGCAGGAGCCCGGCGGCGACCAGCAGCACAATCGAAAGCGCGACCTCGGCGCCGACGAGGAGGTCACGAAGCCGCCGCCCGCCGCGGCCGACGGTCTGCCCGCGCGCGCCGTCCTTGAGCGTATCGTGGAAGTGACCGCCGGCCAGCCGCAGCGCGGGGACGATCCCGAAGATCACCCCCGTGGCGATCGTCAGTCCGAGCGCGAAGGCGAGGACCGGCAAGTCGATGGCCGTGGCGTCGGCGCGTGGAACGCCAGCATCGCTCAGAACACTCAGCGCACGCGTCGCCCAGAACGCGAGCACGAGGCCGGCGCTGCCGCCGAGCAGGCTCAGCGTGACGCTCTCCGTCAGCAGTTGCCGGACTACGCGGCCGCGTCCCGCCCCAAGGGCGCCGCGGATGGCGAGCTCGCGTTGCCGCGCGGTGCCGCTTGCCAGTAGCAGGTTGGCCATGTTGGCGCAGGCGACCAGAAGGACGACGCCAACCGCCCAGAGCAGCAGCAGGAGTGCCGGGCGCGATTCGGCGACCATCGCGGAGTGGAGTGGCGAGACCAGCACTCCGCGGTCGGTGTTGTCGGCGGGGTAGAGCTCTTCGAGTCGGGCGGCGATGGTCTCCAGTTCCGCGCCGGCCTCGACGATCGTCGCGCCGTCCCGCAAGCGCCCCACCCCGCGAATGAAGTGACCGCCGCGATTCGGTGATGCGCGATCGAACCGATACGGCACGAAGACCTCGGCTGCCCGCTCGGGATTGACTTCGATGTGCCGATACTCGGGAGCCAGCACGCCGACCACGGTCGCCGGGCTGGCGTTCAACAGAATCGAGCGGCCGAGGATGTCCGGGTCGCCGCCGTATCGCCGTTGCCAGAAGCCATGAGTGAGAATCACCACACGAGGCCCGCCCGGCCGGTCCTCGTCGGCCGTAAACAGCCGTCCAAGGGCCGGCTGTACACCGAGCGCGGGGAAGAACCCATCGGTGACGTTGACGCCACCGATGCGCTCGGCTTCGAGCTCGCTGCCGGCGATGGTGAAGTAGCCGACCCACCCATGGGCGCCCACGCGCTCGAAGGCTGTCGAAGACTGCTCGAAATCGAAGAAATCGGCAGGCGACAGGTTGTTGGGCACGCCTTCGCGGCGGTCGAGGCCGACAATCTTGACGAGGCGATCCGGATCCGGAAAGGCGAGCGGGCGGAGCAGCACGGCGCGCACCACGCTGAAGATGGCCGTGTTGGCCCCAATGCCGAGCGCCAGCGTCGCCACCGCGATCGCGGTGAACGCGGGACGGCTGACGAGGGTCCGAACGGCGAAGCGTAAGTCCTGCAGCATGGGCGGTTCCTCGCGAGCCGAAGTGATAGCCAACCAGCCATGACGTCTCCCGAGGGGATATCAAGGGCAGAGCCCTTGGCTGGTTGGACGGGCATGGAGTGCCGAAGGTTGGCGGACTCCTGGATGGCCGTTACCTTCGCTGAACAATCGGGCGCGCCCTATAATCGCCGTCGGGCGGCATCGAATTGCCGTGCTTGCGTCCGAGGCGAAATCCACCTCGGTATGGAGGTTGCCATGTCGTCAGTCCGCCGGGCGAGCCTCGTCGCCGCCATTGTGCTGAGTGTTGTCGCGTGCGCGCGTAGTGCAGCCGCGCAGGAACAACCTGGCGCCGCTCCGGAGCTCGTCGTGATGTCCGTGATCGACGTCAAACCGGATCTGACCAGCGAGTTTGGCGCCTTGCAGGCCGACGCGATGGCGGCGCAGCGCGCCGGGGGCCAGGCGTGGCGCGAGACGTGGCATACGGCGACATTCGGTTATCCGTACCGGGTGGTCGTGATGAGCCCTGTCGCCAAGCTCGATCAGTTCGACAGCCAAAGCTACACCGCCAAGGGTGTGGGCGCCGCCGCCGCGGCATCGATCAACGAACGCGCGCGCCGGATGATCGCGCATCAACAGATCTATCTGTTGCAGCGGCGACCCGACCTCGGGATGGGTGCCCGTCCAGCGAAAAGCACGTTGGGGGTCGCGTCGTATATCAGCGTTGTGCCGGGACGTGAGGCGGAGATCGAGCAGCTGCTCCAGACAGAAGTAAACGCTGCGCTGCGCAAAGTCGGCGTCGGCTATTACAGTGTGTCACGCGTCGTGTACGGCGGCGACACAAGCCAGTACGTCACGTTGCTGACGTTCGAGAATTTCGGCGACCTCGGGCGGGGTCACCCACTCGAGCGCGCGCTTGGCGCTGATGGTCTGTCCAAGCTGTACGGCAAGCTCACGGGCGTGGTGACCAACCTCGAGCGGCACGTTCTCCGCTTGAACGAGGCGTTGAGCTTCTGGCAGACGCCCGCGCAACCGTGAGCGCCGATTCGAATTCAGTCGTCGGCCTCCGCTCCCGTCGCCGGTGCCCGTACCACATTGCCCTTCAGGATGTCCTCGAGGCCGGCGACGAGCGCATCGATGTCGGTCTCCGAGTTGTAAATGTGAGTGGAGATGCGCACCGCATTCAGGTCGTACTCCATCGTCCGCGTCCAGATGCGATGACGCTTCTTCAACGTTTCGACGACATCGGCGTTCTTCAGCGCTGGCAACGTAAACGCCAGCAGGCCGCCACTGAGCTGTGAGTGCGCCGAGGTGTGAAAGCGTACGCCCGGGAGCCGCGCAATTCGCTGCCGCAAGTAGCCGTGCAGTTCGCGCACCCGCGCCTCGATGCGCTCACGTCCGATCGCATTCTGAAAGTCGACTGCCGCGCCAATGGCCTGCACGATGGGGTGTGCGCGTTGACTGAGCCTGTCGTAGCGGGCGGCGCCGCGCTTGGGGTCGTCCCACCCTGTCGAGACGGTTGTCGGCCAGAGCAACTCCTGCGATGCCCGGCGCAGGTAAAGAATGCCGGCGCCGGTGGGGGCACACAACCACTTGTGTGAGCTGGACGCGTAGTAGTCCACACCGAGATCGTGCATGTCCATCTTGATCATGCCGACCGGATGGGCGCCGTCGATCGCGGTGATGATGCCTCTGGCGCGGGCCAGCGCTGCCAATTCCTTGAGCGGGATCGAGGAACCGGTCTGATACATCGCATGGCTGGCCATGATCACCTTCGTGCGCGGTGTCATCGCGTCGTTGAACGCGTTCAGAATCACGCCGGGATCTTCCGCGGGTGCCGGCCACTTCACTTCTTTGATGACGACCCCGTGACGCTTGGCCTTCAGACGGCAGGGTTGCAGGCCGCCCGAGTGCTCGTGAAAGGTGGTCAGGATCTCGTCGCCGGCCTGCAGATCGAGCCCGTTGAGCATGAAGCTCATGCCCTCGGTGGTGTTGCGCACCAACGCGATCTCGTCGGCATCGGCACCCACGAACGCGGCGGCTTTGCGGCGGACGTCCTCGGCGGCCGCACTTTGTTCGGCGTTGGGCCCACCGGGATCCTGCGCCAGATCATGGTAGCGCTCGACGAGCGTGAAGTAGACCGGCTTGGGGGTCGGTCCGAGCGTGCCGTTGTTGAGGTACGTCCAATCCTTGTCCAGGAGGAACTCGGCGCGGACGCGTTTCCAGTAGTCCGCGTCGCTCGCCGGCGTTTGCGCGAGGGCGGCGACCGCGGAGAGGGAGGATCGGGCGGCAACGGCCGCTCCACCCACGGCAGCACAACTGCCGATCGCGCGGCGCAGCCATTGGCGTCGCGACATTGCGGACCACGACGCATCGACCCGATGACGAGAGTGGAGACCGAACATGTGCTACCTCCCCCAGGCGCGATTGCGGACGATCAATCGCTAGAAATCGAACAGGCGCGTGTACTTCACGATGAACGACCGTCCCAGTGTTTCAGCCGGTGTGAACGACGTGGTGTCCCGCCGATCGTTGTACACCACGAAAAGGCCCGTGCCGCTGCGATTGAGCAACGCCAGGCGGATGTTCGAGGAGAACTGCGCGGTTTGGCCGTTGTACTGCAGCAGTGCCGACAGGCTCGCGAGCGTCGTGAACGCATAGCTCGCCTTCATGGGCACCAGGTTGGCGACGAACGCCCCGTCCGGCAGGGCGATGTCCTGCCGCGTCCAGCCAACGCTGGCGATCATGCGCGAGCTGATGCGATAGCCGCTGGTGATCTCGAGCGCGTTCATGTCGCCGTCATAAATGCGGCCGACGCGCGCGCGAATCGTGCCGGTGACGCGCGCGCTCGGGTTGTGCTGGTACTCGAACGCGTTCTGGTACCAGGTGTATTCCCCGGGAGCGACGGCCACTCGCCGGCCATCGCGGTTGTAGACCACGAACGTGGTGAGGGGACTGTCCTGAGTGCGGTCGAAAAACCAGCCAAATCGGCCGCCCTGCGCGGGTTGAATCTCGAGCGGATGCACGTGCATGGACGAGCTCTGCAGGCGGCCGTCGAAGCCCCAGAACGAGTTGTACGAGTAGTGCGGCGCGACGCGGCGAATCCACGGGATCGTTTTCGGCTGCGGCTGGAAAAAGGCTCGAAACTCGGGCCGCCGATATCCGCGCCGCGGCAGGAATCCGACTTCCGGGTTGAAGCGGTCACCGACCTGCGAATACCCGCCGGAGATCTGCCAGACGTTGTTCGTGAAGTTGTAGAACGCGCGACCGGCATAGTCGCTGCCGCCGGTTCCGGGCGTGTCGGTACGCGCGAGGAACGAAGAGACGCGCTGGTTGGCGCCAATCTGCACGTTGGCGTCGACGCCGTAGGCGCGATTCCACTTGCCGGCCGACCGACCAGCGTCGCCCGTGGCGTAACGCCCCACGAAGATCGCGCCGTAACTCGATCGGCCGACCTCCCGCTGGGCCCGCAGCACGCTGTAGTTCGTGTCTGGGGCGACCTGCCGTCCGGCGACCGTCAGATCATCGGTTTGGATGCTCAGCACCCCGACATTCCAGTTGCCCGCGACTTTGCCACTCAGCCGGCCACCGCCGAGGATGTCGATTGGAACACCGGTCGTGGAGAGACCAATACGGCGCGTGAAAAACAGGTCGATGGACTGCGGCTGGCCGAACTGGAACGTCGAGGCGTTCTCGAGGAAGAACGGACGCTTCTCAGGAAAAAACAGGTCGAACCGCGTCAGGTTGACCTGTTCTTCGTCCGCTTCGACTTGCGCAAAGTCGGTGTTGATCGTCGCGTCAAGCGTCAGGTTGGGACGGATGCCCCACTTCACGTCGAGACCGGCATCGCCGTTGCGATCGATCTGATCGCCCGCGGCGCGGCTGAAGTCCCTGTTGATCGAGCCCAGCGCGTACGGAATGAGCTTGATGTCACGACGGGGCGGAAGGTCGAGGCCGCTCACCTTGGCGGCCAGGGACACGCGGTAGATGTCGAAGCCGCGCGGTATCGGCGCCAGGAAGACCTGCTCGTTTTTGTGCCGGATGTTGCGCAGCACGTTGAAGCCCCACGTTCGGTTCGGGCCGGTCGCATACCGCAGCGTCTTCAGTGGAATGGCGAGCTCGGCTTCCCACCCGCGCTCGGTGACCTGTGACTTGACCGTCCAATCGCCGTCCCAGTTGGGATTGAACGCGCTGATGCCGCCGCGCTGGGTGCCACCCGCGCCGCCCTGGAACGTGAGGCCGCTCGTCTGGCCCTCACGCGCCACCTGGCCGTCGTACTCGATGCCGAGCGGATTGGTCCCGAACACGAACGCATTCTGGTTGTCGTTGAACGTGTCGAAGACGACGATGACCGAATCGGTGTCGTTCAGCGGCGCGTCGCGCCGCGCCTGCGACACGATGATCTTCGCCGGATCACGATCGAAGCAAATGATGCCGATGTAGACATGTCCCCGGGCGACGATGAGTCGCACGTCCGTCCGCTCGGTCGCCGGGGCGCCTTCGGACGGATCCTGCTGCGTGAAGTCCGTGTATGGCTGGACCGCGGCCCACGCCGCCTCATTGACACGGCCGTCGATGACGGGCGGATCGCCGTCATCAGCGAGCGTCCCAACGGCGAAGAGGCGTGAGCCGTTCTGGGCCCAGGAGGTCGAGCTGGCGAGGACCAGCGGCAGCGCGAGAAGAGCCAGCCGTGCGGCGCGTGCGTATCTGGTCAGCAGAGGTCGGCGCATGACGATTGGTATGGAGGCCGCGCCAAGTTTACGTCGGAAGGGCGGTGTTCGGCAGGCGAATCCGCCATAATTCTGCCGCAGCCGGCGGCCGATTCCACGCCTCGCGAACGGCGAGCGACGGATCCCTGGAGAGACCGCTGGCGCGTGACCCGTTCGTAAACCTGCCTGGCGCGGCGCTGGCCCCCGAAGACAGCCGTTGAGCGGTATGATCTGGCGATGATCGGCCGGACTGTCTCTCACTATCAGATCCTGTCCGAACTCGGAGCCGGCGGCATGGGCGTCGTCTACCGTGCCGAAGACACGCGTCTCGGACGGCTGGTCGCACTGAAATTCGTTTCCGCGGACCTGGCGAATGACCCGGAAGCCATTGGCCGGCTTCGCTCGGAGGCTCGCGCCGCCTCCGCCCTCAACCACGCGAACATCTGCACGATCTTCGACATCGGCGAGGTGGACGGCCAGCCGTTCATCGTGATGGAGCTGTTGAAAGGCGAAACCCTGCGCGATCGGATCGTACGGGGGCTGGTGAAGCTCCACCAGCTCGTGGACATCGGCCTCGAAGTCGCCGACGCGCTCCAGAGCGCCCACACCGAAGGCATCATCCACCGCGACGTGAAGCCCGGCAACATCTTCGTGACCGAACGCGGGCCGGTGAAGCTGCTTGATTTCGGCCTGGCCAAGCTGACGCCGCACTTCCAGCGAGCGAGCACTACCATGGCGGCCGCGCAGGTGACGGTTGCCGGTTTGACACTCGGGACGATCAGCTACATGTCGCCCGAACAAGCCGCCGGTGAAGATCTCGACGGGCGCACGGACATCTTTTCACTGGGGGCGACTCTCTATGAGTGCGGGACGGGTCAGCATCCGTTTCCCGGCAAAACGTCCACGGCGATGCTCGCGGCGATCCTCAACAAAACCCCGGTCGCTCCCGTCGTCCTCAATCCCGAGATGCCGGTCCGGCTACAGGAGATCATCCAGAACTGTCTCGAGAAGGATCGGGAGCTCAGGTACCAATCGGCCGCTGACCTGCGTGCCGACTTGAAGCGCCTGCGGCGCGAAATCGAATCCGGTCAGTCACGTTCCGCTGTGAGAACGAGCTCGCAGCGGCTGGTTCAATCATCTGCCGCCGTCGGAGCGGAGGACGTGCCTGAACCCGTTGCCGCGCCATCGTCTGGTCTGCGTCCGACAACCGTGGCGCTCTGGACGGCAAGTGTGCTCACGCTGGCAGCTCTCGCCTCGGGGATTTGGTACAACACCTCGCGGGATGAAGCGGTCGTCGTCGAAGAGGCGCCCGCGCCCGCGGTCGCGGTGCCGGCGGCTCCGAGTACGGCAGAACCACGGCTGCCGCTCGCCCGAGCGAGCTTCGCGTCGGGGAATTATCGGGCCGCAGCGATGTATGCGACAGAAGTACTCGCGCTGACGCCGGAGAATCTCGAGGCGCGCCAGATCCGTGACGACTCGCAAGCGATGCTGGCCCGCTTTGACGACGCGCTCCGCAGCGCGCGCGATCGAATGCGGCGTGGCGATCTGCCGGGCGCGGCACAGGCGCTCGAAACGGCGCGTCGCGTGGACCCCACGGCGCCTGGTCTGGTGGATTTGTCCTCCCAACTGGCGGAGCAGATTCGATTGAGAGACGCGCGCGCCGCCGAGCGGCGCGCGTCCGCGCCCGCGCGAGACACCGGGCGACCCGGGCAGGCGGAGAACCGCGCTGAGGCGGTCGCGGCGGCGCCCACGCGTGGACCTGATCCGCCGGTGCAGCGCGTCGAGCCGACAGTTCCGCAGCCGGCCCCGGCGACGCCCGCGCCCAGCAACACCAACGCACAGGTGCCGGCCGTCTCGGCGCCGGCCCCGAGCCCGCCGCCGAAGCCGGTACCGCCCAGCGTGGAACGAACGCCGGACAAGCCTGCCGCGCCCAGTCCGGCTGCGGCCGAGCGGACGGCGGCGGAACGGGACGAGGCCGCCATTCGCCAGATCGTGGCGAACTATGCGCGGGCCATCGAGACCAAGGACATGGCGCTCTTCCGTACGATTAAGCCCAATCTCTCTCCCGACGAAGAACGCCGGCTGGAGAACGGATTCCGCGCGGTAACGTCGCAGCGCGTGAAGCTGAACATCGTCTCGATCGATCACCGGGGCGACGCGGCGTCCGTCACCGTGCAACGGCATGACGCGATCCGGGCGGGCGGGCGCGAGCAGACGGTCGACAGTCGGCAGATGCTGCAGTTCGCGCGCACCCCAAGCGGGTGGGTCATCGTCGACATCCGCTGACGCTCACGTCCAATACTCCCTGACATCGAGAGACTCCGATGCGTCCGATTGCCCTGCTGATAGCGCTCACACTCGGTACTGCTGACCCGGCACTCGCGCAGGATCCGTTCAACCTCACCGCGCCGGTGCGCAACCTGGCGACGATGTTCACGGATCTATTCGGACCCAACGGGCTCATCGTCGACAGCCTGGCGACGCTACCGGGGGAGCAGCCCCACAGCGCGCATTTCAACAGTGATTTCCAATCCAACGCCAGTCAGTTCACCACCGCGTTGGTGGGGCAGCTGGTCAGCCTGCCGCTCCCGTCGCCGGCCGGCGGCTTCACCTACGAGTTCGACAGCACGCTTGGCGTCTTCCGGCGGACGACCGAGAGTTTTGGTCCGATCGTCGCCGATCGTGCCGAGACGATCGGCGCCCGGCGTGTTGCGGTCGGGTTTGCCTACCAGCGATTTGCGTTCGATACGATCGAGGGAATGGACTTGCGCAGTATTCCGGCCGTCTTCACCCACGACAGCGCTCACCTGCTCGGCGGTCGTGAGGACGTGGTCACGACCGTGAACCAGATCTCGGCCAGGGTCACTCAGTCAACCGCGTTTGTGACGATGGGCGTCACCGATGTGTTCGACCTCTCACTCGCCGTACCCGTTGTCTCGAATCAACTGAAGGTCGTCTCGACCGCCACGATCCACCGGCTCGGAACCACGAACGCGCTCACGCATTTTTATCGGCAGGCCGCTGGCGCGGTGGGCGACTCGCGCATGTTCACGGCCGTGGGCAGCGCTGCGGGTCTCGGCGATCTCATGGTCCGCGTGAAAAGCACGGTGCGGAAGAGTGCGCGCAGTGGCGTCGCGCTCGGTGTCGATCTGCGGCTTCCGACCGGGGACGAAATGAATCTGCTCGGCAGCGGGGCGACCGGGATCCAGCCGTTCGCGATCTGGTCGGCGACGTTCCGAACGGTCTCACCGCACGTCAACGCCGGCTACAACTGGAACGGGTCGAGCATCCTGGCCGGCGACCCGGCGCGCGGTGAATCGGCTGATTTCCCCGACCAGATCACATATGCCGCGGGCGCCGACGTCAGCGTGTCGCCGCGACTGACTGTCGCGTTCGAGGTCCTCGGCCGCTACATGATCGACGCCGAGCGGCTGCACCGCGAGCAGTTCGCTGCGTTGGACGGCCGCTCGGTGTTTCCGAGTGTCGGGTTCAGCCGCACCTCGTTCAACGTGTTGAACGGCGCGATTGGACTGAAGGCGGCCATCGCGGACCGCCTGCTCTTCGATGTGAACCTGACGTTCAATCTGAACGAGCGCGGGCTCCGCGACAAGGTGACGCCGCTGGTCGGATTCGAGTACGCATTCTGACGGCCGTAGACTCACGCCAACCTGGCCGACCGCATCGACTGAGGGTTGACGAACCGTTCGGCAAGGTTGGTCAGCTTGTCATCGGTGATGCGTTCTTCGTCCAGGGTCTGCTGGAGTAACTCCGCAGCTTGCGTGTAACCAAGCGTCGCGGCAAACGTCCGCGCCGTGCCGTAATCCGCGATTTCGATATGCTCGATTCGCTGCGCGGAAGCGATGAGCCACGCGTCGCGCACGTCAGGGTCGACCCGTCGCTTGAGGAGGCGCTCGGCTTCCTCGATGACGCCGGCGACGGCGCCGGTGGCGCCGCGACCCGGGCGTGCGCCGACAGAGCGGAACACGCGGACGAGGCGTTCCACCTGTGCCTCGGTCTCAACCCGGTGCTGGTCGAACGCGTGCTTCAATTCCGGGTTGGAAGCCTTGGCCTGCATCCGCTCCAGCGCCGGCACCAGGAGTTGCTCGGTCGCGTACAGGTCGCGCAGTTCCTTCACGAGCAACTGGTCGAGCGTTTGGTACGACCGGCGTCGCCGCGCCCACCACAACACCGCGCCAGAGGCCGCGAGTAACGCCAGGGCCGGCCGTGCGGCGCCGAGCGCTCGCGCGACGTCGATGCGCCGCGGATCGGCTTTCTGCAGCCGCACGCGGAGCAGCTCGAGATCGTTGTCGATGGCGACGCGCTTGGCGCGTACGGTTTCGGCTAGGACGTCCGGGCTCGCATCCATTTGAGGTTCTCCTTCATCGTGTCGGTTGTCAGCGGCATGTGACGCTGACCGTTGAGTTTTTTCTTTCCCATCATCGCGAGACCGGCGGCGGCGGCGGCGGCGAGCAGGCCGACAATGGCGAAGCCGGTCCACACGGGCCAGCCGAGGAGCGGTGGCACCACCCAGGCGAGCGCCGTCAGCAGAAACACCACGGCGACAAGACCCGTCACCGCCGCAGCAGCGAGCGACACGGCGCCGGCGCCGACCGTTCTCACCTCGGCTCGCAGCTCCGCTTTGGCCAGCGCGATCTCGCCGCGGAGAAGATCCTGGGCATCCTGAACGGTGCTTTTCAGCACATCTGCAATCGATTGATCACTCATGGTTCCTCCCAATGCAACCGCACAGACGCTACGCGCGGCGGCCGAACAACAATGCCAGCACACCGCCGACCACGGCGCCTGTTCGTGCGAGGGCGGTCCCCGGTGTGAGCGCCGCGCGCGTGCGCGGTCTCTCCAGCGGCTTGGCCGCCGGCTGCGGTGTGCGCTCGCCCCCCATCCTGTGCTCCTCGGAACGCCGCGCCGCGCGAGGACCGATGGCCTTCCGCTGCCCGGGCACCTTCTCGCCGGCCTCCTTCCCGTGCGGGGAGGCATGCTCGATCTCCGCGTTCATCTCGGCGCCGACGATGATGGCGAGCCCGGTCATGTACAGCCACGTCAACAGCACCATAATGCCGCCAATAGCACCGTAGGTCTCGTTGTAGGAACCGAAGTTCACAACGTAGACGCGGAAGGCCAGCGAGCCGAGCAGCCATAACACCGTGGCGAGGAGCGCGCCTGGCGTGATCCACACCCAGTCCTGGTCCACGTCTGGCGCGAAGTGGTAGATCAGACCGACGCCGGTGACGATCAACGCAAAGACGACCGGCCACTGCAAAACCTTCCAGGTCCACTCGAAGGCGGCGCCGAGGCCCAGCTGTGACGCGAGATATTCGGCGAGCTCCGGACCGGCGACCACGAGCCCGAACGACACGAGGATGAAGACGGCGACGCCAATCGTCAGCAGAATGCCGGTCAGCCGCTGCTTCCACCACGGCCTGGCATCCTCGACGTCGTACGCGCGGTTGAGTGCGTCGATGATGGCCACCATCGCCGCGGAGCTGCTCCAGAGGGCGGCGATGATGCCCAACGTGAGTATGCCGCCGCTCTCATTGGAGGTGATTTGCAGCAACTGGCTGCGGATGATCTCGAGCACGTCAGGCGGGGCGACACCCTGCAGCGCGCTGACGACGCGCCCGACGACGTCGCCGGCGGGCAGGAAGCTGGCAAGCGCGATGAGAAACAGCAGCGCCGGAAAGAGTGCCAGAAAGAAGTAGTACGCCAGCTGAGCCGCCAGCCCGAGCCCGTTATCTGCCTGAGTTTCACGCAGGGTTCGCTTGATGAGCTCGCCCAGGCTGAGGGAAGAATCGAAGTACGCCAGCACTCCGTGGCGTGTGCAAACACCTTTCCACCTGCAGCGCGGCCCGCCACGTCAGGCCAGACGAGGTGCCGGCAAAGATACCTTCCTCTGTGTTACCCGTTCGGAACGTCTTGCGGGCGTTTTCGCCGGCGCGGTCTTCCCGTGTCCTCGAGGTCTTCACCCGTGAACGGTGGGGCGGCAGGATCATGGCCGATGTCAGGTACGTCTTTGCCGAAATCGGGCACGTCCTGATCAGGGGGCCGATTGACGTCCGGCGTGTCGCCACCCTGTTCGGTGTCCTGGGCGCGGAGTGCCGGCGGATTGTCCTGGCGCTGCCCGGACAGGTCAGGCGTGGCCGAGCTGGGGTCGCTCATACTCCCACCATAACACCCGCACAAAGTCCCTGACGCTCGAGGCCGTCTGCACTCACCAGCGCGCACTCGAGTGGAGGGCTGCGCCAGCATCAGCTTTCAGCGATCAGCTGTCGGCTTTCAACGCTGAAGGCTGATCGCCGATCGCCGAGAGCCACTCGCAATTCACCCCAATTCAAGTGAATTGCGGGATTAGGCCATCACCAGGACCTCGGCGGGAGCGAGCACCCCGACGTCCACGAAGACCCGTCCATTCTGACCCATGCTCAGCACGGGCAATTCCTGCCCGCCGCCCTGGGCGTCAGCCATGGGGTCTCCGATCCGCGTCGTGTCGCAGACGACCCGGAGCGTGGAGCCGGCGGGACGCAGTCGCGAATCGAGCTCGATGCGCGAGCCGCGGCCAGCGATGCCGTTGCTGTTCACCACGATCACCACTTCGACGTCGTTGAGGATGCGCGACCAGGCGATCAGCTCGCCAGATCCCTGGAAGCGGAAGTCGTCACCGCCGATGGACGTGGCGCGGCGGTACTGTCTGCCGCGACGTAGCGGACGGAGCGTCTTTCGGGTGGTGATGAGCGCCTTGGTGCGCACGAATGCCGGGTGGGCCTGATCGAAGACGTGTGCGCCGGCGGTGCCGAAGGCCCCGAAGCCGGGCAGGGTAGTGTCGTGCTCGCCCACGGTGCCGGCGAATCCGGACGCGCGCGGGTGCTCGGGGCCGAACAGCGTTTCCCGCAGCAGGACATCGATGCGACCGAAGGCGGGCACGTCCTGGCCGTTGTCCTTCACGGTGCCGAGCCAGACGCGTTCGCTGGCTTCCGGGCCGCTCGGCAGGGCCTGTTCGGTGCCGTAGTAAATGCACGGAATGCCGAGTCCGAAGAGCTGCATCGCTGTCGGCACGGCAACCTGGTGGGCGACCGGCGCGTCCGCGCTGAAGCGCACCTTCTCGCCGAAGACGTGGTCGTGGTCGTCCAGCACCGAGACATGGCGGGATCCCCAGTCGCGATGGGAACCCATCTTCTCGTCCCAGAAATTGAAGCCGGCGAAGAAGTCGCCGGGGTTGCGCAGGCCTTGTCCCACAGCGGTGATCGCCAGCCGCATCCCGCCGATGTCGAGGACGGCGTCGAGGTTGCGCGCGAAGATCGTCAGATGAAACTCCTGCGCATCGTCGCCGCCCGCGACCTCCCCCAGCAGCAGGAAGTTGCTCTTGCCGATGGACTCGGCGAACTCCTTCACGGCGCCGCAGAAGTTGCGCCCCTCCTCGCCGCTGACGTGCTTCAGCGTGTCGATGCGCAGCCCGTCACAGTCGGTGAGGGCGATCCAGTATTGATAGATGAAGATCAATCGCGCGAGCGTGTCAGGGCGCTCCACGGCGAGGTCGCGCAGCACCTCGAAATCGGTGCGCTTGTGTTCGGCGTTGGGGTCCCTGATGTCCCCGGCGCCGAGGCTTCCGGTCCCGGCCCGGGTGTAGTTCTCGATGAAGTGCAGGTCCTGAGGCCAGACGTAGTCGTCTCCGCCCAGCGGCTGCTGCGGATTCGTGATCGCGCTGCCGAAGCCGTTCTTCGGAAACAGGCTCTTGTATTGTCCGGTGGTGTACTTCGGCCGGAACGCATCGCCGGTCTCGGCCGCGTCGTAAAGCCAATTGGAGCCGGTGTGGTTGAAGATGATGTCCAGCACGACCCGCAGGCCGATCGCGTGGGCGGCACGCACCAGCTCCACGAGATCGGCCCGCGTGCCGAAGCGCGCGTCCACGTCGAGGAAGTCCTGCACGCCGTAGCCGTGGAAGTCGTTGCCCTCGACCCGCTGCCGGAACACGGGAGCGATCCAGAGAGTGGTCACGCCGAGATTCGTCAGATAGGCAAGCTGGCTCTTGATGCCGGCCAGGGTGCCGCCCTGGAATCGAGCCTCGCCAGACTGCTTCCACGTGTTCCAGCGCCACTCGGGAAGGCCGTTGGCCTGCGCGTATGCCGCGCGCTGGGCGCCGAGACGGGTCCGATCGAGCAACGGTCGCGTGTGCTCCTGTCCGTCGGAAAAACGATCGGGCAGCAGGAAGTACAGGACCTCGTCCCGCCAGTCAGGCGGGGAGGCGTGCATGGCATTACGCTGGGGGAAGCTCGTCCGCGCGGAACCGAGGTTCCGCGGCGGTGCAGCTTGCAGGATCTCGGCAATGTTGTCCATCGGCGCCTCCTAATCCCACGCCGTGACCCATCCGGGCGGTCGCGAGGGTGGCATTTCGAAGAGGTCATACGCCGCCTCTCTCATGGCCGTCAAGGTCGAGGTCACGGTCGTTGTGGAAACGCGAATTGACCAGGTGCTGTCCGATGGCCGAGGAGTTCTCGCCGTGGAAGGCGTAAAATCGACCGGGAGGTTTCGTATGCCGATCTATGAGTTCGTCTGTCGCGACTGCGAGAAGCCGTTCGAGGTCGTTCGTTCGATGTCTGAATCGACGGCGACGCCGGTGTGTCCGGCATGCGGCAGCAGTCGCGTCGATCGCAGGTACAGCCACGTCTACGCCAAGACGTCGAAGAAGAGCTGATCGCGACACAAACCGACGGCGGCCAGCAACAGCGCCAGTGCCCCAAAGCATGTCGAGAGCACCGCGACCAGCCGCTGCTGCACCAACGCCGCTTTCATTTCTTCATCGAGGGTACGAACGTCGAAGATCGGCATCGTCGGATCGACGGCCGCCGCACGCAACTACTGTTTGCTCCGCGCGCAGGGTCGCACTGTTCGTAAGACCATCGACTGCTTGATAGCGACCTTCTGTCTCCGCGAAGGGCACGCGCTGCTGCACTGTGACCGCGACTTCGATCCGTTCGACAGCGATGACCCAGGGCGAGGGCGGTTGCGTTCGTCGAAGCCAAAGCGACGCGCACGGGCGCTGCGGCGCGCCCGCGAGCCCTTGGGGGGCGCGGCCTCGTGCTCTTCGCATGCTCACGGTTCGCAATTCGCGTAGGCGGGTCCGAGGAACCCCGCCGGCTGATCGAGCCGCGAAACGGGATCGGCGGCCGAAGGGGGCCATGGCGGCGAGGGACCCGTGGTCCAGGTAGGTCGAGCAGACCGCTGACAGGAGGCCGTATTTTTCAGACAATGAAGCCTCGTCGCTGCGCGCGGCGAAACCTATGTTGTGGCTCATTGGTATCGTTGCGGCCGTCGTCCTGGCGCACACAGCGCCATTCCCCTTTCTGCTCGACGCCACCGACCACACGCTGTGGCGCATGCCGGCCACCAATCCGCCAACGATCTACCTGACGTTTGACGATGGGCCGAACCCGACGGCGACCCCGCAACTGCTCGACGTACTCAGCAAGCACGAGGTGTCGGCCACCTTCTTCGTGCTCGACCGGCACCTTACCAGCGAGACGCTTCCGATTCTGCGACGGACCTTCGAGGAGGGACATGCCGTGGCCTTGCACTCGCACACGCGGCGGCTGATGTTCGCCGGCTGGGCCGTGGTCGCAACCACGTTGCAGGAGGCGGCCGCACGCATCGAAGTCTGGACCGGCTATCAGACCTGCCGCGCGTTCAGACCTCACGCGGGTTCCCGCAGCGTACCGATGCTGATGGGCGCCGCGCGCGCCGGCTATACCGTGGTCGGCTGGGGATGGATGCTGTGGGATTTCAACTGGTTTCGCAAGAAGACGGCTGACGCACTCGTGCCCCGCTTTCTGGCCCGCGCCTCACCCGGGGATATCATCGCCATCCAGGACGGCCACCACGAGAACGCTCGAGCGGGTCGGCTGTATGCGGTCGAGACCGTCGACCGCGTGATCCCCGAGTTGAAAGCGCGAGGATTTGAGTTCGGCACGATTTGTCCGTAGTGTCGCAACGACCGTCGCGACGGGACGACTCGCCGGATGACGACCGACACGGCAACGTGCCGAGCCCGTGGCGCTCGCGGCGGCTCTGAAGCTCGCGACCTCCCGATCACGTTCCGTCTGCAGCGCGGCGGGCTGAATCATCGCCGCTGAACGACGCGATGGATGTGTTCGGCTCGTTACCGGCACGGTGACCGGGCGGAATTCGCATGCCGTAAACCGCGGAATCTCGGTCGGCGTGTCGTGGAGCTTCGGCCGCCTTGGAGAGGCGGCGCTCGTTGCCAGTGACGGGCGCAAGAAATCGCTGATCCGCTGTCTGTGCGAAAAGGCCGGCGGATGATCGCCCCACTGCGTTGGTGGGGCCGTTGGTGACCGCGCTAACGCCATGGTCGGCAGGTCATCCTCCTGAACCTCAGCGGACGTGCACCGTATGCGCTTTCGAAAATAGAAAGCGCACCAGACCGCGGCGTGAGGATGTTCAATCCTGCCTGGCGGGCCCGAATGAGGCGGGCAACTACGAAAGTCGCCCCGGCTTCCGGAGCGCCGCCTCGAACGGATCCAGCAGCTCCGGTTTCTCGAGGATCTCCGCAAAGCGTCCGCCCCAGAGCCGCACGCGGTCCGCGTCGAGGCTGGCACCCATGCGGCTGACCACGGATTGCACATCGTGCAGATCGATGAGGCGCGCGGCGACGAGCTTGTAGAGTACCAGGTCCTCGGCCGAGCAGGTCCGGAGTGCGATGTCCGGTGTGACCTGCCAATCCGACGCGCGCTGCAGGACCTCGAGCTCGAACGGAAACCCAGCGAAACTGATGTCGAGGTCGACTCCGTTGGCCGCACGGAGAAGCGCCAGCCGGCCGAGCTCTGCCCGCCTGACCGGATCCGGATCCCGGGCGGTGAACCTCGACAGGAGCAGGTCGAGCACCGTGGCCTCGTCCTTGAAGTCCACGAGCACGGTGGCATCCACGTCTCTGGTTGCGCGAGGCTCTCCCCATCGCGAGACAACGATCCCGCCGATGAGGCACGCGGGACGATTATTGGCGCGAAGGAAGCGGAGGAGTTCGTCCGCCGCCTCCACGAGCGGCGGCGGGGTCATGCGCGTTCGGCCAGGCGACGCACCGCGTCGTGCATCGGCCGCAGTCCTTCGCCATCGTCTCCGGGACCGGGTGGGACCATGGGCCAGAGCAACTCCACGGCGATTCGCGCTGCCTCAGCGCCGGTGAGCTGGCGCAACTCCGAAACGCGCCGCGCCTCGAGGAGTGGCCCAACGCGTGCCCAGCTCTCGAGCCACGCCGCCGTCTGGGCGCGGGCCTTGGCATCGAACGGTGGACTGTCTACCTCTTCACGACGCACCATGCCGCCATCTTAGACGACAAGCCGTATTGCACTGAACCGCTTCGCGCTAGTTCGAACCTCGACCTGCTGTCCACAGCCACTCTGCGATTCAGGAGCGAGGCACGTTCGAGCTCCGCGCGAATGGCGTTGGGCGCTTGCAGTCGGTTGACGCGCCACCACTGCTCGGCGGCGCGAATCTGTGCTCTGGCCGGATCGCTGACGGCGATGTCGAGCGGCCGGCTCACTCGCGGCTGCGAAGCTCCGATAGCGGATCGGCCATTGGGGTCGTCTGCCCCTTCTCACACTGCGCGATCGCCTGCAGGAGCATCTGTTCTGTCTCCGCGTCGGCTTCGAACGTTTCGTCACCGTCGAGCGCCAGTACGGTGACCGACGTCCCCTCCGGCAGTTCAGCATCGAGCTCGACGCGACCGTCGACGACCTTTCCAGGGGCAATTCGCATACGCCATTGTAGCCAACCTGTCCGGCCTCATGGGAACTGATTCACTAGGAGGACAAGATGCTCGACTTCGACCCACGCGACTACGACTCACGCGACGGCGAACGGCACTCCAACACACAACCCCGGGGAGGCCGCGGCGGCTCCGGCGACCGCGATCGTGGTGACGACTGGAGCCAGCCCGGAACGCAGACCCACGAACGCGATGACGATAGTGCGCGGACGCGCGGGCGAGGTCCAGGGAACGAGTTGGGCTGACTGCGACCGCGACGGTCGAGAGCGCAATCGCGAGGCCCGTGACACCTTCACCCATCCCGCACCGCCGCGGACCGTCGTCCGTCTTGACACGTCGAAGGGTCCGATCGACATCGAAGCGATCCGCGATTGGTCGCCGCGCGGCGCCGACCGCTTCGTTGCGCTCGCGCGTCACGGCTACTACGACGACACGCGGTTCTTCCGCGTCACCGCCGGCCGATGGGTACAGTTCGGGATCACCACTGTTGCAACTGCGACCTTACGACGATAAGGGCATCGCAGCGTAGGTATTCCCTCGCAAGATGACGAACTGAGCACGCGTCCGCAATCCTGCGCACGCAAGGCGCGCGTTCCTTTGCGACTAAAGAGTAAGGACTCGCGCGATGACGACGTTCAAGACATTCCTGCTGGCGGCATGCGTCCTTTTCGTTGGCGTTCGAGCAGAGTCGGCGACGCTGACGATCACGACGACCGGCGCGCATACCGGAAACGTGAGTGTTACGCCAACAGCGCAGCTCTGTCGCGCGATGGGCGGAGGCGAAACGTGCACCTTCACGATAGCGAACGGTACCCACATATTCCTTGCCGCGAACTCGCCCTCTACACCGGGCATCTTCTCGTCCGGGACCGGGGATGCCGCGGCTTGTGCGACGAGCACCTGCAACTTCACGCTGAACGGCGACAGTTCCATTGTCACGTCGTTCAACCCTGGAACCTACCCTTACGTCCAGGTTGTGCTCGCAGGGGATGGAAAAGGAGAGGTGAGTTTCAACAATACCCAATGCCAGAACTTCGAGCTGGGATACTCGGGCTGCAAGACGTATTACGGCGCCGGCTCCGAGGTCACGCTGGCCGCCCGCGCGCCCGGGACTTTTTTCATGGGCTTTTCAGCAGGCACCGCCGATGCCAGCGCGTGCGGGACGACGACACCGTGTGTGTTTACTCTAACGACCAACAGCGCCGTCACCGCGAGCTTTGCAGCGTTGACGTCTGTGGCGGTGCTGCCAAGCGCTGCCACGATCAATGTTGGGCAGATGCAGGCGTTCACTGCGTCTGGGACGTTCACGAACGGCGCCTCGCGATCGCTTTTGTCAGGAACGGGATTGTGGAAGGGTGAAGCGCCCATGAGTTCCCCCCGATTCGGGGTGGCGGCGGGCGTACTGGATCAGCGTGTCTATGTCGTGGGTGGCGTCGCGGGTGGGCCGCTCAGCGCCATAGAAGCGTACAACCCCGTGTCGCAAAGCTGGACAACGCTGTTCAGCGATGGCACGCCGCTCGCGTCGATGCCAACGCCTCGCGAGGGTCTTGCAGCGGCAGTCCTCGGCAGCGAGCTCTACACGGTTGGTGGCCACACGTCCGGCGGATCCGCTATCGCCGCCGTTGAAGCGTATAGCGCCCTGACCAACACCTGGGCAATCAAGGCGCCGATGCCAACCGCCCGAGCCGCAGTCGCAGCAGGAGTCGTCGGCAACGTGCTCTACGTGGTTGGCGGCGGAGAAAATGGCGCGCCGCTCGACGCGCTGGAGGCCTACAACCCGATATCCACCACGTGGACAACTCTGGCTCCCATGCCAACGCCTCGCAGCTATCTCGCGGTTGCTGTGGCCAACGGCTTGCTCTATGCAATCGGCGGCGACCTTGCGGGCACGGTTGAGGCGTACGATCCGGCAACCAACACGTGGACTGCGAAGGCGTCGCTGCCCACACCGCGGTCGGCACTCGGCGCGGGTGCGATTGACGGATTGATCTATGCGGTCGGCGGCAGCGGCTCCAGCTATGCCGGGACTGTCGAAGTCTACAATCCCGCGACCGACAGTTGGGCGACGTTGTGGTCGATGAACACGCCGCGCGATCAGTTTTCGTTGGCCGTCCTGGACGGCCGTCTCTTCGTGGCCGGCGGCAAGACTGACGCGACGAACACGAGCCTGGTCGCCACGCTCGAGGCGTTCCGGCCGTCCGAGATGACCTGGTGGAGCAGCAATTCTGGTGTCGCGACCGTGAACCAGTATGCCAGCGCGACAGGAATGAGTTCGGGTACGGCGACGATCATCGGCCGCGCGGTCGGCCCCATTGACTGTGGCACCACGAGCAGCTGCGCGAGCGTGACCGTGTCGGGTGGCGCGCCCGGGCAGCCGGCCGCGCCGATAGTCTCGGGCAGCGGCAATTTCACTACCTTCAGCTGGTCGGCACCATCGACCGGTTCGCCGATCACGAGCTACACCCTCGTCGTGCGGCTGGTGCCTGGCGGCCCGGTTGTGACGACGCTGCCGGTGGGCAACGTGACAACCTTCAGCGTGAACGGGCCAAACGGGACGTTCCTCGTGTCGGTGCAGGCGACCAACGCCGTCGGTTCCGGGCCGGAGTCACTGCCGGCGACCGTGACCCTTCCGTTGGTTTCGGCACCGCCTGGGGCGCCCGGCAACCTCGCCGCCACGTTGAGCGGCACGACGGCATACTTCACATGGACGCCGCCTACGACCGGCGGCCCGCCCACCGGTTACCAGTTGCTCGTGTCATTGATCTCGGGCGGCGCGGTGATCGGGTCGGTGCCGCCCGGCAACGTGACGAGCCTCGCCATTCCCGGCGTCCCGCCCGGCGTGTTCTACCTGCGGCTCGTCGCCACCAATGCCGCGGGCTCGGGTCCGTCGTCCAACGAAGTCATCGTGAACAGCGCCGGCTGCACGCTCCCCGCGACACCGCAAGGGCTGTTCGTGAGTTTTGCGGACGGCGTCGCGACGGCCGGTTGGAACCCGATAGCTGGCGCGGAGAGTTACACCGTCTACGCGCAAGCGGGCGGCGGCGGTCCGTTCGGCGCGGTGGCCACGGTGACGACCGCCATCGTCAACGCGCCGGTGGGAAGTGGCACCGACGTGTGGGTAAGTGTCACGGCAAACAATGCCTGCGGATCGAGCCCGATGGCGCCGGCGCAGCGACTTACCGTTCCGTAGTCGATGTCGGAGGGCGGGACGTCGCTCCCGCTCTCCGTCTCCGATGCAGCGAAGTCAGAACCAGCCGCGGAGCCCGGGCTCGGTGAGCTTCTTAGCAGTGATGCCGGCAATGGTCGCCGTCACGTCCCTGATGTCGTCTCGTCTGAACTCGCCTCCAACGAGCGGCGTCAGGAACTCCACATAAAACCCGGCGTCACGGTCACCCAGCTGGTGGTGCGTCACAGGTGGCCGGTCGTCGCCGAGAAACTGTTCATTAAAACCTCTGGACAGCAGTCGCTCGCGCAGGCTTTCCTGGCCCACAGTAATGCCAGTGGGCAGGGTGACGTCCGTGTTTCTCGTCATTAGCGGCGCGTACGGAAGCGTCTGCGCCAAGGGGTGCAGGCGGAACAGGCGATGTGCCCACCCGCCGACGATGACGACGCGGTCAAGGTACGGACCGAGAGCATCGAGCAAGACGGCAAACTTCTCGTCGTCGCGTTCGGCGGTCACTGGCGGACCTTTCCGAGCAGAGGCTTGAGCACTTTGCGGTAGATCATGTCGGCTTGTTCAGGGCCGCGGGCCGGGTAGGCACCTGCATCCAGCCAGACTTGCACGACGTCGGACACTGGAACGCCATCACGGAGCACCGCTCCGCGGAACACGGATTCTCTCGCTGCTGGGACTCTGATGTAGATGTCCGGAGAGACCCCAGGAGCGTCCAGTGAAAGTCCAAGTCGTTCGAGGAGGCCCGGCTCGAGCCGTTCGATGTAGACGAGCGGCGCGACGCCATGCACAAACCCGAGACCGAGTGCGTCGGCCGCTGCGAAGAGACCAAGGCACAGGCGCGGCGGCGGCGCGGCGGCGCGACGCGACCGAGGAGGCGGAGCGGCAGATTCAGGTGCCTGAGCACGCAAGGCGTCTTGGAGCTGGCGCGCCGGATCTCCCCGGAGGATCCAACGCATGGGCACGTCCCGCGCTGGCCGCAGACTCTCGGCCTGCCAACGCCGGAGCAGTTCTTCGAGTCGCACGAGGCTGAGAATGGAATCCGATCCGTCGAGGAAACCTTCCAGGCGAAGTTGCCGCACGAACCGAAAGGCGCTCATCACGGAGACGTTGGACGCGGCGGCGAGTTGTGATGCGTTGCGATACTCGCCGCGGGGAGCACTCAGCACATCGGACGGAATCCGTGGGGCCAGAAGCACCTTGAGCATCCACTGGTTCAGGTCAGAGAACAGGTGCGAGACCGCCGCTTCGGGGGCGCGAACCCGCAGGCGCCGCTCCGCTCGTCCCCTGGCCGCATTCATCGACGAGTCGAGCCCTGGCCCGCGAAACCATTGAAACCCTTCCATGTCGACCAGGCCCACGGCGGCGTCGGGCGCGTACTCCTGGACGAACCGGTCCAGGTCGCGAACAAGAGCCTCGCTGACGCGCTTGGCGCCGACAATGGCAAGCGGGGCCACTGGTTCCGGGCTGCGTTCCGCGAAGGCTCTGGCCTGCAAAATGGCCTGAGCGAGCAGTGGCAGCAGCCGGTCCCGGCGCCCCTCAGGTGCGCTCTTCACCTCGACGACGTACGAGTACTCGCCGCGCTGAGCCAGCAGATCGGCGCGAAGATTGCCGGCGGACGGCTGCCGCCTGACCTTCCAGCCCGCTCGCCGCAAGAGGTCAGCGACCCGCTGTTCGAGGGCTTCGCCACGAGATGCGCTTATTTCGGCTGCCATGAACATGTCTCACATGGCCACGATAATTATCATGATCCACGTTAATTAACACGGACATGGTATACTGCCTCGCCAGTCCCGTCAATCCGGGAGGCTGCTGCCATGCTGCGTCGCCCGTTTAGCATGGGCCGCCAGCTCAGGCACACCGGCTCGATTTCAGAGCCTCCTCTCCGCTGTTCACGACACGGAGAGCCGCTTGCCATCGTCGCCCCAGCGGCACGATGGCAAGCGCCACACACTCAGCCCATTTCGTCCTGGCACCTGTCGCGCGAACGCGTGACAGCGCGCGAGCCGATCGCGCGACGCCACACGCACCATGTCGGCCGACCTCGTCGGCCATCATCTCGACGTCCGGCATGCGCATGCGTTGTTCACATGCGACGTGCCGGGCGTCGGGTCTCGGAGTCGCGATGAAGAACTCGCTTCCGCCCGAAATGCCAGTGACGGATGACCCGCATCCGGCGATCAGCGACGCGCGTTCTGATCGAGGGCTGTTCACACACCGGTTGCTGACCGCATCCGAGGTGGCAGCGTTCGTTGGCTGCCACGAGGAGAGCGTGCGGCGCGCGTACTTGTGTGGGCAGCTGAAACGCCAGCGCTTTGGCGTGCGGAGCTGCCGGTTCGATCCCGCCGACATTCGGGACTGGATTGCGCGCGGCGCTCCGACGAGAATCCCTGGAGAGCGACATCGACCGACGCGGTGGATGGGCCGCCGACTCGGTTCGGCAGAAGGGAAACCAAGCGTGATCGCCGGATCGGACCTGGGGAAGAGAAGGCGTTGCTCGACGCGGCGCTGGCGGTGAACTCCGAGGAGCACAAGTGGGCCGGAGAGTCGATGCACGATCGCATCATCGGCGCCTTGGAGACGTGCTGCCGGCAAGGCGAGATGCTCCGCATCCAGAACCGGCACGTGGACTGGGAGCGGCATCAGATTGCCATTCCCGGCGCGCACGCGAAGGACTCGGAGAACCGGCGGGTACCGTTCGACCCTCAGGGGCGGCTGGCGCCGATTCTGAAACGTAGGGCGAAGTTGAAGGCGAGCGCGTTCGTGTTCGGCAGCCAGGAGGGCGATTACCAGGAGTCGTTCAAGACAGCCTGGGAGTCGCTCCTGCTACGGGCGAACGGTCACGAGATCACCCGAGCGAAGAAGGGCGGCCGAGTGGACCGGGAGAAGCTCCGGCAGATCGACCTGCGCTGGCACGACACGAGGGCGCGTGCCGGCTCCTGGCAGACGGCGTTGACATCCGCACGATCCAGTTGATGCTCGGACATGCCGTCATCAAGCAGACGCAGCGGTACTTGAACATCACCGACGAGGAACTCAGGAAAGCGATGACCGGGGTTTGGGAGCGCCGACGCCAGTTGAAGGCGGTCGGCCAGTAGCGAGCCGCGACGGATTGTCCGTCATTTGTCAGTCGCGCTCGAAAACGCGCACCAACAGCGCGAGATTCTAAGGGTCGGCACCAACGCCGACTGAAGTCGCAAGGTTCTCTCCGGCAGCCACTTGCAGCGATGCGATAAATTGGCGCGCCCGGCAGGACTCGAACCTGCGACATCCGACTTAGAAGGCCGGTGCTCTATCCACCTGAGCTACGGGCGCGTTGTGTCCATTAGTATCAGCCGAAACCGCACCCCTCATGCACCCTCAGGCCCGCATCCCGCGGTCCACCAGCGAGTTTTCGGCCAATTTCCATGCGCTGAATCGAGGAGCCTGACGGCCGGTGCTCTCTCCAACTGAGCAGCGCACGGACCCCACCCGACTCGAGCCCGTGGGCCGGGGCCTGGACGGAGCCTGACACTCAGCGCACGGGCCCTGGCGCGAGGATGGCGAGCAGGAGCAGCCGCCCCGGACCAGGATTGCGCACCCCGTGCGGCACGCCCGCGGGGGCGACCGTCAGATCGCCTGTCCGCATCGGCACCTCCCGTCCCTCGAGCAGGAGCACGCCCTCGCCGTCGAGCACGTGATAGACCTTGTCCATGCCGGCATGGGCGTGCAGCGCGTGCGACTGGCCGGATTCGAACGCATTCAATCCCACCAGCAACTGCCGGGATTCATACAGTGTGGACTTCCCCATCCGGTCGGCCCGCCACTCCGCACGACCGCCGGGTTGAATCACCGTTGGATGTTCTGTATGCATGAGCTCTGCGTGAGTCCCCTCAGAAGGGCAACTGTGGGTCCATCGGTTGCCCGGTGTAGCACAGTCGTGCACATGGGTTCCCCGACCCGGTTGCTCAGAGCCGCTACTATGACCCGACCCTCTTCGAAGTGCACGGCCGCCGGACGGCGGCGGCCATCACCCCGCCGCGCGTCCGAGCGACGCCCCCAGCCTCCAAGCCCGAGCGGCACACGGTTTGTAGCAGGAGGCGGCGCGACCATGGCACCGCCACGCATATGAGGATGCCTCAGCCCGCTCCCTCGGGTGACGCAGTCCCCGAGACACGCTCCGATCTGCACCAGTGGGTCCGCGACCGGCTCCACCTATCGGCCACGCAGGAGCAGGCGCTGCTCCAGGCCATCGACAGCGTCTTCCTGCAGCACGAGCGTCTCTGGCAGCAGTCGAAACAGGAGGCGATCCAGGCGGTCTCCGCCGGCTTCGGCGAGCGCATGAACCGGATGCGTGAGGAGCTCTCCGCCCGCGAGGCCACCGTCAGCAGCATCTCCAAGTACTTCGAGGACCTCGTCGCCGACCTCACCGACCGCGTCCACAGGGATCCGAAGACGCGGCTGATGAACTTCCGCCGCTTTATTGAACAGCTCGAAGCCTTCCTCGCCCTCGAGCAGCGCGGCCATTGGTGCGCGGTGGGCCTCGTAGATATCACGTCGTTCAAGTGGTATAACGACACGCTCGGTCACGCGCTCGGCGATCGCATCATCGAGCGCGTCGCGCGCCTGCTCCGCGAGCAGGTGCGCTCCGACGACCTGATCGCGCAGGAGTCCCATGGCGCACCCTCGGCCGGCCAGGAGCTGCACGCACGATTCGGCGGCGACGAGTTCTGCTTCCTGATCCCGGACCTCGACCGTTCCGACGACGCCTGGGTGATCGCCGAACGCTTTCGTGAGGCCGTCGAGCGCTACGACTGGGCGAGTGAGGACGCGCGGCTGTCCGCCAAGCCGGTGCACGTCGACGTCGGCGTCGTGTCCATGCTGCTCGGGCCGGTGGCGGAGCGGCGCCACATCGCGCGCCCGCTCGCGCAGGAACTGCTCGCGCGCGCGGACAAGCTGATGTACGAAGCGAAAGAGGAACGGGCGAGCCACGTCTCGCGGGTCCGCGTCGCGATCGAGAACGGTGCCCTGATCGAGCTCGGTCCGGACCCGTTCACGGAATAACACCAAGACGGGACTCGAGGAGGCCCGCACCTGCCATGGGCCGCACTGCTGTTTCGGGACCTCGTCTCACCTGCGCTCTCCTCGTGATCGTCATCGGAACCGTCGTGCTGACCGAGCAGCGCGCGGCAGGACAGCGGCCGTCGTCGCCACCGGGAATCGAGCGGGTCAACGGGCGCAGGGCCGCGGCCCGCGAGGTGCTCGTGCGCACGCGATCGGCCGGCGCCGCCCTGGCGATCGCGTCGGGACTCGACCTGAACGAGAACGAACCGGTCGGCGCGGGCCTCCGCCGGATGCGGTCCCGGCGGTACAGCACGGCGGAACTGATGGCGACGCTCAACGGCCGCAGCGATGTGCTGTACGCGGAGCCGAACTACCTCCTGCAGATCGCGGCAATGCCGAACGATCCCCACGTGACGGCGCAGTGGGCGTTCCGTGAGCCGCTCACCGGCGGCGGGATCGACGCCACCGGAGCCTGGAACATCGCGACCGGCTCGCGGCGGTTCGTCGTCGCCGTCGTGGACACGGGCGTGGACTACGCCCACCCCGACCTGCGCGCCAACATCTGGACGGCGCCGTCCTCCTTCGCCGTCACGATCGGTGGAGTGTCGGTGTCGTGCCCGGCAGGATCGCACGGCTTCAACGCGATCGCGATGACGTGCGACCCTTTCGACACCCACGGGCACGGCACGCGCATGGCCGGCGTGATCGGCGCCGTCGGCAACAACGGCATCGGCGTCAGCGGCGTCAACTGGTCGGCGAACATCATGCCGCTCAAGTTCATGAACGAGACGGGTACCGGGTGGACCTCGGACGCCGTGAAGGCCCTGGAATTCGCCATCCAGGTGCGGCAGGCCTTCAGCCCCAGCGGCGCTGCGGACGTGCGCGTGCTGTCCAACAGCTGGGGAGGCACGGGCTATTCCATCGCGCTCGAGGAGCAGGTCATCCGCGCCGGGGACCACGACATGCTCGTCGTCGCGTCCGCCGGCAACCAGGCGGTCGACACCGACCTCTACCCCCTCTACCCCGCCAGCTTCGATCAGGCGAACGTACTCTCCGTCGCTGCCACCGACGAGCACGACCTCCTGGAGCCGTACTCCAACTACGGCGCGCTGACCGTGGACATCGCCGCTCCCGGTCGCGGCATCCTCTCCACGCAGACCGGCGGCGGCTACTCGACGGGGGACGGCACGTCGCCTGCGGCGGCGTTCGCGTCGGGCAGCGCCGCGCTCGTCCTCTCTCACTGCAACGTGAGCCTGGCCGCGCTGCGAGCCGTCATCGTCGAATCGGTGGACGTGATGGGCAGCCTCGCGGGCAGGACCGAAACCAGCGGCCGGTTGAACGTCGGCCGCGCCATCCGCTGGTGCAGCAACGGGAATGCGGCGCCATTCGTCGAGCTCGTCGCACCGGCGGACCAGCAGCGATTCACCGCGCCCGCGTCCATCACGATCGAGGCCGACGCCTACGACGCGGACGGCACCATCGCCCGCGTCGATTTCTTCGTCGGCACGACCAACGTCGGCAGCGACACGACGGCTCCCTATCGGATCACGTGGAACACGTCGACCGCCGGCACCTACGCCATCAGGGCGATGGCCACCGACAACCATGGCGCCACGGCCGACACGCGCGTGACCCGCCGCATCGTCGTCGAAGGAACCACCACGCTTCCGTCGCCATGGTTCACTCGCGACATCGGCGCCGTCGGTGCGGCCGGCAGCGCGATTGCCGCCGGCAACGGCGTCACCGTGGAGGGCGCCGGGGCGGATGTCTGGGGGACGACTGACGCGTTTCGATTCGTGTATCGGGCGCTGGATGGCGACGGTGTGATCACGGCCCGGGTTTCTTCGATCGAAACCGTCGACGCCTGGACGAAGGCCGGCGTGATGATCCGCTCGGCACTGCAGGCCGATGCGGCACACGCCTTCATGCTGGTGACGCCCGGCAAGGGGCTCGCCTTCCAGCGCAGGGTCGCGGCCGGGGGGACGAGCGCCCACACGGCGGGGCCCGCGAGGACCGCCCCTTACTGGGTCCGGCTCGAACGCCGAGGCCCGACGGTGCTCGCGTCGTCATCACCAGACGGGACGTCGTGGACGCCGGTCGGGCAGGCCTCGATCGCGCTCGGCGCCACCGCGTATGTCGGCGTGGCGGTCTCGAGCCACCGGGCCGGCGTGCTCGCGACCGCGGCGTTCAACTCGGTCACGGTGACGGCGCCGTCCGTCGCACCGGGCGCGGCATCCGGATGGAGCAGCAGCGACGTCGGGGCGGTCGGCGAGGCCGGCGCCGCGACCGAATCGTCGGGGACGTTCACCGTGCGCGGGGCTGGCGCAGACGTGTGGGGCACGAGCGACGCGTTCCATGTCGTCCACCGGACGCTGTCGGGCGACGGAGAGATCGTCGCCCGCGTCGCGAGCGTCCAGCACGTGCACGCGTGGACGAAGGCGGGCGTGATGATCCGTCAGTCGCTGCACCCGGGCTCACCGCATGCGTTCATGATGGTGACACCGGGCAAAGGGCTCGCGTTCCAGCGCCGCACGACGGCGGGCGGCCTGTCGGTTCACACTTCGGGAGGCGCCGGAATCGCGCCGTACTGGGTACGGCTCACGCGTCAGGGGCAGACCATCACGGCGTACAAATCGACCGACGGCGTCACGTGGTCCCCGGTCGGGCAGGACACCCTGGCGATCTCTGGTCCGGTGTACGTGGGACTGGCCGTAGGAAGTCACGTGGCCGGCACGACGGCAACGGCCACCTTCTCGAACGTGACGGTCCGGTGACGGTCGCGGCCGGATGAGCCGCCGGAACGCCATGTTAAGCTTGAGTGTTCCAGCCGGAATGGTGGGTGTAGCTCAGGGGTAGAGCGCCTGACTGTGGCTCAGGAAGTCGCGGGTTCGAGACCCGTCACCCACCCCACAAATCATCAGGTATTCCGCAGTTTCTGCACGTCAGCCAGTCGGCCGGTGGCCTTCTGGGTCACACACGGGTCACGCCGACTGGCCACGTCCCTTGGCAATCAAGAAAACGGCGCCGCCGGGTGCTCATCACACCCCACGACGCCTGACCGATCAACCGGAGCATCCCCGGCTGACGCGGCTACCTGATCGTAACGCGCCCGCCGGGCACGACCGAAGAGGAGTGCCCCATGTCTGCACGTCCACGGGCGAAGACCGCCCGCACACCGCCGGTGCCGCTCGGCCTCACCGTGCTGGCCGGCTATAGCATGCCCGAGGGTTTCAACCGCGAGATGGTTCTCGGCGAGCTGCGACGGATCGACGCCCTCGCGGCGGCCGACCTGTTGGCGACGCAACGCGAAGCGCCAGCCTGGTCGAACATCGGCGACCTCGTGAACGTCGAGGACACCGAGGCCGAAGCGCTGAAGGCGATCGCGTCCTGCTTCGCCGAGACGAAGACGCCGTGCGCGTCGCCTGTGGATGCCGCCTCGGAGATCATCAGCGAGCTGACGCACCGGCACGGGGAGGCGGGGTTCTGGTTAGGGTTCTGCACCGCCTACCGTCTGTATGCCGCGTTGGTTGCAGGGGGGCAGCGATGACGGCCGCGAAGAAGGCGCCACGCGAACGACCGGTCTACTCCCAGCGCTGGCTCGCCGCGTACGGCCGCACGTTGCAGCGCGAGGACGTCCAGCTCGTGCAGGCGTCTCGTGCCCTGACGGCGCCGCAGCGCGCGGATCTGCTCAGAGTCGTCCGTGCGCTCGTGATCGACTCCCACATGGCGGGCCGTCAATGAACGCCGACCTGACGCTCTCCCGCGACGAAGACGCCCTGCTCGTCACCTACCGGGAGAGCCTGCAGAACGACCGCGCCCTGCTGCCGCTCCTGCTGGCGGCCTGGGCGCGGCTCAGCCCGGCGCAGCGCGAGGCCATCTACCGCGTGGCCGACCTGTTCGTGTGCGCGGCGTCGTGGCGGAAAGGGCCGCTCGAAGAGACACCACAGCGCCGAGAAGGGGCGTCATGAGCGTGAGCGCCCCGGCGGGCCGGTCTTCATCCGACGCTGCGTCAGAGGTTGGGATGGCACTGATCACGCCGGGACTCTCGCCCGTCCAGCGCGCCCACGTCGCAGACGTGCTGCACCGGATCGGCCGTGTGCCGGTCGGGCGCGCCGCTGGCATCAGCCTCGAGGTGGACGCCGCCGCCGGCCGGGTCCTCGCGCAGACCCGCCCCACCGACGAGGATTGCTTCCAGATTGCCGAGGCCGTCGCCCACGCGTACGGCGTCGATCCGTTGACCGCCGCCTTTTCCTACGGGCACGTCCTCGGCCTGCGTGTCGCGCTCCGGCGGCCCTCATCGCCTCGGGGACGACGACGCGCCAGCATCAGCGACGAGTACGCCCGGCTCACGCTGGAACATCGACACGCCGTCAACGGCATCATCCGCCTGCTCCTGAGTCGGCAGGGACCAGACGAGCCAGCGCAGGCACCCGCGGCTCCCCCGGCCACGGAGGACATCAAGGCGGCGCGACGATGGGTGCGGCAGGCCGGCCAGGCGGCCAGGGCGCGACGGTGATTGACGGGCGCCAGGATCACTGAACGCCCGGCCACCTCGCCCGGCTGGAAGGCGGGACGGGCGTCAATATTTTGACACCGTCAACATGGTGGTGCCTCGCCTTCATTACCGGTCCCTTGCTGGCGCAAGGAAAGCAACCGATAATGCGTGAGCGGTGCTCTTGAGAAGGGGTGCCCATCACGGGCCGTTCCGCTTCCTGCTTAGGGAGTTGCGGAGCGGCCCTTCGTCTTGTTACGTGGTTCGGCTTCCTGGCCGATGGACAGAGCGCGAAAGCCGGTCACCCTCCTAGTCATCGCTGATCCTCCTGTTCAGTGAATGGGTTCCGATGCGTCGCCGACTGTTGACGTCGGCTCGACGACCGGCGCGGATTCAGCCTTTTTCTTTGTGGGCGCCGGCGCAGTCGCTGGCTCTGGTTTTTTGGCCGTCGACGCTGTCTTTACCTTGGCTTTGGCTTTAGTCTTCGCCTTTTTCTTGGCGGCCGGCTCAGGCTCGCTGCGACGAGTGCCGCGGAAACGCTTCATTTGTTCTTCCGTGTAGAACTCGGCGAGACCGTACGTCTTGTCGGCGACCGTGATCACTTGATACGGACTGCGTTTCAGTGAAATCTCAAGCCGCTCTCGCCAATCCGCCCCCTTGATCGCGGCGCCGCCCTTCTGAACGGCGTCTGTGATGTCATCAAAGGGCACCGCGTGACCGACGTTGCGCATGAACTTCTTCGCAGCTTCCATGGGCTCGTCCCCGAAATACTCATCAGGCCGAATAGCGGTGGAGGGACGACGCTTCGGAGCCGACGCGAGGTTATTGCGCGGCTCCGTCCCGGCAGGGGCAAACATCGCAAACAGCGGCGCGGACGACGCAGTGGCTGGCCCTTCAAGATCCACGTCTGATAAAGACGTGACCGGCAGCCCAAAAAGCGACTCGACCGTATTCATCTGCGCAAGGATCGCCCGCGCCTCGTTCAGCCGCTCTGTGACCTGCGCCCGCAGTTCATCGAGTTTCTTGCTAATGTCGTCTGCCACATGCCACCAACCTTATAGCCAGACTCACTCACAAGGCCTGGACGAACAAATATACGCCTTGATCGAAGACTGCGGCAAGACTTTTTTGGAGATGAGAAAAGCCGCAAAAATATAGTGATTTACGGCCTATCGGCTTGAAGTCTTGTCGCAGTCTTGCTTCGTTGTGAGTCTGCATCGACTCATGGCTATGGCCGGTACGACAGTCAAAACGCTTGATCTTCAGGACAGTCGTGATACTATCCGCCTGCGCTCAGGGGGTCCGCTTTCGGGACACACAGATACGCCTTCAACGCCATACGGATGGTCAATCCGTTGAGCGGCGCGACGGAACCGCCGTCTGATTGGAGGTGATTGATGTGAAGAACGAAGACGAACAGATCCCGGAGGGGTATGAGGTGGTTTACACCACGTTCATCACCCTCCGGAACGGGAAGCGGCTCTATGCTTCGGCTTACGGACGGAAGGTGTGGCGCCTGATCGTCCGGAAGAAGAAGTAAGGGCTAGTGGAGCACTCCCCCCTGGGCGCTGATGCTACCACGGTCAATCTTCAAAAGTACACATCGGCACAAACGGCTACTTGGCCTAGCGAGCCAGCGCAGACTTTTCCGCAATTGCACGGCGTTTCTTCGTGGAGAGGCCGTTGGCCTGTGCCAGCCCTTCCGCCCCAGCTCAACTGCTGCTTTGCTCTTGCCCTCCGATGTAATCATTACAGCCTGACTCTACCGCGCCGCCGCCGAGGCAGGGGGCCACTGCCGCAGTTCCACCCGCAGCCGCTCGCTCGTTCGGGTCCGGGCCCGGCTGATGGCGCGCTCCAGCACCGCCACCTTGCCCTCATCCCCGAGCCGCTGATAGGCCACCGACTGCATCACGCGCTCGAGCACCGTCCGCACCGCCTGACCCCGCCGCTGTTTCACGGCCGTCTCCTGCTCGCGCGTGAGGGCCTGACCACCCGGCACCGCCAGCCGGTCGGACGGCACGTCCACATCGAGCCCAAGCCGCGCCAGCTCCTGCGCGATGGGATCAGCCTGCACGCCCGACACGTTGAACGGGTCCGCCGCTCGACGCACCGGCCCGCCGTCCCGCGTGACGACGTCGCCAAACCGGGAAATCCGCGGCTCGACCGACTCCGAGAGTCCAGGAATCCCGCCCGCGATCGTCTCCGCGATGCCCTGCGGCTGCCGCACGACCGGATCGGCCGCCTGCTGGACGGTCCGCACCGCGCCGGTCAGCGGAATGAACCCGGAGGCCGTCCGTCCCGCGACGCGCCCCAACGACCGATCCGGATCGGCCACGGCCTCGAGGAAATCGCTCAGCCCCGAGAGGAACGACTGCGAGAGGAAGGAATTGATCGACCGGAAGAACGTCTGCCCGATGGCGTCAAGCGTCGAGGGATCCGCCTTCGCGCCCTGCTCCTGCCAGCCTTCGTACGCGTTCGCGATGATGGCCGCCTGCACGCTCACCGGCTGGAACAGCGAGTACGACACCCACGTGTCCCCGATCCGGACGCTGTTCGGCCGCCAGCCGTTTTCCATCAGCGCCGCCCGCTGCGCCCGATCGCGTGGACCGTCGCCGGAGAGTCTGCCCGTCGCCGCGAAATACGCGAGCGCTCCGGCGGCACCCGTGCCGAGCACGACCCGCGCCTGCGCCTGGCGACCAGCCCGGCCCTCCTGCCGCGCCGCCTGCATCACGGCACCAGCGGGAGAGAACTCCAGCCCTTGCCGCAGGATGTTGGCCGGAGTTTTGATGAAGGGAATCACAAACGAAAGCGCCGGGAACCGCTGCGCCCCGAGCCGCAGCCACGAGGCAAAGGGCCCCGTCTGCTCCTGAAACACCGAGCGCGTCGCGAACGTGTCCGCCTGCTGCCCGAGCGCCGCACCCTCCGCAGACTGCCCCGAGCGGAGATCCGCGACACGCTGGAGGAACCGCGGCCCCGTCAAGCCCTCCGCCTTCGCCTGCGCGTGCGCCAGTCCGTACAGTTCCATGTTCCGCGCGATGGACCGGAACAGCGCATCGGTCGCATTCAGGAGCCGGCCGGGCACGTTGAAGGGATTCAGCGCCCCACCAGCAAACTCCACGCGCGGTACGTCGAACTTCCCGAGCTCGCCCGCCTCCACCCCTCGCGACAGCGCCCCCGGTGTCATCCCGTGCCGCATCGTGAACGCGAAGTCACGGAACCCGCGCTCCAGGCCCGCGACCGCCCCGACCGCCTGTGAGGGCAGTTCCTCGAGCCGCACCGTCCGCGGCGTCCCACGCACGGCCGTCACCGCCGCCGCCACGGCCCTCGGGGTGTCCCGGCGCACCATGTACCCCAGATGGCCAAACTGATGTTCGTGTTGTTTCGGAGGGCCGGCCTCACCCATGAGCAGGCTCTGGCCGAGTGGAGCGGGGCTCAACACGTGGCGATCGTCCCAACTGCGTGGTGCTAGGCTAGTGCAGCGGGTACCAGCCCACAAACAGAACAAGGAACAAGGTGTAAAACAGCGCCGACACGATAAGAACTGCGTGGCGGGCGCGCTCTGATGCAACCGTTCCCGCGAGCATGAACACCGGAAACAGCACCGACGCGTAGCGCCCCATTCCTACCAAGACATTCCCGCTCAGC
>DATKDY010000141.1:0-3659 GCA_035512515.1 Vicinamibacterales bacterium
CATATTACGCGCCGCGAAGAGCTTCACCACGGTTTCAGTCTCGATCGTCTCGATCAGTTGTTCTTGCACGTCACCAAGCGCGGTGGCCGCGCCCATCAGAGCCGTCCGCTCGTCGATGGAACCTGATCTCGTGGTGGGCAGCGCCGCAACCATCAAGAGGAGCGACGTGCCCATTGCTCCAGCAACCGCGGCCGCTGACACGGCGCTCTGCGTCGCATCCGCAGACGCGAGGGCCGTCAGAACCTCACGTATCGGGACGTCACTGCCTAGTTGCGTATTCCGGCCCATCGTGAACGCCCATTCCGGTCGAAGGTGAACACCGATTCCGACCGATGCTGAACACCGATTCCGGTCATCATGAACGCCGATTCCGGCCATGATGAACACGGATTCCGGTGATCGTGAACACCGGTTCCGGCCAGACTGAACGCTCGTCGGTAGCGGCGCGATCCTGGGATCTTTTCCTCGCAAGGAAGGTCCTGGATGGCAGCCACGAGGCTACTGATGAGACGACTCCGCGAAGTGCTGCGCCTCAAATTCGACGCCGGTCTCAGCCACCGCGCGATCGCGCAGGCGTGTACGGTGGGGCTGGGGACGGTCACCACGTACTTGCAGCGCGCGGCGGCGGCGGGCCTGGTGTGGCCCCTGCCCGCTGATCTCGATGACGCCACTCTGGAAGCGCGCGTGTTTGCGCGGCCGGCCGTCCCGCCGGCCCGCGATCGTGTGGTCCCCACCTGGAGCCAGCTGCACCAGGAACTGAAGAAACCGGGTGTCACGCTCTCGCTGCTCTGGCTGGAGTACCGCGGGGCGCATCCGAGCGGCTACGCCTACAGCCAGTTCTGCGAGCGGTATCGCCGCTGGGCCCGCGCCCTGAAGCCGTCGATGCGCCAGGTGCATCGCGCGGGCGAAAAGCTGTTTGTCGATTTCTCCGGCCAGCGCCCGCACCTGGTCGATCCGAAGACCGGCGAGGAGATCGCGGTCGAGCTCTTCGTCGGCGTGCTCGGCGCGAGCGGCTTGATCTACGCCGAGGCCACGCGGAGCCAGGAGTTGCCGTCCTGGGTCGGCGCCCATATCCGCATGCTCGAGTACTTTCAGGGCAGTACGGCGATTTGGGTTCCGGATAATTTAAAGAGCGGCGTCACGACGGCCCACCGCTACGAACCGGAGATCAACCGCACCTACGCCGAGCTCGCCCGGCACTACGACGCGGTGGTGATTCCCGCGCGTGTCGCAACGCCAACCGACAAACCCAAAGTGGAGGTCAGTGTCCAGATCGCCCAGCGGTGGGTCCTCGCGGCGTTGCGGCACCGCACCTTTTTCACCCTGGCGGATCTGAACGCCGCCATTCGCGAACGAGTCGATGTCATCAACGATCGCCCGATGAAGGTCGTCGGCCTCAGCCGACGCGTCCTGTTCGAGCAGATCGATCGACCGGCGCTCAAGCCGTTGCCCAGCACCCGGTACGAGCTGGCGGAGTGGAAACCCTGCCGGGTGAACATCGATTATCACGTCGACGTCGAACACAACTTCTACAGCGTGCCGTATCAGCTCGTCCACGAGCGCGTCGAGGCGCGCTTCACGCTGGCGACGGTCGAGGTGTTGTTCAAGGGGCGCCGGGTGTCCTCGCACGTCCGCCTTACCGGCCGCGGCCGTTTCTCGACGCAGCTTGCCCACATGCCGCGCGCCCATCGGGCGCACGCCGAATGGACCCCGTCCCGTCTCATCGCGTGGGCGGAGCAGAGCGGCCCGGCCACGGGGCGGTTGGTCGCCGGCATCCTGGAGCACCGGCCGCACCCCGAGCAAGGCTACCGCGCGTGCCTGGGGCTGATGCGACTGGGCCGGATCCATGGCGCCGATCGACTCGAAGCCGCGTGCCACCGTGCCGAGCGGCTGCGCTCCTATCGCTATCGCACGGTCGAACAGATTCTCATCAACCAGCAGGACCGACTCCCACTCGAGGATCCCGGCCCTGCCCGTCCGACGCTGACGCATGAGAATGTGCGCGGCGCCACGTACTACGAGGAGGCTTATGCTGACGCACCCCACGATCGAGAAGCTCCACGCCTTACACCTGACGGCGATGGCCACGGCGTTTGACCAGCAACGCAGTGCCAGCCAGTACGCGGAGCTCGGGTTTGACGACCGCTTCGGCTTGCTGGTCGACACGGAATGGACCGCGCGCGAACAACGCCGACTCACGCAGCGTTTGCGGCAGGCCAAGCTCCGCTATCCGGCGTCGCTCGAAGATGTCGATTTCACAACGCCTCGTGGGCTGAACCGTGAGGTCGTCCTGAGTCTCGGCACCGGCGGGTGGATTCGGGATCACGCCAACCTGTTGATCACTGGCCCGACCGGGATCGGGAAGTCGTGGTTGGCGTCGGCGTTCGTGCAAAGCGCATGTCGCCATGGCTTCACGGCCACCTACGTCCGGGCGCCGCGGCTCCTGCACGAGCTCGCCGTCAGTCGCGGCGACGGATCGTATGCCCGGCTCCTGGCGAAACACGCCAAGCTCGATCTCCTCGCGATCGATGATTGGCTCCTCGCGCCGCTCACCGATGCGGAACGCCGGGACCTGCTGGAGGTCATTGAGGACCGGAGCGAACGCGCCTCGACGCTCATCGCCAGCCAGCTGCCGCCGACCGCGTGGCACGCCGCCATTGGCGAGCCCAGCGTGGCAGATGCGATCTGCGACCGCGTGATCCATCGGGCGCATCGGCTGACGCTGAAAGGTCCGACCATGCGCGACCCAGGGACACGGCGCAGTCCGAAGGGCACATCATGAGCACCCCTCGGTGGCCGCGCCATTGGGGGCATGTACAGGTCGGCCCGGCTCGCGATCGCCGCTCCTGCGGCATCCTGGGCGGTCGTGGATCATCGAAAGAGCCTGTGGACCGTGCCCGAGCTATGGAAAACGCACAGTGCGCGTCTCCCACAGCTCGTTGGACGGCGCACAGAACGCGCCGCCCACAACGGCCCACAAGGCCCTCATGGGTTTTACGGATGAAGAACAAATGCGTAAGATGACGCGACTCGCCAAAGGAGGCTCACGAGGCTAATTGCCGTCGTCGCTTCGCTCCGATGAGTGATCGGCTTGCCCGGAATCGGTGATCACGATCCCCGGAATGCCCGTTCACGATGGCCGGAATGAGCATCTCGGAGGCGATCGGCGTGGACGCCGCGGATCTCCACCTGGATCGACCACCGCAGGTGCACCTCCGCGGGAAGGGCCGCAAAGAACGTATGCTTCCACTCGCGCCGGATCTGGCACGCACGCTCGACCGACTGTGCATGGAACGGGGTCTGCCGCGCGGCGGCCCGGTGCCCGTCTTCGTCGGGGCCCGCGGTGAGCGGCTCACGCGGTTTGGCGCCACCCATGTCGTGCGACGAGCCGTCCGGCGCGCAACGGCACACATGCCTGACCTCGCGCGATCGAAGGTGTCGCCGCACTTGCTCCGCCATAGCCTGGCGATGCGGCTGCTGCAGGCCGGGACCGACCTCGTGACCATTCAAGCGTGGCTCGGTCACGCCAACGTCAGTACGACACATCGGTACGCGCAAGCCGATGCGGGGATGATGCGCCGCAGTCTGGAACAGGCGGGCGTCACCGCGCGGCCAGCGACGCGCTTCAAGCCGACGGATGCCGTCCTGCGTCTTCTCGA
>DATKDY010000142.1:0-34775 GCA_035512515.1 Vicinamibacterales bacterium
CCCGCATTGTAGCGGTGCCGCCACTCCTGCAATCGACCAAACGCCCGGGCAGCCGGG
Source organism: Vicinamibacterales bacterium (assembly GCA_035512515.1). GTDB lineage: Bacteria > Acidobacteriota > Vicinamibacteria > Vicinamibacterales > UBA2999 > JACCSI01. The sequence continues at coordinate 58 of DATKDY010000142.1, forward strand.
TGCGACCGGCCACCCTCAGCGCGTCATCGCACGGCGGGTGCCTCTGGTGCCTTGGGTGCCGGGGGTGGCGCAGGAGGCGCAGGCGGTCTCGGGATGTCGGGGTGATGCTGGAAATCGAAGTCGAAGTCGAAGTCGAAGTCGACGTCGAAATCGAGATCGAGATCGCCATGGTCCGGCCAATGCATGCCGGCCAACTGCATCCCGGGTGGCTTGGGCGGCTTCGGTGCGGGCGCCGGCGTCGCCTTGGGCGTCTCACGGCGACGTTGTCGGCGCAGTTCCTGCGCCGAGACGATCGCCTTGCGTGCAAGCGCGATGTCGCCGTTGAACGTCTGCAGTTCGATGCGCGCACTGCCCGATCCGAGCGTGAAGTTGAAACGCTTGCTGCCCTCGCGGGCGCTTTGTCCCTCGGGCAGCTGAATCGGAAAGTCGGCCATGAAGTCGCCCTGGAACGTGCGCACGAACACGGTCGCGTTGTTGACGCCGCCCAGCCCGAGGCGAATGTCGCCGCCGTGTGTGGTCAACCGGTACGACCCGGCGTCGCGCATCGTCCCGTTGAACGTGACGTCGCCGTTGACGGTCGAGATCTCCAGGCTGGACGTCTGCGCATTCTGCACTTCGATGTCGCCATTGGTCGTCTCGGCATACACGTCGCCCGAGATGTCGGTCAGGCGGATCCCTTCGTTGATCGTCGTGGCGCGCACGTTGCCCGAGGCCTTGTCCACCGTGATGATGCCTTGGACGGACCGCAGGTTGATGTTGCCCGAGCCGCCGACGACGCGAATGTTGCCGTGGACCGATTCGACGGTGACTTCCGCCGTGGTGCCTTCGATCGTCGATTCCAGATACGTCCCGGACAGGTTCACCGGCATCCAGCGCGGCACCGTCAGTTGAAAATCGACCAGGCCCGCCGGCCCCCGCGACGCGCGCGAGCGCACGCGCAGCGTGCTGTCCGCGGACGCGACGTCAATCGTGACGCGTTCGTTGTGGGTCGCTTGCACGCGCACCTGATCGCGGTCCCACGACCGCACGACCACTTCGCCCGCGTTGTTACTGAGCACCAGCCGCGTACCCTTGGTGACATCGACCGTCTGATCGGTGCGGGGCGACGTTTCGGGGCCGCCCGGGCGCGCCTGGATGGGCGGCTGCTGCTGCGCGTCGTTACCGCGATCCTGCGCGGCGTCAGCGGACGTCACCGCGGCGGCGGTCACTAGCGCCATCGCAAACCATCGCAGACGGCCGCCGGAGAACCGTCGTGGCGAGCCTCCGTCGCACCGTGGTGACGAACCCTGTGAGAACCGCCATGCAAAATCCTGAGAACCTTCGTTGAGAACCATCGAACTAGTCTCCTGAACTGGAGTGAATCATCGTGGCGCGCCGTAGCAGGTCGAGTTTCTTGCGCCGCGCATCCGCAAGATGAGAGTTGAGAAATGTGTTGGCGGGATCGGCGTCGAGCGCCGCCCGCGCTTCGCGAATCGCCTGGTCAATCGACGCGAGATTGCGCTCGATCACCATGACCGTCTGCGGATTGAGCTCGTCACGGAGGTCGCCGAGAATCTGCTCGAGATCCGCGACCGCCTCGTCATACTGCGCGTCAGCGAAATTTGCTGGCTCCACGTCAGCCGACGCCGGCATGAAGGGCTCGGCAAACGCTTGCACCGGAGTCTCCTGCACGCCAGGTTGTGACAACGCGCGATTGGCAGCCAGATATGCCACGCCTGCGGAGACGGCGACCAGAAGGGAAGCGGCGAGTGCCAGTTGAGGGAGGGTGAACACAAACTGTCGTGATGCGCCGGCTCGAGCCGGCGCATGGCTGATCTGCTGCAGAAGGGCCGGCCACAAATCCGCCGTGGGGTCCTGATCCGCATCCTCACGCGCCGTGGCGATGACCATCCGCAGCTCACCCAGCACCTCGCGACACGCCGGACATGTGGCGAGATGTCCCTCGCACGCCGCGCGTTCGTCGCCGGTCAGCTCGTCGTCGAGATACTCCGAGAGTCGTTCAGTCCAGTGCGTCGTCACGGTGCGTCTCCTGCTAATCGCCGACTGCCTGAGCCCAGAGCCCTCGGGCCTGAAGCCTGGCTCCTGGGCGCTGGGACCGGAGGCCCGAGCGCTGAGGCCGGCGGCCCCTGGGTCAGTTGCGTGCGCAGCGTCATGCGTGCGCGGTGCAGCTGCGATTTCGACGTGCCCACCGAAACCCCCAACAGGTTGCCGATCTCTTCGTGCCGGTATCCCTCGATGTCGTGCAGCACGAACACCGCACGTGCGCCCTGGGGAAGCCGCTTCATGGCCTGGTCCAGATCCATCCGGGCATCGTGACGGGCGGTCGAAGCCGCCGGCATCCGCTCGAGCACCGTTTCGCCGTCCGCCAGAAAGCGCTCCCGTGCGGTCCCGAGTGTCCTGAAGCGCTCGATGATCACGTTGACCGCCAGGCGGTGCAGCCAGGTGGTGAACGAGGCTTCGCCGCGAAACGTGCTCAGCTTCTGCCAGACGCGGACGAACACGTCCTGCGTCAGCTCGTGGGCAGCCTCCGGACCAGCCATGCGCCGGGCCAGGTTGTGCACCCGGCCCAGATGGGCGTGGTAAATACGCTCAAAGGCGCCCGTATCTCCTTGAGCCGCAAGGGCGACGTCGTCCACCGGCATCAGGTTGGATGATCTAGCACATCGAAAGGTTGGACCGAGGTGGCCACGCTTCGCGTGGCGGGCGGCGACGGCCGGCCTCCGGCCGGATGGCGGGCTTCGCCCGACTGCGGCCTTCCGCGCGTTGGCGGCCGTCGCGTCGAAACCGCGCCCTACGACGGCGGGCGGCTGAAGTCCACCTTGGGCAACACCTTGGCGGACTCGGGGACCTCGTAGAGCGGGTATTCGTCGAAGCTGAAAATCGTGGCGGTGATGTTGCCGGGGAACTGGCGCCGCGACGTGTTGTATTGCTGGACGCGCTCGTTATAGCGCATGCGTTCCACCGCAATGCGATTTTCGGTGCCGGCCAGTTCATCCATCAGCCGCGCAAACGTCTCGCTCGACTTGAGCACGGGGTAGTTCTCGACGACGACGAGCAGGCGCGCAAGAGCCGAGGACTGTTCGTTGGCCGCCTCGATTTTCTCGTCAGTCGTCGTCGCGCCCGCCAGTTTGGCGCGCGAGTCGGCGATCGCCTGGAACACGTCGCGTTCCTGTTGCGCAAAACCCTTCGTCGTCTCGACCAGGTTCGGGATGAGGTCGTTACGGCGCTGGAGCTGATTTTCCACCTGCGCCCATTGCGCTTTCACGGCCTCCTCTTCGGAGACAAAACGGTTGTACGAACAGCCGGATGAGGCGACGGCCGCGACAACGATCAGCATCGCCAGCGCGGCGGCACGGAAGTAGGTGGTCATGCTCGTATTATCACCAAGATGCGCCGCCGCCGCCGCCCCCGCTGCGGCCGCCGCCGAATCCGCCAAACCCGCCCCCGAACCCACCGCCGCCACTCCAGCCCCCTCGTCCACCGGCGTGCCAGCCGCCGTAGCCCACGCCGAACGGGCCGACCGCGCTGCCCCAGCGCCGCCGCCGTCGCCCGCGCCGGCCTCCCGCGAGCATGTTCATGACGCCGCGGATGGCGTTGATGGCGATCATCATGATGAGCAGGATGAAGATCATCGGGAATCCGCCGGCCGCAGGTGGCGCAACCGGTTGTTGGACCGGAAGGCCTTCCAGGCTCACGTTCCGTGCGTCCGCGATTCGCTCGGCAAACGCCGTCACGCCGGCGACCAGACCGGCGCCGTAGTCGCCCTGCTTGAAGAACGGTAGCATCCGCTGGCGGCTCGTCTCGCCCGCAAAGCCGTCGGTGATGATCGATTCGAGGTCGTAGCCGACCTCGGCCCACACTTCGCGATCCTCGACGGCGAGCAGCACGAGCATGCCGTTGTCGCGGCCTTTCTGGCCGATGCCCTTGCCCTGGTTTTCGAACATCTCATTCGCGTAGACGCGAATGTCGGCGGAGGGCCGGAATGTCCTGACCGTGGCGACGGCGATGACGTCACCGCTGGCGGCGTGGAGCTGGCGAATGATGTCGTCGAGCCTGGCTTCGGCGGTCGAGTCGAGCACATTCGCGAAATCATTGACCGGGCCAGTCAGCGCGGGCGGCTGCTGTGCCCAGGTCGAGGCTGACAGAAGCAGCGCCGCAAGGCACACGGCCGTGACACGGACGCCGGTCATTCCGCGCGCCATCGATCTACGAAGTTCGCGAGTCTCTCAATCGTCTCGAGGTAGGCGGGGAATAGTTTGACGGCATCGACCGGTCCGGGCCGGGCGGTTTCGGACAGGGCGATGAGATCCCCGACGGTGCGCGGGTCGAGCATCAGGCGGCGCTGTGCGTACAGCACGAGATCAGTCGGGCTCGCGGCCGTCTCTCCGTCGAGACGGGCAAGCTGGCGGAGCAATGCCTCGAATCCCGGGGCAGACTCGCGGACCAGCAGGTCGATATCGTCGTAGTGACCGCCGCTTTCGAGGTAATCCTCACGCAAGTGCAAGAGGTGGCTTTTGACCTGCACCTCGCACGCGCGGCGCAGGTCGTCGCGGCTGATGGCGAGGCCCTCAAAAGGGTCCGCGCCGAACAGCACGGTGTGTTGCTGGAGAATCTCGCCGTATTCAATCGGAAACGCGTCGAGCGATTGCGTGAAGTCGGCTTTGGTGAGCAGCAGGGGCGTGGCGGCACCGGCACGGCGCCAGGCGCGGGTGCGCGCGGCACAGGCGTTGAGATCGTCAATGGACAGCGAGCGGACGAGGGCCAGAGTCGGCACCGGCCCTTCGTGACGCCACCCGTAGACCACGACCGCTTCCAGGCGATCGCCAAACACGCGCTGCAGGTCGTCGAGGACTGGTCTTACCGCGGACGCACGATCCGTCTCCATAGGACTGAACGTTACCAGTTCTCAAAGCGGCCGTTCAAAGGCCGGCCAACGGGGTGGTTGATACAATTCGGGCCGGATGCGTCTGCGCGAGATCAGGGTCGGGTGTTTCGGCGGCGGTACAGGTTTGCCGAGCCTGTTGGGCGGCCTGAAGCGAAATCCCTGGATCTCGCCCAACGCCGTCGTGACGATGTTCGACAGCGGCGGCAGCTCGGGGCAGTTGCGGGACGAGCTCGGCGTGCTGCCACCAGGTGACATCCTGCGCTGCGCACTGGCGCTCGCCCGCAACGAAGGCGAAGCGCGGCGCGTGCTCCTTGCGCGGCTGCCGATGCTCGAGCACAAAAGGCTCGGCGGGCACACCGGCGGCAACCTGCTGCTCTCGATGATGCAGCAGTACACGGGAGATTTTCTGACGGCGATCGGCGGGCTCCGCGCATTGCTCGGTTGCCAGGGTTACGTCTGGCCCATCAGCATCGAACAGGCGATGCTCTGTGCCGAATATTCCGATGGCACGATTCACTGCGGCGAAGTGGAGGTCGATCGGGGCCACGACCGCGGTCACGAGGTTCGCGACCTCTGGCTGGAGCCCGACGCACATATCCTGCCCGCCGTCCGCGACGCCATCCACGCGTTCGACGCGGTGGTGATCGGGCCCGGGAGCTTCTTTACCAGCCTGATGCCGACGCTGCTCGTCGAGGGGGCCCAGGAAGCACTGGCGAAGGTCAATGGGCCCATCATTCTCGTCACCAACCTGCTGACCGAGGGCCGGGGCATGCACGACTTCACGGCCGCGAGCGCGGTCGAGTGGGTCACGCGGACGATCGATCGTCCGGTCGATGTGGTGATCTTCAACACTCGCCTGCCCCAGGCAGAGGCTCTGGCGCGCTACGAACGGGAAGACAAGCGCCCGCTTCACCTGGGCACGCTGCCCGCGGGGACGGATCTCGTCGAAGGCGGCTTCTGGTGTACAGATATTGCACGTCACGATCGACGCAGGCTCTCGTATGCGGTCTGGTCGGTCTTGAGTCAAAGGCTGCTTTAGCCCGCCTTCGCTCGGCGGCGTTTCTTCGCGAGCTTGCCCTGCGTGCCCCCGCCTTCTTTCGCGCGGCCCTTCTTCGCGAGCTTCGGCGAGGCAGGCTCGCCGGGGGACTGGTTGACCGCCCTGATCTCGAGCGCGCGTTCGATGATGCGCTGAAACATCGTGCCGGTGTCGCCGGTCTTCGCGGGTGCGTTGCTGTGCCAGACGTCGGGGTTGTCGGCGGCGAGGAGGTCTGCGAGATCGGCATCAGGCGTCTTGACGCTGAGCGGGGCAAAGGTGGTGATGTCGATCGGCCCGGACCAGTCGTCGCGATGCTTGATCAGCAGCCAACTGCGATCGGGCGGGCCGGACCGGCCGGCGTAGCGTCCGCCCGTCCGCACGAGTACCCACGACCCCTTCAGCTTGAACCCGTCGAGCGTGAACTTCAGGTCGCCTTTGCGTAAGGCGGCGTCTACATCCTCGGTTTCCGGTGTCCACGTACCGCGGTCCCACAGCATCACGATCCCGGCGCCGTATCCCTCCGGGATGACGCCTTCAAACGTGCCGTAGTCGTACGGATGATCCTCGGTCTGCATCGCGAGCCGCTTGTCGGCGGGATTGAGCGACGGCCCTTTCGGCACCGCCCACGACAGCAGCACGCCGTTCCATTCGAGCCGGAGATCGTAGTGGAGGTGGGAGGCAAGATGCTTCTGGACGCAGAAGAACAGCTCGCGGGCTTTCTTCTTCCTGGGCCGCTCGTCACCGGAGGGCTCCGGCGTTTTCGAGAAGTTCCGCTTCCGCTGGTATTCCTCGAGGGCCATAGAGCGAGCTTTGCTCGCCAACCGTCAAACCGTCAAGGCGACCAGTTCAAAACCCGGCATACGACCTCGCCACCTCGCACCGTTTCGCACTAGAGTGTGGCGCATGTATCTCTACGCCATCCTCGCCTACCTGGGCGTTCTGGTGTTCCTCGGACTGTACAAATCGCGAAATCTCAAGACCGGCGACGACTTTCTCGTCGCGGGCCGCACGCTCCCGGCACGCGTGCTCGTCTTTACGCTGCTCGCGACGTGGATTGGATCGGGAAGCCTCTTCGGCGGCGCCGGCCTGGGCTACCGCGCGGGCTTTCCGGCACTCTGGCAGTCGGCCGGCGCCTGGGCCGGGATCGTCCTCGTGTTCTTTCTGGCGCACCGTGTGCGACGGATCGCCAAGTACACCATGCCTGACGTGTTGGAGCTGCGCTACGGGCCGGCGGCGCGCGTGCTCGGCACGATTGTAGTGGTGATCGCCTACACGACCATCGCTGCCTATCAGTTCCGCGGTGGCGGCCGCCTGCTCAACCTGGTGGCCGACATCGATGTGACGCAAGGCGCACTCATCACGATGGTGTTCTGTGTCGCCTACACCGCGCTGGCCGGCATGCTGTCCGTCGCGTATCTCGACGTGGGCAACGGGCTGGCAATGCTGGTCGGTGTCGGCCTCGCTGTGGTCTTCCTCATCGGCCACGCCGGCGGCGTCGGTCCGGCGCTCGACGGTCTGCGCCCCGATCAGCTCGCGGTGTTCGGCACACTCGACCCCATCACCGATGCCGGCGCGTTGTTTCTCCCGACGATGCTGCTCTTGATGGGGGAGGCGAACATGTACCAGAAGTTCTTCTCCGCCAAGAGCGAAGGGGCGGCGCGCCGCGCGGTCGCCGCCTGGATCATCGGCACCATCGTCATCGAAACGCTGATCGTGTCGGTGGGCGTGCTCGGAAGCGTCGTCATCCCCGGTTTGTCGACTGGCGATTCCGAAGCCATCGTCATCCGCGTCGCCGGGAGCATCCTGCCCCCGGCGCTGGGCATCCTGCTGCTGTGCGGGGCGGCGGCCATCATCGTGTCCACAGCCAACAGCTTCCTGCTGACGCCGGCCAGCGCGTTGATGCGCGATGTGTACCAGAAGAGCATCAACCGCAACGCCACCGACAGGCAGATTCTCTTCTACACCCGGCTGATGGTCGTGCTGCTGGGTGCGGCGGGGTTCATCGCGCTGCGGTTCTTCGAGACCATCCTGCAGATGGCGCTGTGGGCCTACACGATGTACGGCGCAGCCATCACGCCCGCTCTGCTGGCGGTTTTCCTGTGGCCCCGCGTGACGCGCGCCGGAGGTGTGGCGTCGATTGCGGCCGGGATGGTGACGACCCTCGGGTGGGAAATCTACGCACGGGCTGCGGGTGGCTACCCCTACGGTCTGGCAACGGTCTATCCCGCGTTGGCGCTGTCGCTGATTGCGCTGGTCGGGGTGAGCCTGGCGACGCCCAGGCCGACGGCTGAGGAAGTGGCGGCGATTTCGTAGACTTTATGGCCCGAAATCCGGTAAACTGATGCCCCGGCTTGGGTGGCCGTGTCTCATCCCGTCGACAACTTCAAAGGGGAAAGCGATGGCGCAGCAAGCGTTCCGTGGCCTGATTCGGTGGGGAGCAGCGGCGGGTGCCGTTCTTGTTTTGCCCGTCGTAGCGGCGGCCCAGTCCTCGAATCCGGCTCCGACGTTCACCAAGGACGTCGCTCGAATTTTCCAGGAGAAATGCGAGTCGTGCCACCGACCCGACTCGATCGCCCCGATGTCGCTGGTGACCTACGAGGAGACCCGGCCGTGGGCGCGATCGATCAAGAACCGCGTCGCTTCCCGTCAAATGCCGCCCTGGCACATCGACCGAACCGTCGGCATCCAGCATTACGAAAACGACCGCTCGCTCAGCGACGATCAGGTTGACACCATCGTGCGCTGGGTGGATGCCGGGGCGCCGAAGGGCGACGCCGCCGACATGCCGCCGCCGGTGAAGTGGGCGGACGACAACGTCTGGAACTTCGCACCGATCTTTGGCGGGCCGCCCGATCTCATCATCAAGTCCCCGCCGTACACGCAGAAAGCCCTGGCGCAGGACGCGTGGTTCAAGCCGGTCGCGCCGACCGGACTCACCGAACCACGCTGGGTGCGCGCCATCGAAATTCGCCCGGGCAGCGTGAAGGGCCGCAAAGTCACGCATCACGCGCTGGCGCGATTGCAGCAGACGGAACCGACTGAGCCAGGCGCGCGGCCCGCAGACGAACCAGGCCCCGGCCTGTTCATGGAATGGGCCGTCGGCAAGCAAGGCGAAATCATGCGGCCTGGGTCGGGCAAGCTGATGCTGCCCGATTCGAAGATCGTGTGGGACATTCATTACTCGGCGGCGGGCGAAGACGTCACCGATCACGTCGAGCTGGGCATCTACCTGTATCCGAAAGGGCAGGAGCCGAAGTATCGTCAGACGCTGTCGCTCTTCAGTGGCATCACCGGCGGCAACCGCGCGCTCGACATCGCGCCGAACTCCATCTACGTCGGCACCAACTTCCACGTCATGCGCAAGGCGGGCCGCGTCGAGAACTTCCAGCCGCACATGCACCTCCGCGGCAAAGCCATGTCGCTCGAAGCCATCCTGCCGACCGGTCAGACGCAGATGCTGTCGATGGTGAGCGAGTTCAGCTTCAACTGGCACAACAACTACGTCTTTGCCGAGCACGCGGCGCCGCTGCTGCCCAAGGGCACCATTCTCAAGGTCACGTCCTGGCACGACAACACCGCGCAGAACCCGAACAACCCGGATCCGAATCAGTGGGTGGGTTGGGGCGACCGCACCGTGGACGAAATGGCCCATGCCTGGGTGAACGTCACCTACATGGACGATGAGGATTTCCAGGTGGAAGTCGAAAAGCGGAAGCAACGCAGCACGACGACCACGGAGAGGCAGCAACAGTAAATCGTGTTGAAAGGGCGCCGCGCGCGAGTGCGGCGCCTTTTTCATGTACGGGAGTCATCGATGCATCGATCGCGTCTTCTTCTCGCTTCGTGTGCTGTTGCCCTCAGCGCGTCCGGGTTCTCCATCTCCGCGCAGTTGCCGTTGCAGCCGGTTCGTGACGCCGGTCAGGGTGTCACGCCCGCCTTCGAGGGGTGGTACCAGAACGACGACGGGTCGTTCTCGCTGCTCGTTGGCTACTTCAATCGCAACCTGAAGGAAGTCCTCGACGTGCCCATCGGGCCGAACAACCGCATCGAGCCCGGCGGCCCCGACCAGGGGCAACCGACACACTTTCTCCCGCGCCGGGGCTGGGGCGTCTTCACCATCAAAGTGCCGAAGGATTTCGGCGACAAGCGTCTGACCTGGACCATCACCGCCAACGGGCAGACCAACGCGGTGCCGGTGGGACTCATCAAGGGGTACCAGGTCGAGCCGTTCAAGGAAGCCGCGCAAGGCAACGAGCCCCCGCGGCTGCAATTCGATCCGAAGGGCCAGACCTTCTTTGGACCCCCATCGGGCCTTGCGGCAACGCTGAGCGGCGCGGTCGGACAGCCGATTACGATCAGCGGCATTGCAACCGATGGTCAGGCCAACGATCCCGATCTCACCCCCGCGCAGTTGAAGCAGCCGCCGCTCACCCTGTTTCTCAGCAAGTACCGCGGTCCAGGGGACATCACGTTTGAGAACGAGCGGCTGCGTCCGGAAGCGGATGGGAAGTTCTCCACGACCGCGACGTTCAGCGCGCCTGGCGAATACATCGTGCGCGTGCAGGCCAACGATCGATCGGGCGATGGCGGTGGCGGATTCCAGTGCTGTTGGACCAACGCGCACGTTCGCGTGAACGTGACTGGCGGGACGAAGTAGCGCGACTCCGCCGCGAGGGCGGGCCTTCGGCCCGAAGGCCGCACTTCGTGCGGCAGGCCCCGCTTCGCGCGGAAGCGTGCGCTTGGGGCGGCTCCGAGATCGTTCAGTGAGCGTCCTTCTTCTGTCCACGTACGATCTCGGACGCCAGCCATTCGGGCTCGCGTCTCCGGCGGCGTGGCTCAAGCGCGCAGGATTCGACGTTCTCACCCGCGATCTCTCACGCGACAAGCTGCAGGACGACGACGTGCGCGGCGCCGCGCTGGTCGCGTTCTACCTGCCGATGCACACCGCGACGCGGCTGGCGCTGCCGGTGATCGATCGCGTCCGGCAAATCAACCCCACCGCTCGTCTGGCCGCGTACGGGTTGTACGCTCCGCTCAGCGAGGGTCTGCTGCGCGCCCGCGGCGTGACCGAGGTGCTCGGCCCGGAGGCCGAAGCCGCTCTCGCGGAACTCGCCCTGATCCTTCGGCGCGACACGGCGCCTGCCGCCCATCGGCCATCTTCGGTGGAAGGCGGCTTTGCCGCAGGCCCGGCTTCGACACAGCTTCCCCGGTTGACCTTTCTGGTCCCTGACCGCAGCGGATTGCCGCACGTGGGTCGATACGCCTCATTACAGATGCCCGACGGTTCCCACCGGGTCGTTGGCGCGACGGACGCCACTCGCGGCTGCAAGCACCGGTGCCGTCATTGTCCGATCGTGCCCATCTACGATGGCCACTTTCGCGTGGTTTCCAGCGATGTCGTCCTGGCTGACATCGAGCAACAGGCCGCGGCGGGGGCCGAACACATCACCTTCGGGGATCCCGATTTCTTCAACGGCCCTGCACACGCCCGTCGCATCGTCGAAGCCCTGCATGCCCGGCACCCGTCGCTGACCTACGACGTCACCGTGAAAATCGAGCATCTGCTGAAGCATGACGGGTTGCTGCCTGTGCTGGCACGCACCGGCTGCCTGTTCGTGACGAGCGCCGTGGAGTCGCTCGACGACGAGGTGCTGGGGAAGTTGCAGAAGGGACATACGCGCGCGGACTTTCTCGAGGCCTTGCGATTGTGCCGGGCAGCGGGCGTGAGCCTGGTGCCGACGTTCGTGGCCTTCACTCCGTGGACCACGCTCGACTCGTACCGTGATCTGCTCGCGGCGGTTCACGCGCTGGATCTGGTGGAACACGTGTCGCCGGTCCAGTGGGGCCTGCGGCTGCTGATAACGGAAGGCTCGCGGTTGCTGGAGCTCGAAGACATCCGGCGGCGCGTGGAATCGTTCGATTCGCAGACGCTGACCTACCCGTGGCGGCATGAGGATCCGCGCGTCGATGCGCTGCAGGCCGGCATCGTGCGCGCGGTGGGAGTGAAGCTCACGCGCTCACGAGGCGAGGTTTTTGCCGCGGCCTGCGAGCTGGCCGGGCTCAATCGTGCGCAGTTTGCTCAGGGAGCCGTACGAGATCGCGCGACGATCCCGTATCTCAATGAGCCTTGGTACTGTTGAGCGGAACCCAATGCAGAGCAGGTGGCTCTGTTGTAAGCGGGTGGGCAGGCAGGGCCCTTCGACTCGCTCCGCTCGCTCAGGGCAGGCAGGCAGGCGGGTCGGGCAGGTAGGGCGGGTAGGGCAGGTAGGCGGGTAGGCAGGCAGCGCGGGTTGAACCGTGAGGCCCTCCGGAGAGACCGGCCGTGCAAGCTGCGTAATCTGTGTAATCTGTGGTTGTGAAGCGCGTGCTATTGCTCGCCACGACGACCGGCTACCAGACTCGCATGTTCGGGGAGGCGGCTGAACGCCTCGGTGTGAAGCTGGTTTTCGCGACCGATCGCTGTGACCAGCTCGACGATCCGTGGTGGGACGGAGCCATTCCGGTTCGCTTTCACCAGGAGGCGACCACTGTCCACGCCATCGTCACCGAGGCTGAACGGTCGCAGATTGACGGCTTGCTGGCCGTCGGTGATCGGCCTACGGTGGCTGCGGCGTATGCTGCGCGCTTGCTCGGCCTGACGGGCAATCCGCCTGATGCGGTGAAAGCGGCGCGCGACAAGCGGGTGACGCGCGCCCGGTTGCGCGACGCGGGCCTCCGCGTGCCCGATGTGACGATCGTGGCCCGCTTCGTCGACCCGAATGAGGTGGTCGAGCGTCTTCGCTTCCCGGTCGTGATCAAACCCGCCGTGCTGTCGGGAAGCCGCGGCGTCATCCGCGCGGACGATCGCGCGTCGTTTATCGCCGCGTTCAATCGATTGCAGCGATTACTCGAGACGGAAGACGTACGCGCGCTGCACGATTCGGCCGCGGACGCCATCATCGTGGAATCCTTCATCCCCGGGCGCGAATTTGCCCTTGAAGGGTTGCTGGAGGAGGGGCGACTGTACACGCTCGCCATCTTCGAGAAACCCGACCCGCTAGACGGCCCGTTTTTCGAAGAGACGATCTATGTCACGCCCCCTCGCGCCAGCGAGCCGGTGCAGGCGATGATCCGTGACGAGATTGCCGCGGCCGCCCGCGCCCTGGGCCTGCATCATGGTCCCGTGCACGCCGAATGCCGGGTGAACGAAGCCAGCGTCTTCGTGCTCGAAGTGGCCGCTCGGCCCATCGGCGGTTTGTGTGCGCGCGCGTTGATTTTTACAGGAGCCGATGGTGCGTCCGCTGGCCTCGAGGAATTGCTGCTGCGCCACGCGCTCGGCGAGCCGATCGGGACGTGGCGGCTGGCCACCGGGGCGACCGGTGTGATGATGATTCCGATTCCGGAAGGCGGCGTCTATCGTCGTGTCGACGGCATGGAGCGCGCGCTGCAGGTCCCTCACATCTGGGAGATCCGCATTACCGCGAAACCGGATCAGACGCTCGTCCCCATACCGGAGGGCGCCAGTTACCTGGGGTTCATCTTTGCCCGTGCCGGGACGCCGGATGCCGTCGAACATGCCCTTCGCGAGGCGCACGCCGCACTGGCATTCGTCATCGATCGCGCCCTGCCGCTGGCGGGACGCTAACTCTTGGCTTGTTGCGGCACGTAGCCGGGAGGCAACGCGGCGCCCTCACCGAAGAAAAAATCCTCCATGTGCTTGAGGATCAGCTCCTGCGCTTCTTTCTGCCAGGGCATGAGGCGGTACTCATTGAGGATCATTTTCTGCCGTTCCTCCCAGAGTTGCCAGGCCTGAGCGGACACGTTTTCGAAAATGCGCTGGCCGACCTCACCAGGCCACGGGGCGGCATCGAGGCCCGGAAGTTCCTGTTGAAACTTGACGCAGAACACCTTACGTCCGCTGTGATTGCCGACCCGCTCCGGAGAGGGGCCGGTCGGCCCGCCGCACATACTCATGTCAGCATTCTACTTCCGTCGGCGGGGACTGGCGGGCGTATGCAGACCAGTGTAAGCGGCACCCACTTTTAGCCCGGCCGATGCCCAACATCGTATCGAATTGCACCATCGGCAACCTCTACTGTAGTAAATCCCTCCACCGTTCAGAAATGCGTGTTCACGGCTCAGATGGAGATAAGTTATTTAGAATGCGATAGTTACGTCATCGGCGTGAAGGAAGAGGTGGCGGCACGCCCCTTGCGTTGAGCCGGGCAGAAGGGAGTGCACCGTGAACGAAACGCGCAAGGAACGTCGAGGATTCGCATCAATGTCACCCGAGAAGCAGCGTGAGATCGCCAGCAAGGGTGGTCGCGCCGCGCATCAGAAGGGGACCGCCCACGAGTGGTCGTCTGACGAGGCCCGGGAAGCCGGCCGCAGGGGTGGAATGGCGAGCCGTGGTGGCCGCGGCAAACTGCCGACGTCCAGCAGTTCGGACGCCAGCATCGCCGACAACAACACTACGCCAGAACCCGCAGCCTAGCGGGAACCCGCCGCGCGGGACGACCAGCGCGGTGGGAGCCCCCAGGGCTGTGCCTTGGCGCACACGCCAGCAGATTGAGACTGAGGCCGTCGCGTTTGCACGGGATTCGCGTTCGAAGTGCCATCTTCCACACGCCATGGCGAGTCCCTCGAATGAACCGCTACATGGCCACTTTCTCAATCTGCACGCGTGCGTCGTTGAAGCACGCGCCGCCGCCCAGATCAGTCAACGCGTCCGGCACAAGGGCATTGGACGTGTATCCGTTGCTGACGTGCCGGCGCCAGACCCCCTTGGGCATCGCCACCGTCCCTCGATTCACCAGGGGCGTGATCCGGACGGGGAGTCGCACCTCGCCCAGCTCATTGAACATTCGCACCACTTCGTGGCTCTGAATGTCGCGCGCCGCGGCATCGTCCGGGTGCATCTCGAGGACCACTGTGGGCCGTGGCAATTCTCCCAGCGTGGAGCTCACGGTCCGTTCGCTCGCGGGGGAGATGAGGGCGAGTGGGTATTGGTCCGTCGCCGGATCTGGCTGAAACCCATACAGGCCCAGTGGCGCTTCGCGGTCGAGGGCCTCTGGAAAGAGGTGCACTTTCCGATCGTCTGTCAGCGGCAACACGTCCACGAACTGGATCGGCCGGCCCTCGTGAAGCGCCGTCGCCCTGGTGTGCGCTCTGAGCTCGTCTCCATGCGGCCGAGGAAGGTGATTGAGCACGTCGAACATCGCGTCGAGATCGCTGGCCGGGTCGTCGTCCCGGCCCAGATCCATGCGGCGGATCAGTTCCGCAAACACTTCGACGTTGGGACGTGATTCGCCGACCTCGTCGATGACGGGTCTGGACAACTGCAGCGTGATCGGTCCGTACGATCGCACAAGATCGTAATGCTCGAGAAAGGTCGTCGCGGGGAGCACGACGTCCGCGTAGAGGGCCGTGTCGGTCAGCACCTGTTCGTGAACGACCGTGAAGAGGTCTTCCCGCCCGAGTCCTTCGAGCACGCGCCCCTGGTCGGGCAAGGTGACGGCAGGATTGCAGTTGTAGACGAAGAGCAGCTTGACTGGAGCGGCCCCGTCGAGAAGCGCCCGGCCAACGTGGTTCATGTTGATCGCGCGGCTCGCTGGTTCCTGGTCGCGAATCCACGTGCGCGTGATGTTCCACGAGGCCGAGTTGCTCATCGAGTAGCCGCCGCCGCGGACGCCGAATTTGCCGGCGACCGCCGGCAGCGCGAGCACGGCCGCCGCCGCGCTGCCGCCATTGCGATTACGCTCGAGGCCCCATCCGCATTTGACCAGCGCCGGCGAGGCGTTGGCGTACATTTCGGCCAAGGTCTGCAGCGGCTCCACGGGGACGCCGCTCTCGTGCGCCGCGCGCTCGAAGGTCCACGGCGCGGCCTTGTCGCGGAGTTTGTCGGCGCCGGTGGTGTGGGCTTTCAGGAACGCTTCGTCCGCACGCCCGGTGTCGAACAGATGACGATGCACAGCGAGTGCGACGGCGAGGTCCGTTCCTGGACGAATCTGGAGAAACAGATCAGCCTGCCGGGCGACGGTGGTGGCGCGCGGATCGATGACGATCAACTTTGCGCCGCGCTCGCGTGCCTGCTTCAGATAGGGCATGAGGTGAATGCCCGAGTGCCCGGGGTTGACGCCCCACATGACAATGAGCTGCGCCTCCGGGTAATCCTGGTAACTGGTCGAGGGCATCTTTCCGTAGAGGCCCTGGTTGGCCGCACCCGTTGGTGCCGCGCACACAGTGCGCAAGAGTCGCGACGCGCCGAGCCGCCGGAAAAACGTGGCATCCGTCGTGTCCTGCGTCAGAAGACCATTGGATCCGCCGTACGACAGCGGAAGGATGGCCTCGGCCCCAAACTCGCGGGTGACGCCCCGCATTTTCGACGCCACGAGATCCAGCGCCTCGTCCCACCCGACGCGACGGAATCGACCCGACCCCTTTGGGCCAGTGCGGACGGCGGGATAGAGCACCCGGTCGTCGCCGTACACACGCTGGTCGAAGTGTCTGACCTTGGCGCAGATGTAGCCGTTGGTGATCTCGTTGTTCGTCGAACCGTCGATGCGATGGACACGGCCGCCACGCACCGTGACGACAATCGTGCACGCATCGGGACAGTCGAGGGGACACACCGTTTCGACCTGCGATTCCGGTGGAGCGGGAGCTGGACGCGGCATACAGGAATTCTACCGACACTGACGATTGGCTGCTAATCCACCGTACGACACGAACCCGGCGGCTCGCTGAGATATTGTTTTCATTGGTGATATGAGCGCTCGTCCTCACGTGGTCATCGTCGGCGCCGGTTTTGCCGGGCTTGACGCCGCTCGCGCCCTGCGGCGTGCGGACGTCGACATCACCGTGGTCGATCGCTACAACCACCACGTCTTCCAACCGCTGCTGTATCAAGTGGCGACCGCTGGACTCTCGCCAGGCGATATTGCGTCACCTATCCGCTGGATCCTCCGTCGTCAGCCAAACGTCCGGGTGCTGCTGGCGACGGCGACGGAGGTCGACGCGGCCGGCAAGGCGGTCGTGTTCGAGGATGGAACGCGGCTGGCGTTCGACTATCTGATTCTGGCGCCGGGGGCGGCGCATTCCTACTTCGGACGAGACGAGTGGGCGGCGCATGCTCCTGGATTGAAGACGCTGGACGACGCGCTCGAGCTGCGCCGGCAGTTGCTGCTGGCCTTCGAAGAAGCGGAACGCCATCCCGAGCGGCGGCGCCACCTGCTGACCTTCGTGTTGATAGGCGGCGGGCCCACTGGCGTCGAACTGGCCGGCGCGCTGGCGGAGATAGCCCGGCACACCTTGCGGGAAGAATTCAAGGCCATCGCCCCGGAATCGGCGCGGATCATTTTGATGGAAGCCGGGCCGAGCATCCTGCCCACTTTCCCTGAATCGCTCCGCGCGTCGGCGCGTCGTGCGCTGCGTAAACTCGGCGTGGAAGTCTGGGAGCAGGCGAAGGTGACCGCCATCGAGCGCGACGCGGTCACGGTCGGCGAGACGCGCACGGCGGCACACACGATCGTCTGGGCGGCGGGCGTGGCTGGCGCGCCGCTGGGCGCGTCGCTGGAGGTCGCCCTCGATCGTTCGGGCCGGGTCGTTGTCGAAGAGGATCTGTCGGTGCCTGGCCATCCCGCCATTTTCGTGGCCGGGGATCTTGCTGGCTTCACGCACCAGGGCGGCGAGCAGTTGCCTGGCGTTGCGCAGGTCGCCAAGCAGCAGGGGGTGCACGCCGCGCGCAACATCATGCGGCGTCTCGCACAACAGGAGACCATGCCGTTCCGCTATCGCGATCGTGGCCAGATGGCCGCCGTGGGACGCGCGCATGCGTTGGCCGATTTCGGGTGGAGCCGGTTTTCGGGGTTTGTCGGCTGGATGCTGTGGCTCTTCGTGCACATCCTGCTGCTGGTCGGTTTCAGGAACAGACTGTCGGTCCTTCTGGAATGGGCGGTGTCGTACACGACCTATCAACGAAGCGTGCGCCTCATTACGGGCAGGTCGGGCGGGTAGGGCGGGTAGGGCGGGTAGGGCGGGGAGCCGGTGGGCAGGTAGGGCAGGTGGGTCTGGTGGGCTCGTGGAGCGCCCTTACGCGTCCCACCCGCCTGCACTGAGCGAGCGGAACAAGTCGAAGGGTCCTACGCGCCACGGGGTGTTATCCTCAGCCCTGAATAATGCTCGCCGCGCCGCGTGAAATCGGCCCCTATCGCGTGATTCGCCCGCTCGGGCGAGGCGGAATGGGAGCGGTGTACCTCGCGCACGACACCCGGCTCGATCGGGAAGTCGCGCTCAAGCTGTTCTCGGGGTCTGGGGGGTCGAGGGTTCATCCCTGCAAGGTGTGGGCATACTTCCCCGGCAACCCTGACAACGATTACGAGCTCGAGGATCCCGAGCTGGAGATCGTGATGTTCTTCATGTTCTGACCCGTCACCGCCGCTCGGGCGCCAGCACGCGCCCGGGCAACGCGTCGGTGAACGCCCCGTTCTCACGCACCAGCACGCCGTTGACGACGATATGCGTCATCCCTTCGGCCAACCGGTGTGGCTCCTGATACGTCGCCGCGTCGTGTACGTTCGCGGGATCGAAGATGACGAGATCGGCAATCGCGCCCGGACGAATCTGACCGCGGTCCGTCAGGCCGAATACCTGTGCGGGCAGGCTCGTCATCGATCGGATCGCAAACGACAGATCGATCGTGCCGCGCTCACGAACATACAGGCGCAGCTTGCGTGGGAACGCGCCATACGCGCGCGGGTGCGGCTTGCCCTGCCCCATCGGCACGAGGTCCCCATCCGTGCTCGTCATCGTCCACGGCTGGCGCATGAGCAGTTCGATGTCGCGTTCCGACATGTTGAACGAGACGAGGCCGGCTTCGCCTTTCTGCAGGAGATCGAGCGCGTGCTGTTCGGGCGTGGCGCCGGCGGCTTTCGCCAGTTCAGCGAGGGTCCTGCCTTCGAGTGACGAATCGACGGAGTAGCGGCTGATGACCAGCGTCTCGGCCCCGCCTCGCCGGGCGATATTCACGCGGACGTTCTCGAGGATCTTCTTGCCTTCGTCGCCACGGATGCGGCGGAGCAGGGCGTCGCGCCCCGCGACCTGCGCCCAGCGGGGAATCAGCGCTCCGGTGATGCCCGTGCCGCTCGCGCTGTAGGGGTACTGATCCGTGTAGACCTGCACGCCGCGGGCGCGCGCGCCCTCGATGCGCTCGACAATCGCCATCGAGAGGCCGTGGCTGGCCGGGCCGAGCGCCTTGACGTGAGTGACGATGCCGATGAGGCCGGCCTGCTCCGCGATATCGATCACCTCTTGCACGGCCGCCAGCAGCCCCACAGAGTAATCGCTCTCGTCGCGAATATGGCTGCTGTACACGCCGCCCGCCTCCGCCGCCGCCCTGGCCATCGCGACCACTTCGGCGGTCTTCGAGTACGACCCAGGGGCGTAATAGAGGCCGCTCGAGAGCCCGATGGCCCCGGCGCGCATGCCCTCGCGCACGAGTTCGACCATCCGCGCGAGCTCCGCGGCGCTTGGATCGCGATCCGTCATCCCCATCACTTCGCGGCGAATCGATCCGTGCGGGACCATGAGGGCGACATTCAGGCCGATGCCCTGTTTCGTATACGTGGCGCGCTGCGTGTGCAGGTCAACGGGTCCGCCGCCGTCCGGATTGACGATGACCGTGGTGATGCCCTGGGCAAGCACGGGCTGGCCGTGTTTCAGTGCCTCGGTCGCCAGCCCGCCGCCGGCGTGCGAGTGAACGTCGATGAACCCGGGCGCGACGGCGAGTCCGTCGGCGTCGAGGCTCTTCTTCGATGCGGCGGTGGCGAGCCGGCCGATTGTGTGAATCCGTCCCTCGTGAATCGCGACATCCGCGCGAATCCACGGATTGCCCATCCCGTCGTAGACGTGGGCGTTGCGTATCAGCAGATCGAACACGGGGAGTGTCCGGCCCGCCTGCTGCGCCGCTGGAACCGACGCGGCAATGATGCCGAGGACGAAGGCGACGCCGACCGGGCGGACTGTCATGTGGCGCATTTTAGCGGCACGCCCGGAAATGGGGCAGGCCCATTTCCGGGGACGTGGCGGAAAGTGCGAGGATGCGGACGAAAGTGCGGCTCAGCACGCAGAATCGCCGGCACATTGGTGGCTTTGCGGAGCGATCGAGGTCAACCACCGCAACATTCGCCACAGTCCGGCAACTATCGCCGCCTCCCCCGAAATGGGCCTGCCCCATTTCCGCCGCCCGGCATCCGCGACAAAATTCCGGCGACTCAGAGGCGTTTGATCATCCGCCGCATCTCGGTGGTATACCCGGCCCGCTGGTACAGCGCCTGCGCCCGGCGATTGCCCTCGAACACGCTCAGCGTGATGCTCGTCTGGCCGTGCGCCCGCGCCCACTCTTCCGCATGCGCCATCAGGGCGCGGCCGACACCGGCGCCCTCGGCGTCCTTGGTGACGGCGATCACCGACACGTGCGCGTGCCACTGCTGGGAGAAGTAATCCTCGAGCGTCCACATGAGCAGGCAGCCCGCCCGCACGCCGTCGAGCTCGGCGACGAACAGCTCCGTCCCCGCCTGCGGATGATCCAGCGCATCGAACAACGCTCGGCGATCGCCGTCGGCAATTTCCTTCTGCGACCGCCACTCCGGGCGATCGAAGTCGGCCAGGCGATGAGCGAGCGTGGCGAGGAACTCGCGATCAGCCGATGTGGCCAACCGGATCGCGACGCGCGTATTTGCGTTCGACGTAGTCATCGAGCAGTCTGTGAAAGGCGATGGCGAGCTCGTCGGGTGTGCCGCGCAGCGTCGTCGCATGTTCGCCATCGATGTAGACCGGACAGTTCGGCGCTTCGCCCGTGCCGGGCAGCGAGATGCCGATGTTGGCCGCTTTCGACTCGCCAGGACCATTGACGACGCAGCCCATGACGGCGAGAGTGAGCTCCTCGATACCCTCGTAGCGCTGTTTCCACTGCGGCATCCGGTCGTGGATGTACGCCTGCACCTGTTCGGCGAGCTCCTGAAATGTCGTGGA
The DNA here is from genome assembly GCA_035512515.1 of Vicinamibacterales bacterium. Lineage (GTDB taxonomy): Bacteria > Acidobacteriota > Vicinamibacteria > Vicinamibacterales > UBA2999 > JACCSI01. The sequence goes on from DATKDY010000142.1 coordinate 20,988, forward strand.
CGTCGTGCGGCCACAGCCCGGACACGCCGTCACGCTCGGCGCAAACGATCGCAGGCCGAGCGACTGCAGCAGCTCGCAGGCCGCATAAACCTCTTCCCGGCGATCCCCACCAGGCCGCGGCGTCAGCGACACCCGTACGGTGTCGCCGATCCCGTCGCTCAGCAGCGTCCCCATCGCGGCGGCCGACCACACCAGGCCCTTGGCGCCCATTCCCGCCTCGGTCAAGCCGAGATGCAGCGGTTGCTCGGTCTGCCTGGCGAGCGCGCGATAGATGTCAATGAGATGCGCGGGACGAGACGTCTTGCACGAGATGACGATCTGGTCCTTGCCCAACCCCGACTCGAGCGCGAGCTCGGTCGATTGCACCGCCGACAGCACCATGCACTCGTTGTAGATGTCGTCGGAAGAGAGGCCGAGATGACGGTCGGTATTCTCTTGCATCCTGGCCATCACCAGTTCCTGGTTGAGCGAGCCGCCATTGACGCCGATGCGCACGGGCCGGCCATGCTCGACGGCCACTTTGCAGATGGTCGCGAACTGCTCGTCACGCCGCTTTCCGGTGCCGACGTTGCCGGGATTGATGCGGTACTTGTCGAGCGCCCGGGCGCAATCCGGAAATCGTGTCAGCAGGAGATGACCGTTGTAGTGAAAGTCCCCGATGAGCGGAGCGGTACAACCCGCATCCCGCATTCGTTGCTTGATCTCCGGGACGGCCGCGGCCGCTTCGGGCAGGTTGACCGTCACGCGGACCATTTCGGATCCGGCCTCCCACAATTCAATGCACTGACGGGCGGTGCCCGCCGCATCCGCCGTATCCGTCATCGTCATCGACTGGACGACGACCGGCGCGTCGCCGCCAACGGTGACAATGCCGACGCGGACGGGAACGGTGCGGTGGCGCTTTCGCAGTTGAATCATGTGATGTGACGATCGTTCTCGAACCAGGCTGGGGTGCCTTTGCCAAGGCTCCGGCGCCGGCAGCCTCCACCGATCATAACGTCACCGCCCGCCGGGAGCGCGCCGAAGCGTGAAGCGCGGCCAGGACCGCGGCATTGCCGCGGCTGTCCAGCAGCGAGACGGCCGGCTCGCGCCCGTCGACGGCGGCGGACACGAAATCCTCGATCTGTCGCACGAACAGCATCGACGATCCCTCGACCGCTTCGTGCACGACCTCTTCGCCGCGACGGATCTCGATGACGTCTACCGGGGCTGGTTTGAAGGGATTCGCGGCCCTCAGGATGCCCGCGCTGCCGATCACGTCGAGCCACGTCCGATAGGGCGCCCGAAAACTGCTGTGCACGGTTGCAACCGGCCCGCCGCCGAACTGCAGCAGCCCGGTGAACGACTCGTCCACGCCGGCCGGCGTCATGGCGGCGAAACCGAAGACGGCCGTGGGTTCGGTGCCGATTGTCAGGCGGACTGCGTTCACTGCGTAACATCCAATGTCCCACAGGCTGCCGCCGCCCAGCGCGGCCTCCAGCCGGACGTCGGGTGAACGACTCTGCCGGTAAGTGAATCCGGCACTCATGCTCGTAATCGCCCCGATGTGACCGTCGCGCACGAGCTGAACGACGCGCGCGATGAGCGGCTCGTGCCGATACATGAACGCCTCGGCGACCACCAGCGTGCGCGCGCGCGCCACCGCCTCGACGCGTTCGACGTCTTCGGGCGCAAGCGCCAGCGGCTTTTCGCAGAGGACATGTTTGCCTGCGTCAAGCGCGCGCAGCGTCCATTCGACGTGCAACGCGTTCGGCAGCGGGACGTACACGGCATCGACACCGCGATCGCGAAGCAGGGCCTCATAGCTGCCGTGCGCCACCGGGATCTTCCACTCTCGCGCGTAGTCCTCCGCACGCGCCGGCTGTCGGCTCGCCACCGCGGCGAGCATCGAGCGGCGAGCCGCTCGCATCGCGGGAATGAGACGCCGGTTGACATGCGCCGTGCCGAGCAGCCCCCAGCGCAGCGGCGGGCTCACCGCCGGGCACGCCGTTCAGCCAGCATCCGCTGGTTGAATGCCTCCGACGTACCGCGCGGGATCGACAACGTCCTCCAGCCGGGACCCTTCAAGTGCTTGCCCAGCGCGAGGATCTGATAGGTGTGGCCGGCGTAGTGCACGATCTGCCGCACGATCGCGCGATGGATCGTGTGTGGCTCCTCGCGAATGTAGATTGTTTCCTGAAGATCAGCGTCGGTGATCGATGACAGTGCGTCGAACACACGCCGCCATCCGTCGTCCCACTCGGCCAGCAACTCGCTCCGGCTGGTGACGGCATCTTCGAATTCCTGATCGCGGTGGCGGTCGGGCTTTTCGCCGTCGGTCGTTCTGAAGTCCGTCCAGCGGGATCGCATGTTGCCGGCCATGTGCCGCATTACGACGGCGACGCTGTTCGATTCCGGGTCGATGCGCGTCCACAACTGCTCGTCGTCGAGCTGTTCGATCGCCTGATCGGCAAGACGCTTGACCTTGCGCAATTCGGAGAAGGTGGTTTCGACAATCGGAGAGCTCATGTGGAATGCTCCAGAACAAGCAACGCAACCGAGACCAGCGCCAGCGCGACCAGGGTGCGCGACAGCTCCCGCGCCCGGCCGGCAATGGCAAACAGCGCTACGTGCAGGATAAACCCCCACAGGATCCCTTGGGTAATCGAGAACGTGAGCGGAATCAGCACCAACGTCGCGAATGCCGGCACCGCGATCTCGAGACGCTCGAAATCGACATCGATCACCACCTGAAACATCGAGACGCCGACCATGATGAGCACGGCCGCCGTGGCGTACGGCGGCACGGCGGCCGCCACCGGGGCGATGAACAGACAGGGGAGAAAGCAGAGTGCCGCGACGACAGCCGTGCGGCCCGTGCGTCCGCCGGCGCGAATGCCCGCAATGCTCTCGACGTACGTGGTACCGGGCGAACTGCCAACAAGCGCCGCGCCCAGCGTGGCAAACGAATCCGCGATGAGCCCCTTCCGCAGGTGACGCGGCCGCCCTTCGGCGTCGAGCAGCTTCGAAGCGTGCGCCACGCCGACGAACGTGGAGAGCGAATCGAACAGGTCGGTCATCATCAACGTCACAATCGCCGGCAGCAGCGCCAGTTGCAACGCGCCCATGACATCGAGTTGCAGGAAGACCGATGTGAAGTCTGGCTGGCTGAACCAGGTCGCCGGCGGCGTGACCCATCCCGCCGCCCAGGCGAGCGCCGTCACCACGGCCATGCCGGCCAGATACGCAAACGAGCTCCCTCGACGCGTCAGCCACACGCTGATGCCGAGCGCCAGCAGCGTCAACAGCGCGCGGTGATCGACCGGGCCGACACCGACGAGCGTGGCCGGGTTTGCGACGACAAAGCCCGCGTTCTGCAGACCAATGAACGTGAGGAGCAGCCCGATTCCCGCCGCCGTGGCGCGCCGCAGCGACGGCGGAATGGCCAGCGCGATCGCTTCACGAAGGGGGGTTGCCGACACGAGGAGGAAGAGCACCCCGGCCCAGAAGACCATACCCAGCGCCACCGGCCAGGGCACGCCGCCCTGCAGGACGACGGTGTAGGTGAAAAAGGCGTTGAGGCCCATGCCCGGCGCGACCCCGAAGGGCAGGTTGGCATAGAGCCCCATCAGCAGCGTGCCCGCCGCGCAAACCAGCACCGTGGCCGTCAGGACACCCGTGTAAGGCAACCCCGTGCCAGGAGTCGACAGAATCGTGGGGTTCACGATGACGATGTAGGCCATCGTGAGAAAGGTGGTGATGCCGGCGACCACTTCGGTCTCGAGGGTCGGGGCAGGTTCGGCGGCCTCCACCGCGAAATTCATGGTGCCCGGATGATACCCGCCCCCGCCCGCCAGACGCCCGTCCCTTGGCCCGGCCCCACCAAGATGCGGGTCACTGGCCTACGGACGTGCTTCCGTGATGGCGTAACAATACTATAGTGTCCTATATTATCCTATAAAAATAGGGGAGCAGGAAGCTTTACCTTCGCGGGCCGCTCTACGGTCAGGCAACGGCGGCAACGCATTTCCCGAGGCCGCGGCCCGGCATGACGGGCGGGCGCACGTTCATGGGAGCGCTAGGAGTGCGGTTCTAGAAAGCGCGAAGCGCGGCCGATCAGCGCGCTGTCTTGGCCGGGAGCGCCTGGCGTGACAGCAGCGTCACGAACTCGCGCTGCCACTTCGGTTCAATGCGATCGCGGAGGGTGACGGCCGTCCAGGATCGGTAAACACCGCGTTTGCCGATCTTGACGGCCTTCACGGCGCCGGCCTCGAGGGCCGGTTCGATGGCCCACCTGGCCATCACACTCACACCCAGTCCGGCCTTCACCAACTCCAGAATGGCTTCGGTCAGCGGCACTTGCGAGACGCGTGCGGGCTCGATGCCTGCGGGTGCGAGGATGCGTGTGAACGTGTAGCTGTCGTGGCGGTCTGCGGTGTAGATGATCAGGTGTTCTTCAGCGAAGTCGATCGGCTCGATCGACGATCGCCTGGCGAAGGGATGCGTCGGCGCCACCACCGCCACCAGTTCGTCTTCGAACAGCGGCTGCGATTGCAGCCGCTTGTCCGTGACGTCGCTGGTGACGACGGCGAGATCGATCTGCCCTTCCAGCAGCGCCTCAATCGGACGATTCGTGGCGTTGACCATGATTTGCACGTCCACTCCGGGATATTTGCGATGGAAGGACTGCAGCAGCGGCGGGAGCCAGTGATACCCCGTGTTGCACTGCGTGCACAGGCGCAGCACGCCCTTGCCGTTCTGCGACATCAGCTTCAGGTCTTCTTCCGCGCGGCCGATCTCGTCGAGGACGCGTTTGGCGGCGCCCAGCACGCGCTCGCCCGGCGGCGTCAGGACCATCCGCTTGCCAAGGCGGAGGAACAACTGAATGCCCAGGCGAGATTCGATGTCGCGGAGCTGATGGGAAAGCGCCGATTGCGTGAGATGCAGTCGTTCGGCCGCGCGGGTGACGCTGCCGGTGGAGGCGATCTCGGTGACCAGTGCCAGGTGCCGGACTTCGAGGGTGGGCGAGGGCACGGCCCCGTCACTCCTCGTCTTTGTCGTCGTCCGGTGTGGCGTCGAAATCCAGCGTCGTGTCCTTCTCGTCGTCCGGCACGTCTGTTTCCGGCTTCATGAACTCCGGCACGTCGTCGACGGCGGCGTCCTCTGGCGGATCGACTTCGTCGAGGTCGTACATCCGCCCGGTGAACTTCGTCGGGATGGGCCCCTTGGGTCCGCGTTCTTTCTGCTGGAAGCTCCCCTTGCCCTTTTTTCCTTTCGGCGGTGCCGGCGGACCGAAATTGCGTTCGCGTCCTGCGCCCGGCCCGCCGGGGCCGGCACCAGGTCCGCCGAAACCGCCGCCGGGACGCGGAGCGCCAAAGCCACCACCGGGACGTGGGCCGCCGAATCCTCCGCTGGTCCGCGGACCTCCAGGCCCTGCCGGACGAGGCCCACCGTAGCCGGCAGGCCCCGCCGGCCGGGGTCCGCCGAACCCAGGCCGAGGCGGCCCTCCTGGTCCGCGGTCTTCGCGGGCGCGAGCCTCGCTGACGGCCAACGGACGACCCATGAACAGCTGACCGTCGAACTGCTGGATGGCGGCTTCAGCCTCGGAGCGCTCCGCGTACTCGACGAACGCAAAGCCGCGCGCGCGGCCGGTTTCGCGGTCGAGCGGGCGGACAATCTGCGTCGGCTCACCGACTTGCGCAAAATGCTGGCGCAAATCATCTTCTGTGGCCTGATACGGGAGATTGCCAATGAACAAGCGGACTGGTGGCACAGGACTCGTGGGGAGGCGGGAGAGATTAGAAGCTCTTCGGTGACACCGGGATTCCCGCCACCGGAAACTTGCACAGCGGGTCAACAGAGGATAGCAAAAACTCTACAGTGTGCCAAGCTCGGCCTGCAGGGCTTCGAGCTTCAGCCGGAGCATCTCGCGATGCGCGGCATGACAGGCGGCCTGCAACTCGGCCTGCGTATTAGTGAGCGCCATCTCCAGCGTCCGGCGGCGATCGAGCTGCGCCCGCTCCGCTGGCGTGAGCGCCCTCCCCGTCGATTTCGTCCGCTGCGCGTCGTCCTGCTGCGACTCCACAAACTTGCTGTCGAACCCGCGCGCCATGGGGATCCACCGTAACACAAGGCTGGGACGGGAATTCCCATTTTCAAACACGCCAGCCCGCGTGCAGGTTCGTCGGTCCGGGTCCTTCAGTTCTTCGCTCCGGGTGGTTCTTCGTTCCGGGTTGTTCTTCGTTCCGGGTGGTTCTTCGTTCAGTTCTTCGTTCTTCGTTCTTAGTTCTTAGTTCTTCGTTCTGGGTCTGTCCCCTTGGCAACGTCCTTGCCTCAGCCGTTTGACGACATGGATCGATTCACACAAGATTTCCGCCACGCCCTTCGAGTTTTGCGCAAGACACCCGGGTTCACGCTCGTCGTGATCTTTACCCTGGCCATCGGCATCGGTGCCAACACCGCGATGTTCAGCATTGGGGTTCACGACCTCAGGGGTCATGACGATGCAGGTGGCGCCCACGGGCGAGAATTATCGCGCCCCGGGCCACTTCATCGGCTACTGGAATCGTGTGCTCGACAACGTGCGAGCCGTGCCCGGCGTGAAGGCCGCTGCGTTGTCCTCGAACGCCCCGATGACCCCGGGGATGAGCGTGCTCGGGTTCTCGGTCAGCGGGCGTCCTGCGGTTCCCCTTTCGCAACAGCCGCTCTCGCACTACCTCGAGGTCTCGCCGGGTTATTTTGCCGCCCTGGGGATTCCCGTGCTGAAGGGCCGCGAGTTCACTGCACAGGACGCCATTGAGAACCCGCGGGCGATTGTCGTCAACGAAGCCATGGCGCGGCGTGAGTTTCCGGATCGGGAGCCGCTGGGGCAGCGATTTTCGCTCCTCGGCGTGGTCGCGATGCTCGCCATCTGGTTGCCGGCGCTTCGCGCGACCCGTGTCGATCCGATGATCGCGTTACGCGCGGATTGAAACGCTCTTGGCAAGAAGCTGAAAGCGCCGAAAGCTGAAAGCTGAAGCCGCGGTATCATTTGAGGGTTCCTCGCGGGGTCCACGCCATCTCAAGGAGCCCCTACTAGCTGTTCACGGTCCGCAGAACGGCTGATGGAGGTGACGCGGGCATACACCTGAGGTGTGTCATGACCACGTTCACTTCCGTCACGCCCAACCTGCTCGTTCAGGATGTCGATCGCAGCACAACCTTCTATCGGGATGTGCTCGGCTTCAGCGTCAAACAGACCGTCCCGGACGCCGCGCCCTTTGTGTTCGTGTGGCTCGAACGCGATGGCGTGCCCGTGTTTCTCAACGATTCCACCGCAGCCGGCCACGACTATCCGCAGGCGCGCCACCGGCCCGCTGGGGGGACGGCGACGATGTTCTTCGTCGTGACGGGCGTGGATGCGTTCTTCGCGCGCGTAGCCCCGCACGCGCCGGTCATCATGCCGCTCAAGACGCAGTTCTACGGGATGCGTGAGTTTGCCGTCGAGGACCCCGACGGGCATCTGCTGACGTTTGCGGAGCGCGTCGCCGAGGGCGAAAAGCAGCCGTGAAACCGGCGGCGTGGCTCGTCGACAATCTCGACGTGTTACCGCGCGGTGGCGTGGCGCTCGATGTCGCGAGCGGCAGCGGACGCCATGCCATCTTTCTCGCGGCGCGTGGCTGGCGGGTGCATGCGGTTGATCGGGATGCCGCGGCACTCGAGGAATTGAGGCGGGTAGGGCAGGTAGGGCAGGTAGGGCAGATCACGACAGAGTGCATGGATCTCGAGAGCGGCGTTGCGCGACTCGGCGAGGGGTGTTACGACGCCGTGGTCGTATTCAACTATCTGCATCGTCCGCTCATGCCGGCTATCGTGAGGGCGGTGCGAGATGGCGGAGTGCTGATTTACGAAACCTTCACTGTTGGACAAGCTCGACGAGGTCGGCCGCGTAATCCTGCGTTCCTGCTGCAGGAGGGCGAGCTGCCGGGTCTGGTCGCGCCGCTGCGAATCATCCGGTCGCGTGAGGAGGAGTACGATGGCAAGCTCGTGGCGTCCGTTGTCGCTGTACGGGACTGACGTGGCGGCCGGACTGCCAACCGTCAGGACTGCAAGTCAACCCGAAGTTCAACCGGGTTCCGAAACTCGTTCGTTGTGGGTGTAGCATCTAGGGCGCATGGGACGAGGGCCCGTTCTGGTGGTGGTGCTGCTGCTGCTCCTCGGTGCTTCGGATGTCCTCGACGGTCAGCAACCCGTGGCGCCGGACTCCTCGCCGCCACCGGATGTCGCGCTGGATTCGGTCTTCGGCGTCGGCTCGTCGGAGTGGATGTTCACCGCCGGTCCGGGGCTGGGCATCTCACTGTTTCATTCGGAGCCCGGCCATCGCTATCTGATGCCGTCGATCTCGTGGGGACGCGTCCTCAGCCGCCCCCTTGGGCCGGGCGCTTTCAGGGGCCGTTTCGAATGGGCAATCGAAGTCGTCCCGCTCTTCAGCCAGTTCAACCCACGAACCACATACGGCCTGGGCGTGACGCCGCTCGTCTGGCGCTGGAACTTCGTCCCGCGCGGCAAGCTCGCCCCGTTTGCGGAGCTGGCGGGCGGCGCGCTCTGGACCCGTGATCCCATCCCTTCTGAGACCACGGCGGCGAATTTCACCGCGCACGCGGCGTATGGCATCCGCTATTTTCTGGGTCCGCAGCACGCGATCGTGGCGAGTTACCGTTTTCACCACATCTCGAACGGCAATCGCCTCGAACGCAATCCTGGCGTGAACGCGCACGTGTTGCAGGTTGGGTTCAGCCTGCTGCGCCCGCGCTGAACGGACGGCGCTCGAGCTCAGCGCTCGTAGGATTCGCGCCGCCCCGCGGCGGACAGCTTGATCAAAAAGCGCGACGGATCTTCCCAGAACACCTGCTTGATCTCCGCGAGACTGTTGGCGCCGCTGTAGCTGATCGACGAGCAGAGATGGCGCAGGATGTCCTGGATGATCGGCCGCACCGAGCCGCGCGCGGGCACGCTCACTTCGGTGCCCTCGGCGCCCAGGGCCTCGACGTCGGCGTTGTCGGCGTCTTCCACGTCCAGGCGATCGCGGATCGCCTGGATCGAGGCCATGCCACGGAGCACCTTGAACGGCACTTTGACCGTCCGTTGCGCGTCGGGCAGCACGACTGACTTCTGCACGATCTCGCCGGGTGTTTCTTCGGTGCCCGCAAACATGCTGCCGAGCATCACGGTATCGCCGCCAAAGAGCAGCGCCTCGAAGATCGCCCCGTGCCGCTTGACGCCGCCGTCGGCAATGATCGGCACGATAGGGTCGCCGCCAGCGGCCATTCGGGAATCGACGAGCGCTTCGAGCTGCGGCACCCCGAAGCTCGTGGTGAGGCGGGTCGTACACCCGCCGCCGGGCCCGATGCCGACCTTCACCGCATTCACGCCCCGTTCCACGAGGAACCGCACGCCCTCCGGCGTCGCCACGTTGCCGGCGACCAGCTCGAAATCGCCAAAGCGTTCCCGAAACGTCTCGATGGCGCGCGCCATTACGACGCTGTGGCCGTGAGCGATGTCGATGACGATGACGTCCACACCCGCGCGGATGAGCTCCTGGGCCCGTTCGAGGTAGTCGCCCTTGGCTCCGATCGCGGCGCCGACCCGCAGGCGGCCGAATTCGTCGCGGGTCGCAAACGGCAAGCGCTCCTGCCGGACGATGTCCTTCGCGGTGATCAGGCCGAGCAGGATGCCATCACGATCGACGAGCGGGAGTTTCTTGACTTTCCGCTGGACCATCAGCCGCTCGGCCGCGTCCAGCGTCAGCTCGCCTTCGCCGATCACCAGCATCTCGAGTGGCGTCATCCGGGAGGCGACCGTTTCGTCCTCGGCGTTGACGAACCGGACATCGCGAGCCGTCAGCACGCCTTTGAGCCTGCGGTCGTCGTCCACCACGACGAGCGTGCCGACGCGCCGCTTGCGCATCAGGGCCATCGCCTCCGACAGCGGCGTCGCAGGCGACACCGCATAGGGATCCCGGATGATGATGTGCTGGGTTCGCTTGACTTTTTCGACTTCGCGGACCTGAGGCGAGATGTCGCCGCTCTTGAACCCGCGATCGATGATGCCCAGTCCGCCTTCCTCGGCCTGGACCACCGCCATCGGGGCGCGCGTCACCGTATCCATGTTGGCCGACACGATGGGCCGCTGCAGCGTGATGTGCTGCGAGAACTGGGACGCGAGATCGATGGTCGCCGGATCCCGCCGCTCGAGCACGCTGTACTGCGGGCGCAGGAGGAAGTCGTCGAACGTGCAGCCGCGCACCAGGTCAAGGAGAGTTCTGTCCGTCGCCATGGGGTGTTCCGATTATCCTAGTGCACGGTGCAGCTAAGCCTCTCCTTCGAATCGCCGCTCGCTCAGGACAGAGCTGTGGATTGGCCCCCGCGGGTCGTCTTTGTCCGGCACCGCCGGGCCCGGCGCTACATCATGCGCGTGCTCGCCGATGGAACCCTGCGCGTCACGTTGCCACGATGGGGAACCAGGCGCGAGGCGCAGGCCTTTGTCGAAGCCAATACGGCCTGGGTGCAGGATCAACGTGCCCGGCGCCGGGCGACGGTCGCGAGAGCGGCCCCGACCAGCGAATTGCGCCCATTGATCGCGCAGTGGTACCGCCGGAAAGCTGCCCGGGAGTTGCCGGCCATGCTGATGAAGCTGGCCACGGCCTACGATATTCACGTGGCGCGGGTCTCAGTGCGCGACCAGCAGTCCCGTTGGGGCGCATGTTCATCTCAAGGTACGATCACGCTCAATTGGCGCCTCATTCAGGTACCGGACTTTGTCCGGGAGTACGTCATGCTGCATGAGCTGATGCACCGCCGCGAGCTCAATCACTCGCGCCGCTTCTGGCGTCTCGTCGCGGCGTGTTGTCCACGTCATCTCGAGGCCCGCCGTTGGTTGAAACGAGAAGGGAAACTGTTGTGGCCGGATCACGGGTAGCGGTTATTGCTCTGGTGTTCGTCTGCGCCGCCAGTCGCTCCGAAGCGCAATCGTTCAACTTCACTGGCATTCTGACGGGACATCTGGGTGTCGCGGCGACCAACGACGTCCGGGGCGCGACAGTGACCGCCGGCGCGTCAATGGGGGTGCTGGACGACAACGGGGTTGGTGCCGAGCTCGACGTGGCGCACCTGGGTGGGTTCGATAGCGCGCGTTTTGCGGACAGCAGCGTGACGTCGGCCATGCTCACCGTGATTGCGGTGAGGCAGCACCCGACGCTGCGCCCGTTTGCCGTCGTCGGCGCGGGTGTCATGAATGTGCGGGTCAGGGTCTTCGATGGCGACCCGTCGGTGGGCCGCACCGAGCCCGGCTGGACCGCCGGTGGCGGCGTCCTGTACATGCTCAACGAAATTCTTGGCATTCGAGGCGAAGCGCGATACTTCAGACACTTCAGTCAGCATGCGGACGTGCCGCTCACCGGAGACGGTGTACTCGACTTCTGGCGCACGTCGGTCGGCGTCACGCTGGCCTGGCCGATCCGGTAGCTCTCAGCGTTCAGCTTTCAGCATGGCACGTCGCATGCACCTCCTTGGCGGGCCGCATTTCGCGGTCGATTGGAGTTTGCTATGACATGTGCCGACGTCATGACCCCGTCACCAACGGCGTGCAACCCGCAGCACACCGCGATTGAGGCCGCAGAGCTCATGCTTCGCGAAGACTGCGGTCTTCTGCCCGTCATCTCTGAAGACGGCAAGAAGCTCATCGGCGTGTTGACCGATCGCGACATCGTCCTCAAAGTCGTCGCGGAGGGCCTCGACCCGCGGAGCACGGCCGTCAGCGACGTGATGACGACGGACGTCGTGACGTGTCTGCCACAGGAAAACGTCGAGATGGCGATGGAGCAGATGGCGACCCGCCAGGTGCGGCGGATCCCGATCGTCGACCGTGATGGCTCGCTCGTCGGGATCGTTGCGCAAGCTGACGTCGCAACGCGCATCGCCAATGCACAGGAGACGGGCCAGGTGGTGCAGGCAATCTCCGAATCGGAGATGACGTAGGGCCGCCGTGTTCGCACGGAAGGGCCAGCGACTGGATGGCGGCTCGCTGACGCCCGCCACGGGCCGCTCGGTTGGCTCGCGGAGCCGAGGCCGCAGGCCGAGGCCCGCGGGTCGAAGACCCGCTCTCGGCCGAAGGCCGCCCTCGCCGAAGGCCCGCCACGCTAGAATCCCACCGTGTCGTGTCGCCTGGCCGCCGGCTTCCTCTTTCTTGCGCTTGGACCGACCTCTTCCGGCCAGACCCCGGCTGCTGACTGGGAGCTGGTCGTGCTCGGCATCGCCCAGGACGCCGGCATCCCGCATCTCAATTGCCAGCAGGAGCTGTGCACGAGCATTCGCGCGGGCAGGCGCCGCGCGGAGAAAGTGTCGAGCCTCGGGCTGGTCGATCGCGTCAGCGGGCGCGCGTACTTGTTCGACGCCACGCCTGATTTCAGCGCACAAGTGCATGCGCTCACCGGAGGGCGCCCGCCGGACGGGATCTTTCTGACTCACGCCCACATCGGGCACTACACGGGGCTGATGTATCTCGGTCGCGAGTCGATCGGCGCGCGTGGCGTGCCGGTGTATGCGACCGAGCGCATGCTCGCGTTTCTCGAGAGCAACGGTCCATGGAGCCAGTTGATCGCCCTCGGCAACATCGAGCGGCGTCCGGCCGAGTACGACCGCACGCTGACGCTGCCCGGTGGAATCCGCGTGACGCCAGTTCGCGTGCCGCATCGCGACGAGTTTTCCGATACGGTCGGCTACCGCATCGAGGGGCCGCGGCAGTCGGCGATCTTCATCCCCGACATCGATCGGTGGGAGAAGTGGGATCGCAGCATCCGCGCGCTCGCCGACACCGTCGCCCTGGCGTTTCTCGACGGCACGTTTGCCTCGCCGACCGAAGTGAATCGCAACATCGAGGAGATCCCGCACCCGATGATGTCGCGCACGCGAGAGCTGTTGAAGGGCGCGCGCGCGAAGCTGTGGTTCATTCACATCAATCACACGAACGCCGAGATCGATGCGGCCGACGTCGTGCGCGAGGGCATGACATTTCCGATGTGATCCCTCGCAGCGACCGGTACCGACCGGTCTGCCTCGCCGAAACTTGTCATAACTTCGACCGAGCGGGGCGGGACCTTATCAGCCCGTGGTGAAAGTCCCGCCGGCATTCGAGCGGCGATGCATCCCCGCTGGCTGCGTTGCTCCTTCTTCAAATATATGGCCCGATATTCTCAGTCGTCGCGCCTTGCCACCGGGGCGCCTCGCCGCTCTCGGTGCTCGCCGGGACTTCCACCACGGGCTGCTATCGCCGCCGCAGCACGATGACGACGTCCGTCACGTCGGCACCGGCCGGCACCGCGATGGCCGGAACCTCGGTGCTGCCCTGCATCACGCGATCGATGACCCAGTTCGGCTCGGCGCCGATCACGTGGAACACGCGCTCGCCGAAGATATCGCTCAGCTCGAACGTTCCATCCCATGCAATCGGCGCGCGGTCGCGTTCGAGCGGATCGACGCGGTCGTCGTCATCGGCGATGACCGCTGCCACCTGCATCGACGTGAGCGGCGGCGAGCCCACATCCTCGACCACCACCTGGCCGCGCATGCGGGACGTGGGCGCGAGGGCAAGCATCACTCCGGTGACATCGGACGAGCTGACGTCGATGTGCGTCATCGCCGCTTCGCTGCCGCCGGGCTCCTTCGCGCGCGCCCAAATCGTGTAGCGGCCCGGCTGCAGATGCGTCGCGCTGAACGCGCCGTCGTCCTCGACACTCAGCGTGCGCGTGGACGACGCGCCAGCCACGAGGTGCAT
>DATKDY010000143.1:0-4081 GCA_035512515.1 Vicinamibacterales bacterium
GGGCGGAGCGCGGCGTCGGGTTCGAGGAAGTCGTCTTCCACATCGAGCGCGGCGATCTGCTCGACATTCTGGAACACCCGAACCCCAGCCGTTACGCCGGCCAGCGCATCTTCGTCGTCCGGCGCGAGGACTACGTGTACCTGGTGCCGTTCGTCGAGGACGAGCACACGGTCTTCCTGAAGACGATCATTCCGAGTCGGAAGGCCACGAAGCAGTATCTCGGTGAACCATCGGCTTCCAGCGCTTCGATGACCGCTTCGACGCCACGATCGCCGACAGCGTGCAGCATCAACTGGTAACCGCCTTCGCGCGAGCTGCGGAGGAATCCGCGGATCTGTTCAGGCGTGAAATTCAGCTCGCCCCGTGAATCGGCAGCATCAGCGTGCGGTACACGCATGGCGGCCGAGCGCTCGATCGGAGTCCCGTCGAGAATCACTTTCAGATCGCCGTAGGAAATGCCGTTCGAAACCTGCTTTCGGGGATGCGGTTTCGCCTGCAGGACTCCAGTCACGGGGAAGAACATCGCGCGCACGCGCACGGGTGTATCCAGGTCGTGTAGCAGGCGCACCAGTCTCTCAGGATCCGCTGACATGGCCTGGAGCGTCGTGATGCCCAGCCGAACGGCCTCGCCCAGGACGGCTTTCAGACTCTGACGTGCCTGGTCGTCGCTGACCAGTCGAGACAGCCCCGCCCAAAACTCGAAGAAGGCATATTCCTGAATGACGCCATCCCATTTCGTGCTTCGGCCATCTTTCCCGTAGAAGCCGCCCCCGGGAGGGCCAGACGTAGACACGGAGAACATCTTCACCGCGGACCGGTTGAGGATGGCGGCGTGTGGCGTCCAGGTGTGGAGAATCACGGCGTGCTCCGGCGCCAAGCGATCGAGGGTGTGCGCTGTGCAGTCTTCCTCGAAGAATGCCGTCTGGCCGATCGCGCCGATGATCGGTTTGTCTTTCGGGGTCGTGCGAACGGCGTTCCTCAAACCCTCAAGAGCGACCGCACAAGGAGGATCCATGCCGTCGAACTGCAACGATGTGTGCTCTGGCAGGAAGAAGTCCATGTGCAGATGCGCGTCGTTGATGCCAGGAATCACGAGGCGGCCCTCAAGATCGATTCGGCGTGCATCCGAAACGGCCTTCGCCGTCACTTCCTGAGTCGACCCGACAGCGCCGATCCGGCTGCCCCGGACCAACACCGCCTCCGCGAACGACGCAGAGGCCGTTCCGGTGAAGATCCGCCCGTTGAACAACACGGTTTCCGGCGCCAGTTCAACCGAGGGCTGGCGGCCGCATGCAGCGACGAGCAACACAGCGGTCAGGGCGATTGCCGCGTCACGCACGGAGCAGAGCAGGTTCATGACACACCTCCAACGTCCTCCCTTACGGAGGCGCTTGATTCAGCTCGCAGTAACTGTCCTGTTGTCTAGTAAGGCGCCATCAAGGGCAAAGAACTGTCATGACCCGCCCTTGTGCCAGGAGTTCGTGAGAGATTTTTCATTTCGGCTCGGCGTCGGCGAGCGCGTAGGCAATGGCTGCGTCAGGCGTCATCGCTCGGCCTTCCGCCAACGCGATGTCGAAGCTCTCGCCCAGCGCTTGCCGCACGATTGGGAGGTGAAGATCTTGAATCCCGCGCACGGCCGTAGGCAGCGGCGAGCCGATCGATTGACTGATGCTCTCAACCGCGCCCCACAAGCGGGCAGCGTGCGTCATCAGGTTTTGTCCAGCCATGGCCGCCCCCAGCTCGGTGAGACACCAGGTCAGGCTTCGACGATCCGCTGTTTCTTGAGAGAGCATCACCCCTTCGCGGGCTACCGCGATTGCGTCCTCGAACTCGCCCTGATGTACGAGCACGTGCGTGAGATTCACGAGAAGAATAGCCAGCCCCCACTTGTCGCCCGACGATCGGAACACGCCAACCGCGTCTTCGATGAGCGAGCGGGCCCGGTCGAGCTCACCTCGCTTGATCGCAGCCATGGCAATGGGGATGCGCGCGAGGCCACCGACCCACGCGGCGCCAGTCTCGCGAGCGACTGCCAGGCTCTTCTCCCCAAGCGTCGCGCCGTCGTCGAACGCCCCTCGATCCATGGCGGCCACTCCCATCGCAAAAAGCGCCATGGCGACCGTCCACCGCTCATCGTGGAGTCCCTCTGCGTCGAGCGCCATCACCTGCTCGGCGAAGGCCTGCAGAGTCGCGTCATCCCCCAGGAAGTAGGACAAGTCCGCGACGGCGATGAAAGCCCGGGCGCGCAGGGGGCGCGGCGCGTGCGGGTCGGCTGTCAGTGCCCGCTCGACCCATTGCCGCCCCTCGCCGAAGTGGTTACGTCGATTCCAGAAGGGCCACAGTGCGCACACCAACCGCAGGGATGTCTCAGAGCTTCGTGCCGACGTCAGGCACCATTCCAATGCGGCGCGCAGATTGTCGTGCTCGAGCTCGAGCCGATTCAACCACTGCGCTTGATTCGGACCCTGTACCTCGGGCGCCGCTGTCCGGGCCAGGTCGAAGAAGAAATCCAGATGGCGGTCCCGCAGTTTTTGAACGCTTCCCGAGCGAAGGAGATGCTCGCGTGCGTAGTGACGCACCGTTTCGAGAAAGCGATACCGTCTGTTCCCCGGCGCATTCTCTTCGGCGTTCACCAAAGACTTGTCGACCAGGTGCGACAGGAGATCGAGTACCGCGTCCTTCTTGATGCCGTTGCTGGCACACACGGCCTCCGCCGCATCCATCGTCCACCCGCCGGCGAAGACTGAGAGGTGACAGAGCAGCCGCCGTTCCGCCTTCGACAATAATTCGTAGCTCCAGTCCACCGTCGCTTCGAGCGTGCGTTGGCGCGCTACGGCGGTGAGACTGCCGCCGGTCAGCAGGCGAAATCGATCGTTCAACCGGTCGTTGATCGATTCTACCGACAGCACGTTCAGCCGAGCCGCGGCAAGCTCGATGGCCAGAGGAATGCCGTCGAGGCGGCGGCAGATCTCGACGACCGTCGCGGCATTTCCTGGCGTGAGAGCGAATGTCGGTGCGACCGTCGCAGCCCGCTCAACGAAGAGCCGCGGCGCTTCGCATTCGAGCAGGACGTCGAGGGAGACTTGTGCGTCCGAGCTCGGCACCGAAAGGGATGGGACGCGCCAGACGGTCTCACCCGAGATACCCAACGCTTCTCGGCTGGTCGCCAGAACGCGCAGTCTCGGGGCTGACCGCAGCAGCAGCTCGGCGAGGCTGGCGCAGGCTGCGATGAGATGCTCGCAGTCGTCCAGCACCACGAGCATCTGGCGCGGGCGCGCGTAGTCCGACAGCACCTCGATGAGCGAGCGCTCGGATCCTTCCTGAACGTGGAGTATCGAGGCCAGCGAGTTCTTCACCAGGTCTGGCTCTGAGAGCGGAGACAGGTCCACCAACCACACGCCATCGCGGAACTCGTCTAGCAGGTCGCCCGCGAGGTGCAGCGCGAGCCGCGTTTTGCCACATCCGCCCGCCCCGGTGAGCGTCAGCAGGCGTGTGCTTCCGAACAACTGCCGAATCTCTGCCGCCTTTTGCCGACGGCCCGCGAAGCTGGTCAGCTGAGCCGGCAGATTGTGACGTCTTGCCTCGCCAACTCGCGTGACGTCTTCGTCGGCTTGACGCCTCAAATGCCGCAACTCCGCGAGCAGGGCGGCCGCCGACTGATACCGCCGCTCCAGGTCCTTCTCGAGACATTTGAACGTGATCCGTTTGAGCTCGGAGGGAATGTCGCTGTCGAGGCCGACGATCGGCTCAGGCGGGGCGTGGAGGATCTGGTCCATCGTCTCGGTCGGCGTCGCACCGGCAAACGGCAGTCGCCCCGTGGCCATTTCGTAAAGCGCTATTCCGAGGCTGAACAGATCACTGCGCTCATCCACTTCACGGCCCAACACTTGCTCCGGACTCATGTACGGCACGGACCCCATGACGAGCCCAACACCAGTCTGGGTGTCGGTGTTCAACTGGTCTCTTGCGCTGAGACGCTCGCTCCGAGCCGTCTTCGCGATGCCAAAGTCGAGCACTTTCACCTGGCCGCGCGGCGTCAGCATCAGGTTGGCGAGCTTGATGTCGCGGTGGGTAATGCCTT
>DATKDY010000144.1:0-18731 GCA_035512515.1 Vicinamibacterales bacterium
GGCGGCGTCGCGACCGCCACCGATTGCCGGCCGATTGGTGTAGGCCACGTCGCGAGGCCGCTGGGCCTTCGAGGCGCGTCCGGATGGCGCGCCCTGGTTGGCAGCGAGATGGGGCCTCCAGATCGGCGATGATATCCGGCAGGATGCGCAAGACGCGGAGGTCGGCGACGGGGCTGCGCTTCACGAGCGTGCACCTGGAGAACTGGCGTAACTTCACCCTTGTTGATGTGGAACTCTCTCAACGGGTGTTCATTGTCGGCCCCAACGCGTCGGGCAAGTCGAACTTCCTGGACGTCTTCCGTTTCCTGCACGATATCGTGTCTGTTGGTGGAGGGCTTGAAGAGGCGGTTCGTAAGCGGCAGGGTGTATCGAAACTGCGCGCGCTGTCAGCGCGCAAGTTCCCAGACATTGTCATCCGCGTCGATGTGGGCGGGACCAACGGCGAAACATGGCAGTACGAGCTCGCCCTGGGCCACGACAAACAGCAGCGACCTCAGATCGAGCGTGAGATTGTGCGGCGAGGTGCCGTGGAGCTACTGCGGCGACCGGATGCATCGGATGTGGACGACCGCGAGCGTCTCACACAGACCTACCTTCAGCAGGTGAATGTCAATAAAGAGTTCCGCCCCGTGGCCGATCTCTTTGGGTCGATACGCTACCTGCACATCGTGCCTCAATTGATTCGCGAACCCGACAGGTCCGTCGGTCGCATCAACGATCCGTATGGCGGCGACTTCCTCGAACAATTGGCGAACACTCCGGATCGAACGTTGCGGGCGCGGCTGAAGAGCATAGGAGAAGCGCTGCGTATTGCGGTTCCCCAGCTCGCGCAATTGGAGCTGACGCGAGACATCCGAGGCGTTCCTCACCTGCGCGGCAGATACGAGCACTGGCGGCCGCAGGGTGCGTGGCAGACCGAAGAGCAGTTCTCGGACGGCACACTTCGGCTACTCGGGTTGTTGTGGGCTATTGTCGAAACTGGTGGGCCTCTGTTGCTCGAGGAACCAGAGCTGTCACTTCACCCCGACGTTGTTCGGTTCCTGCCGCAGATGTTTGCCCGCATGCAGCGGCGCTCAGGTCGGCAGATGATGACCAGTACTCACTCCACCGATCTGCTGCGAGACGAAGGTATTGGCCTGGATGAAGTTCTGCTGCTGACGCCCGGGCCCGAGGGTACGAGTGTCACCCCTGCGAACAGATTTGCTGAGATCAAGAGCCTGCTCAACGGAGGTTCGACCTTGAGCGAGGCCGTCATGCCGCTCACACGGCCCAAGGAGGCGGCGCAGTTGGCGCTGTTCGGTGACTGACCCGTGCCGGTCTTCATTTCTGGCGCCGTCGAGGGCCCCTCGGACGAAGCGGTATTTCGTCGAATCGTCATGCTCGCGGCGCCGAGATCCACCGTATCCAGGTGCAAAACGGTAAAGAGAATCTGCGGCGTGCCGTGCCGGGTTACAACGACGCAGCGAAGCGCGCTCCGTGGCTCGTGCTCGTGGATCTCGATCAGGACTTCGACTGTCCACCACCGCTTGTTCAGCAGTGGATGCCGATCCCAAGTCGGTATATGAGTTTTCGGGTGGTCGTGCGGCAAATAGAATCATGGCTATTAGCGGATCGCGACCGCTTCGCGAGCTTCTTCTCGGTGACCCGCGATGTCCCTGACGACCCCGATAGCTTGCCCGACGCGAAGCAGGCGCTCTTGGAAGCGATCAGAAGATCGAGGCGCAAGGCGGTGAAAGAAGACATGCTGCCACGCGAGGGGTCGGGCAGGCGTGTCGGCGCCGGGTATACCTCGAGACTGATCGAGTTTGCGAGTGATCCTGCGGAGGGATGGCGTCCCGACCCAGCAGCAAGCGATCTCCGAGTCTCGCGAGTTGCTTGCGACGACTGGACGCGCTGATCGAGTCGTGCCCGTGAGATGCGGTCGACGCCGGGACATCGCGAACCTCCACAAACTCGGGCGGTGAAGGAACGCCTACACCTGCTCCTGCAGCATCGGCGAATTCGCCTCCTGCACCCTGCGGAACAGCCGCGACGACGCCACGACGCGCTCGCAGCCGCAATCCTGACGATGATCGCGGGTTCGAGAGCAGATTGACCGCTGTCAACCGACTATAGTGAGGCTCAAAAGCCGCGTGTTCTATGGGCAAACAACTCGTCGTCCGCAAATACACGGGCCGTGAGTGGACATGGCCGTCGATTGCGTTCCCAGTGCGCCGTCCCATTGGCCGTGCCCTTCGAGTGGACCAGCCATCTGACTGTCCCGTCACAATCACGGGTGCGAAGCGATACTGGTGGGTCCGATGGGCGGGCCGTGCACTCCTTCACGTTGCGCTTCGTCGCGCGTCGTGGAGGCCATGCGAGCGGCACGGGCACCCAACCCGAGCGCGGCCTGGCGCCTGACGCGACGTTGTTGCACACGATCCAGGAGCCTGACTCGGGATGTGTCGCCGCGTGTGTCGACTTCGTCCAGTTCGTCAACGGCGACGTGTGGTATTCGGGTGACCAACAGTCCCTCGTGACAGAGGCGGGCGTCCAGGCTGGGATCCGCGCGGCGTCGATTCATCTCCAGGGTGTGCTCGCCCGTTCCGATGCGGCGACCGTACTGGCGCAACTGGCGCGCGTGCATGCCGACGTTGTGGAGCCAATGACCAATCACAGATTCGGTCCGTCCGGCTTCTACAACGGCGTCACGAACGTGGCCGTCCGTTTGGAGCGCGCTTACGAGCGCGACGGTTTTCACGGAGTAGAACTGCTCCTCCGGTCTGGTCGCGCAAGTGGCTGAGCGCCTGACACGTGTCTGCGTCGGAGCGGGACATCTTCCGCGCCAGTCCGCGCCGTCCACCACCATCGTCTTGTGATGGAGTTGCGTGGTGTTGTCTTCGAGGAGATCTCGACGTCCGCTTCGAGCAGCCGCTCGTACAGCCACTCCGTTGTGCCGCGACAGCCGGCTCTCGCTCGAATCTTCTGCCAGGTGGCCGGCATCCTGCGCATGCCCGATCGGGTATCGCATTCCCGGCCGCCGGCGATTTCGCGTCGTGCGGCGAGCGCCGTAGGGCCGGCTGCGGGACGGCTGGTCGACCTGCGAGTCAGGCGGACAAGGGTCGTGCAGCGAGAATCCCGCGACCGGAGAGCGGCAGATCCGCGCGCTCGATCCGGTGACGATGGTAGGCTCTTTCAGTGAAGGTCCGGGAGTTGATCGCCCTGATCGAATCCGACGGCTGGGTTCTCATTCGGACGAAGGGCAGTCACCGCCAGTTTCAGCATCCGTCCAAGCCTGGAACAGTGACCGTCGCCGGCAAGCCGGGGGTTGACGTCCCGCCCGGTACGCTCAATAGCGTGCTGAAGCAGGCTGGTCTGAAGAAGTAGGAGCGTCGAATGCGATACCTCGTTGTCGTCGAAGAAGGGCCCACCTCATATGGCGCTTATGTTCCCGATCTTCCGGGGTGCGTAGCCGCTGGCGAGACACGCGAGGAGGTACTCGCACTCATCCGTGACGCCATTGAGTTTCACATCGAAGGTCTCAAGAACAGTGGTCAGCTGGTTCCAAAAGCGTCTTCGACGGGTGAGGTCATCGACGTTCACGCCGCCTGACACGCGCGTAAGCCGGCGGCGTTGAACAGTGGGGTAGTTGGCCGGGCGCCAGGCCGCCGCCACGGGCCGAGCCGCAACGATTCCCACGGTTTGTGACCGCGGTAGTGCTCCTTCGCGACTGCCGGAGGCGCAGCTGCGCAGCGGCGACCTGCGCGGTTGTGCAGGTGTCTGGCAGCGACGCGGTGGAAGTCGAGTTCGTCACCGCCTCGGGACGGACGCAGGCGCTTCCGACCCTCTCCGTTGGTGAGGATCTCGACGTCCGCCTCGAGCAGCCGCCCGTACAGCCACTCCGTTGTGCCGCGACAGCCGGCTCTCGCTCGAATCTCCTGCCAGGTGGCCGGCATCCTGCGCGTGCCCGATCGGGTATCGCATTCCCGGCCGCCCGGCGATGTCGCGTCGTGCGGCGAGCACCGTAGGGCGGGCCGCGATATGGCTGGTCGACGTACCATTAAGACCGTTATGCGGCCCTACACCTGCTCCTGCAGCATCGCCGCCACCAGCTCCTGCGCCTTGCGCCACCAGCCGCGACGACGCCACGAGTCCAGCGTGATCCTCACGCACTGCCTGGCATCCGCCTCGAAGATGTCCGTCAGCTCCTGCCCGACGCGCGCGTCGTAGAAGCAGACGTTGTTCTCCTCGTTGTGCGCAAACGACCGGCTGTCGAAATTGGTCGTCCCAATCGTCGACCAGATCCCATCGACGACCATCGTCTTGTGATGCAGCAGCGTGGTGTTGTACTCGAGGATCTCGACGTCCGCCTCGAGCAGCCGCCCGTACAACCGCACGGCGTTGTGACGCGACAGCCAGTTCTCGTTGGTCTCCCCCGACACCATGACGCGGACGTTCACGCCGCGCTTGCGCGCGTCGATGAGCGTGTCGAGCGCCGCCGGGTCGGGCACGAAATACGGGTTGGCGATATAGATGGACTTCCGCGCCGACGCAATCGACAGGTAGTACATGATGCGCACGGTGGACGCGCCGGTCACCGGCGTGCTGATGATGGTGAGCGCGCCGAGGTCGCCCGCCGGCTCGTGCAGCGGGTAATAGATCGGCCCCGAGATCAGCTCGCGCGTCGTCTCCAGCCAGTTCTGCGAGAAGCCGGTCTGTAGCGGCGTGACCGCCGGGCCTTCGAGGCGAATCTGGATGTCGCGCCAGTGGTCCGCGTCCTGCGCGTGTCCGAGCCAGTTGTCCGCAATCCCGGCGCCGCCGGTGTACGCGACCCGACCGTCGATGATGAGCGACTTTCTGTGGGTGCGTTGGTTGAACCGGCCGAGCGTGTACCACCGGATCGGGTTGTACCAGGCAATCTGGCAGCCCGCGGCCTCGAGCTCGCGCACGATGTCGTCGCCGATGTCCGACGATCCGATCGCGTCGAGCAGGATCTTGACGCGCACGCCGGCGCCGGCGCGCTGGCCGAGCGCGCGCGCGAACTCGAGGCCGATGTCGCCGGCCCAGTAGATGTACGCCTCGATCGTGATCGACAGCTCCGCGCTGCGGATGTCGGCGAGCATCGCCGGATAGAACTCGTCGCCGTTGTTGAGAATCTCCAGCGCGTTGCCGTCGACGAGCCGCGCGCCGGTCGCGCCGGTCATCGACGTGAGAAACTCGTCGGACGCCACGGCCAGGTCGTGATCGAGGCCATACCGCGGCGGGGTCTCGACCGGGGCAATGAGATAGCTGACCGCCGCCATCGCGCCAAGCCCGACGCCGAGGCCGAAGCGGTCGTCGGAAAACGCCCACATCGCGCCCAGAAACCACGGCCACCACGACCAGAACAACCGCCGCGCCCGCGTCCCGAACGGGTGCAGCCCCTTGGGCGGACGATGACGGGGATCGGTGGCCGGACGCGGCCGGATGCGCCGCCGCAGCGACGCGGACCGTCCCCCTCGCGGCGAGGGCCGCCGAGGCTTGATCGAGAGGCGTGGGACGCCCACCCTCACGCTCCACGGCCGAGCATAACGAGCATAAAGACCGTGTGCCGGTGACGGTCAGGTGGCGTCATTGCCGTGCCGCATTTCCAGACGAGCGACAACGGCGAGGATGAGCCACGCCATCACGCCGCTGATCGCGGCGAGACCAAAGCGGCCGAGTCCGGCAGCCACTCCGAGCGCGGCCGTCAGCCAGATGCCTGCCGCCGTCGTCAGGCCCTCGATGACGCGCGCGTCGGCATTCTTCAAAATCGCGCCGGCGCCAATGAACCCGATGCCCGCGGCGACACCCTGGATGACGCGCGACACATCGTCGATGCGCATGCCGGCCTCGAGCGTTGCCAGCACGAAAATCGCCGAGCCGAGTGACACCAGCATGTGCGTCCGCAACCCGGCCGACTTGCCCGTGCGCTCGCGCTCGTACCCGATGAGCGCGCCGACCAGGGTCGCGGCGAGAATGCGGAGGACGACCCTGAGCCCCTGGGCCAGGTCCGGCATGCCGGACGCCAGTTCGTCGAGCAGAATGTCCATGCGCCGACAACAGTATGCTGCACAGGCTGTCGGAGGCGCGGTCTGCGCGCCGGCCGCTATGAGGCCGCCACCGCGAGCATCGATTTCCGCGCGGCCGTGGCCTCGGTCAACGGGTCGCTGCGGTCACGCTTTGTCGGACGCGTCGGATGCGTCGGATGTGTCGGATGTGTCGGACGCGCCAGGTGTGTCGGTCGCCGGGGGCGCCTCGGGTGGCTGCTTCTTCGCGGCTTCGCGCTCTTCGCGCTCCTCACGGACGACGGGCGATCGTCCGGGACCGGCGGGATCTTCCGGTCCCCGCACCTCCTTTTCGGGCAAGTTGTCCTTGCGAAACGCCGCATCGTCCTTCAGACCGAGCTCGAGTTTGTCTTTCAACGTCATATCAGCGCTCCTCGTACCCGCAGCAGGCCGCTTGGGCCCTGGTGCGGTGCGATGCGGCATAATTTCCAGGCTGGACTGCTGTCGCCGGTGCCTGCATACGACTGTATCAATTCCGCTGCTGATGGGTTTGACGCGGTTCGGTCCCGGCGCGATGGAATACGGTGCGCCACGTGGCGTAGCCTAACGAAACCCCCTATGGACCTCCTCGACCGCTACACCGGAACTCTCCTCGGCCTCGCCGCCGGCGACGCCCTGGGCACCACCATCGAATTCAAAGCGCGCGGCAGCTTCGCGCCCCTAACGACCATCGTCGGCGGGGGGCCGTTCGGTCTGGCGCCTGGCCAGTGGACGGACGACACGTCCATGGCGATGTGCCTGGCTGAAAGCCTCCTCAAAAACGGCGGGTTCGACCCGGCCGATCAGATGCGCCGCTACGTCCGCTGGCGCCGGCACGGCTACTGGAGCAGCACGGGGACCTGCTTCGACATCGGCGCCACGGTCAGCGACGCGCTCCGGCGTTTCGAGGACACACGAGAGCCGTTCGCGGGATCGACCGATCCATACTCCGCCGGCAACGGGTCGCTCATGCGGCTGGCCCCGGTGCTCCTGCGCTATTCGCGGCATCCCGCTCGAGCCGTCCATCTCGCCGCCGAAAGCTCGAGGACGACGCACGGGGCGATCGAGGCGGTGGACGCGTGCCGCTACTTTGGCGCGCTCATCCTCGGCGCGCTCAGCGGCGAAGACAAGTCGTCTCTGCTCGCGCCCTACTACGCGCCACCCGGCGTCAGTTGGGCCGCCGCGCCGCTGTCGCCCGCGATCTCCCGGATTGCCTTCGGGTCGTTCCAGGAGAAACAGGAGCAGGATCTCCGCGCGTCGGGGTATGTCGTCCACACGCTGGAGGCCGCGCTGTGGGCGTTTCACAACTCCGACAACTTTCGCGATGGCGCGCTCCTCGCCGTGAATCTTGGCGAGGACGCGGATACGACCGGCGCCATCTACGGCCAGCTCGCGGGCGCGTATTACGGAGTCGAAAGCATTCCCGCCGAGTGGCGCGCCGTGCTCGCGCGCGCGGAGGACATCACTCGGCTGGCGACGCGGTTGTTCGAGGCCGCCGTGACGTAACCGGCCGCGTGCTCACCGTGACGCGGTCCGCGAGTCGTCCTGCCCGGACGGGCGCTGCTTCGCGGCCGCCCGCGCGGCGTCCCGGCGACGCGCAAGGATCACCTCGGCGTTGGGCGCGGCGATCACGACGGCTTCCACGTGCGTGCAGAAGTCCGGTTCGCCGCTGATCTGCCGCAGGTCGGCAAGAAACGGGTGAATCTTGCTGAAGGCGGTGAAGACTTCGCCGTGCGCCGCCAGGAATGTGTCAGCGTCAATCGCGCCCGTCGTGACCAGCGAGGCGGCCATGTCCCAATAGCCGGCCACCATGCGGAACGACGCATTCCGCTCCCCGCTGACGAGCGCGACGAGCTCGTCGAGGGTCTCCGGGTTGAAATCTCGCAGAAACCAGTGGCGCGCCTCGCGCAGGACAGGCTCGCGGCGAAGCGCAAAGAGCTGGAGGTTCAACGAGGCACTTTCGAACGGGCTTGGCATCTCGGTAATGTAGTGGAGATCGCCACAATCGCTCCCTCGTTCGACGCTTCCCCGCATGGCAATGGGCACACGACACCACCGGCGGGAGCATCGTCCGCGAATGACGTCGCTCGAGCACTTGGCTGACGTGCTCTACCGCGAAGAAGTTGGCAGCGATTTCGAGCCGGCGGAAATGGGGCAGGCCCATTTTCCGGGGCAGCGCAGGGACTGCGGCGAGTTGGCAGTGGCTGCGAGCTTTCGTCGCCGGAGCGGCCCGGGCACGACCGAAGTGACCCGATCCCATCAGGAAGCACGCATCACCTTCAGATCCTCGGCAGATTCCGCCAGCCCTCCGAAAATGGGCCTGCCCCATTTCTCGCCCGCACCCGAAAATGGGCATGACGCTCGCGCAGCGGCCCCCCGGCGGCGCCGACCACGAGGCCGCCTGCGCTCGCTCACGGCCGCAACTGCCGCCATCTTTCGATGAACTGCACCGCCGCCTGCACGAAAGCCTCCGACGCGACGCGCCCCTGGTCGGCCGTCGCCTGCTTGGGATCCCGCAGGCCCCACGTGCCCGTGTCCGAGATCTCCCGCGTGGACGTGCCTTTGCCCGTGCTCTTCGCCTTCAGCCCCTCCGCCAGAAACACCAGCGTCGCCGTCGGGTCGCCCGCGACGACTTCCGGCACCATCTGCTGCAGGTGCTCGGGCATGGTCAGCGTCGCCGTCTTCGCCGCGTCGAGGTTGACCAGTGTCGGCGTGAGATACAGCGCGCTCGACGTCTCGCCCACACCGGCGTGGCGATCGAACACAGGCGTGGGCTGCGGCTCCGGACTCGGCGCGCGCGTGAGGAAGGGCCGAGTGGCATCGCCGAGATCGACCGCGATGCCTGCGGTCTCCTGGTTGATGCGATCGGCGACATAGCGCGTGATGGCCTGATTGCCGCCGTGCGCGTTGAGCAGGAGAAACCGCTTGAAGCCATGCGCCATCAGACTCTGCGCCGCTTCGAAATACACCTGCTGGATGGTCTGCGAAGAGAGCGAGATCGTGCCCGCAAACTCCATGTGATACGGCGAGTTGCCCGGCAGCAGAATGGGCGCGACCAGAACGTCGGCCTGCTGCGCGACGAGCTTCGCGCGCTCGACGCCGTTCAGATAATCGGTGCCGATCGGCAGATGCAGCGCGTGCTGCTCGAGCGCCGCAATCGGGATGATGACCATGTCGGTGCGCGTCCGCAGGTCCTGCACTTCGGGCCAAGTCATGTGCGGCAGGTAGTTCTTGATCTTCGGCTCGTGCCACAGCGGATTGGCCGGCGCGGCCGTCTGGGCAAACACGGGCACAGGCAGGAACAGCACGATCGTCAACAGGATGTAGCGCCTCATTTGGACCTCACCGCGGTCATCGTCATTTCGAGGCGCGCCCCGCGCGCCAGCTCCCTCACCGCGACCGTCGACCGCGTCGGCAGCGGCATCGTCGTGAAGTACTCGCGATAGATCTCGTTGTAGCGCGCGAAGTCGGCCATATCGACGAGATACCCGGTCACCGACACCACGTCGGCGAGCGTCATGCCGGCTTCCTTCAGCACCGTTTGCATATTCGACATGATCTGCCGCATCTCGGCTTCGAAGCCACCCGTCACGAGTTGCCCGGTTGCCGGATCGCCGCCGGTGCTGCCCGACAGATAAAGCGTGTCGCCGGCCATGATGCCCGGCGTCAGCGGCGATGGCGTCGGCTTGTAGCCCGGCGGCTGGATGACGCGGCGCGCCGGAGGAGGCGTGGCCTGCGCCGCGCTCTGCGCATCGCCGTCGAAATGATCCACGATCGCCTTGCCGATGCGGCCGATGCGATCCTCCGCATCTCCATACGATCCCGTGATGCCGCTCACCAGCGCGGCGACGACGATGGGGCCGGAGCGGGAGTAGATGATGCCGACGTCGTTGGCGATGTTGCCGGCATCGCCGGTCTTGTGCCCGACCGGCACGTCCACATAGTGCGGCAGCCGCCGCGAGCCGGCGAGCTGGCGGCGTAAGAACAGTTTCATCGTGGCGCAACTCGCGGGAGACGCGAGCGGTGTCGCCTGCGCGACTGGGGTGCGCGCCGGCGTCGGACCAGACGTGTCCGCCGCGCGTGGAGCCCGCGACGAAGCCGGGGCCGTGCAGCGCTCGATGCCTTCGAGCATGCGTCCGATCTCGCGCGCGGTGACGTCGCCGAGCCAGATGTCGCGGTCCTCGACCATCAGCTTGCGCTGATTCGCCCGGTGCGTCTGGCGATTGGCCGGGTCGCGGACGACGTCGAGCCACGCGGCGCGCGGGCCCGTGAAGAAGTCGGCATAGTGATCGAAGACCGGGTTGTCGGTCATCGCATACTGCAGGCCGGTGACTTCTTCCGCCGTGATGCCGGCAAGGCGCGGGTCGAGCCTGGCCAGAAGCTTTCGCCGGTACTCCCAGCCGCGATTGAGATAACGCATGGCGTAGCCGGACGCGGCGAGATCGCCGTTGACGGCGTCCTTGCCGCCAACCTTGACAATGACCGCGTCGGTGGCCGTGTTGTCGCTGGTGACGATCATCTGCTGGATCAGATCGCGCAGCGTGGGCGAGCTGCCCAGATCGAAATTCTGGAAGATGCCCGTGCCGTCACGCAGATCCGCGCGCGTCAGGGTGAGGCGCTCGTCGAGATTCAGCGTGCCCGCGTCGGCGAGCTGAAACGCGCGCACCATGATCGGGATCTTGATCACGCTCTGACTGTTGAAGGACTCATCGGCGCGAATCGCCACCTCGTCACCCGTCGTCAGGTGCTTGACGTAGAGGCCGACCCGGGCC
This sequence comes from Vicinamibacterales bacterium, assembly GCA_035512515.1. Classification (GTDB taxonomy): domain Bacteria; phylum Acidobacteriota; class Vicinamibacteria; order Vicinamibacterales; family UBA2999; genus JACCSI01. The sequence continues at coordinate 10,817 of DATKDY010000144.1, forward strand.
GGGAAGCGGTCCAGGTGTTCGGCGAGCGCGGCGGCCAGCGGCGTCTGAGCAGACGCCGGCGTACCGATCAGGAGAATCGCGAGCAGGGCCGGGAGTGGTTTCGGCATCCGGGAAGCTTAACAGCCCATCGTGGAAGTCCCGGCGAGCACCCCAGAGCGGCGAGGCGCCCGGGTGACGCGGCACCGCCTTGGTCATGGAACGAAAGGTGGCCGGCAACACGGCCGAGCTTCGCAACGGACAGGCGCCTGGCTTCGTGTGTTGCACGGTGATTTCTTTCAGACGGCAATTCGTCACACCAACCATTCGCAACGTGACACCGCATGACACACGCGGCGCTATACTTCGCCATCCCTCGAGCAGCCAGACAGCCACCGATCCCATACTCCAAGATCCGTTGCGGTCTCACGCTTGTGGCGGCCCGTTCATGCAGGCGGTGATGTAACGCGACGGATTCAATCAGGGAGGATTGGCATGGCCAGGTTCCATCGGTGCAGGGTCCACTCACTGGCGGCACTGACGCTCGGTGTCTTCGTCTGGTCCTCAGCCGCCGCGGCCGCCGGCCAGAGCATGGCCAAGGACGGCTACGTGCTGCCGCCCGAGTCCGTCCAGGATCTGTTTCGCCGCGACAAGAACCTGCCGCAACTGAATCGCCTGAGCCCCGACGGCGATCACTTCGTCATCGCGCTCTTCCAGGAGCTGACCGATCTCAGGCTGATGTCGCAGCGCACGCTGCGGCTGGCGATGCTGGAATTCGTGCCCGAGGTCAATCGCGAGTGGCGCCTCGCCACTTACGGCAACTACGGCCTCAACTTCTACTCGCTCAGCGAACGGCGCACCTATCCGGTGAAGCTGCCGGCCAACACCTTCGTCAGCGACATGCGGTGGTCGCCAGACGGCTCGCAACTCGCCTTCGTCGCGCATCGCGAGACGACGTCGCAGGTGTGGACCGCGGACGTGCGCACGGGCGAAGCGCGCGCGGTCAGCGACCTGCCGGTGATGGCCACGCTGGTCGCGCGGCCCGGCGGCGGCGGCGAAGCGCCGGAGACCGCCGGCGGACGCCTGCTGCAGTGGCTGCCAGACGGGTCGCTCCTCACCGTGATCGTGCCAGCCGACCGCGGCCCCGAGCCACAAGCGCCGGCCGTGCCGACCGCGCCGATCATTCGCCGCAGCCGCGACAAGGAAACGCCGACGTCGACGTTGCCCTTCCTGCTCCGCACGGCGCACGACGAGCAACTGTTCAAGTACTACACGACCGCGCAGCTCGCGATTCTCACGCCCGGCCGCGCGCCCCGTCTCGTCGCGCGCCCCGCGATGTATCTGGATTACTGGCTCAGCCCGGATGGGCGTCACATCCTGCGCGAGACGATCGACGAGCCGCTGTCTTACCTGGTCGGCTTCACGAGCTTCGGCCGCCGCCTCGACGTGATCGATCTCGACGGCCGCGTCGTCTCCGAGATTCGCGTGCGTCCCCTGCAGGAAGCGCAGACGCGCGGCGCCGACCCGGCGGGCGACAACCTGCCGCGCGACGTGGCCTGGCGCCCCGACGGCAAGGGCCTGTCCCTGCTCTGGCGCGAGCGCAATAACGGCGACGCGAACCAGCCGGCGAACCAGGCACCGAACCAGGCGCCGAACCAAGCCGCGAACCAGGCCGCGGACAAAGCGGACCAAGCAAACAAAGCCGACAAAGCAGACGAACCCGCGAGCGAACCCAGAGATCGCCTGATGCTGCTGGCGCCGCCCTTTGCGCTGAACAGCGCGCAAACGCTGGTGTCCACTGAGCACCGCATCAGCAACGTCCGCTACGCGAAAGACGGGCGCTACGCCTTCATGACGCTCGGCAAGCGAGGCTCCGGCAGCGCACGTCGTGACGATGTCGTCGCGTACGACCTGACCGTCTCGCCTCCTGCGCCGCACGTGTTGAAGCGCAACATCGATCCAGAGGATCCTGTGAAGCTCCCCGGCACGGTCATGACCAGCGCCACCGGCAACGGCGTCGCCTTCGCGCTGGTGTCGTCCGACGGCGCCTCGGTATTTCTCGAAGGCGCGGGATACAAGGAGAACTTCAGGCCGCAGCCCTTCATCGATCGCGTGGCGATTCGCACCGCGGAGACCAGCCGCCTCTTCGAGGGCGCTGGTGACACGTTCGACGAGCCGCTGGTCGCGCTCGATGCCGATCTCACGCGGTTGATCGTGCAGCGCCAGGGCAAGGCGACGCATCCCGACAGCTACTTGTGGACGAAAGGCTCCGCCGGGCTCGAGAACCTGACGAAGAACGCGGATCCGTATCCCGAGATCACCAAGGCACAGCGTGTGGACTTCGACTTCACCCGTCGCGACGGCGTGAAAGTGCAGGGCCGCATTTCGCTTCCCGTCAACTACCAGCCCGGCACACGCGTGCCAGCGATCTTCTGGACCTACCCGCGCGAGTTCGAGGATGACCAGGCCTATCAGCGCGGCGCCATCCGCGCGCGCAACCGCAACGCGTATTCGCCGCTCAGTTTCCTGCGCTGGTCCGACATCTGGCTGACGCAGGGTTACGCCCTCGTCTATCCCGACATCCCGGTCATCGGCAAGGACAACACCTTCAACGACAACTTCCGCACGCACCTTGCGGACACCATCTACGCGGCAATCCGCAAGGTGGACGAGCTCGGCTACGTGGACGTCGATCGCATCGGGCACGGCGGGCACAGCTACGGCGCCTTCACCACCGCGAACCTGCTGGCGCACACGCCGTTTTTCAAGGCCGGCATCGCCGGCGACGGCGCCTACAACCGCACGCTCACGCCGCTGACGTTCCAGGGCGAGCGCCGCAACTTCTGGGAGGCGCCCGCGACCTATACCGAGATGTCGCCGTTTTTCTACGCCGATCAAATCAACGCGCCGCTGCTGATGTATCACGGCGCCGAGGACAACAACTCCGGCACGTTCCTCATCCAGTCCGAGCGCATGATGCAGGCGCTCACCGGGCTTGGCAAGACGGCCGTGCTCTACATCTACCCCTTCGAATCGCATGCCCCGCGCGCCAGGGAGAACTTTCTGGATCTCTGGGCGCGATGGCTCGACTGGTTCGACACGCACGTCAAGAACGCACCGGCGACGAGCCGGCCCACGACCAGCACACAGCAGTAGCGCCCGCGGGGCGTCCGGGCGCGCGCGCGCGATCGGATGACATTGGGATGCCGCGACAGCGGCCCCGGGTTTTGAACTGTTGGTCTTGACGGTTGGCACCTCCGCCGCGAAGCGGCGGCCCTCGGGTTTTGAACTGTGGGTCTTGGCGGTTGGCCACTCCGCCGCGAAGCGGCGGCGAGCGGGCCCGGGTTTTGAACTGTGGCCCCCCGGGTTTTGAACTGTTGGTCTTGGCGGTTGGCCACTCCGCCGCGAAGCGGCGGCGAGCCTCGGGTTCCGCGTGGACTTCTGACGAATTGCATCGTGCTCTGGGGCGGCGTTCGCGCGGCTCCAGAGCACGTCTCGAGCGGTTGTCTCAGCGAGCTCGCGCCGGAGACGAGCGCACACGGTCGAGCGTGACGTAATCCCAGCGCGAGATGACCACGCCCATCACCTCGCTATCGGCTTCCCATTCGGCGAACAACGCGTTGTCCTCGTCGGCCGGGGTCTCTCCCAGCTCGACCCAGCGTCCCCATCGTCTCCGGTACTTGCGATAAATCGCCTCCTTGCGCCGGGCGCCAAGGGTGTACTCCCGTGTGGAACCGCGGCCGGCGACGAGGCTTCCCGCCTTGCCCCGATTGAGCTCCACCCATCCCACGACGAAGACGAGCCCGGGGAAGGCGGTGGCCGCCGTCGGCACCCAATCGATGAGCGGTGACCGCGTGGTCTGGAATCCATATATGACGCGAGAGACGTTGCGGCGAATTTTTATGGTCGGCTCGCGCTGCGGCTCGAATGGCTCCACCCAGCCGGCCTTGCGCGCTTTCGGAGCGGCCGGAGCGAGGGCCGCGAACGAAAGGACCGCGGGCGTGGCTTGGCGCCCGCGCGTGGTCTTTGCCTGCACGGCTCGGATGAACCGCCCCAGCTCGAGGCGCGGGCCGGTCACGACCAGCTCCACGTTGCACATTTTCGCCATCGCCAGTTGTTACCGCTTCGATATTACCTGCGAATCACGCTTTACCAAGGCTCCGGGCCGTCTGATACTCGGCAGCGGGGCGGGAGTCCCTGGAGCGACGATGAACGAATACATCGAGGTCAAATTCCAGAAGAACAACGCGTGGCTGAAGCTGGCGCGCGAGGTGCCGGGACACGGCGTCGAGCTCGACGAGCCGGACCCGATTCCGCGGAGCGTCTACCTCGGCATCCGCGGCGCCAACACCATCACCGACTACCGCATGCGGCGCGTGCGTCAGGTCAAAGGCTGGGCGCCAGGCGAGTTCAGGCTGCGCGTGGCCGTCGAAGGCGGCGTGCTGGTGTTGCGCGGCGCCGACAAGGACTCGCTGCCCGAAGGCCGCTACGAGCTCCGCGCGCGTCTGGAGGAGGCGAAGACAAAGCCGGCGAGGCAGTTCGTGAATCTCGAGCACGACGGCGGCGCCCAAGCCCGCGTGGACGTCACGCTCGACGATCGCACGGTGACGAGCCAGGACGTAACGGACGCGCGGATCGCCCGCGTGATCGACGCGTCGCGCCTCAACGGCCAGCCGGCCACGGAGTGGCTGGCCGACGACAGGTGGCGGCCGGCGAAGAAGGCGTGTCTGTTGAATCTCCTCGCGAGCCTGCGCATCCGGCCGACGCGGGGCGCGCCGCTCATCGAGCAGGTACACGACGTCTTCTGGGTCTCGAACGACCGCGCGTACGCACGGGTGCATCGCGACCTCTTCACGCGGCTCGAAGCCCTCGCCGCGGACGATGCCAGACCGTTTTACCGCGAAGGGCGTCCGCACGCGGAGATCCACCTGCGGCTGCTCGACGAGATCCCGGACGAAGAGAAGCCGCGCTTCAGCGCGGACTCGCTCGTCAGCTTCCGCGGCGAAGGCCGTCCCTCGCTGCAGACCGTCGTCGCACGTCCCCCGATTGGACTGGCGCACACCTACGCCGAATTCGATCTCGATCTCGGCAATGCCCTCCAGGATCTCGAGGGTTTCGTCGTCCACATGATCGAGCTGGCCGACGGGAAGCGGACCGATCATCTCGACCTGCGGAAGAAGCTCGCGAAGACCCGCGCGCGGGACTTCCTGTATTACGACATCGCGTGAAAAATGGCGTCGGCGTACTTGCGTGCGCCGGCGACATTCGGGTGGCCGGCCGACGCGCGATAGCACTGCTCGCGCGCCAGCCCATCGTGCCCAGGGATGGCGGCGTTGCACGCGCCGCGGCGTTCGGCGACGACCTCGTCCTGCGGCGTGAAGTCGCTGTTGAGTCCCCACAACCAGGGGTCGCTGGCGAAGACCGCGTTCTCTTCCGTGTAGCCGGGATCGACGAAGACCACCCGCGGGTCCGACGTCTCCCGATTGACCTCGTCCACGGCTTGCTGCAGCGCAAGAGTCGATTCGGTCCAGAACAGCAGGCACCGCTCGACGACGAGATCGAAGAACGAGCTCACCATCATGGCGGGCGGCGGCTCGGCCTGGAGCCCGTGCAGCAGCAGCAACCGTGGAACCCGGAACGGCTGGCTGTCCCTGCTGAGGATGGGGTAATAGCCGGTCACGAAGACCGCCGTGCGCGGGTCCGAGAATCGCTGCAGTGTGATCTCGAGCAGTCTGCGCATGCTGTCGTAGCAATGCTCGATGGTCATCCGGTGCAGCGCGTCGAGCCTGATGAACGGATTCAGGATGTTGCGGATGTCCACGTCGTTGATGCCGCCGTTGACGAGGACGACCGGGACGTCCGCGGGCTCGCCGGGAAAGCCGCCCACTTGTTCGACGATGGTGGGCGGGCCGACCGGCACTTCGCCATGGACGCGGGCCGCCGTGACGGTATGGCCGAGGCCAATCACCGCGCCCGAATGCGCGAGCAGATGCTCAATCAGCGACGGATCGGTTTGTCGCAGTTCGTCGGCCACGAGGCGCGAGAACTTGTGCTCGGGCAACAGACCCTGTCCCCACGGCACGGAATCGCCGAGCGTCACGAGATACGGCATGCTGGGCATTGTAGGCGGGGAAACAGCTGGCAGCTATCGGCTATCGGCTATCAGCTATCAGCTATCAGCTATCAGCGCTATCAGCTGTGAGCTGTGAGCTGTGAGCCGTGAGCCGTGAGCTGTGAGCGCCGAGAGCCGAAAGCCGAAAGCCGAAAGCTGTCAGCCGTGAGCGCCGAGCGCTGAAAGCTGAAAGCCGAAAGCTGTGAGCTGCATGATCTACATCGACTTTGAACCGCAAGGGACGCCGAACGCAAGGCCCGCGCTGCTGGGCGTGCTGACCACGCACGACGACAAGCCCCCGGCGTTCACGATCTACGTTCTGGATCCGTTGCTGGCGCGTGCCGCCTCGGCCCGTCGCGTGTGCCGTGTCGCGGACCTCCAGACGGCCATTTCGGAAACGCTTGCCGGCCGACAATCTGGCCGCGGTCCTCGACGTCGCCGGGGCGGCCGCGGCGATGCAGCACTGAAGGGTCCGATTGTGTCGTGGAGCTACCACGACCGGCGTATCGTCCAGAACGGCGATCTGCCGCCGCGCCTGGTGCAACAGTTCGAATCGCGATGGGTGAACGCGCTGCCGGACGTGCGGCGCTGGAAGAGCCGGCTGTATCGCGACTGGAATCTGCCAGCGCTCGACACGGCGGATGGTCACGCGCTGAAAATCTACATGAAGGCGGTGGGCTACGACGTCCCGCGATCGCTCGCGCCGGGGAACGCCGCACGGTGGCTTCGTCACGTGCGCGAACGACTGGAGGTGACGGGCGGTCACTATCGGACGGTGCCGGCGCGCGCCAGGCGTTACTGGCAAGCGCTGCTCGAATACCACCGTCACGAGTGCTTCGGGATACGCGTCGTCTACGAACGCGCCTGTCGCGAGCTAAGGCTGGAAGCAGCGTATCGGCAGACGACGTATCGCGTGGAGATGGACGGCGCCAGGCACGCGATTCGGATTGGGCGCGCACACCGGGCGCTGGACGTGGCCCTGCGAGCCGCGCGGGCGACGCGATGGGCGTGCATCACCGCCTGCAATCCGCAGTCCGTGCCGCTGTCGGCGCACGAGAACCAGCGGCGTGACGCCGCGCTGAAGCGTGCGCTGCGCGCACGCCATGTGCGCTGGGTTCCCGCGGAGGCGAGGGGCGACAAGGGCGACTGGCCGGCGGAGCCGGGAGTGCTCGCGCTCGGCGTGAGCCGCAGTCTGGCAGAACGGATCGGCCACGAGTTCGGTCAGGCGGCCGTCGTCTGGGGTCGCGTTGACGGCAAGGCGGAGTTGGTGTGGTGCAATCGTTTGCGAAAAGTGACACCGCGAGCGGCAGTGGTTGCGACTCCGTAGCAGCGGCTTCCACGTCAGGGCCGGCGGCGAGAAGGAACCGGAAATGGGGCAGGCCCATTTTCCGAGGCAGCGCGAAAACTGCCAAGAGCGCGAAGCTCCTGCGAGCTGTCGCCGCGGCGCAGCCTCCGGAAGAGGCGAGTGGCCCAGATCGCGTCGCGAAGTACGCACAAACGCCCGACACCTCGCGGTTTCGCCCTGCCCCCCGATAATGGGCCTGCCCCATTTCCGAGACCCGGCCCCGGCCGCCTCGAACTCGCAGAACCGGAGGCTGTCAGGCGCGGCACAAATTGTGAAGCGCTATACTCCGGCGCGATGGGTCGTACCACGCTCGGCCCGTACCGCATCATCGAGGCCGTCGGCGCCCTCAATCACCCGCACATCTGTACGATCTACGAAGTCGGCGAGGCCGACGGCCAGGCCTACATCGCCATGGAACTGGTGGACGGACGTCCGCTCGATCGGGTCATTCCCCTCGGCGGGCTCGGCGTCAGCGACGTCTT
>DATKDY010000145.1:0-4170 GCA_035512515.1 Vicinamibacterales bacterium
TGATCTTGCCCCGGTTTCGTAGACACCTGGGTTAAGGTGCCGACCGTTCTTGTTCGCGCTGCCGTTCGAAGGCCCGCGGGCTGAGATAGCCGAGCGACGAGTGGCGCCGCTGCCCGTTGTAAAAGACCTCGATGTACTCGAACAACTCGGCGCGGGCGGCCGCGCGCGTCGCCCACGCGGCATCGTGCACCAACTCGACCTTCACCGTCGCGAAGAAACTTTCGGCCACCGCGTTGTCCCAGCAATTGCCACGCCGGCTCATGCTGCAGGCGATGCCCTCGGTGGCCAGTACGGTCTGGTAATCGCCGCTGGCGTACTGGCTGCCACGATCCGAATGATGCAGCAGGCCATGGAGCGGACGTCGGCGGACCAACGCCATCTCGAGGGCATCCAGCGTCAGCTCCCGGGTGATGCGCTCGCTCATCGCCCAACCGACCACAAAGCGGGAGTAGAGATCGAGGATCACCGCCAGGTAGAGCCAGCCCTCGCCGGTCGGGATGTAGGTGATGTCGGTGACCCACGCCAGGTCAGGCGCGCGCTGCTCGAACTGCCGGGCCAAGACGTTGGGCGCGACGGGGAACGTGTGGCGCGAGTCGGTCGTCGTGCGGAAACGCCGCCGTCGGCGACCGGCGAGGCCGCGGTGGCGCATCAGCCGGGCCACGCGCTTGCGACTGGTCCGATGGCCGCGGTCGACGAGCTCCGCGTGGATCCGCGGACTGCCGTACCGCGTCCGGCTCGCGGCGTGGATCGCGGCGACCTCGAGGCCGAGGCGCTCGTCCGCTTGGGCGTGCGGCGACGGCGCCCGCTCGTGCCAGGCATAGAAGCCGGCCCGCGACACACCCAGTACCCGGCACAACGCCCGCACGGGGAAGTGGGCCTTCTCGACCGCGATGAACGCGAACCTCACGCGTTCTCCTTGGCGAAGAAGGCCGCCGCTTTCCTAAGAAACTCCCCCATTCGCCGCGGGAACTGGGACCAGCGTGAAGCCGAGATGCTGAGCGCGGCGGTGGAGGCTTTGGATGACGCGCTGTCGGTAGCGCTCTTCATAGTACGAGGCACCGGGATCCACGTAGGTCATGCCAAACCGGAGTGCGTTATAGAACAGGATCGCGAGCTTCCGCGCGGTGGCGGTGACCGCCTTCGCTTTGCCCGTGCGCGCGGCGAGGCGGCGATAGAACGCCCCGAGAGCCGTGTGCATTCTGCCCACATTGACGGCTGCAATCCTCAGCAGCGTCGCGGCACGGTTCGAAGAGCGACGCGTCTTCGAACTGAGCACGCGGCCGCCAGAAATCTTGTTCCCCGGGGCCAAGCTCAGCCAGGATGTGAAGTGCTTGGCCGTCGGCCATTTCCTCATGTCGTCGCCGCACTCCGCGACGAGCCGCAACACGGTATAGGCGCCGAAGCCGTGGATCTGAGTCAGATCCGCGCCAAGCAAGGTGTACAGCGCGGGCCGCGCATCGAACTCCGGCTCGTTCCGGCCTTTGGCGTGCCGAATGGCTGGCAGGGGCTCCTCGGGAGTCGCCCGCGCCTCGTTCAGTGTGCACAAGACCGCCTCGATCTCCGTGTCGCACTCCGCGATCTTGACGTGGTGGAAATCGTACAGCTCCAGGGCCTGGCGCAGGGCAAAGACGTGTTCGGGGCGGTAGTTCCCCGTGAGCGCCTCGCGGATGGTTTCCTCCGAGGCGGCACACCGGACATCGCGGAACTCGGCCAGGGTAGCGGGCGCGTGAGTTCCCGAGACAATGGCCCGGATGATCCGCATCCCCGTGACCCCGGTGATATCCGAGACGACGTGGTGGAGCTGTAGGTTCATCTGCATGAGCGCCTTCTGCATGTGCTGAATGTGTGAGGCGGCGTAATCCACCATCCGTTCACGATGACGCAGGTAGGCGCGCAAGCGCACCACTCCATCGCGAGGACGGAAACTGCCGCGGAGGAGCCCATGTTGGTGAAGCTGCTGCAACCACTGGGCATCGTTGACGTCGGTCTTTCGACCCGGGACATTCTTGACATCGCGCGCATTCACCAGCAGCACCTCGAAGCCGCGTGCCTCGAGGATTTCGAAGACAGGGATCCAGTAGACACCCGTCGATTCCATGGCGACGGTCGTGACGCCGGTCTCCTTCAGCCAGTCGGCCAAGCGGTGAAGATCTCCGCTGAACGTCCGGAAGGTGCGCACGGGCTGTTCGTCTCGGTCATTGGGTACCGCGACAACGTGGAACGTCGAGCCGACGTCGATGCCGGCCGCATCGGGGTTGATAGTGGATAGTCGCCCCGCAGACTTCCCGCGCCTCTTCTTGCTCCATGGCATGGCGGTGCCCCCTGTGAGAAGCCTCGGGAGCAGGGATGGCGCGACAGATCACTTTCCTATACGGGATCGCCTGACGGCGTCGCCACTCTCAAGTGCGCAAGCCACCCCCGGACCATGTTTTTTAACGGGCTCGCGAACGTCACCATTAAGCGAACGGCCACTCCTCCCGGGACTGTTAGCATACGTCGCTCACGGAGTTTCTGTTCACGCAGGCGGTACGGCCACGCGTACCCGAAAGTTTTTTAGGATCTCGCGCTCCATGCGCAACGTGCGGACTTCCCGCCGGAGGCGCGTCACCTCGTCTCGCTCCTCGGTCGTCAGCGCCCCGGCCCGCCCGCGGCCTGCATCAACCTCCGCCTGCCTGACCCACTTCCGAAGCACCGTCTCGCCGAGGTCCAGCTCCCGCGCGAGCACGCCGATGGACTTACCGCTGTCGCGCACCAGCCGCACCGTCTGCGCCTTGAACTCCTCCGTGAACGCCCGCCGTTTCCGTTTGGCCATGGACTACTCCTACCGCACTTTCGTGCGATCTGGGGTGTCCACGAAACCGGGGCAGGTTCACACTGGCAGCGTCGTTTCAACACCGCGTCTCACGCTCTCCACGCGTGCTGAGTGCCGTTCTGATCGCATCGCCGCCTGGGAATTCATCTGCCGGCCCCCGAACGTGTCCCTGTAGCGACGCTGAGCCCGGTCGTGCTCATGTCCGTGCACGTTCATGAATGAAGCGGGCTAGTGCGCTGCTATGGTGGCGAAGTATGGAAGTATGTAGGACACGTAAGGGTCCTCGCCTGCACGCTGAACGAGAGCGCGGATCGTGGGCGACGGGATAGTATCGGAACGACACGTCGAGCAGGATGGCGGACGAGGAAGGACATGCAAGGAAAACGATGCACATAATCGTCCGGTTGAAGGAACGCACCGGCGTCCCGCGACAGCCAGTCGGTTTCATCGGTGTCCGTTGTGTTGGCCTCCGTCTGCGCTCGGCTTACGTGACGTCAGCCTGACCCTCGCGGGCGCTCGTCCGACGCCGCCGACAGCAGAACGGCTCACTTCGCGTGCGTGGTGTGTTGGGGCAACAAGCACGTGGCGTCGATGGCGGGGTGGGGCACGTGCGGCGAGCGTGTTCCTGTTGCGACACGCATGATCGGACGATGACGCCGCCGTCGTACGCCGGCGGCGGCGGCCGCGCCGTGCCGCCGCGGTTGCTGCGCGTCACTACGGTGCCTTTAAGTCTGCAGACGTTGCTCGTTGGTCAGCTCTCGTACATGCAGCGGGGGGGGTCGAGGTGATCGCCGTGTCGTCACCGGGGCCGATGTTGGAGGATCTCATTCGCGACGGCGTGAAGACTATGGCGTACATATGCTCCGCCGCCTGTCCCCGGCCCTCGATGCCCGCGCGGTCCTCGAGCTGGTCCGGATATTTCGTCGCGAGCGGCCGGACATCGTGCACAGTCACACCCCGAAGGCCGGCTTGTTGGGCCATGGCCGCGGCGCACATGGCTGGCGTCCCTGCGCGTGTTCACACCTACGCCGGTGCGCCATATGACGGCGTCGGCGGCATCGCGGTGGCGCTGGCGAAGACCGCCGACCGTGTCACGGGGATGCTGGCGACACACGTGTGGGCGGTGGGCCGCGAACTTCAACAGTTCTTGGAGAATGAACGTGTGGTCGAACGAGGCCGGATCGAGGTTATCGGTCGCGGCTCATCGAACGGTGTTGATCTGGCGAACTTCACCCCTGCGCCTCGTATCCGACCCGCATTGCCGCCGCGTTTCATATGGATCGGTCGGCTGTCCGAGGACAAGGGTGTCGCGGAGCTTGCGGCATTGTGGAACGTAATCGAATCGCAACTGAAGGGAG
>DATKDY010000146.1:0-79148 GCA_035512515.1 Vicinamibacterales bacterium
ACCGCGATGTTGGACGACGAGCCGATATTCTGGTTCTTCAGCACCACCGCATTGAAAGTGTTGGAATAGATGCGATTGCTCGTCCAGCGCGGACGATTGTCGGCTCCGGCAAACGACGTCTGGGCCGCCGGAAGATTGGCGTTGATGTAGTAGATGCCGTTGACATCCCTGTTGTAGAGGAACTCGACGGTGCTGACGATGCCCCCCGGGAGCTTCTGGTCGATGGCGATGTTGCTGCGCCAGATCTGGGGAAACTTGAAGTCGTTGTCGGTCAAGGCCAGCTCATAGGCCGGAGCCGGGTTGCCTGTCGGTGTCGGCTTGTAACGATTCGGGTCGGGATGGAACGGCCGCAGGTTCGTGCCGTCCACCGTCTCAAAGCCCGTGAGCATGCCCGTGTTGCCGATCTGGTTCGAGATCCAGACGTAGGCCGGGCGGCCCGTGAACACGCCCGTGCCTCCGCGCATCTGGGTGCGCTGGTCGCCGAAGACGTCCCAGTTGATGCCGACGCGCGGTGACCACAGAATCTTCGGTTCCGGAAGGTCGCCGGACGAGAACTGCACCGCCTGGCCATTCTCGTCACGGAACGTTCGCGCATCGGCCTCCGGGTTGGCAAAGCCGGTGTCGCCAAACACGGGGACGTCCAGACGCAGACCAGCGGTGACGGTCACGTTGGTGCGCGGGCGCCACTCGTCCTGCGCGTACGCGCCGCCGTAGAGCACCTCGAGGGGCTGCACCGGTTTGTCGAGGCCGGGAATGTTCATGTAGCGGACCTGGAAACGGTTGAGCGTGATCGGAGATGTCGTGCGGGTCGGATTCGCCTGGTAGCCCGCGACGTCGGCGTAGAAATCCTGGAGCGAGTTGTAAAGATACGCGCTCTGCGACCCTGGGAAGAACACGTTCTCCGACTCGTAGCGTTCGAGGCTGAAGCCAAAGGTCAGCGAGTGCCGGTTCCCGAATCGCGTGAAGTTGTTCTGCAACTGGAAGGTGTTGTAGCGCAGCTCGTTGTTGGGCGTGAACGGTTCTGAGCCAAACGACAGATAAGAAGTACCGCCTTGCCAGATATCGACGAGCGGAAAAACGGACCCGCGCGAGGCGCGGCTTTCATCCTGCTTGGTGTAGCCGATGATCAGGCTGTTCGACATGTTCGTGCCGATGATCGAGTTCCACTCGCCAATGCCCGAGCGAATGTTCTCCAGGATCTGGTAGTTCGAGTTCTGGTAGCTCAGGAAGTCCGTGGTGAACGGCCTGCGTCCACGCAGCAGCGAGCTCGAGCCCGAGATGCTGACGTCAGTACTCGAATCGAGGTGGGTGTAGCGGAAGTTGATCTTGTTGTTGTTGTTCAGGTTGAAGTCACTGCGAATCAGGTAGCGCCTCGCGGGGGTGAGGTCCGCAACCCCTTCGAACGGGCCGGTTTCGTATTGAAAGGTGTTCTGCAGCAAGGACGAGACCGCCTCGAGGTCGGAGGCCAGCACGCGCGTCGTGTTGCCGGCGACCGTTTCCCCCCCGCGATTGGCCCGGAAGTTCGTCAGCGGCCGATTGTCCTCCTCGTCTTCGAAGTTGAAGAACGCAAACAGGCGATTGCGGACGATCGGGCCGGAGGCCCAGAAGCCGGTGTCGCGGAAGGTGAATTCGCCGGGATTGAAGGTCAGGCCGGCGGCCTCGGTGCCCACCCACCCGTCGTTCTTCAGCCGGTGATAGACCGACCCGGTGAAGCGATTCGTGCCGCTGCGCGTTACGGAGTTCACGCCGGCGCCGACGAAGTTGCCTTGACGGACGTCGAAGGGGGCGACGTTGACCTGCACCTGTTCGATCGCTTCGAGCGAGATCGGCGCGACCCCCGTGCGCTCACCGGGCGCGCCGGCCAGCCCGAAGGAGTTGTTGAAGTACGACCCGTCCACGGTGATGTTGTTCAAGCGGTTGTCCTGCCCGCCGAACGACATGCCGCTGGCCTGCGGCGTCAGCCGCGTGAGGTCGTTGATCCGGCCGGAGGTCGTCGGCAGCGTCGCGATCTCGCTGCGGCTCACCGACGTCGCGGCCCCGGTGCGCGCCGAGCTGAACACCGTGTCGGTGACCGCCGTCACCGTCACCGTTTCGGTGACCGTGATGCCGCGCACCTCGAAGTTCAGGTCGGTGCCGACCCCGAGGTTGACGACGACGTCGGTTCTGGTCTGCGGCTCGAACGCCGCCGCGCCCGCGCCCGTATAGGCCACGGTCACGCTATACGGGCCACCCACGCGCATGTTCGGGATGGAATAGCGTCCATCGGCGCGAGTGGTGGCCTCGTAGGTCGAGCCCGAGGGCTCGTGAATGGCGATGACGTTCGCGCCTGCTACGGGCTGCTGCTGTGCGTCGACCACAAGGCCCGAAATCTGGCCGGTCGTAACACCCTGCGCGAACACCGGGGACAGCGACCCCAGGAGCACGCCGATTGCGAGCAGGGTGACGGTCTTGTGCTTCATCTGACTCCTCCGTCCTTCCAACTAGGTGCAGTCTTCAGTAACGCCAATATTGCTGAAAATACGTGTCCTGTGACAATCGAAGATACCACCTGGACGTTACCAGCGAGTAAACGAATGGGGCAGCTGCCCGCGGCCAGGCCGGTCGGGGCGGGGCGGGCGCGTTCCGGCACATGGAAACCGCCGGTACAGCGAAGAGGCCGGTCCAAAAAGACCGGCCTCTCCAAGGGGTGCCTGGCCGCGATTCTGAGACCGGCGGCCCGGAATTACTGCGTGCCTGCCGCCTTCTGCTTCCGCAGTTCGGTGGCACGGTCGCGGAGCTTGTCGGCCTCGTTCAGCAACTGCTTCTGCCTGGCTGGATCCGTTTCGAGGTTGGCCTGCAGGCGGAGCAGGAGGTTCTTGTAGGCGACCGCCTCCATGTAGTCGTCCTTGATGTTGAGCGCGCGATCGACCGCCTCGATTCCGCTCTGGACGTACTGCATCTTTTCCTTGTCCGAGAGGCGGAAGTCGCGGTACGCCTTGTCCCAATAATAGGTGGCGAGCGTCTGGAACGCCTCGGGATTGTTGGGCTCGATGCGCGTGCGCTCGTGTACGGCCTCGATCGTTTTCTCGAAATCGCCCTGCTGGTTGTAGAAGCCTGCCAAGCGCATATAGACCATCGGATCGTTGGGACGCACTTCCTTCGCCTTCAGGTAGGTTTCTTCCGCAAGCTCGTACTCGCCAGAATCCGCATAAATCTGGGCCAGGACGAAGTAGTTCGTGGGCTCGTTGGGCTCGAGCTTGATCATGTCCAGGACGACCGGCTCGGCTTGTGTCGGATCGTTGAGCTTGTCCGGGCCGTAGGCGGCGACGAGGTACTGGAGCGCCAGCGTTCGCATTTTCGGGTCGTTGGTGATCTTCTCGGCGGCCATCTTGTAGTTCGCAATCGCTTGGTCGAGCAAGGCGTCGTTGTTGGGCTCGCCTTTCCGGGTCGGGCGGTAGATGTTGTCGTAGGAGTTGCCGAGGTAGAAATAGACACAGCCCGGGCTCCCCCCACAACTATTGATGTTGTCCTCGGGATCCATCTGGATCGCCTCTTCGTAATGCACCGCCGCCGCCCGATAGTCATTCGCCACGTACAGCTTGTTGCCGTCCTTGAACGCCTTCATGGCGCGGATTTCGTTCATTTTGTCGCAACCAGCGAGCGCAACGCCCAAGCCCAGCACGAGCGCCAAGGCTGCCGAAGACCGGATCTTCATTCCACTCCCCCTCACAGAACTTAACGATCCAACGAGCCACAGAATTCACGATCCACAGAATTCCAGAATCTCAGGAATCCCCAGCACACCTGGATGGCTTGTGCTGGTTCCACGGAAAGGGCCGAGTATAGCCCTGTCTCTCGGCGCCCCGCAACCCCGCCGTGTGTCAAACTGCAGCCTGGGCCGGACCTGGGGCCTGAGGCCTGAAACCTGCCTCTGGATCGTTAGACACCAGATTTCATGATTCGCTTCGAAGACCTGCTGGAAAAGGTGCGGGGCTACAGCCCCGACGCCGATGTGGAGCTGCTCCGGCGGGCCTACGTCTTTTCGGCCCTGGAACACAAGGGCCAGGTTCGCCATTCCGGCGAACCCTACCTCGTGCATCCCCTCGAGGTGGCCGACGTCCTCGCGGACATGAAACTGGACGTCGTCTGCGTGGCCGCGGGCCTGCTCCACGACGTGGTCGAAGACACGCTCGCCACCATCGAGCGCATCCGGGAGACATTCGGAGACGATGTCGCTCACATCGTCGAAGGGGTCACGAAGATCAGCGCGATCCCATTTTCGAGCAGCGAGGAACGCCAGGTCGAAAATTTCCGGAAGATGCTGCTCGCGATGGTCGATGACATCCGCGTCATCCTCGTGAAGCTGGCCGACCGCCTGCACAACATGCGGACACTGCAGTACATGTCCGACGAGCGGCGGGTCCGGACGGCGCAAGAGACGCTCGATATCTACGCGCCCATCGCCAATCGCCTTGGCATGGCCAAGGTGAAGAACGAGCTGGAGGAGCTGGCGTTCAAGTATCTCGAGCCAACCGCATATGAGTCGCTGCGGTCGCGCGTCGAAGGGAAGCGCCGCGCCACCGAAGGCGTCATCGAGGAGCTGCTCACCGAGATTCGGACGAAACTGCAGGACGCACAGGTCCCCGTCATTCGGATTGATGGCCGTATCAAGCGACTGTTCAGCATCTGGCTGAAGTTGAGGCGCCAGAAGATCGACCTCGATCAGGTCTACGACTTCGTGGCGCTGCGCATCGTCACCTCGAGCGTCAAGGACTGTTATGCCGCGCTCGGCATCATCCACCAGACGTGGTCCCCTGTTCCCGGCCGTATCAAGGACCTCATCGCGATGCCGCGTCCGAACGGCTATCAGTCGTTGCACACGTCGGTCATCAGTGAACATGGCTTCCCGTTCGAGGTGCAGATTCGCACCGAGGAGATGGATCGGCGCGCCGAGGAAGGTATCGCCGCCCACTGGAAGTACAAGGAAGGCCGCGTCGGGGCCGCGCGTGACGAACAGTACTTTCAGTGGCTTCGCCAGTTGCTCGAATGGCAGCAGGAAGTCCGCGACCCTCAGGAGTTCCTGACCAATCTGAAGATCGATCTGTATCCGGAGGAGGTCTACACTTTCACACCGCGAGGACAAGTCAAGGTGCTGCCGCGCGGCTCGACGCCGGTCGATTTCGCGTACGCGATCCATACCGACGTCGGCCATCACTGTGTTGGTGCCAGGGTCAACGGCCGCATGGTGCCGCTTCGCACCAAGCTGAAGAACGGCGACATCGTCGAGATCATCACCAACCCTGGCCACAATCCAAGTCGTGACTGGCTCAATTTCGTGGCGACGTCGCGGGCGCGCAGCAAGATCAAGCACCTGATTCAGGGCGAAGAGAAAGAACGCGCGGTCGAGCTCGGTCGCAAGCTGCTCGAAAAGGAGGGCCGGCGGTACGACATCAACGTGGGCAAGCTGCTCGACGGCGACATCCTGATGAAAGCCGCTGGTGATCTCGGGTTCCAGCGCGACGAAGTGTTTGCGCAGATCGCCTACGGCAAGCTGTCGCCGAAGCAGTTTCTGGACAAGCTCGTGCCGCAAGGTGAGCTCAAGGAGAAGGCCCCGGAGCACCCGGTCGTGACCGCCGTCAAGCGCGTTTTGAAGCCGGCGCCGACGTCAGATCGTATCGTCGTGCGTGGCGTTGACGACTTGATGGTGTTTCGCGCGCGGTGCTGCAACCCCATTCGTGGCGAGAAGATCACCGGTTACATCACGCGCGGCAAGGGTGTGTCGGTGCACTCGGCCACGTGCCCGAACGTGATCAACCTGCAGTACGACCCTGAGCGGCGGATTGAGGTCGAGTGGGACAAGGGAACCGACGTGGCTCCGTACACGGTGCGTTTGACGATGCACGTCGAGGATCGCAAGGGCATGATTGCCGAGCTGAGCTCGCGGATCGCGGACATCAATACCAACATCCTGTCGCTCGAAGCGTCCACGCGTGGCGAAGATCCGCACGCGCGCATCGATATGACGGTCGAGATCCAGGACCTGAAGCATCTGGATCGTGTCATCAAGTCGATCCGAGCGGTCGAGGGGGTCATTGGGGTCGAGCGGGCCGCGTCGCGCTAACCCGCGAAACCCCCGGCGCCTTCAGCACCGGCCGCTATCAGTCTCGTCCTGGAGCGCGGCTTACAGTTTTCGGTAGTGACTCACGGTCTTGACAACTGAGGCGAGGAACCACGGGTTTTGAACTGGGCACCTTGGTCGTTTTGAACTTGTTCCCACCCCTCTGCTATAGTTTAGGTTTGCCCGCGAGGGCTGATTCCGCGTAGATAGGAACCCGTCATGGCAATGCGTTGCGAAATCTGTGGCAAAGGCCCCGTCGTCGGGCGGCGCGTCTCACACGCGCACAACGTCCGCCCGCGCCGCTTTGAGCCCAATCTGCAGACTGTCCGTGCCCAGGTCGGCGGCGGCGTGAAGCGCATGAAGGTGTGCACCCGCTGCATCCGGTCACAGAAGGTCGTCAAGGCGGCGTAGTTGACGAAACAGGTCGTCACAGCGCCGGGGTCGGCGCCCGCCATCGGCCCCTACTCTCCGGCGCTGCGCGTCGGCAACTTTCTTTTTCTTTCCGGGCAGATCCCGCTCGATCCCGCCAGCGGCGAGCTTGTCGAAGGCGACATCCGCGCGCAGACGACGCGCGTGCTTCAGAACCTGGGGGCACTGCTCAAAGCCGGCGGCGCCGACTTCTCCGACGTCGTACGCACCACGATCTTCCTGGCCGATATGAACGACTTCGCTGCCGTGAACGAGATCTACGCGTCGCACTTTTCCCAACCCTACCCTGCGCGCGCGACGGTGCAAGTTGCGCGGCTTCCCAAAGATGTCCGCGTCGAAATCGACGCGATCGCTGTCGTCGGGTAACGCCGACGACAGTTCAAAATCGCCAAGGTACCCAGTTCAACGCCAACGGCATTCTCGCGAGAGCAGGCTGCGCGCTTTGAACTTGCGGTCTTGACCGTTTCGAACGCGGCGCCGAAGGCGCCCGAACTGGGCTCCGTGGCGGTTTTGAACTTGGCGCCGAAGGCGCCGCTACTGGACGCGCAGCGAGGCCGTGGCGTTCGGGACGATGCCGCGTTCGGCGAGGAGGTCGCCGTTCCGCTTGCTGCCTGTCCGGACCCACTTTTCGTAGAGCCGCAGCAGATCCGCATCGTTGGTGAGTGAGGTGCGTGCGCTGACGTCCGACAGCACGTCCACGAAACCGACAAATTTGTCAGACAACTCGGCAAAAATGGGCGACAGGGTGTCGTCGGTCGTCACCAGCGACCGGTAGGCGTATCCCCCGAGCGAGACGTAATAGTCGATATCCACGAGACTGCGCCGCAGGCTGTCCGAGAAGAACCCCGAAATGAACAACGAGGCGTCGCCGACTTGCTTGAGTCCCAAGCGTTGCAGGTTGCCGCCAGTCTGCAGTGCGCGCAACAGTTTGACGCCTAATGGCTCGTCGGCCGCCATGGCGTCGCCTGCCCCTGGGCGGTCCAGATGCACGAACTCTGACAGGAGACTGACGACGTAATAGGAGGTGAGGGGCTGGGGCCGGAGATGTTGACGTTCGCAGGCGGCTTCCACCTGTTCCTTGAAGAACTCCACGGGCGTCTGCGCATGCACCAGTGACTCGTTCATCAGTACCTCGCGATTCGCCCTCTGCAAGCTGCGTTCCCGCCGCGGCAGGAGATTTTGGGGCAATTATACGGACTCAGTTAAGCTGAGGCAATGACATGTCCCCTGTGCCGCTCTCGGAAGGCCAAGAGAACGTGCCCTGCAGTGGGACAGCAAATCTGCACCGTGTGCTGCGGCACCAAGCGTCTCATCGAGATCGCGTGTCCGCCCACGTGCGTTTACCTGACGACGGCCCAGCGGCATCCCGCGGCGATGGTCAAGCGGCAGCAGGAGCAGGATCTCGCCGTCTTGCTGGGCGCGCTCGGCCGCTTGTCGGAACCGCAACTGCAACTCTTCTTCGTCATTCACGCGTTCATCTCGCGATTCAAACCGGACGGATTGCGGCTCACGGATGCAGACGTGGCCGATGCGGTTGGGGCGCTGGCCACGAGTTTCGAGACGGCCGGCCGCGGAGTCCTGTACGAAGCAGCTGCATCGTCGCCGGCCGGTGAGGCGCTTCGTCGTGAGTTGAAAGCTTACCTGGCCAAGCTTGCCGGCGAAGGCAGCGGCTCCCGGTTTGAGCGCGAAGTGTCAGCGGTCCTGCGGGGGATCGAACGGGGGGCTAGTCATGCGGCCGCCGGAATTGGCGACGGCCCGGCAAATTACCTGGCGCTGGTGTCGAGGATCCTGCAGGAGCGGCCGCCCGACGCAGGTCAAGCCGGTTCGCGCATCATTCTCCCTTGAGGTCGCCTGCCCAGCAGTGTGGCTGTATGGCCACGGACTGGGGCCCGTGATACCCTCCCGTGGTTTGTCGGTGTCCCGGATAGGTGACAATGTGGGTAAGCGGACGTCGCCGAACCCAATTTGCCTGGTCGGCGTCTAATGGCAGTGAACGGTGTTCGGGCCGAGACGGATTATCTGGCCGATTAGAGCCGTAAGTCGCGGTAATTCAGAGGTTTACGAAGCACCAGCAGGAACGGGAGTGGTCAGGTTCACGGAAATCCTCCCAGTCGGCGGCGTATTATTCCCCTAGCTCGGTGCGGTCAACCTTCATTTGCCATCACGATTTTTCACGACGGGCCGATAATTATAAGGGCACGCCCTTTGCTTAAAGGGCGGCAATCATCCGGTCGCCGAAACGAACGGTCGGTGATACGGAAAGGAGCGGTTGGCATCATGGCGAAGGCGAAGGCATCAAAGCGCACGACAACGGTCACACCCCCTGATGGATCACGGTATGACGAACTGAAGCAGATGCTGCAGGATCGTCAGCGCGAACTTGCCGCTGAAGTCCAGGGCAAAATTCGCGGTGTCCGTGCCGAGGGCGCGGAGAAGCCGCACGAGGTCATGGATCAGGGCGAGACCTCCGAGGTCGATATCCAGGAGGACATCGAACTGGCCCTGATTCAGATGAAGGCGGAAACGCTGAACAAAATCAACGAAGCGCTGGCGCGGCTCGAAGAGGGCCGCTATGGGCTGTGTTTCGAGTGCGGCGACGAAATCGCCGAGGCGCGGCTGCGTGCGCTGCCCTTTGCGGTCCGGTGCAAGGACTGCGAAGAGGCGCGCGAGATCGCCGCGCAGCGTGAGCGGTCACTCGCGCAGCGCCGGGGCTCATCGAGCCTGTTTTACGATCTCCAGGGCTGATTACCGCCTGCGGCAGCGTCCCGATGGCGGGCTCCTGGCATGGGAGCCCGCCATTGTCTCTTCTGGGAGCCTTGCGGCCAAAATCCTCGCACATGAGTCACGTGTTGTCCGTCATGGCGACCGCCCCGGGGAGCGGGGCAAAACAAAATAGTGGCTGGCGAGGTGGCGCCTTCCCTCTCCACGCCCGCTGCTCTGAGGCGCAGCCTCGCTAGCGGCCCCTCATTCTCGGCTCCCTTCTGCAAAACACGCCTGTAGGATCCCGCTTTGGGTTTCACTTCCGGCGTCAACCGTGCTATTGAACTGCTGCTTCTGAGGGATCGATGAGTAACGAAGAGGACAAAGTCGCCGAGTCCCCGACGGTCGAAGGCCTTGACCCGTCTGCGGGGGATCAGCCGGCGTTTCGGCTCCCCAGCGAGTTGCCGGTTCTTCCCCTGCGCGACACGGTGCTGTTCCCGAATTCGTTCATGCCGCTCGCCGTGGCGCGCGAGAGCTCCGTCCGGTTGATCGACGAGGCCGTGTCCAGTGGCAGCCTCATCGCGGTGTTCACGCAGCGCGAAGCCGGTGAAGACGAGCCCCTTCAAGACGATCTCTATCCCGTGGGGACGGCCAGCCACATTCACAAGATGTTCAAGCTGCCGGACGGGAGCCTGCGAATCATCGTGCAAGGCCTCGTTCGCGTCCAGTTGACCGGTGTCATCAGCGTGCGCCCATATCTGCGAGCGCAGGTGGAGGAAGCCGTCGAGGTGCTCGGTGACAAGGATCGCCTGGAAACCGACGCGCTGCAGCGGAACATCAAGACGAATTTCCAGCAGATCGTGTCGCTCTCGCCGCTCATGTCGGACGATCTGCAGACGCTCGCGATGAATATTGCCGAGCCCGGCCGGCTGGCCGATTTCATCGCGTCGAGCCTTGGCTCGATTACGACCGAAACACGACAGGAAGTTCTCGCGACGCTCGACGTCCGGCACCGCCTCGACGTGCTCAATCGTCTGCTCATCAAAGAGCTCGAAGTGCTGGAGCTGGGTTCCAAGATTCAGTCGCAGGTGCAATCCGAGGTCGGCAAGAACCAGCGGGATTACTTCTTGCGCGAGCAGTTGAAGGCCATTCAGCGGGAGCTTGGCGAAGGCGACGATCAGACGAAGGAGATCGAGGAACTTCGCACGAAGATTGAAGCGGCAGGGATGCCGGAGCCGGTCAAGAAGGAGGCGGTGCGCGAGCTCGATCGGCTGTCCAAGATGCCGCCGGCGGCGGCCGAATACACGGTGTCTCGCACCTACCTCGATTGGCTGCTCGCATTGCCATGGGCGAAGCGGACGGAGGAAGTGATCGATCTGCCCAAGACGCTGGAGACGCTCGACAAGGATCATTCCGGGCTCGAAAAGGCGAAGGATCGCATCCTCGAATACCTCGCGGTCCGGAAACTGAACCCGCAGATGAAGGGGCCGATTCTCTGCTTTGTCGGTCCGCCGGGTGTCGGAAAGACGTCCCTGGCGCGTTCTATCGCGCAATCCCTGGACCGGAAGTTCGTTCGGGTGTCACTTGGCGGCATGCGCGACGAGGCGGAAATCCGCGGCCACCGCCGAACCTACATCGGTGCGCTGCCCGGCCAAATCATCCAGGGGCTGCGGCGGGCAGAGTCGAAGAACCCGCTGTTCATCCTCGACGAGATCGACAAGCTCGGTTCGGACTTCCGTGGCGATCCGGCGTCGGCGTTGCTGGAGGTGCTCGACCCCGAGCAGAACTCGACCTTCCGGGATCACTATCTCGACGTGCCCTTCGATCTCTCCGAGGTGTTGTTCATCACGACGGCGAACACGCTGGATCCCATTCCGCCGGCGTTGCGCGATCGGATGGAAGTGCTCGAGCTTGCCGGATACACCGAGGAAGAGAAGCTGGCGATCTCGCGCGACCATCTGGTTGCACGACAGGTGAAAAACCACGGTCTCACCGACAAGCAGGTCATCTTCACCGACGCGGGACTGCGAATGATCATCCGCGGCTACACGCGCGAGGCGGGTGTGCGCAATCTCGAACGCGAGATCGGTGCGATTTGCCGCAAGATCGCGCGGCGCCGGGCCGAAGGGCAGACCTCCAAGGTGAAGGTCACCCCCGAGCTCGTCCAGACGTTTCTCGGCGCCCCGCGGTTTCTCGATGAAGAAATGGAAGAGCGAACCAAGCATCCAGGCGTGGCCATCGGTCTGGCCTGGACGCCTGTCGGCGGCGAGGTGCTGCTCGTCGAGGCGTCCCGCATGACGGGGGCCGGCACGCTCACGCTGACCGGACAGCTCGGCGATGTGATGAAAGAATCGGCGCGTGCGGCGCTATCGTGGATTCGCGCTCATGCCACGGAGTGGGCGGTCGATCCGGACTTCTTCAAGGGTTCCGAGCTGCACGTACACGTCCCGTCGGGCGCGATTCCGAAAGATGGCCCGTCGGCGGGCGTGACGATGGTCACCGCCATGATCTCGGAGCTGTCGCGCCGTCCGGTGCGCGGCGACGTCGCGATGACCGGGGAGATCACGCTGTCGGGCCGCGTCCTTCCGGTTGGCGGCATCAAGGAAAAAGTCCTGGCCGCCAAGCGTCTCGGGATTCGCGAGGTCATCCTGCCGCGGCAGAATGCGAAGAACGTGAACGAGGATTTGACCGACGAACTGCGGCGTGGGCTGACGATTCACCTGGTCAACACGATTGACGAAGTGCTGCTGCTCGCGCTGCTGCCCGCGTCACGATCGGGCCAGGCGAAGAAAGCGCAGAAGCGCGTACACCACGCATCGCTTCAATGATCGTCGTTCATTCCGCCCGATATGACATCGACATCGGCGCACACGTCTTTCCAACGCGGAAATACCAGCTGGTGCACGATCGCATCCGCCAGTCGAACGTGGACGCGGACGTCGTCGAGCCGCAGGTGGCAACGTGGGAACAGCTTGCCACCGTCCACAGCGGCGAATACCTCGCCAAGCTGCAGACCGGCACCTTCGAGTGGAACGAACTTGCCTTGCTGGAAATTCCCTGGTCGCCTGAAGTCGTCGAAGGGTTCCGCCTGATGACCGGCGGCACGATCGAGGCGGCGTACTTCGCCGTCGAGACCGGCCAGCCCGGGTTTCACATCGGCGGCGGGTTTCACCACGCCTTCGCCAGCCACGGCGAAGGTTTCTGTGTCTTCAACGACGTCGCCGTCGCGATCCGTGTGCTGCTGCGCGAGGGCGGCGTCGCGCGCGCGGCGGTGATCGACCTCGACGTTCATCACGGCAATGGCACGGCGTTCATCTTCGAGAGTGACCCTCGAGTGTTCACGTTCTCGATGCATCAGGAGCACAACTACCCCGTGCACAAGCCGCGAGGCTCGCTCGACGTCGGTTTACCTGACGGCACGGGCGACGAAGCGTACCTCGACCGGCTGCGCGCGTCGCTGCCTCAGGTCATGTCCCACGCGCCGCAGATCGTGTTTTACCTTGCCGGCGCCGATCCCTTCGAAGACGATCAGCTCGGCGGGCTGGCGCTGACCAAGTCCGGGTTACGTCACCGCGATCGCATCGTACTCGACGCCTGCCGCGCGGCCGCGATCCCAATCGTGATCCTTCTGGCCGGCGGGTATGCCCGCCGGATCGAGGACACGATCGACATTCACTTCGCCACCTACGAGGAAGCCCACCTGTAGCCGTCAGTCGAGCAGCAGCGCAAGCCCGACCGCGGTCTTCAGATCGATGATGTCACCGGCATCGAACATCTCGCGTGCCTCATCGAGCGTGAACACACGCGGCTCCAGGTCCTCATCGTCATCCTTGCGAACTGGCGAGTCGGGCGACGGATCGGTCAGCTCATCGCATACGAAAAAGTGCATCTGCTCGTCGCAGAATCCAGGCGTGGGAAAGAACGACCGCAGCCGCGCGACGCGCTGCGGGACGCGGCCGATCTCTTCTTCGCACTCACGCGCGGCCGCTTCGACTGGATCCTCGCCCGGCTTCAAAGTGCCGGCAGGAAGCTCCCAGATCCACCGATCGATCGTGTAGCGGTATTGACGGATCAGGATGATCCTGTCGGGCGATGGCATCGGCAGCAAAACCACGGAGCCCGGATGCCGGACGATGTCCATGTCAACCGTGTGGCCCGAAGGCATGATGACGCGATCGACCTCGACTCTGAATACGCGTCCTTCGTATATCGTGCGCCGCTGTTCAAGCTTGGCGGTCTTCATCGGCGGCTTCTCCGTGTTCTCCGGCAACGACGTTCTCCGCATCCGCGGTGCCGACCGTATTTTCGAGCATGTGCAGCAGTTGCGGATTCACCCCGTCGAGCGTGGCACGAAGGTCGTCTGGCAGCGGCGTTTTGAACTCGAGGTAGTCGCCCGTTCGTGGATGGGTGAAAGCCAGCCGCTCGGCGTGCAGGAATGGGCGTGTCAAATGCTGCACTGCGCGGAGGTGGTGCGGTACCCTCCGGTGGATGCCTCCGTACAGCGAGTCGCCGACGACCGGGTGACCGATGGCGTTCAGGTGGACGCGAATCTGATGCGTCCGCCCCGTCTGGATCGCCAGGCGGAGGAGCGAGAGGCCTGGGACGTGTCGCGCCCACGTCACGCGCGTAACCGCCGATCGGGCGCGCCGGGCGCGGGTCGAGATCTTCTGGCGATGCACCGGATCGCGGCCGATGGGGACGTCGATGCGCTTGCGCTGGTGCACCAATCCCCACACCAGGGCCACGTATTCCTTTTCGACTTCACGGTTCTGAAACTGCCGCGATAGCTCCTGGTGCGCCGCGTCGTGTTTTGCCACGACCATCACACCCGACGTGCCCTTGTCGAGCCGATGGACGATTCCCGGACGCAGCTCGCCGCCGATGCCGCTGAGGTCCGTCACATGATGCAGCAGCGCATTGACGAGTGTGCCGCTGCCGTGGCCGGCGCCAGGATGAACGACCATCCCGGCGGGCTTGTTGATGACGATGATGTCGGGATCCTGGTGAAGGACGTCGAGCGGGATCTCCTCCGCGGCTGGTGTCGCCGCCGACGGCTCCGGCAGCGTGACGGTGATGACATCCCCCTCGCGAACCGCGGTGTTGGCCTTGACGGTGGTGACGCGAGGCAGCCTCACGTGCCCGTCATCAATGAGACGCTGAATCTGCGAGCGCGAGTGCCCCGCGATCTCACTCGTCAGGACGCGGTCGAGACGCAGGCCGTCGTGTTCCGGTTGGATGGTAATTACCATCTGGCGGTGTCCATCGTGCTTACGCAAACCGCGGCTTGCGCGGTTTTGCCGGCACGTCAGCCTGCGGCCGCGACGGCCGGCTCAGATACCACAGCATAATCAGGCTCAATGGGAACAGAACGAGCGAAATCAGCTGCGAGGTCGAGAGCCCGTCGAGCGGCATGCCGCGATCGTCGCCGCGATAGAACTCGATGACGAAGCGCGACACGGAATAGAAGAGCACGAAAAACCAGAACGTGCGTCCCGGGAAGGCCCGGCCGCGGCGCTCCAGTCCCAGCAGCAGCAGCAGGATGATCAGTCCCGCCCCCGATTCGTAGAGCTGCGTGGGATGGAGCGGGATGTTCAGCGGGGTGCCGACATTGAGGTTCGCGATCGGGTCGGTGAAGGTCACCGCCCAGGCGACGTCGGTCGGCTTGCCGAAACAACATCCGGCGAGCAGGCACCCCAGTCGGCCGACCATGTAGCCGAGCGCGATGCCGGGGGCAAACAGATCGCCTGATGTCCAGAGCGGCAGCTGGTGCTTTCGCAGCTGGTAGATGCAGACGATGACCGCCGCGATGAGCCCGCCGTAAAACACGCCGCCGGATCGCAACAGCGTCATGAACTCCTGCCAGCTGCTCGTGAACTGATCGAAATCGACAATCAACAGCAGCGCCTTGGCGCCGATGAGTGCGGCGATGATCACCCAGATGCCGAGGTCGAGCACTTTGTTGGGATCGAGTCCGGCCTGTCGGGCGCGGCGCGCCGCCAGCCACAAGCCAAGCAGATAGGCGGCGGCCAGCAGGACGCCATATGAGTAGATCGTGATTGGTCCCAGTTCAAAGAGAATCGGATGCACGGCGTCCCAGCCCCACTAGATCGAGAATCATCAGAATGACGCCGATGGAGATGGCGGCGTCGGCGACGTTGAACGCCCAGAAATGCCACCCTCGCCACGAGGCGTCCACGAAGTCGAGCACGTAGCCAGCGGTCGCCCGGTCGATCAGATTGCCGATGGCCCCGCCCAGGATGCAGGCGACGCCGAGCCGCGCCAGCCGCTCGGAGAGTGGAATCGACACGGCATACCACGCCACCCCCAGCAGCGCCACGCTGGCCACCACGATGAGCAGCAGCGTCTTGCCGCGGAAGTCCATCGAGTTGAACATCCCGAAGGCGGCGCCGCTGTTGTGGACGCGCGTCAGCGCCAGCACATCCGGGATGACCGGCATGCTCTCGTGAAGCTCGAGCGTCTGTCTCACCAATGCCTTGGTCAGCTGATCGGCGAGCACGATGGTCGCGACGATGATCCACTGGAGGCGGCGCGATACCGCGGTTGCGGTCACTAGCCGCTCACCGGTTCCGCCAATGCTTCAACGCATCGATCGCAGATGCCCTCGGGCGTCACCGCCGCCACGAACCGCCAGCACCGCTCGCACTTCACGCCGTCGGCGCGCTCCACGCGTACCTGCACCCCCGAGGATTGCTCGGCGGCTTCGGTGTAAGCCTCATCGAGATCCACTTGTGAAACCCCGAATAACGTGGGCAGGTCGTCGCGAGTCTCGGCGAGCAACTGCGCCAGCGCTCCCGTGGCCGCCACGCCGACGCGTGCCGAAAGTGACGAGGTGATGACCTTTTGCTGACGTTTTTCTTCGAGGGCGACGTTCACGGCGTTTCGTACGATGCTCAGCTGCCCCCAGCGATCGAGCCGGGCGTCATCCTGCCACCGCCCGAAGTCAGACGGGAACAACGCCAGATGCACCGACGGCTCCCGTGCGCCCGGCAGAGTGCGCCACACCTCGTCCATCGTAAACGGCAGAATCGGCGCCAGCAGTCGCGCGAGCCCGTCCACCATCAGGAACATCGCCGTCTGGCCGGATCGGCGCGCCTCGGACTTCGCACCGAGTGTGTACATGCGGTCCTTCGTGATGTCCACGTAAAACGCACTCAAGTCCACCGTGATGAACTGGTTGGCGGCATGGTAGATGGCGGGGTAATCGTAATCGTCGTACGCCCTGACGATTTTCGATGCGACGCTCGCGTAGCGCGCCATCGCCCAGCGATCGACTTCGACCATGCGGCCCTGTGGAACCTGGTCGCGCTGCGGATCGAAGTCGTAGAGATTGGCGAGCAGCACGCGAAGGACATTGCGGAACTTGCGATAGGCCTCGACCACGCGCGCGAGGATCTCTTTGCCCAGGCGAATGTCCTCGCGATAATCGACCATCGACACCCAGAGGCGCAGCACGTCGGCGCCGCTTTGCTTCATCACGTCCTGGGGCGCAATGGTATTGCCGAGCGACTTCGACATTTTGCGGCCGTGTTCGTCCACGACGAAGCCGTGCGTGAGCACCTGGTCGAATGGCGCCCGGCCGCGCGTGCCCAGACCCACCAGCAGCGAGCTGTGGAACCAGCCGCGATGCTGATCCGATCCTTCGAGGTAGAGATCCGCCGGCCAGCGGAGGTCCGGCCACCGCGGGAGCACCGCTTCGTGGCTGGAGCCTGAATCGAACCACACGTCGAGGATGTTGTACTCGCGCTCGAACTCGCGGCCTCCGCATGACGCGCATGTGAGGCCCTCCGGGAGGAACTCCTCGATCGGCCGCTCGTACCACGCATCCGCGCCATGCCGATCGAACACGGCCGCCGTGCGATCCGTGAGCGCTCTCGTGAGGATCGCAGTGCCGCACGAGGTGCAATCCACGGCCGGAATGGGCACTCCCCACGAGCGCTGGCGCGAGATGCACCAGTCGGGGCGATTCGCGATCATGTTGTAGATGCGTTCGCGTCCCCACGACGGAATCCACCGCGTCGCATCGATGGCCTCGAGCGCGCGGCGCCGAAAATCTCCGGATCCGTCGGGGTGATCCATGGCGATGAACCACTGCGAGGTCGCGAGAAAGATGACGGGATTGTGGCAGCGCCAGCAGTGCGGGTAGGAATGGTCGTAATCCTCGCGGTGCCACAAACGCCCGCGCTCGGCCAGAGCGGCTTCGACCTTCGGATTGGCGTCCAGCACCTGGATGCCGCCGAACAACTCGACGCTGTCGAGATAATGCCCGCCCGGATCGAGCGGACCGTAGATGTCGAGTCCGTAGCTGATGCCCGTGTGATAGTCGTCTGCACCATGGCCTGGCGCGGTGTGCACGACCCCGGTGCCGGCCTCGAGCGTCACGTAATCGCCGAGCACGCCGAGCGAGTCGCGGCCGTAGAGAGGGTGCTCGAAGACGAGCCGCTCCATGACGCGGCCCTCGAACGTCGCCAGCGGCGCACCCAGCGGGCGCCCGAGCGTCGAGCCGACCGCTTCGGCGAGATCCGTCGCGACGATGACCACGGTCGGCGATGCCCCGGCTGCCGCCTTCGCCGAGGCTTCGGCGCCCAAGGCACCCGGGGCCTTCACTGGCTGTGCTGGCGCCACAGGTCCGGACCTCACCTCATAGGCGCCGTAGACAAAATCCGGGTGGAACGCGACGGCGAGGTTGGACGGGATCGTCCAGGGCGTGGTCGTCCAGATCAGGACGGACACCTGCTTGCCGGTCAACTCGGGAACTCGTGTCCCCAGCTCAGCGGCACTCTCCGCCTTCAACGGAAACTCGACGTAGATGGACGGCGACGTGTGGGGTTCGTACTCCACCTCAGCTTCGGCGAGGGCAGTACGGCAATGCATACACCAATGCACCGGCTTCTTACCCTTGTAGACCATCCCCTGCTCGACGAACCGGCCCAGGGCCCGCACGATGTCGGCCTGGTAGCTCGGCTTCATCGTCAGATAGGGGTCGTCCCATTCCCCGAAAACACCGAGGCGTTTGAAGTCCTCCCGCATGATGTCCACGTATTTCGCGGCATAGGCCTGGCACGCCCGCCGGAAATCCGCAACGCTCATCTGCCGCTTTTCGGGGCCGAGCTGACGGTCGACCTTGAGCTCGATCGGCAGGCCATGGCAGTCCCACCCCGGCACGTACGGTGCATCAAGGCCGGCCATGCTCCGCGATTTGACCACGAAGTCCTTGAGGACCTTGTTGAGGGCCGTGCCAATGTGGATTTCGCCGTTGGCGTAAGGCGGCCCGTCGTGAAGCACAAATTTTTGGGCACCTGACCTGGCACGGCGGAGCTGGCCGTAGAGATCACCCTGCTGCCAGCGCGAGATCGCCTCCGGCTCAGCTGCCTGCAGGTTCGCCTTCATGGAGAAGGCGGTGCGAGGCAGGTTACATGTGTCCTTCCACTCGGGCATGGCAGTCTGTCTATTGTAATAATGGCTCTATGCCTGTGTCGCGCGTCGCCCTCGCGGTGCCCCCGGTACGTGAGACGGTGCTCGACAACGGGCTGAAAGTGCTCGTTCAGGAGGTGCACACCGCACCGTTGGCCTCCGTCTGGTGCTGGTACAAAGTCGGGTCCAAGGACGAGGGGCCGGGACTGACCGGCGTCTCGCACTGGGTCGAGCACATGAATTTCAAGGGCACCCGCCATATCCCGCGCGAACAAGTCAAAGGCATCATCGAGCAGTTCGGCGGCACCTGGAACGGCTATACGTGGATTGATCAGACCACATATCTCGAAACGGCGTCACGAGACGCGCTCGATCGCATGCTGTTCATCGAAGCCGAGCGGATGCACGCCTGTTTGTACGAGCCAGAGGACTGCGAGTCGGAGCGGACGGTCATCATCTCGGAACTCCAGGGCGGCGAGAACGACCCCGAGCAGCTGCTCGAAACGGAGCTGACGGCCACGGCCTTCAAGGTCCACCCGTATCGCCATCCAACGATCGGCTGGCTGCAGGATCTCCAGTCGATGACGCGAGAGGACCTCTACGGCCATTACTCGCGCTATTACATCCCGAACAACGCCGCCCTCGTCATCGTGGGTGATGTCGAGACCGACGACGTCCTGCGGCGAGTCGAGCATCATTTCGGATCGATTCCAGGCGGCAAGGATGTCCCCCGGGTGAGGGCGGTGGAGCCGATGCAAGCGGCGGAGCGCCGGGTGCACCTGCGCAAGGACGGGACCACGGCATACTGGCGCGCCGCGTATCATGCGCCCGCCGTGACCGACCCGGACTTTTTCCCGTTGCTCGTCGTCGATGCGGCGCTGACTGGTGCGTCGGGGCTCAATCTGTGGTCCGGATTGAACGTGCCCACGCCTCAGCGCAGCGCTCGGCTGTACCGGGCGCTTGTCGATCCCGGGCTCGCCGCCAGCGTCGGGGGAGCGGTGCTTCCGACCGAGCATCCCTTTCTCTTCTATTTCTGGGCCACGGTCGCCGACGGGCAGTCGCTGCGCGCAGTTGAAGACGTCACGCTCGCCGAAATCGATCGGTTCGTCCGCGACGGCATCACCGACCCTGAGCTCGTCAAGGCGCGCGCGCAGCTTCGCGCGCGGTTCGTCTACGACAGCGACAGCGTGACCGACATCGCGCACCAGCTCGGGTATTTCGAGATGGTTGATCACTGGCACACCTACACGGAGCTGCTGTTACGGCTCGCCAGCGTCACGATCGATCAGGTGAATGAGGCGGCCCGCAGGTACCTCACGGCCGATAATCGCACGATTGGATGGTTTGAGCCGTGCCGCTAGCACCTCTTCGCCAATCGCTGCGGAATGGGGTCGTGGTGTTGGCCAAGGAAACGCGCACCACTCCCGCCGTCACGATTCTCGTCGGCCTGCGAGCGGGTGCCTTTTACGATCCGGTCGGACGCGAGGGGAGCGCCGCGCTGCTGGCGCGCGTCCTCGATCGCGGCACCGAGACCCGCACCGAAGCGGAGATCGCGGATGAACTCGATGGCCGCGGCGCGTCGCTCTCGGTCATGGCCGGGCGGCACCAATTGACCGTCAGCGCCACCTGTCTCACCGAGGACTTCGAGGGGATTTTCTCGCTGGTGGGCGACGTCATCCGGCGTCCACTGCTCGACCCGCACGAAGTGGAGACTCGGCGCGCGGAGTTGCTGACCGCTATTCTCCAGGACGAAGACGACCCCGGCGCCGTGGCCGTCGATGTCCTGATGGGCCGGTTGTACCCGCAGCACCCATATGGCCGCCGGCCTCGCGGCACGCTGCAGACCGTCGAGCGGATTACGCGCGAGCATCTCGTCCACTTTCACCACCGGTGGTTCACCCCGGAAGGGACGACGGTTGTAGTCGTCGGCGATGTGGACGCCGGCGCGGTGGTGGCCGCCGCGACCCGTGCCTTCGACTCCTGGGCCGCCCCGCGCGCGCCAGAGCTGCCGATGGCGGGCGTGCCGAGGGGGCTCGCGCGCGACGTCGAGGTCGTCTCGATGATGAACAAGGCACAAGCCGACATTGCGTACGCGTTTGTCGGCGTGCGCCGGTCCGATCCTGGGTACTATGCCGCCTGGGTGATGAACAACGCGCTCGGCCAATACGCGCTGGGCGGCCGTCTGGGCGATAGCATCCGCGAGCGCCAGGGCATGGCGTATTACGTGTACAGCACGCTCGATGCGAGCCTGGCAGAGGGGCCACTCATCGTTCGCGCAGGGGTCGCGGCGTCAGACGTGGATCGCACCATCGCGTCCATCGACCGTGAGCTGGCCCTTGTGGCACGGAACGATTTGTCGATCAAGGAATTGAGCGCGTCGAAGAGCTATCTGATTGGCTCCATTCCCCGCCAGCTCGAAACCAATGCCGGGATAGCCGGGTTCCTGCTGAGCGCAGAAATCCACGGCCTCGGCACCAATCACGACCAGCGGCTGCCGGATTTCATCGCGGCCGTCTCGCTCGACGAAGCGAATCGTGCCGCTCGGCGCCTGCTCGATCCCTCGCGTGCGTGCATCGTCGTCGCCGGACCGTATCAGAAGCCCGACGTAGCTGTGGCGTGAGCACGCGAGCAATCTTCTTTGACGTTGATTTCACGCTGATCTATCCGGGCCCGACGTTTCAGGGAGCCGGTTACGTCCGTTTTTGCGCCGACGAGGACCTCGAGATCGACGTCGCGCGATTCGACGAGGCGGTCGCGGCCGCGTCGTTCATTCTGGATGAAGTGGAGGAACAGGTGTACGACCCCAACCTGTTCATTCACTACACGGCGACGATCATCGAACACATGGGCGGCCGCGGCGCCCAAGTCGTTCGCGCCGCAGAACGCATCTACCAGCAGTGGGCCTCGAACCATCATTTCGAGATCTACGATGATGTCGCCCCGGCGCTGGCCGAGTTGGCGGCCAGGGGTTTCGTGCTCGGCGTGATCTCGAACTCGCACCGCAGCCTCGAGGCATTCAAGACCCATTTCAAGCTCGACGCGTTGATTGGCACGACGATCTCGTCGGCCGAGCATGGCTTCATGAAGCCGCATCGAAGCATCTTCGAGTCCGCCTTGCAGCACGCGCGGGTCAGCGCGGCCGACGCCGTGATGGTGGGCGACAGTCTGAAGGCCGACATCGAAGGGGCGCGGGCGGCTGGAATGCGCGGTATCCTGTTGCGTCGGTCCGGCGAAAGGCCTGCCTCTCTGCTACCCGACATCGCTCTGATCACGTCGCTTCACGAGCTGCGTGATGTGCTGTGACTGATGGCTGTTCACATTCGCGACCTTCATAGCCTCGACGACTACCGGGCCGTCGTCGCCCTCGAGCAGGAAATCTGGGGGTACAGCGACCCTGGTGACGTGATCACCGTGCCGGTGTTCATCATCACGGTCAAGCGGGGCGGTATCCTCGTGGGCGCTTTCGACGACGGCGGCCGCATGGTCGGATTTGCGTTCTCGCTGGTTGGCATCAAGAACGGCAAGCCGACGCAGTGGTCGCACATGATGGGGGTCGTCGCCGAGTATCGCCGGTCCGGACTCGGACGCGCCCTCAAGCTCGCTCAGCGCGAGCGTGCGATCGCCGCGGGGTTCGATCTGATGGAATGGACGTTTGACCCGCTTCAGGCGCTGAACGCACACCTCAATTTCTCCAGGCTCGGCGTGGTGTGCAGCGAGTACGCGCGGAACGTGTACGGCGAGTCGACCAGCGCGCTGCATCGCGGCACGCCGACGGACCGCTTTGTCGTCGAGTGGCATTTGCGGGAGCCACACGTCGAGCGCCGCATCAGCCGCATCGAGGAATCACCCCTGGTGGTCCGGGCTGTAGAGGCGGCCGACGCTCCGCCGGCAAACCGGACGCTCGAAGCCGGAAAGTGGCTCCGAACGACCCCGGGCGACCTCGCCATCGACGGCCCGCGCCTCTGGGTGGAGGTTCCGGAAGGATTCACGGAGATGCAACAGGAAGCCCCGGAGCTC
The DNA here is from genome assembly GCA_035512515.1 of Vicinamibacterales bacterium. Classification (GTDB taxonomy): domain Bacteria; phylum Acidobacteriota; class Vicinamibacteria; order Vicinamibacterales; family UBA2999; genus JACCSI01. The sequence goes on from DATKDY010000146.1 coordinate 22,676, forward strand.
GCGCTCGAGTGGCGCCATCACACGCGAGAGATCTTCGAGACCTACTTCGTGCGCGGCTATCGGGCCGTCGACTTCGAACTGGGACGACGCCGGTATTTGCTGGCGTTGCCCACGGAGAATTAGCCGGGGGGCCATCCGAGCCGGCGGCCGCCGAGCAGGTGCAGGTGAATGTGGAAGACCGTCTGGCCAGCGTGGCTGTTGCAGTTGAATACGGTCCGGTAGCCAGGTTCGTTGACGCCGCGGTCCCTGGCGATGCTGGCCGCCCGCCGAATCATCGCGCCGACCAACCCATCATCTGAAGGCGCCAGGTCATTCAGGGTGGAAATATGCCGCTTCGGAACGATGAGGATGTGGACCGGCGCTTCCGGCTTGATGTCCTCGAATGCCAGCAGCTCGTCATCTTCGTGCACGCGTGTGGCCGGGATCTCGCCGGCGATGATTCTGCAGAACAAGCACGACATGAGGGCGAGTATAGCCCCAGCGTCCGCGGGGCCGCCGTGGGAGAGCCGTACCGTTAGCGGGCGCGCGTGACGATCGCGAGGCGCGGGATGCCTTGGAGGTCTTCGACGATCTGCTGCAGCACGACCCGCCCGGTCTGCTCGACTTCATCTCCGAGTCGTTCGGACTGTCCGTACCCCACCTCCATCATCAGGCAGCCGTCGGCCGAGAGCGCGTCTGGCGCCGCCCGGAGGATGGCCCGCACGTCACGCCAGCCGTCGTATCCCCCGAAAAGCGCGACCGCAGGCTCGTGATCGCGCACTTCCGGCGCGAGCGCGGGCTTGTCACGCTCGGCGACGTAAGGGGGATTGGTGACGATCAGATCAATCGGGCGCGGCGCATCCGCGAGGTGGGATCCGTGGATGAAGTGCAGGCGCCCGGCGCCGAGGCGCGCAGCGTTCTGCGTGGCCACCGCCAGTGCCGCCGCCGAGATGTCCACCGCGTACACCTCAGCAGCCGGATGCTCCAGCGCGAGCGTGATGGCGATGCAGCCGCTGCCGGTGCCGATGTCCACAACCACGGCCCGCGGATGTGCAGCGAGAAATACGCTGGCCCGTTCGATCAGCAATTCGGTTTCCGGCCGCGGAATCAAGACGTCGGGCGTGACCTGATATTCGCGCCCCCAGAACTCCTGAACGCCACGGATATACGCGACCGGCTCGCGCGCGAGCCGTCGCTCGACGAGCGGCTGAAAGCGCGCGAGGAACGCGTCGCTGGCGGGTTCGGCGCGGCGAACCAGCCACGCGGCCAGGTCCCAGCCCGCGGCGTGTCGAGCGAGCAGATCGGCGTCGAGCGCCGCCCTGACCGGCTGCAGTCCGGCTTCGATGAACCGCGCACGCGCGTGTGATGCCGCCTCGTAAAAGGTCACGCGGCTTCAGCGGGTGGGCGTGGGCGGGTGCGGCTCTTCGACTTCGGTGACTTCCTTCAGCGACTGCGCGGTGAAGTAGGTCGTGAGCGCGTCGATGAGCTCGGCCAGATCGCCGTCGAGCACGCCGTGCAGTTGGTGGGTCGTGTAGTTGATGCGGTGATCGGTGATGCGGCTTTGCGGAAAGTTGTAGGTGCGAATCTTCTCGGACCGTTCGCCGGTGCCGACCTGACTCTTGCGATCTTTCGCGATAGCGTCCTGCTGCTTGCGCATCTCCATCTCATACAGACGCGATCGCAGCACCTTCAGCGCCTTCGTCCGGTTCTTGATCTGCGACTTCTCGTCCTGCTGTGACACGACGAGGCCGCTTGGGATGTGGGTCACGCGAACCGCGGAGTACGTCGTGTTGACGCTTTGCCCGCCCGGGCCACTCGAACAGAACGTGTCGATGCGAAGGTCCTTGTCGTTGATGACGATGTCCACTTCGTCGGCCTCGGGGAGGACAGCCACTGTCGCCGCAGAAGTGTGAATGCGCCCGCTTGCTTCTGTCGAGGGCACGCGTTGGACACGGTGCACGCCGCTTTCGTACTTCAGCTTGCTGAAAGCGCCGCGCCCTTCGATGTTGACGATGACCTCCTTGAGACCGCCCTGGGCCGCCTCACTGAGCGACATGACATCGAGCTTCCAGCCTTGCCGCTCGGCAAAGCGCGTGTACATGCGATACAGATCGCCGGCAAAGAGCGCCGCTTCCTCGCCGCCCGTCCCGGCGCGGATTTCGAGAATGACGTTCTTCTCGTCGTTGGGATCTTTGGGCAGCAGCAGGATCTTCAGCTCGCGTTCGAGCTGATCGCGGCGGGTCTCGAGCCCTTCGAGCTCTTCTCTGGCCAGCGCCCGCATGTCCGCGTCGCTCCCCTGGGTGAGCTCCTCCGCTTGCCCGATCTGGCGGGCGATGCCTTTGAATTCGCGGAACCTCTCGACGAGCGGTTCGATCTCGGACAGCGCCTTGGTCTGCTTACGGTACTCCGCCATGTCGCTCTGGATCTCGGCGGTGCCGATCGAGGCCAGAAGTTCCTCGTAGCGGCTCTCGACGGAGGCAAGCTTTTCGAACATGTCGCCACATTGTACCAAGGGAGCCCAGGGCGGACCGCCAAGCGTGGTCAGCCGCCCGACACCGGCGGCAGAAACGCGACATCGTCGCCCTCGTGGAGCGGTGTCGTCATGCGGGCGTATTCGGCATTCACCGCACAGGACATCGACGCCGCATACGGGGCAACGGCCGGATAATCGCGCACGAGGCTCTCCCACACGGCAGCCACGGTGGCGCCGTCTGCGGCCTCGCGGTGCAGCTTGCCGGCACCCACGAGATCGCGCAGGCGGGCGAAGAGCCGCACCGTTACGCGCACGCAATCCTCGTCGCGGTCTCGCGGGCGGCGAGGTCGTCGGGATCGGCCGTGGCGCCTTCAATCCAGACGTCTCCGCCCTCGAAGTATTCGTGCTTCCAGATCGGCACGATCTGCTTGACGCGCTCGATCGCGTAGCGGCAGGCGGCAAACGCATCAGCGCGATGCGGTGACCCGGCCGCGATCGCGACGCTGGCCTCGCCGATTCTCAACTGACCGACGCGATGATGCACGGCCAGCTGCACGGAGGGCCACTGTTCCCGCGCCTCCATGACGATGCGTTGCAACGCCTTTTCGGCCAGCGGTTGGTACGCCTCGTAGACGAGGTGCAGGACGCGGCGGCCCTGATTGTGATCGCGGACCAGTCCAAGAAAGGTCGTCACCGCGCCCGTGCCGGCGGAGATGACCACTGGCAGGAGGGCGTTGACGTCGAGCGGCTCGGACGTGATGGCGGTGGCGCGCACGTCAATATTGTAGCTACGCCAGGATGCCGAGCACGATGGCCCGTGCGCGGCGCCGAGAGCAACAAGGGCAGCGCGAGAGTCAGTCGGTGGAGTCATCGTGTTTGCCAGAAGTGTCCGAGCGGCTGATGGCCGCCGCCGACATCGATCCCGTGGCGCATCGCGCCCGTGACATAGTCTTTGGCGCCCCGCGCCGCTTGCTCCAGGCTATCCCCGCACGCGAGCCGGGCTGCGATGGCCGCCGCGAATGTACATCCGGTGCCGTGTGTATGGCGCACAGCGAGCCGTGGCGCCGCCAGCCGGACCTCTCCACGGGCATCCAGTAGCAGGTCGATGGACTCTTCGCCCAAGAGGTGCCCGCCTTTGACGAGGACGGCCTGGGGGCCCAGCGTCAGAATGCGTTCGGCGGCACGGCGCATGTCCTCGAACGCGCGAATCGAGACGCCCGCCAGGACTTCCGCCTCGGGGACGTTCGGCGTCACCACGCGCGCCCAGCGCAGCAAGGTCGCGCGAATGGCGTGCACCGCGTCGGCATCGAGCAGGCGGTCACCGCCCTTGGCAATCATCACGGGATCAACGACGAGGTTCGGCAGGTCGAGCGCCTCGACCGCCGCCGCAACGGCCTCGACAATGCCTGAGGTGGCCAGCATGCCGGTTTTGACCGCGTCGCAGCCGATATCGCCCGCCACGGCTTCAATCTGCAGAGTCACGAACGCCGCGGGCACCGCATGCACACCGATCACGCCACGGGTGTTCTGCGCGGTCAGGGCGGTAATAGCCGAGGTGCCGTACACTCCATGAGCCGCGAAGGTCTTGAGGTCGGCCTGAATGCCCGCGCCGCCGCCCGAGTCGCTCCCCGCGATTGTCAGCGCTCGTTTCATTTCGCTACACTAACCCGCTATGGCTCCGCGAACCCCGTTTGTCACGTATGACTCCACACTCCTCGACCACATGGGAGTGGGTGCGGCTTCCTCGGCAGCCCGTACGAGCATCCGGCTGGCCTCGATGCTGTTTCTGACGGCCCTGACCGCCGCCGCCGCGCAGGTGAGCGTACACCTGCCGTTCACGCCCGTGCCGGCGACCTTGCAGCCGATGGTGGTCCTCGTGGGTGCCGCAGCTCTTGGCGCACGGCTTGGCGCGTCGAGCCAGGTGCTGTACCTGCTGCTGGGCGTCGTTGGCTGGCCGGTGTTTGCCGCGTCCCCGATTCTGCCGCAGGGGTTTGGCCGCTTGTTTGGACCAACCGGCGGCTACCTGCTGGCTTACCCCATCGCCGCATTCGTCGCCGGCGCGCTCGCCGAACGTGGCTTCGATCGGCGCTACTTCACGTCGGTGCTCGCCATGATCGCCGGGCTGGGCACGCTGTTTCTCGGCGGCGTCCTCTGGCTCGCGTTCTTCGCCGCGGGCCCTGGCGGAAGTGTGGGAGTGACCGCGGCCCTGGAGACGGGTCTCTATCCGTTCGTCGTGCAGGATCTCGTCGAGGTGTGCATTGCCGGCGGCGTCCTGCCGGTGGTCTGGAAGATCCTGCCGCCTCCCAGGGATGTGTAGGGCAGACGCTGCGCAAAGCGCCCCTACTTTTTCTCGAGCCCGAAGATCAAGAAGTACTGATACGGCAGGAACGTCTCGTGCGACAGCAGTCGCAGCCCCGCACGTTTGGCATCGTTGACCACGGTCTCGGGGCTGATGCGTTCTTCCATCCGCGGCCCCGGGCCGCTGCCTTCCAGTTTGAAGTCCACGACGCCGATGCGGCCGCCAGGCCGCAGCGCCTTGGCGAGATTGCTCAGCAACGGCACGCGCTCGTCGATCTCGTGATACGCGTCGACCATCAGCACGGCATCGACGGCGGTATGAGGCAGTTGCGGCTCGCTGCCCTTGCCGAGGATCGGCTTCACGTTCATCAGAGCCTCCGCGTTGACACGACGCTGGATGGCCGCGAGCATTTCCGGCTGAACGTCTTGCGCATAGACGATGCCGTTGGGTCCGACACGCCGCGCGAGCCGAATCGTGAACCAGCCGGCCCCGGCACCGATGTCGGCGACCACCGACCCGTCAGCAATGCTCAGCACGTCCATGATCTGCTCGGGGTGCTGCCAGATGTCACGGTCGGGCGCCTCGAGCAACCCGAGATCTTCCGGAGGAAACAGCCGGCCGTGTGACTGCGGCCTCTGCTGGTTCTGGGCAGAGACGCCAGCGGCGATCGCACACACGAGCGGGACGAGCAGTAGACGATGTCTCATGGTTGCCCGGGGATACCCGGCCGCGTCATCGCTTCGACGCTCAGAATGCGGTCTAGATCGTCAGCAGACAGCAGACCGCCCTCGAGCGCCAGCTCGCGAATCGTCCGGCCCGTGGCCACTGACGCCTTGGCGAGATCTGCCGTGGCGGCATAGCCGATGTAGGGGCTGAGCGCCGTCGCCATCGCGGTGCTGCGATCGAGCAGCTCGCGGGCACGCTCTCTGTTCGCCCGAATACCGTCAACGGTCCGCTCGCGAAGTGTCCGCATCGCGTTGGTCAGGATGCGCTGCGCATGGAGCGCATTCCAGGCAATCACCGGCATCATGACGTTGAGGTCGAGCTCGCCGGCCTCGCCCGCCGTCATCACCGTGGTGTCGCACCCGAACACCTGAAAGCAGACCTGATTGACCATCTCCGGCACCGAGGGGTTCACCTTGCCCGGCATGATCGACGAGCCGGGCTGCACGGCGGGAAGCGTGATCTCCGAGATGCCGGCACGTGGTCCCATCGACAGCAGGCGCAGATCGGTGGCGATCTTGCCGAGCTCGACAGCCGTCCGCCTGAGGGCGCCCGAGTAGGCAACGATATCGCCCATGCTCTGAGTCACGCGGAACCGATTGGCCGCTGGACGAAACGGCAGTCCGGTGAGTCGCGCCAGGGCGTCCACGGCAACGCGGGTGTAATCGTCGCCGGCGTTCAGTCCGGTTCCGAGCGCGGTGGCGCCGAGATTGAGCTCGTGAAGACCTGTGGCCCCAACATCCGCCGCGTCGGCGGCCACGGCCAGGCAGGCCGAGTGCCCGCTGAATTCCTGGCCGAGTGTGATGGGCACTGCGTCCTGCAGATGAGTGCGGCCGACCTTCAGCACATCAGCGCACTCCTTTGCCTTGATAGCGAACGCATCGGCCAGGGCACGACACTCGCGAGCGAACGCGGTGTGCTCGACGGCCAGCGCGACACGAGTGGCGGTCGGGAAGACGTCGTTGGTGGACTGGCCCATGTTGACGTGATCGTTCGGGTGCACGTCCGTGTAGGTACCGCGCCGACCACCCAGAAGCTCCGCCGCACGATTGGCGAGCACTTCGTTGGCGTTCATGTTGTGCGACGTCCCCGCACCGGCTTGGTACACGTCCACCACGAACTGATCGCGCAGCTGACCGTTCAGCATCTCGTCTGCGGCGGTGATGATCGCATCCGCCAGACGCGCATCGAGGCGGCGCAGGGCGCGGTTGGCTTCTGCCGCGGCGCGCTTGACGAGCACCGTCGCACGGACCAGGCTGTCCGGCGCGGTCAGGCCGCTGATCGGAAAGTTCGCCCGCGCCCGCGCCGTCTGGACGCCGTAATACGCCTCGGCCGGCACCTCGAACTCGCCAAGGGGGTCACGCTCCACGCGATGAGCCATATCGGGATTGTACCGCCGCGGCTGCGCCGCGGACAGCGGGCCTTCGCCCGAGGGCGGGGCCTGGCCGTTTTTCGGCTCGGAAGCCCTCGCACCGCAGGCGCGCTAGCCGCCGCGCCAGCGGCGGCCCTCGACGGCGGAGCCGTCGCCCTCGGCCGTAAGGCCGCCGTCAAGTCGCTGAAGTACACTGAGGTGTAGTGTCGCCCGGGTTTCTCGAATCCGTCGTCTCGCTGATCGTCAAGACGTCGACCGACTTGCCGCCGGATGTGCGTGGCGCCATGCGGGCGGCCATGAACGACGAGCCAGCGGGCTCGCGCGCGCATCAGGCGATCGCCATCATCGGCCAGAACATCGACCAGGCCGCCGGCGGCGACGGCGCCATTTGCCAGGACACGGGCATGCCCACGTTCGAGGTCAAGACGCCCGTGGGCGCCAACCAGATCTGGATGAAACAGCAGATCAGGAAGGCCATTGCCGAGGCGACCAGGCGCGGCAAGCTCAGGCCCAATTCCGTGGACTCGCTGACCGGCGAGAACACCGGGGATAACCTCGGCCCGGGCACTCCGATCATTCACTTCGAGCAGTGGGAGCGAGACGACATCGAGGTGAAGCTGATTCTCAAGGGCGGCGGCTGCGAGAACATGAACGCGCAGTATTCGCTGCCCATGGAACTCCCCCACCTCGGCCGCGCCGACCGCACCCTCGATGGGGTTCGCAAGGCCATCCTGCATGCCGTGTGGAACGCGCAAGGTAAAGGCTGCGCGCCAGGCGCGCTCGGTGTCTGTATCGGTGGTGATCGCACGTCAGGCTATGTGCACGCGAAGGAGCAGTTGTTCCGCACACTCGACGACATCAATCAAGATCCGCGGCTGGCGGAACTCGAAGCCGAAATCATGCGGACGGTCAACACCCTGGGCGTGGGCACGATGGGGTTTGGTGGCCGCGTGTCGCTCATCGGCTGCAAGGTCGGCGCGCTCAATCGGCTTCCGGCGAGCTTCTTCGTCTCCGTGGCGTATGACTGCTGGGCATTCCGCCGGCTCGGAGTGGTGCTCGATTCCAGGACGGGCGACATCATGCAGTGGCTGTATCGCGACCCGTCCGTCGCCACGATTCCGATGATGGACCAGGCCGGCTTTCAGCGCACGGGCCGCGAGATCGCCCTCACCACGCCTCTGGACGAAGCCACAGTGCGGTCACTCGAGGTTGGCGATGTGGTGCTGCTCAGCGGCCGCGCGTTCACCGGCCGCGATGCCGTGCACCATCATCTGGTCAGCCACGCGCCGCCGGTCGATCTCAACGGCGCGGTCATCTATCACTGCGGCCCCGTGGTCACGAAAGACGGGGAACGCTGGCGCGTCACGGCGGCGGGTCCGACGACCAGCATTCGCGAGGAGCCGTACCAGGGCGACATCATCCGCAAATACGGCGTCCGCGCGGTGATTGGCAAAGGCGGCATGGGCGGCGGGACGCTGGCCGCCCTGCAGGACGCCGGGGCGGTCTACCTCAATGCCATTGGTGGAGCTGCACAGTTTTACGCCCGTTGTATTGAAGCGGTGGACGATGTGTCGCTGCTGGAGTTCGGAACCCCCGAGGCCATGTGGCATCTCACTTTCAAGGACTTTCCGGCCATTGTGACGATGGACGCGCACGGAAACAGCTTGCACCAGGAAGTGGAGGACCAATCCGGTGCCGAGCTGCGAACCCTTGCAGAATCAAGGTTTTAGGTCCTCTGACTCCTCTGGTACAATAGAACCCAGGAAAACAGCATGCATACCGATACTCAGACACCCGTCACCCCTGTCCCGCCCGTCTCGCCGAGCTTCATCACGGTGACCGAGGCCGCGGCGTCGAAGATCCAGGACTTGCTGGCTGAAGAGGGCAAGACCGACAGCGGCCTGCGCGTATTCGTTCAAGGCGGCGGATGCTCCGGCTTCCAGTACGGCTTGATGATCGAGGAGAACGGTGGCGTCGGCGATCAAACCTACGAGTCGAACGGCATCAAGCTCTACGTCGATCCCGTCAGCCTCAGCTATTTGAAGGGCGCCGAAGTGGACTTCGTCGATACGATCACGGGCGGCGGCTTCACGATCAAGAATCCCAACGCCACGTCGACCTGCGGATGCGGATCGTCCTTCAACGTGTAACCAGGCCGCAGGCTTGAGGCCTGAGGCCAGCTTAGGTTCAATCGAGTGCCCACCGTTCTGCCTGATCTCGACCGTCTGCGACCGGCTGGCACCAAACGGTCGAGCAAGCGCGATTTGATCGTCAACGTGTTCCTCCGTCAGGAGGGACACCTGAGCGCCGACGACCTCGTCGATCTCATCAAACGTGAGGATCACCGCCTCAGTCGCGCCACCGTTTACCGCACCCTGCAGTGGATGGTGGATGCCGGCATCGCGCGGAAGGTCGATTTCGGCGAAGGCCGGTTCCGCTTCGAGCATTCCTACCGTCATCCGCGGCACTTCCACCTGATTTGCAAGGACTGCAACCGGTCGTACGAGTTCCTCAGCTCGGATATCGAGGGGCTCGTCGAGGAGATCGCGACCGCGCGCGGGTTTCAGGCGCGGCAGAGCGTCGTCCAGATCTACGGGACGTGCGAAGCGTGCCGCACGGGACGCCCGCCGGCGGAAGAAGGCACGACGAGCGAGCTGCTGTTCGCGCGGGACGCCCTGCGTATTGCGATTGCGACCGAACGCAGCGGGCTGGAGTTCTACACGCGCGCCGCAAAAGTGACCAAGGACAAGCGCGGGCGGAGCGTGTTCCTGCGGCTCGCCGAAGAAGAAAAGCACCACCTGGGCACGCTGGAGGAGCGCTATCAGAAGCTCCTCGAACAGGATCCGCGCCTCGAGTCGCGGCCGACGTTCCTGTTCTTCAAGGGCGCCGCCAACGGCTTGTTCGCGCGCGGCGCCGACCAGTTGCTGGTCGAGGGCATCAACGATCGCGAGGCGTACAAGATCGGCATCCGCTGCGAGCGCGGGTCCCACCGGTTTTTCAAGCGATACGGCGAGCGATTCGAAGACTCCGAGGGCAAGCAGGTCTTCCTCGAGTTTGCCGAGGAAGAGCGCGATCACCTCGAAATGCTGATTCGCGAGTATCGCGCGCTGCTGCGACGGCAAAGCCAGCGCAAGCCAGGCGCCACTGATCGGCGAACACGGCGCCCGAAGACCCGCACGGCGCGCCGCGCCGCCAATCCGCCGTCGCGCTGATAGGCCGTTATGCGGCCCCGAAACGAGAATTTTGTATCCGTTGTGGGTCCGCATAACGGTCTAGGCGCGCGCAGCGCGCCGAAGGGAACAAGTCGAACTAGCCAAGGGCGCTCAAGGGATATCAAGGGCAGAGCCCTTGGCTAGTTCTCTCTTGCGTTGACCGATCGTCACCTCCATGCCACCGCATCGCCGGGCGGCTCGCGCCTGGCGCGCTCGTCGAGCGAATTCACGCCGCTGGGATTGCCGTCATGAGCGACGAGTTGGTGTCGATTCGGAAGCTGACCAAGAACTATTCGGCTCTGAGGCCCTTGCGCGTCCAATCGCTGGACGTGCGGCGTGGCGCGGTTATCGCGCTGTCCGGTTTCGATGCTCAGGCCGCCGAGATGCTGGTTGGCCTGCTGACGGGAGCGGTGCTTCCCGACGAAGGCGATGTCCATCTCTTCGGCCGATCCACACGCGACGTGACAAACAGCGACGCGTGGCTCGCCATGCTCGACGGAGTGGGCATCGTCACTGACCGCGCGGTGCTCATCGCGCAGTTCTCCGTTGAGCAGAACATGGCGATGCCATTCACACTGCAGGTCGATCCCCTGGCCGACGAGATGCGAACGCGCGTGCACCGGCTCGCGGAAGAGGTTGGCCTGGGCGTCGCCGAGCGAATGCGGCCGGTGGCCGAGTCGCCTCCAGCGGTCGTGGCTCGCGTCCACCTCGCGCGGGCGCTGGCGCTCGATCCCGCGCTCCTGATCGCCGAGCATCCGTCGGCGGCCTTGCCCCGCGCGTCGGTCGAGCCCTACGCGCGTGAGATCGGGCGCATTGCGCGGGACCGTGAGATGGCCGTCCTCGCGATCACGGCCGATCGTCTGTTCGCGGATGCACTCGGTGGTCAGACGCTCGTCCACGAGCCGGCCAGTGGCGCGCTCCGCCGGCCCGGCGGCTGGCGTAGAATTTTTGGATAGACATGCCACACGGACACATTACCCGCCTCGAACCGGCGCTTGGATTCGGCTTTCTCGTGGACGACGCGGGGATGGATTGGTTCTTCGTGCGCGACGGTGTGCGCGGCGGCCGCTTCGAGCGGCTGGCGCGCGGCGAGCGCGTGACGTTCGGCTTCGAATCGACCCCCACCGGCCCGCGCGCCCGCGACATCGCGCTCGAGCTCTCGCAAGAAGTCGAGTGAGCCTTCTGCTGTTCGACATCGACGGTACGCTGCTGCTGAGCGGCGGTGCTGGCATCCGCGCGATGACGCGCGCCTTTGACGACGTCTTCGCCGTGCGCGATGCGTTCGCGGGAAGCGATGTGGCGGGGCGAACCGACCGATTCATCGTTTCGCGTGCGCTCGCCGAGGCAGGCTTACCCGATACTCGTGAGCAGCACGACCGCTTCCGGGAAGCGTATGTCCCGCTCCTGCGCAAGGAGATACTCCGGCCGGCCACCGGGCGGTACGGGTTGATGCCCGGGATCCAGGGACTCCTCGAGGCGCTTCGGGAGAGCGGGTCCGTGCACGTTGCGCTGTTGACCGGGAACTACGCGCCAGCCGCGTTCGTGAAGCTGGGCCACTTCGGTATCGAGAGTTTCTTTGAATGGGGCGCTTTTGGTGAGGAGTCGGCTGAACGCGACGAGCTCGCGCGCATCGCGCTTCGCCGGGCCGAGTCGCGCGGCGTGCCGGCGGCGGCGCGGGAGCAGCGCATCGTCATTGGCGATACCCCGCACGACGTCGCCTGCGCGCGCGCTATCGGGGCACGCATGTTGGCGGTAGCCACTGGCAACTACTCCGAGGAGGCGCTACGGGCCGCCGGCGCCGATGTGATTTTGCCGGATCTGTCTGACACGTCGCAGGTGCTGCGCGTGCTGCGACGGAACTAAGAACTAAGAACGAAGAACTAAGAACGAAGAACGGAACGAACGAACAAACGAACAGAGAACAGAGAACAGAGAACAGAGAACCCGCGAACCGCGAACTGAGAACCGCGAACACGCGAACCGCGAACCACGACCGCGAAACGCGAACCGCGACCCACGAACCCGCGAACCGAGAACTCGCGAACACGCGAACCGCGAAACCCGCGAACCGCAAACCGCAAACCGCAAACCAACGACCGCGAAACGCGAACCCGCGAACCGCGAACCCGCAAACCGCAAACCGAGAACAAACGGAACCGGACCCGAACGAAGCGCCGTTCTGAGTTCGCTTGCGTTCTGACTCCTGCGTTCCGGGTCTTGCGTTGGGGTCTTGCGTTCGGGATCTTACGTTCGGGGTTCAGCGTTCGAGGTTCTGTGTTCGAGATTCTGCGTTCTGGGTTCTGCGTTCGAGGTTCTGTGTTCTGTTAGTTAGCAATCACGCTCTGCCGGCACGCCACCTCACAATAGACCGTTTGGAGGCGCCGCTCGGAAAGTAGACCAGTACGCTGCTTCCGACCGCTTCTCAAAATCGAGACCCTGTACGGTCGTACCCGGCCGCCTGCGCGGGCCGCTGTTGGGGTGGGCGGCCTGCTCGGCGGCCTGGACGCGATCGACGTGGTCGTCCACCGCACAACAGAATGAGCGCAGTCGTCGCAGCACTATGTCGGATCGATTCGGTGTCGGATTGCGGAATAACTTGAGAGCCGACACTTTTCGAGGTTCGGTGTTCGAGGTTCGGTGTTCGAGGTTCGGCGTTCGAGGTTCGGTGTTCGAGGTTCTGCGTTCTGGGTTCGGCGTTCGAGGTTCTGTGTTGTTTCGAGGTTCTGTGTTTCGACATTCTGTGTTTCGAGGTTCTGCGTTCTGGGTTCCGTGTTCGGGGTTCCATGTTCTGGGTTCTTCGTTCGTTCTTCGTTCAAGTTTGTTCTTCGTTCTTAGTTCTTCGTTCTTAGTTCTGTACACTGGGAGGTGGAAGCGAACGGGGCCCGGTGGCCCTCCCGGTCTTCAAAATCGGTCGCTGCCCCTCTACGGGGCAGGCTGGGTTCGACTCCCAGGCGCTTCCGCCACCGCGCTGCGGGTCCCAGCCTCCGCCGGGCCAGACCAGCAACGCACCTCCGCGACCAGGACGTGATACTGAAAGGTGAGCGAGGTAGAACGAACCCGGCCCCGTCAGGAACAACGAGGGCCGGGAGGGGAAGTGCAAAGTGTGGCTAGCTTTCAATCAACCGAACATCACCCGCTCGAGGGCCCTTGCCGGACTCCTCGGTCGTGAATTCGACTCGCTGCCCCTCGCGGAGCAACTCGAACACCGAACCTCTCACCGAGCTGCGGTGAAAGAAGTGTTCGATGCCGGATTCATCCCGAATGAATCCGAACCCTTTGTCGATCAGCAGTCGTGCGATCGTGCCCGTCGCCATACGCTCCTCCGATGAACCGAACCCCCCAGGAGCCGTCCCGGAAAGCCGCCACACTACGCTCGTAATCACGCAATGAGGCCAGTCTCGTGCGTGCGGCGTTCACGGAGGTTAAAACGGGGGCCAGTGTAGGCAGTATTTTTGCGGGAAGTCAAGTATACGTTCGTGTCTGGACAGTCGTTTACCGGCCTTGCCGCGACCATGCCAGGGCCTATGTGATCATGACTCCGTGGTACGCGCGATCGTGCTCGCCGGGGGGGCGTCAACCCGGATGGGCAGCCCGAAGGCCGGGTTGCCGCTGTCCGATCCGGCCGATACGTTTCTGTCGCGCCTGCTGCGGACCCTCATCAACGCCGGCATCCCGGACATCGTGGTGGTGACCGGGTCGGCGCGCGAGGCGGTGCGCGCGGCGGCCGGCCGAACGCGAAGGCCTGTTCGTTTCGAACACAACCCGAAGTGGGCCGCCGGGCAACTCAGCTCCTTGCTGACCGGGCTGGGCGAACACCGGGGGGACCTCATCGAAGCCGCGCTGGTGGCACTCGTCGATGCACCGCTCGTCGCGCCCGCCACCGTCGCATGCGTCGTCGAAACCTGGCGCCAGCAACGACCGCTGATTGTGCGTCCGGCGCGGGGAGCGGAGCACGGCCACCCGGTCCTGTTCGATCGGCGCCTGTTCGACGAGCTGCGCGCCGCCGATCCCGCGCGCGGTGCGAAGACGGTCGTGCGCGCGCATGACGCCGACATCGTGAACGTGCCGGTCGATGATCCCGGCGCGTTTCTCGACATCGATACCGAGCCGGAGTATCGCGATCTGCTGCGCGAACTGCGACGCTGACGCCGCTTGCCGCGGCTCAGTTCAACGCCTCGGATAGATTCAGGCGGTCGAGCGACCCGCCCGGCGCCAGATCGAACTCGAGCTGATGTCGGTGGAAATCGCGGTGCCGGAGCAGGCGGACGGCGGCGATGATCGCCAGGCAGGTGCCGGTGTACCACACCGCGGCGCGGGTCGATCTGGTCGCGGCGAGTTGCCATTCGGCGAAGCCGAACGCGAACCAGTACATCGCGACCCCATACACCGGCCACCATGCTTTCAGAAAGTCCGGCGACGGCGCGTGCGCGCACGCAAACGGCACCTTCCGCCAGCGAAGCAGCAGTGCTTCGATCAGCATCAGCGCCGACAGCATCTGTAGTGCAACGACGATGAACGTGCTCGAGGGCGGCCAGCGCGGCGCCAGCATGATCAGGGTAAGTCCGGCAACGGGAAGCGCGGCAAGGGTCAGCATCAGCAGCACCGTGGCATTGACGCAGGTGCCCAACGAGGGCCGGGCGAGACGGAAAGGCCAGTTGGCCTCCACCTCAGTGGGGATTCGGCAGCTTGCGCGCAAACCGATGACGCCGAAGAAGAGGAACAGCATCGGCAGCGCCAGCATCCAGGATGCCGGTCGATCCAGTCTTATCGACTCGCGATCGTCGATCGCGAAGACGCTGATGATGGACACGGCGACCGCCAGCCCGAAGTACGTGGCGAGCACGATGAGGTGCCGCTGGCTGCGCACCAGGCTCGCCACGGCAAACAGGAACACGCCGCGGACTGACGGCGGCGCGTGGGTGAATGACGAGACCGTGCGAACGACGAACGTCGTCGCGGCGGCGCGTTCACGCGAGCGCTGCTCGAGCGCGCGCCGTCCAAGCCACCGCGCGGGTAACAGATACATTGGCACGACGATGAGCGTTGCGACGGCGAACCACACCAGGCCCGTGAGCATGGCGTTCTCGAGCATCTGGTTGGCGTGGCCCACGACCCAGGTGTGGAGCGCCGCGAACCAGACCGGCGGGAACATCGCGATCGCCGCGTCGCCGCGCATGACGCCGGTCGCGAGCGTTCCGAGAATGCCCGGCAGGAAGAAGAAGGCCTCGAACAACAGGACGACAGTGACGATCTGCAGGAGCGCCCCCAGCCACTTTCCGGCGCCGGCGCCGAACAGCACGGCGGCCAGGCCGCGCACGATCAGGAGCCCGAAGAACACGAGGAGCGACCCCATCATCGTCGCCATGGTGTGCCCGGCCAGGAGCCCGAGGATGTTCCAGCCGAAGGTTGGATGCCCTGCGGAGAACATGGTGTAGAGCACCGCGCCCGGGAGGTTGACCGCCGCGGCAAACACCGTCCCGACAATGATCGCGGCGCCCAATCGCGACGCCGCAAACACGTGAGGCCGCACCGGCAGCACGCCGACAATCTCCTGGTCGCGTCCGTCTGGAAACACCGCCTCCCAGATCAGTGCGGCCAGAAGCGCGGCAGCCAGCATGCCGTAGGTGATGAAGAACAGCCGGTGCTGCAGAGCGACGAGTTGGACGAGCTCCTCCGGCGCGCGCATGAGCACCGTGTAAGTGTGCACCTGGCGCGCCGCGAAGAACGCGGTCGGCGTGGCCACGAGCGCCAGCAGCCAGATGACGAACTGCGTCGGATCGGAGTCGCGCGACAGCAGTGCCGTGTCGATCAGGTGGCGGACCCCGTCTTTCGACAACAGCCGCAGCTGGTGCCAGTCGCGCCGCAGCTGGGCCTTCATGACAAGGACACCGCGGCCAGGTCGCGGCCGATCTGCTCGACATTCTGATCGACGGCCAGCGATGCAAACACTTCTTCGAGCGACGCGGCTTGCGCGAGCTCTCGCAGGCGCGACACGGAATCGTGGGCGACGACGCGGCTCTTGTGGAGGATGAGGACGCGCAGGCAGATCTTCTCGACGATGTCGAGCACGTGGGAGCCGTAGATGATGATCTTGCCGCGCGCGGCGAGGGTGCGCACGAGCGAGCGCAGAATCAGCGTGGACGCGACGTCGAGCCCGGAGTTCGGTTCATCCAGGACGATGATCTCCGGATCGTGGATGAGCGCGGCGGCGATGAGCACTTTCTGCCGCATCCCCTTGGAGAAGGACTGGAGAGGGGTATAAATGTCGCTGCCGAGTCCGAAGAGCTCGAGATATCGATCGATGCGCTGCTTCAGCGTCGCGGTCTTGATGTGTCGCAGGCCGCCGACCAGCTCGAGGTATTCGACGGCGGTGAGATAACCGTAGAGCTTCGGTTCCTCCGGGACGTAGCCGACGATCTCCTGGTAGGAGAGCAGCTGGTCGTGGATGCTCGTCCCACGCCATTGAATGTGCCCCTTCGAGGGTGGGAGCAGGCCCACGATCATCTTGACGGTGGTGGTTTTGCCGGACCCGTTCGGCCCGAGCAGGCCGATCACGTCGCCGGGCGCCGCCGTGAAGCTGATTGAACGGACGGCGGGGATGCCGTGGTAGGTCTTGGTCGCGTCGACGACTTCGAGCATTGTTTGCTCCAGGCTGTCAGCTATCAGCTATCAGCTCTCGGCGCTCACAGCTTTCAGCTCTGGGCGCTTTCAGTGCTCTCAGCTTAGACACCAACTCTGCGCGTTCAGTCCTGACGCAGGGTTGCGACCGGATCGAGCCGCATCGCTCGCCGCGTTGGCGCCAGGCAGGCGGTCAGCAGGACGACGGCGAGGATCGACGCCACCGGTCCCAGTACCCTGACCTCGGCGAAACGTGTGTCGACGCGACCGGTGAAGAACGCTCCGTCCCACGCGAAGGTGCACAGCACGCCAAAAAACAGCCCCAGGGCCGCTTGCATCGCCGCGCTCCTGAGTACCAGCCGGCGAATCTGCGCAGGTTTCGCGCCTATGGCGATGCGGATGCCGAATGCGCAGCACCTCCAAGGCATTCCCCGTGGTGTGACTTGCCAGGTAGCGGTCGGGCGCGCGTCCCGTATCGCCGAGACCGACGGATACGGCGGAACCCAGTGCCGCGAACTCGTGAAATCGGTCCCCGCCGGCCTGAAGCTCCTGGAACTCGGGAACGGACAAGCCCTGGTCGGCACCACGCTCGTCGACGAATGACGCCATCAGCACCCGCCCGGGGTGTTCGATCGGCAACCCGCGCAGCGTGTGCGCGTAGATGATCGTGAACTGCATGTTGTTCACGCCGATGCCGAGGCCGAGGACGACGATGGCGGTGAGCGCAAACGCGCGATCGCGCAGGAGCACGCGCAGGCCAAAGCGCGCGTCCTGGAGTAGCGAGTCCAGCCAGCGCCAGCCGTTCTGCTCGCGATACATCTGCCGGGTTTTGAGCACGCCACCGAACGCTCGGCGCGCCGCATCGCGCGCGTCCTCGTCGGACATCCCGGCGCGCCGATACTCCTCCTCGGCGAGCGCCAGATGCGTATCGATCTCCTCGGCCAACTCGCGGTCGCGATGGTGGCGGCCGAAGGGCGTCACGACTCGCTCTTCAGCAGGCGCTTGACCATCGCGACGGTGCGATCCCAGTTCTCGGTCTCGGCCGTGAGCTGCTTCTTGCCGGCGCGCGTGATGGAATAGAACCGCGCACGGCGGTTGTTCTCGCTGGTGCCCCACTCGCTGCCGATCCAGCCTTTCTGCTCCAGGCGGAGCAGCGCGGGGTAAATCGTGCCCTGGTTGAGCGCAAAGGCGCCGTCGGCCACCTGCTCGATGCGCCGCGCGATCCCGAAGCCGTGCAGCGGCCCCATTGTCGCGAGCGTCTTCAAGACCATCAGATCGAGCGTGCCGTAGGGAACTTCGGAATCTGGTGGCGCCACGCGGCCCCTCCTCTGTTGATAGACAACAGGAGAATACCGCAATCCGGCGAACTTACAAGTACAAAGTGACGAAGGGCGGACGTCAGCGGTTGTGGTACGTCACGGCCGCGCCGGCGGCTTCGGCGGCAATCTGCCGGGCGGCGGCCGGAAGCTCAGACGGTGCGAAGGCATATTGACCGACCCAGATTTTGCGATCCAGCACGCCATGGACGAGACGCGCGCTCACGCGGACCTCGTCGCCGGTCAGCACGGCGCTGGCCTCCATCACGAAGCGGACATCGAGCGCTTTCACGATGTCGCTCATCGACCGGACCGCGCCGTTGTATTGAGATGCACTGGTCCTCGACGCGACCGACACGGTGCCGAGCCGGGCCAACTCCGTCGTCACGGCATCGGTGATTTGCGCGGCCAGCAGCACGTCCTGTTCGCCGGTCGAAAAGGGCTCGAAAGGCAGGATGGCCATCGACGGGCCGGTTGACGCCTGGGCAGAGGAGGTCCGGCTGGAGTTCAACGCGAGCGTGCCCACGATCAGCCCGATGCTGACGACTACTGCGGCCGCAATCACCGCGAAGGACGGAGAACGCCGGTCTCGGGCGACCCCCTTGTCCTGGACAACGGCCGCCGGGACCGCCTCCGCCACGTGGGCGACGTCGGCGCGGAGCTGAAAAATCGGGACATACGCGCCGCGCGGGATGGTGATGAGGACCGAATCGCCCGCGCCGAGGCCGCGATAGTAATCCTCGAGCCGGCTACGGAGCCGCCGCACCTCGACGCGGACGATCGAGTCGATGCGCGGGTCGTAGCTGTCCGGGCGGTCGAACACCTCGGTGCCGAGCACGTATTCCTTGAGCTGGTCGCCCTCGCCCGCAAGCGTCCGCTCGACGAGATACCTGAGGACACGGCTATGCCGGCCGGCGCCGGCAAACGCCTCCGACCCGAGAATCCGCTCGAGCTGCTCACGAACGATGTCAGAAGACGGGCCTTGCACGACAACCTCCCAGAACCTTGGAACCCTGGAACCCTGGAACTCTGGAACTCTGGAACCTTAATTGTGCGCGAGCGAAGCGAGTTTCGGTAGTGATGTCACCGTGACATTCACTGCAACTCACTCCCGAAGACGCTTTCAGGACGCGACAATCGACGCTGGCTTGCGTCTGAGCCACAAAGGGGTTCACGCCATGAAACACGTCACACGCTTCAAGCTCTTCACCGCCGCGCTCGTCATCGCACTTCCGACGATATCCGAGGCTGGCCCGCCGCTCATTTGCCACCCGTTCCAGACCTCAGGCGCTGAGCTACTCCCGTGGGGGACCGGTCCCGGCTGGAACACGCCCGATAACGGATACGATGTGCAGCGTCTGACTGCCGACACACTGCGGCTGCTGACGCCGGACGCGCCGGTGCTCGCGCGGATGGAGAACCTTCGCAGGGCGGTGATCTACGCGGCTCGTGACCAGCGAGTCGCCGACCAGTTGCTGGCCGCAGTGGCCGGACGGATTACGGACACGCCACACCCGATCGCGCTCTTCGATGCCGGGTATCTGATTGAGAGCTTCAAGCAAGCGGCTCACATGCACGGCCGCAAGGTCACGACGGCAGATGGCTACGCGATGGTGAGGAAAGCGCTGCTTGTGGGCGGCAGCAACGCCGAGATGGAGTTCGCTGCGGCGCTGATGACCTCGGGCGCCACCTCGGCCGCCCATCTGCAGCGGGCGCGGGCGGCCGCCTCCGCACAGTCGCTGCTCGCGCGCAACATCACGAATCTGGGTTGGTGACCAGCCATGGCCCTGATCTCTGACCTCCGTGCGGCGATCAGGGCCCTCGTCTCCGCACGCGGATTCACGGCGATTGCCGTCATCACGCTGTCGGCGAGCCTGGCGCTTGCGGTCCTCATCCTCACGGTCGTCAACGCCTACATCTTTCGCTCCCTGCCTTACCCAGCCGCCGATCGGCTGTACCGCGTGGACTACGCGCTGCCTGGCCAGTCTCCGCCACGCGAACTCGAACGCCTCGACTGGCCGGCCCTCGACGACGTCGTCGAGGTGTCGATTGCGTGGGACCTCGACGTGTTCTACCTGCTCGGGCGGCAGTATCCGGAGCCCGTTCCGGGAGCATGGGTGACGCCGGGCTACGTAGGCGGCTTCGGTGTGCGCGCGGCACTCGGCCGCACGTTCGATGCGGCCGATTTCGCGCAGGGAAGCCCCGCCGTCGCGCTCATCAGCCATCGGGTGTGGCAATCGCGATACGGCGGTCAGCTCGACGTGGTGGGCACGACGTTTCAGGCCTTCGTCAGCGACCGTCCGGACGACGCCGAGTTGTTCTCGATCGTGGGCGTGTTGCCGCCGGACTTGTGGCACGTCAACGTCTACACCGAAGTGTTTGCTCCGCTGAAGGCACCGTCCTATCCGTATATGGTTCGGCTGCGCCCCGGTGTACCTGCCCCACGCTCAGTTGCCGGCATCAGTCGGTCTCAGCGCCACGCGAAGCATGGCGCTCGTGCTCAAGACCGAACGGGATCCGCTCGCGCTCGCCGGCGCGCTCGGCGAGGTCGTGCATCGAATCGATCCAAACATCCCACTCGCCGATGTGCGGACGATGGAGCAGGTCACGGCCACGGCGCTGGCAGCCCCGCGGTTTGCCGCGTTCCTTCTGGGTGTCTTCGCGGTGCTGGCGCTGACGCTGGCCGCTGTCGGCACCTACGCCACGATCTCTCTGCTGGTGGCTGAGCGCACGAACGAAATCGGCATACGGATGGCGCTCGGCGCGGAGAGGCGCGCCATCGTCGCATCTGTGCTGCGCGAAGGGCTGATAGTCGCGCTGGGAGGCGTGGCCCTTGGAATCGGGGGCGCGATCGTTCTGTCGCGGACGCTGGACACACTTGTTTTCGGCGTTACGACGCGCGATCCAGTGACGTTTACAGCGGTGCCAATCATTCTGATGATCGTGGTCGGGATCGCCTCGCTGATGCCCGCACGCCGCGCGGCCGCACTGGATCCGATAAATGCGCTTCGACAGTGATGAGCCCTCGTGCAAAAATCCCGTGATGCTGCTTTCGTCCGCCGTTGCCGCTGGCATGCTCAGAGTCTTTCTGGATTGCAGCTCTGGTTTTTGTCACGAGGACTTCCTGCGCGAGGAAGTGCAGCTCGCTGAGTACGTCCGCGATCGAGCCGACGCCGACGTCCACGTGCTGATCACCGAGGCGGACACCGGCGCCGGTGGTGAGGAGTTCACGCTCGCGTTCATCGGGCTCGGGGCGTTTCAATCGACCACACGCACCTTGACGGTGACCACCGACGCGAGCGATTCCGAGGATCGCGAGCGCCGCAAGCTGGCCAGTGCGCTCACCCTCGGACTTTTGTCCTACCTGGCGCCCAGCAGCGTACCCCCGGGCCTTGATGTCTCAGCGGAATTCGACGTCGAAAGTGCGCCGACGATGAGCGCGACGGACGATCCATGGCGGCGGTGGATTTTCAGTCTCAATGGGAACCTGAATATCGATTCCGAACAGTCGACCAGCGAGCGCAACTGGGGACTCTCGATTGGGGCCGATCACATCACTCCGGACTGGAAGGTCACCCTCGGCACGGACTTCAATGAATCGCATGAGGAGTTCGAGTTCGACGCCGACGACGACGGCGATGAACAGAGGGACCTGACGGTCGTGCGCAAGAACTGGTCGGTGAATGGACTCGCCGTCAGGAGCATCAGCGATCACTGGTCCGTCGGCGTGTTTGGCGATCTGCGGTCATCAACGTTCGACAACATCGAGAACGACTTGCGCTTCGCGCCAGCAATCGAATGGAACTTCTTTCCGTACTCCATGTACACACGGCGTCAGCTGCGCGTGATTTACTCGATTGGCGGGTCCCGGACGTCGTACTTCGAACACACGCTCTTCGACAAGCTCGAAGAGACCCGCGGGCGTGAAGAACTGTCGGCCACCTACGAACAACGCGAACCCTGGGGAACGCTCGAGGGGCGGTTCGAAGTGTCGCACTTCTTCCCGGGATTTGACAACCACCGCTTCGAGGTAGACGGCGAGGTCAACGTTCGCGTCGCTCGCGGGTTGTCACTCAACATCGAAGCCTCGGCCTCGCGAATCAGAGATCAGCTGTCCTTGCCACGCCGCAACGCATCGCCGGAAGAAGTGCTGCTTCGGCTCCGCCAACTACAGAGTGACTTCGAGACTCGCGTGGAGTTCGGCGTCGAGTATCGTTTCGGCTCGGCGTTTGCCGCGATCGTCAACCCGCGCTTCGGCCAATAGCGAGCGTCACTCGGCGACGTACCGCCACGGTTGGTTGTCCGAACGAAAGCGGGGCCAACGGTATTCAGGACTGGCCGCAGGGTCGCCGTCGTGTGGTCAACGCGTCGGCGGCCTGATCGCTGCGGTCTTCGCGCCGTCGAAGCGCGCCGCGAGCGCGGCAAACTCGGGCCGTACGCTGGTCCACGCCAGAGCGTCCACGGAGTCGAAGAGAGGCAGGTCGGTGCGCAGCCGGGCGAGCTCGCGGAAGAGAAGGGCCATCCCGCGATGCGCGCCCAGGCGCTCTGCGGGTATGTTCTCGAGCGCGCCAAACTGCCGGAGAACGGCGGCCGTCGTCTTCGGACCCCAGCCACGGAGTCCCGGGTAGCCGTCCGACGAATCACCGACGAGCGCCAGGTAATCCGGAATCAGCGCCGGTGGGACGCCGAACTTCTCGACCACGCCGGCTTCGTCGCGCGTGGTGCGCTTGCGGCGATCCATCTGCACGACCCGTGTCCCGCGCACGCATTGCGCAAGGTCCTTGTCCGGCGTGCAGATGAGCACCCGCGTCACACGCGGATCGCGGGCCGCGATCTCTGCGGCTGAGGCCAGCGCGTCGTCGGCCTCGAACTCGACCATCGGCCAGACGACCACGCCCATCGCGGTCATGGCCTCCTCGAGCTGGGGGAACTGCGCGAGCAGCTCAGGGGCGATCCCGGCGCCGGTCTTGTATCCTGGCCACATGGCGTTGCGGAAGGACTCGATGACGTGATCGGTGGCGACGCCGATGTGGGTGACACCCTTCTTCAGCAGCCCGCCGACCGAGGCGACGACGCCGCGGACCGCGGCGATTTCACGTCCTTTGGCGTCTTTGGCTGAGGGCAGCGCGTAGAAGTGCCGGAAGAGTTCGTACGTGCCGTCGATCAGGTAGATTTCCAACTGGGACTCACTTCACATCTCGTAGGCTCGGCGCCTCGCGCCTCGCAGGACGTCTCGCGTCGCTCGACGCAGGACCCCTCACCGCGTTCGCGGCAGGAGCGAGGCCGAATCCTTCGACAAGCTCAGGGCAGGCGGCCGAGCCCCTGGCACGCGCAAAGCGCGTGTCCCGCCCCCGAGCCGGAGGCGAGCGGGCCCTGCTCGGGCGGCGTCAGCCGCCCAAATCCTACGTTAGTATTACCGGATGCGCCCTGTTTTCCTCGCTGGATTCTCTGCATGGCTGCTGTTCGCGGCGGGCGCCGCGTTCGCCGCGCAGCAGGCCGGCGCTCCGGTCGATCCGCGGCCCGCCAACGATCCGAGCCAGAAGCCGGCCTTCGCCGGGCAAACGGATGCCCCGGAGCGCAAGTCCAACGTCGCATTCGACGTCGTTCAGATTGTCGAGGGACTGCAGAACCCCTGGAGCGTCGCATTTCTGCCCGGCGGCAGGATGCTGGTTACCGAACGCCCGGGCCGGCTGCGTGTGGTGACGCCTGATGGCAAACTCTCCGAACCGGTGACAGGCCTCCCCGAGGTTGCCGCCGGCGGCCAGGGCGGCTTGCTCGATGTCGTGCTCGATCCAGGGTTCGGCACCAACAACACGATCTACTGGTGCTTCTCGCAGCCCAAGGACGGCGCCAACAACACCGCTCTCGCCCGCGGCACGTTCGTCGATGGCCAGGCCCCTCGCGTTGCGGACGTGAAGGTCATTTACGAGCAGGCGCCGTCGCTCAACTCGCGCCTGCACTTCGGCTGCCGGCTCGTGTTCAGGCGCGATGGCACGCTCTTCATCGCGCAAGGCGATCGATCGATTACCGCAGGCCGCATGCAGTCGCAAGACATGGACAGCCTGATCGGCAAGGTCGTGCGCATCAACAGCGACGGCACGATCCCCAAGGACAACCCGTTCGTGGGCAAAGTCGGCGCGCGGCCGGAGATCTGGTCCATTGGACATCGCAATATCCAGGCCGCCGCGCTGCATCCGGCGACCGGCGAATTGTGGGGCATCGAGCACGGCACCCGGGGCGGCGACGAGTTGAACATCATCGAGCGCGGCAAGGATTACGGCTGGCCGACGATTGCGTATGGCATCGAGTATCGCGGCGGCCAGATTACGGGCGGCATCCAGCAGAAAGCCGGCATGGAACAGCCGATGTACTACTGGGATCCGGTGATTGGTCCGAGCGGGATGGCGTTTTACACCGGCGATCTCTTCCCGGCGTGGAAGGGCAGCCTGTTCGTCGGCGGACTCGCCACCCGAGATCTCGTTCGACTCGAGCTGAAGGGCGATCGCGTGACCGGCGAAGAGCGGCTGCTGACCGATCGCAAGGAGCGCATGCGTGACGTGCGTCAGGGACCGGACGGCGCGATCTATCTGCTGACCGATGCGGCAAACGGCCGGCTGCTGAAGCTGGTGCCCAAGGCGGGCAGTCAGTGAGCGACAACCGCGTTACTCGTCGCGAAGTGCTGCGCCAGGTGGGCGCGGTGGTTGCGGCGACGGCCTTGCCGGCATCCGCGGGAGCTGAGGCGCAGTCGCCGGGCGCAGTCAGCCCCGCGCTCAAGTTTTTTCCGGGCTTCAGGCCGCTGACGCTGCACGTCAACGGCGTCACGATCAACGGCGCCATAGCGGGCGAAGGCCCTCCAGTGCTGCTGTTGCATGGCGCGCCGCAATCGATGATTTCCTGGCGTCTGGTCGCTCGGGACCTCGCGGGGGATCACACGGTCGTCGTGACGGACTTGCGCGGTTACGGCGACAGCAGCAAACCACCTGACGGCGACAACCACGCCAACTACGCCAAGCGCGCGATGGCGCTCGATCAGGTGGAGGTGATGCGCCAGCTCGGGTTCGAGCAGTTTGCCGTGTTCGGTCACGATCGCGGCGGCCGCGTCGCCCATCGCCTTGCCCTCGACCACCCCGATCGCGTGACGCGACTTGCCGTCCTCGACATCGTGCCAACGCATTACTTGTATACGCACGTCACGCTGCCGTTCGTGCAGGCGTACTACCACTGGTTCAGCTATCTCCGGCCGTCGCCGATTCCAGAGAACGAGCTCAGGGAGAACATCGAGAAGCAGGCCCCGCGGATGACGTCGGAGGTCGATCAGGAGTATTTGCGCATCCGGCGCGACCCCGCCAACATCCACGGCATGTGCGAGGACTACCGGGCGGCGGCGTCGATCGATCTCGAGCACGATCGGGCGGACCTCGACACGAAAGTGGCCTGTCCGGTTCTCGCATTGTGGGGTGCGAAGGCGCCGATGGGCCGGCTTTACGACGTGTTGGGCATCTGGCGCGACCGCGCGAGCACCGTCACCGGCCGCTCGATCCCGGCGGGACACAACCTCCACGAGGATGCGCCGGATCTCGTCGCGGCTGAACTGCGCGCGTTTGCCCAGGGCGCCAAGTCCCCCCGTGCGCACATCAAGCGCGGGCGGTTTTCGCGCGATCGGCGCCAGCGCGGCTGATCACGCTTCCCTTTTTGACACGATATACTCTTCGGTTGGACCGCCCGCGCGGTCCGCACTTGGTGCCAGGACAAACACGTGGCAAAGGAGCGTTCGATGACGGGTTTGAGGCAAATCTCGTGGAAGGCTGCGGCATCGCTGGCAGCCGCGGCAGCCATGGCCCTGACGATGCCGACGGTGGCCGGCCAGCAGCGCATCACGCAGCCAGGAACGGAAAACGGGGAATGGCGGTACTGGGGCGGCGACGCCGGCAGCACACGATATTCGCCGCTCCATCAGATCAACGCCGGCAACTTCGGCAAACTCGAGGCCTCGTGGGTCTGGCGGGGTGACAACTTCGGCCGCAGCGCCGACAACATCCTCCGGTCCACGCCAATCTACGTCAAGGGTCGGCTATATACGGTCGCTGGCGAACGCCGCACGGTGGCCGCATTGGACCCCGCGACTGGTGAAACGCTGTGGACGTTTCGCGAGCCCGAGACCAAGCGGTGGGAACAGTCCATGCGGAAGAACTACGGCAAGGGCGTCGCGTATCACGAGGTGAACGGGCGCGGCCGCATCTACATGCTGAGCCCGGCGTTCCTACTGCATGCGCTCGACGCGGAAACCGGCCGGCCCATCGAGGGATTTGGCAAAAACGGTGTCGTCGATCCGCTGGCCAACTTCGGCTATCCGTATCATCCGACCGACGGCCTGCCAATTGAAGTTGGTTACATCACGTCGTCATCGCCCCCGCTGGTGGTCAACAACGTGGTCATCCTTGGCAACTCGCACGAGCAGGGCTACAACCAGACGCGCATGGAAAACGTCCCGGGCCATATCATGGCCTACGACGCCACCGACGGAAAATTCCTCTGGAAGTTCAACGTCATCCCGCAGCCCGGCGAGTTCGGGCACGACACCTGGGAAGACGGCTCGTGGAAGTACACGGGCAACGTCTCGGCGTGGGCGCCGCTTTCCGCGGATCTCGAACGCGGCATCGTCTACATCGGCACGGACCCCGGGACCAACGACTTCTACGGTGGCCACCGCAAGGGGCAGAACCTGTTTTCGACGACCCTGCTGGCGCTCGAGGCCAAGACGGGCAAGCGGCTGTGGCACTACCAGCTCGTCCATCACGACATCTGGAACTACGACATCCCGCACGCGCCGCAACTGCTCGACATCACGGTGAAAGGTCAGCGCATCCCGGCAATCGTCGTGACGACGAAACAGAGCTGGGCGTTCGTGTTCAATCGCGTGACGGGCGAACCGGTGTGGCCGATCGAAGAGAAGCCGGTGCCGCAGTCACTCGTGCCGGGCGAAAAGACCTGGCCGACGCAGCCGCATCCGACCTGGCCGCGGCCGTATGAGTTGCAGACCGTCACGCACGACGAGTTGATCGACTACACGCCGGAGCTGCGCAAGAAGGCGATCGACCTGCTCGAGCAGTATCAATACGGTCCGATTTTCACGCCACCCCTCAATCGAGGAAATCCGATTGGCAAGCGGGCGGCAATTCACTGCCCGGGCAGCAACGGCGGGACCAACATCCCTGGCGGTGCGGTGGTGGATCCGGAGACGGGCATTCTATACGTGTCGTCGCAGAAGAACTGCTCGGCGCCCAACCTGGTGCCGGGCCCCGAGATCGATGCGAAAGATCCCAACCCCATAGGCAAGACGGTGATGGACTGGGTCAGCGGTCCGGGCGTCGGTCCTGGCACGCTCGGCGGTCTGCCGCTGTGGAAGCCGCCGTATAGCCGCATCACCGCCATGGACCTGAACACCGGTGAGCACATGTGGATGATTCCGGTGGGCGAGACGCCAGCCCGCATCAAGAATCACGACGCCCTCAAGGGGTTGGACATCGGCAACACCGGCAACGGCGCGCATCCGAACCAACTGCTGACCAGGACGTTGATGATGTACGGTGCCGGCCGCGGCGCCGAGCCGGTCTTCTACGCGCACGACAAGAAGACGGGCGCGCGCGTGGGCGGCGTCAAGCTCCCGGCGCCGTCGAACACGGCGCCGATGACCTACATGCACGAGGGCCGTCAGTATGTGGTCGTCCCCGTTGGCGGCGCACAGCATCCGGGATCGCTCGTGGCCTTCGCCCTTCCGGCCGGGACGCAGACGACGAACAACCGGCCAGCCCAGTAAGGGGACGTGCGGAGGGCGGCCCCGTGGCCGCCCTCCGTCGTCTCGGTTCCTGCCGCGCGGCTACTTCACGTCGCAATCACCGTAGTACTGCTCTGGACGCGACGTCAGTCCCGGCAATTGCACGGGTGTGTACTCGTGACGGGTGTGGACCGCGAGCAATCGGCCGCCCTTGGTTTCGGTGTTGAACACAGTCGTCACGTAAAGCGCCCCGTAGGCGTCGACCTGCATGAAGTTCATGTAGTTGCCGAGCACGCGCACGGTGATGTGGGACTTGCGCGTGTCATCGACAGCGTCGGCCGTGCCGTCCTCGGTGTCAATCGAACTGAACGCGACGGAGACGTTCGCGGGCTTCGTCGCCGCCTCCGCGATCCCGTCCTTCCACGTGCCGGTCGCGAGCACGGAGAACGAACAGCGTATCGCCTTGGCGTTGACAAGGCGCGGCGCTGGAATGTTCGGCACCTGCATGGCGACGATCGGCGCCGAGATCCAGACGGCGACGACCGCCGTCGCGCAGAAACGCGTCCACATCGTAGAACCCTGGAACCCTGGAACCCTGGAACCCTGGAACACTACTGTCCAGCGGGCTTCTGCCCGCCGCGCGGACGCGGCGGATTCCTGGCCAGGCGGTACTGGGCAATCGCCGCATTGACCTTGAACTCGATTCCCATGCGGCCGATATCGGCGGTGGCCTTCATCGGGTCGCCGGTGACGCCGGAATCTCCGAACCCTCCCCACGGGAGGAGCCGATCCTTGCGAATCCCCGCGGGATGCACGTGCAGCATCTGCGACGTGTCGCTGATGCCGGCATGGCTGCCAACGACGGTGTCGTCGTAGCCGTGCGCGGCGAGCATCCACGCGCGGTAGTGATCGCGTCCCGTCGCGTAATATCCGGTCAGCCCATACACGCCGACGCCGCTGTCCTTCCATTCGGCCGTCAGCTTTTCGGCGACGTTCGTGAGCCCGCCCTGGTTGCCGCCGCTGTCGCCGATGATCAGGATGTCGGTGAAGCCGTGCGCCTTGAGGCTGCGCGCGGCGGCATCGAGGAGATTGTCGTACGCCGGAGATGGCAGGGAGATCACGCCAGGCTGTGCGTTGTCGGGGTTGCCTTCGGGCACGTACTGAATTGTCGGCGCCACGAGCGCATTGCCGAGGCGTCGCGCCATCAGGTTCGCCGAGTGCGTGACGATGTAATTGTGCTTGCCGAGAATCATGTGGTACCCGTTCTTCTCGGTGCCGCCAGTCGGGATGATCACCGTGGTCTTGCCGGCCTTCAGCGCGTCGCGCGTTTCCTCCCACGTGAGCTCCTCGATGAAGACCGTGTCCGGCGTCTGTGATGGCGTGCCGGCGGGCGCCGTTTCAAATGTGGGGCGGACGGGGCCGGGGGACGCTGCCGATTGCTGGCCTCCGCCGGCGCCGCCGCGACCCGCGCCGCCACCAGCGCCGCCGGCGGTGGCGGCTTGCGTCGTCGGCTGAACGGTTCCCGTCATCAGCCCTTTGGCCTGGGCGACGGCGTTGTCGATCTTCATCTGCACGAAAAGCTTGCCGAGCTCTGGGGTGGCCTTCGTCGGATCGCCGCTGACGCCGCTGTTCTCGTATCCGCCGCCGGGCGCGATCTTCCTGGTGCGCACATGCTTCGGCGCGACGAACAGGAGCTCTGACGTGTCCTGAATGTTCGCGTGGCCGCCGATCTGGTCGGCGGGGATGCCGAGGTTCTTGGTGATGTAGGCGCGCTGGTCGGCGTGTGCCTTGGTGTAGTAGTCGTCCACCCAGAACGCGCGGGCGCTGCCCTTGAAGAGCGCGTTGAGCTGATTGGCGGCTTCGCGCATGCCGTTTCGGTTGCCGCCCGACTCGCCGAGAAACAGAATCGTGCTGAAGCCGCCGGCCTTGAGGCTGCGTCCCGCGTGGACGAGCAGCTCGAGGAAGCGATCCTGCGGTAGGGTGATCGTCCCGGGCTTGGTCATGTGTCCGGACGGCGGATCCCAACTGCCTTCGGGCACGTAGGTGATGATCGGGGCTACCAGAGTCCTGCCGAGTGCGCGCGCGATCTTGTCGGCGGTGTACTCCAGGACGAACTTGTGTTCGCCGTCGGCCATGTGCGGGCCCTTCTGCTCGGTGCCCGCGGTGCCGACGATGATCGTCGTCGTGCCGGCGGCAACCAGCTCGCGCGCTTCGGCCCACGTGAGATCTTCGAGAAAGACCGTGTCGGGCGGTTGGCCGCCGGGGCCCGTTTTGGGCGCATCGGCTGGGCGCTGTGCGGACAGCGCGATGATCGGAAGCACGAAGAGCGGTGTCAGGATCGAGAGTTTTCTCATATGGGACTCGCGCGCGCTATTCTACGCGGGATGGCCGCGCGCGGGGCCGCTTCGCGGGATGGCCGCGCGCGGGGCCGCTTCGCGGAGGGCCGCTTGCGAGGAAGGCCGGCTGCGCCGGAAGGCCGCGTGCGCGGCGGGGGCTTCGCGGGAAATCGGCGGCCCGGAGCCGCGTGCGCGCCGAGGCGCACCGTCCAGGCGAAAGCCGGGCCTTCCGGCCGCAGGCCGGCCATCCTAGCCGACGGCCGGCCAAAAAGCATGCGCACACACATTCCCGTGTTCATCGCCGTTGTGACGGCCTCCGCCGTTCTCCTGGCTGAGCCGTGGCAGGTGGACGCGCGGCTTCAGGCACAGCTTCGCCAGTTGTTTCCAGACGCCGCCGCGTTTTCGCCGAAAGGTGGTGAGCCGCCGCACTTCAAGGCGCTTGATCAGCGACAGGTCGTGACCGGCTATGCCTTCTGGACGACGGAGCTCGAGCCGCTCGAGCGTGGGTACGATGGTCCCATCAAGATTCTCGTGGGGCTGGATCCTCGGGGCGTCGTCACGGGCATCATCGTGGCTGAGCACAACGAGCCGTACGGCAATTTCTCCATCGATCTCCCGAAGTTCCCGGCGCAATTTCGCGGCAAGAGCATCCGCGATCCATTCCGGGTCGGCGGCGACATCCACGCCGTCTCGCGCGCCACGATGACCGTCGCGAGCGCCGCCCGTGCTGTTCGCAACAGCGCCCGCCGCGTCGCCCGCCAACTCCTGACCCCGCCGGGTCCGGCATCTCGCGGGACCTTCTGATCGCGATACGCCGCCCGGCGGATGCCGCAGTTTCCGCGACACAAAAAGGGCCAGCCCCATTTTCGAGGACATCGGGAGTTCTGCCGAATGATGGCGAATAATGCGCCAACCGGTGGGCGGAGCAAGCCCGCACGACCTGCGGCAGCGCGATGAGTCGACATTTCTGAAACCGGAAATGGGGCAGGCCCATTTCTGGGGAGTAGGCAGAAATGCCTGGAGGTTGGGAGAATTAGCCGATGACTCTGCGCCTGCAGTGGCTCGTCGTCATGGCGATCGCAGCAGGCGGCTGCGCACCGGACGAGCCGCGACTGATCGTGAAAGCACATCGGACGATGGGCAGTGAGGTGCGGGTGACGGTGTGGACGGCGCAGGAGAGCGTGGCGTACGACGCGTTCGATGCTGTTTTCGCCGAATTCGATCGCCTCGATGCGCTGCTGAGCATCTGGAAGCCGGGCAGCGATGTGCTGCGGATCAACGCCGGGGCAGGTCAGGCGCCCGTTGCCGTCAGTCCGGAGACGATCGAGATCCTGCAGGCCGCGCAGCGAGTGAGCGTCTGGACCGATGGCAAGTTCGACATCACCTTCGGTGCGCTCAGCGACGTCTGGAGGTTCGATCACGACCAGGACAACCGTGTGCCCGGCGCGGTCGAGATTGCCGCGCGCCTGCCGCTCGTCGATCACCGCCGCGTGGTCGTCGATGCCGGGGCTGGCACCGCGTTCGTCGAAGTCGCGGGCATGCGCATTCACCTTGGCGGCATCGGCAAGGGATATGCGGTCGATCGCGCGGTCGCACTGCTGCGCGTTTACGGCATCCGCGATTTCATGGTCCAGTTCGGCGGCGACCTTTATGTGAGCGGCCAGCCTGGTGACGGACCGTGGCGGCTCGGCATCAACGATCCGCGTGGCGCGCCTGACGAGAGCTTTGCCACCATCGACTTGCGTGATGCGACGTTCAGCACGTCAGGC
The DNA here is from genome assembly GCA_035512515.1 of Vicinamibacterales bacterium. Taxonomy (GTDB): domain Bacteria; phylum Acidobacteriota; class Vicinamibacteria; order Vicinamibacterales; family UBA2999; genus JACCSI01. Next base: position 54,548 of record DATKDY010000146.1, read on the forward strand.
GATTACGAGCGCTTCTTCATTGCCGATGGTGTTCGGTATCACCACCTGCTGGATCCCGAGACCGGGCACCCGGCACGAGACAGCCGCAGCGTGACGATCGTTGCCGCGAGTGCGATGGTTGCCGATGCCTTGTCGACCGGGGTGTTCATCATGGGCGCGCACAAGGGCATGGAACTGGTCGAACGGCTGCCGGATGTGGAGGCGGTGATCGTGTCAGCCGGCAATGAGGTGTTGATCTCGAGCGGGCTGCGCGGGCGCGTGCAACTGATACGGGCACCGACGCCCTGACGGACTCGTTGGCGCGAGCGGGACGCCCTCGCTTCGCTCGCGCGGAGCGCCCTGCCGGTGGAGCGACGCGACGCCGGTCTACACCGGCGTGAGCGGAATCATCCTCTTCCGCTCGCGATACGCCAGAATCCGCCAGTGTGGGCACTTCGATTCGCTCGCATAGAGCCGCTCGCAGTCGTCACAGCGCACGCACTCGGTCACCAGAATGCGTGGACCATCGATCGCGCCCCATTCGCAGGCCTTCTCGCAGATGCGGCACGTACTGCACTCCGACCAGCGCTTGATGCGAGACACCGTGAGATACGACAGCAGGCCCAGCGCGGCACCGACCGGGCACAGAAACCGGCAGTAAAGATTGCGCACGAACACACTGGCGATGAGTAACACTCCAAGGCCGATCCACAGCGGCGTCGTGGCGAACATCCCGAACATCCAGAACGGTTCGACATACCGGTAGATCAGCGTGTCACGGCTGACGACGAAGTACAGGAGCGTGGCGCCGAGCAGGCCAAACTTGATCCATGCCGCTCGCCGCTCGATAGCGCGCGGGACGTTCACGCGCAGGCGGCGCGGAAGCACCGCGTCCATCAATTGCGTCAGCGCGCCGAACGCACAGACGCGCCCGCAATACAGCCGCCCCCACAATACGGTAGAAACAATCGTGAATGCCACGAAGAGATAGAACGCCAGGTTGTATTTGACCACCGGAAGATTGCCGTCGATCACACTGAAAATGTTGGTGATGGAGATCAGGTGGCTCTTGAAGAAGCCCAGGTAGCCAACCGCCACGACGAGCGTCGCGTACTTGAGCGGCACGCTCCTTCGCTGGAAGCTGAAGAGCGCGAGCAGCAGGAAAGCTGACAGCATCGCGAGATCCCAGCCTTGCGCGGCCAGGATCTCGCTCCAGGTTTCAACGGGCTCTTCGTCGAAGTCCCACGATTGCATTGCTAAGACGATATGCCAGGCCCACGCGCGCCGTCGACGCGCGAGTCCGTGGCATGGGCGGGCGAACGCGTGTCATGTCCGGGCGGGGCATGCCCCGCCCCTACCGTTCCCATCCACACCATTCCGGCATCGCGAGCCAGTTCTGTGGCATGTCGCCGCCGATCGGCGCGCCCGGCGGGGCGTTGGGCGGCGCTATCACACGGACCGTCTCGGCCGGCCGCTCGAGGAAGCGCTTGATGTCAGCCGCCAGCAGCGCGCGATGCGCCGTGTCGAGCTCGTCGCCGTTGTCTCCGCGCAGGCGTGCTTGCAGCGCATCGAGTTTGCCCGACGCAATGGCGCGGACCTGGTCGTTGCGCGCGATGGTGGCCAGCCACGTCAACCGATCCACGAGCACGCGAGAGGTTGCCCGCCGGACCGACGCTTCATATGCATCGGCCGTCGCCGCATCAAACGTCGCACGCGTGAGTCGATCGATGACTTTGCCGAGGCCGGGTAATTTCGGGTCGATGGCGTTCTGGGCCACCATCCGTGCCGCGCGACTGGGCTCCAGCGTGAAGCCGATCGTCACGTCGGCGGCGATCGTGGCCGGCGCCAGCGGATCGAAGGCCTGGCCGGTCGCGCGCGCGAACAGCTCACGGTGCATGCCGTAGCCGGGCGGCCGCGGCGGGATCAGCGTGAGCAGACGCCTCGGAATCGTCAGCTCCGACGGCGTCAGCGTCGCGGCCAGCGCTTCGAGCGCCTTCTGCTGGTTCTCGGCCGTCTCCCACCTGGTTGCCGTGCGCCCATCGCCGCGCATCGCGTACACGAAATCCTGGCCGCCGATTGCCGAAGCGGTGCTTTCTACCGCGTAGCGATGATGCATGTAGATGGGCACGAGGGGCTCTTCGATGGTGGCGAGCGGGGAGTGCAGCCGAATGGTCTGCTCACCGAGCCGATCGAGCGCCGTGCGGCGGATGCGCATCAGCCGCATCAGCTCGTCCGCCTGGTTGGTGCCGTTCGACCACTGATCCGACCGCGGATGGACATCGGTGTCCTGGTTGGTCAGATAGCGAAGGTCCGCGTCCCACGCTGTCGCGAGGATGCGCCGCAACTCGACGGCCTCGTTCGTGCCCGGAGGGAACTGGCGATAGCCCCAGTTGACCGATACCTTGTCCCATTCGCCGATGCGCGCCTCGTAGGCGCGGCTGATGTCCACGGTTCCATCGGCGCGAAGCTCGGCATAGGGATGGGGATAATCGAGCACCGAAATCCATCCCTTGCCGCTGCTGTAGTAGTTGTGGCCCATGCCGAGCGTGTGCCCCATTTCGTGCGCCGACAACTGCCGGATGCGCGCCATGGCCGCTTCGTACAGCTCGTCAGGCCGCTCTTCACCGGTCACGTAAGGCGACGTGAGCCCTTCGAAGATGAGGTAGTCTTGGCGATCGCGCAACGATCCGAGCGTGACCGTCGCCTTGATGATCTCGCCGGTGCGCGGGTCGGTCACCGACCCGCCGGAGCTCCAGCCACGAGTCGAGCGGTGCACCCAGTTGATCATGCTGTAGCGGATGTCCATCGGATCCGCGTCGGCGGGCAGTTCCTCGACGATGAGGGCGTTGCGGAAGCCGGCGGCTTCAAAGGCCGCGTTCCACCACATGGCGCCTTCGATGGCCGCCTTCTTGATGTCGGCCGGCGCGCCCGAATCCATCCAGAAGCGAATCGGCTGCACCGGCTCGCTCACCGCGGCACTCGGATCTTTCTTCTGGAGACGCCAGCGCCGGATGAAGCTCTTCTGAATCGGCTCGTACACCGAGGCGCTGTAATCCATGAAGGAGATGCCGCCGAAGCCGCCGCGCGGATCGTTCTCACGCGGAGTGTAGTTGCCGTCCGGCAGCTCGACGAACGACGCATGCGCGCGCAGCGTCACCGCCTCGGTGCTGGGCGTTACACTGCCGACCGAGCCGGAGAAGAGGCCGCCGCCGAACCCGCCCCCGCCGCCCGTGGGCGCCGGCCCAATGGGCGCCGGTCCCTGGGTCGGGCCGCCGCCGCCACCGCCGCCGCCCGTGGCTTCGTTGACGAACGTCAGCGTCATGTCCAGTTCCGTGTTTCGCGGAAAGTTGCGCGTGTTCGGCAGATAGAACGCGCTGCGCGTGCGATCGAGACGGTAATTGCCCGGCCGCAGCGAGTTGGCCGCGTTGGTCACGTCGCGCAGGAAGAAGTCGGTCGCGTTGACGAGCACGCGGTCTCCAGACTCGGCCTGCACCTCGAAACCCCAGAGAATGGAGCGGGCAAACGAATCGCGCACGGCCTTCTGTTCGAGCGGATTCTGGCTGCTCGATCGAAATGTCTGGTTGTCTTGTACGAGCAACACGCGCGGCCCGACCCGCTGGAACTGGACGATGCGGCCCTGGCCGCCGCGTCCGCGGTCGAGCCCGATGTCGTTGGACCCCAGTCCCGCCGACAGGCCCGTCGTGAAAAGGAAATCGGTCTCGAACCGTGCGATCTCCAGAAACATCGAGCCCGTGCGTTCGTCCCAATAGAGTGGGAAATAGCCGTCCATCCTCTTCATGCCGCTGGTGCGGTCGTCGATGGACGGAGGCGCCGCCGCGCGCGATTGCTGGGCGGCTAACGGAATAGTCAGGGTAGTGGCGATCGCCAGTGCGACGATTGTCACGAAACGTCTCTTCATGGATCCCTCGCAGCGAGGGATTGTATCGTGCCTTGCAGGTCGGTTCCGCCGGCGGGCGCTGCTTTGCCGCGATGGCGGCCTGGGGCCGATGAGGGCGGCTTCCGGCCGCCGAACTCCGGCGGAGCGGGAGATTGGCGACATCCCTCGACACGAGCGATTCGCGGCGCTAGAATCGCCGACCGTGCAGCGAACCCGTGCCGAATCGGAGAGGCATCACCAGGCGCGGAGGAGGCCGATGTGACTACGGGCAACGTTCGGCGTGTCGCGCACGCGGCGGCGATTCTCGTTTTTGCGATCGCCGCTGCCGCGGCGGCGGTCAACCGGGAGCTCCCGGCCTCCGAGTCGAACCTCCTGCTGGAGCTGGAGTTTGCGTCCACTCCGCAGGCAGTGCGGGCGCGTGTCGAGCCATCGATGCGCGACGCAGTCGATCGTGCGCAGCGGGCAGACTCCAGGTTTCTGATACCCGCGTACTGGGCGGCCTTCGTGGCGGCCGGGATCGTGCTGGTCGTGAGCCGCGGCAGCGCCAATCGGCGGTTTGCGCTGGCGGTGATGCTCCTGATCACCGTCGCGGCCGCAGCGGATTACGGCGAGAACGACGCCATTGGCATCGCACTGTCCGCAGCACCCGCTGAAGGCGCGGCGCCGCTGATCTGGGCGCGGGTCAAGTGGGTGGCATTCTTCCTAGCTACCGCCGCCCTGGTCCCGCCGCTCGTGGCAGCGTCGCGCGCGCGAGGCACCCACGCCACGCTGACCGCACTGTGCCTCGCCGCCGCGGCCGTAGTCGGGCTCGCCGCCACCGCGGTGTTCACGTCCGCGATGCCGTACGCCGTCATGCTGCTGGCGCTGGGCTTGTTTGGTCTGGCCCTTCTGTTCCTCTGGAACCCTGAATACTTTGCCACGACGTCTTGACACACCCGCGGAGCGACCATGGATTACCTGCTCGACGTCGCCACGACCCTGTTGCCTCAGGTCCGGGACGTTCATGGCTCGACGGAAGTACGCAACGAAGCTTTGGTCGAGTTGCGCGAGGCCTTCGAGCAGGCGCTCGTGGCCGCCGGCCGCCGGCAGGCGGACTGTGCGAGAGTCCGCATGTCGCATCCGGAGTCCATCTGTGACAACCCACCGCGGGACCGCGCACGCGAGGACGAGGTGCTCGCCGTGGAAGTGTTGGCCGATCTCCTTGCGCGCGAACCCCACCGGATCCTCCCTGCGCTGCGAGCAGTGGCGCCAGGTTCACAAGCGTTCGCGCGTGTCTACCCGACCTTCCTCGAATATCTCGTCAGCACCATCGTCGAGACATCACAACCGCCACGCTTGCGATTGTGGAAGCGGATAGCCGCCAACGAGTATGTCAACCTGCTGGCGGATCGCCGCGCCCGAGTGGCGCAGATCCTTCTGCAGACAAACAGCTGGCGTCAGGTTCGCGGCGCGATCGCGCAGCCGCCCACGGGCCCATCGGCGGACCCCGGGGGGGCCGCGGGCGGGGGCGCATTGACGGCCTCGATGTTCGGGAGTGGCGAGTTCTTCGCGCAAGGGGGGCAGGTCAGGCAGCAGGTGGGCCGCGCCGCGCAGTACGTGCGCGAGCAGATGAGGGAGCGGCTCGGCGAGTGGACGCGGGTCTGCGAACTGATCCTCGAGAACAGCGATCAGACGCGGCGCTTCGTCGCCTTGTTGAAGGAGGAGCTCGTCGCTGCACCTGCTCTCGTTCGTCGCCTGACCGACGCGACGGCGATCGCGGTCCCCTTCACCGTCGCTCTGGATGAGGAGCTCCGGGAGATTCGCCGTTCGCGGGCGGCTCGAATGCCCGACGGCTCGATTTCGTCCGGCATGGAAGCGGACCTGCTGCCCCGTGCCGATTCCGCCGCCGCCGCTGCTGCCGCCGCCGCACCTCAGACCGAGGGCGCCTCCAGCGCCCCGCATGGCTCACATGCGCTGCGCGCGGCCGCAGACATGGACCTGGTCGGTGTGTCGCTGTCAGGCGGCGGTGTCCGAAGCGCAACGTTCAATCTGGGTGTGCTGCAGGCGCTCGCGCATTTAGGGCTGCTGCCACGCGTGGACTATCTCTCCACGGTCTCTGGCGGCGGCTACATCGGCGCATGGCTCGTCTCGTGGAGCAAGCGCGCCGGACGGCATCGCGATGCGCACGGCGTGGGGGTCATCGCGTCGCGACTGAAGGTCGAGCCGCTCGCCGAGCCCGACGCGATGCCGGTGCGGGCCGTACGCTTTCTTCGCGAGTACAGCAACTACCTGACGCCGCAGACTGGATTCTTCAGCGCCGACACGTGGACGATGGTGGCCATCTGGCTGCGGAACACCCTGCTGAACCAGGCCGTTCTGCTGCTGACGTTGTCCGGGCTGCTGGCAGTTCCGTGGATGCTGTGGCTTGCACAGTTCAAGCTGGCAAACACCATATCGTCGGCGGCCAGCTTATCGGTCCTGCCGCCCTGCGATGGGGGGCTGTTCGCGTCCTCTCCGGTCCTCTCGACGACAGCGGCCATGCTCTTGGTATATGCGTCGGCGGTCACGGGCCTGCAACTCAGGCGCTTCGGCGTGTCGCCGGCCGAGCGCAAGCAGTTGTCACAGGACATGCTCAGCCAGATGGGCGTACTCTGGCGGGTCGTGCTGCCCGCCGTCGTGGCGGCCGCGCTCATCAGCACGGCGCTCTTCGATGCGCTTGGCTGCCTGGGCACCACCGCGTTTCCCTGGACGCCATTCTGGGAGCTGGCGTTGGCGTTCGCCCTGAGCGCTGCCGTCGTGGCGATCGGCGGACAGTACATCCAATGCTTTCTGGCGGACCGTGTCTCGACCATCACGCGAGGCGGGAGGCGCCGCCTGGCATTCGTGTTTGGGCTGGTCGTCATCGCCGCTGCCATTTCGGCGGCGGGCGCCGCCGGCGCGTGGGTCATCGTGGCGATCGGCAGGGCAATCACCGGCGCCAATCTCCTGCCGGCCGATCTCTCCTTCGCCTTCGTGACATTTGGCGCACCGCTCGTGATTGCCGTGTGCTCGCTGATGGTCGTGATCAAAATCGGCATCCTCGGGCGGCACCTGTTCGACGAGCATCGCGAGTGGTGGAGCCGGCTGGGCGCCTGGTTGACGATCGTGAGTCTCGGGTGGCTGGCCATCTGCGCGCTGTCACTGTATGCGCCGCTGCTGTTCCAGACGGGCATCAGGGCCGGCTACAGAGAGATCACCGCCAGCGGCGGCATCGGCTGGGCACTCTGGACGGCGGCAGGCGTCCTCCTGGGGAAGCGCGATGCACCCACTCGTGCGAGTGGGGCTCTCTCAGAGTCCATGCGCCGCTGGATCGTGACCCTTGCGCCCTATGTCTTCATCGGAGGGCTGCTGGGGATTCTGTCGGCCGCCACGTTCCGCCTGTTGTCGCCGATTGGGCCCGCCGAGTTCGGGCCGACCGACTTGCACACGCTGCACGGCGTTGCCGAGACCCAGGTGTGGCAGTGGATGCTGTTTGGCGCACCGCTGCTGTTGCTCGCCGCATTCGTGCTGTCGTGGCGGGTCGATGTTAACGAGTTCTCGATGCATCACTTCTACAAGAACCGTCTCGTTCGGTGCTATCTGGGGGCCTCGCGCGATCAGCGGCCCGACCGGCCGGAGCGACAGCCGGATCCGTTCACCGGCTTCGACTCGTCCGACGACCTGAAGCTCGCATTTCTCCGCGTCGAACCAGGTGGCGACAAGGAGATACGCCGGGCGAAGGCTCGTGACAACGCACAGGACGTCTTTCCCTACATCGGCCCGCTGCCGATCATCAATGCCGCGCTGAACCTCGTGCGAGGCGACGATCTGGCGTGGCAGGAACGCAAGGCGCAGTCGTTCGCCTTCACGCCGTGCTATGCCGGCTACGATTATCGCCAGCGACGCGGCTGGGATGCCCGGCATGCCCCATATGGCTACCGGCCCACGTCGCTTTATGGCTATCCGCCGTTCGGCATCGGGCTGGGAACCGCGGTCGCCATCTCGGGAGCGGCGGCCAGCCCGAACATGGGTTATCAGTCGTCACCCGCGGCAGGTTTCCTGATGACGATGTTCAACGCCCGCCTCGGATGGTGGATGGGGAATCCGCGCGACAAGCAGAACTGGTTGCGATCCAGCCCACGGCGCGGGCTGCTGTACCTGTTGAACGAGCTTTTCGGGCTGACCAACGATCGCACGCACTTCGTGAACCTGTCGGACGGGGGGCACTTCGAGAATCTCGGCATCTACGAGCTCGTGCGACGCCGTTGCCGCTACATCATCGCCTGTGACGCCGAGCAGGATCAGTCGATGACGTTCAATGGCCTTGGCAACGCCATTCGCAAGTGCCGTACGGACTTCGGCACCGAAATCAGCCTTCGCGCCACGCGAGTCAGGCCTGCCGATCCGTCCAGTTACTCGCCGCTCCACTGCGTTGTCGGGGACATCGCGTACCCGAATGGCGAGTTGGGGACGCTGCTCTACGTGAAAGCCTCGGTCACCGGCGACGAACCCTCCGACGTGCTGGAGTACAAGTCCCGTGAGCCGGCGTTTCCGCACCACTCGACACTCGGGGACCAGTTCTTCGACGAGTCGCAGTTCGAGAGCTACCGGAAGCTCGGGTTCCACGCCGCGCATTCCGCGCTCGCAAGTGCCCTCCGGTCGGCGGCCAGGGAAGCACAGGAGGCTGACAGCCCGCCGCTGCTTGCCGTCCTCTTCAGTCACCTGAGGGATTTCTGGCATCCGGGCAATCCGGCGGCCGACACCAGGCGCGGGGGGCATACCGATCGCTATGAGCTGCTGCTCGAGCAGGTGATGCAGCAACCCTCCCTGGCATTCATCGACGACGCGTTCTTCTCGCCGGTGCCCTCGGATCGCGGCCAGCGCCACGAGGTGTTCGTGGGGGCGCTCATGCTGGATCTCATGCAGCGGGTCTATCTGGATCTGGACCTCGACGAGGACCGCGAGCACCCCCACAACGCCGGCTGGATTGCGATCTTCCGGCGCTGGAAAGAGCATCAGGCTGTGCAAACGGCGTGGGCCGCCTCGAAGACGTCGTACAGCCGGCGCTTCCGATGGTTCTACGACACGTTGTAGAGCCGCCCTGAGTGTAGGCGAAGGGCAGGAGGCGGCCTTCGTTCAGAACGTCCAGCGCACGCCGACGCTGGGCCGCAGCAGCAATCCTGTTCGGCCCGCCGTGACGCCATGCAGCCGGAGTCCGGCAGTAAGGGCGGCCGCCTCGCTGAATCTGAAGCCGGCGCCGATTCCGACGGCCGGAGAGATTGAATACTCGGTCACCGACATGTTGGGAACGACCGAGATCCACTGCACCAGACGCGGGTCGTTGACGCGCACCTCCTGCTCCACATCCGCGCGGTTGAACATGATGCCGCCCAGGTAGGAGAGATCGACATGGTCGCCGAGATCCTGACGCACCCATGCCCATGCGCCGGAGCTCGTGTATCGCTGTTCGGTTTCGAGCTCGTACTGGAAATCGGGAATCGGCAGGATGGCGGGGTCGGTCAGGATGGGCACGCCGTACGACACGCGGTTGTCCATCTCCCCGGAGCGCGCGAACTCGAATTCCACTCCCCAACGTTCGCCAAGCGCACGGCCGATTCTCAGATTGAAGCCGAGCGCTTCGCCGTCGCCCGACGCCGCGCTGCCGGTGATCCGCGGCAGGCTGTCGTTGAACTCGATCCTGTCGAACCGCGCGATGTCGGCCACCAGCGATGCGCCAATGTAGGTCGATTGAGCAGCCGCCGGTGTGGCAATCGCGAACAGTGCGCACACGGCAAGGAAACAACGCATCACGGTCCCTCCATTATGACCGGCTTCGCCCCCCTCGACGTTGCTCGGGGCGCCCTCAGCAAACGTCGAAGGGCGGAGTGGGAGATCGCGGCCGAAGGCCGCGCCCTCGGGCCGGAGGCCCCGGCCCTCCGCCGAAGGCGGCCCCCCGGCGCGAAGCGCCGCCCTTACGGCTGGTTCGTTGTCGTCATCGCCGTGGACGCCGGTGGCCCGTTCAACAGCGCGTTGAACACCAGCTTGAACGTGCCGTGCGTCTGATCCCGGTGCTGCGGGCGGAAGCCAATCAGCACGACCTTGCCGTCGCCATGCCGCACGGTGACGGCCGCGGCCTTCCTGGCGATCACCTGCTCGCCGAGCAGCCACCCGCTTTGCAGGATGTCGCGCTCGACGTAGGTCGCGAAAATGTCGACGTCCTGTCCGCGATCCATCGCCGTGATCTCATAGACCTGACTTCCAGCCATGAAGAGCGCGAGGCCGTCGGCCGGCATGCCGAACGCGATCGGATCGCTGTTGTCGTAGCGCACGCGCAACGTGGATCCCGGCGACCAGAACTCCTTGGACGGCAGGTTCGCGACGACGTTGCGCAGCGGCAGGCCGAAGCGCTGAATCGGCAAATCGCCCGCCTGCCCGAACGTCAGGAGCGTTCCGCCCTTCTGCACGAACGCGTCGAGCCCCTTGACGCCTTCGGCGCCAAACCCGCTCTGATATTCGGGCGGCGTCGTCGCGGCGGGCTGTGGAGGCTGAGTGGCGCCCGCCGGCCGCTCGCCGGTCATCGCCTGGATTGAATCATTGGGAAGGACGATGACATCGAACTTCGTCTCGAGGTTGCCGGCCTTGAGATCGGCATCGCGAATCGTCGTGTAGGGGACGTTGAACTGTTCGAACATCAGTCGCGTCCAGCCCTCGTCCATGTTGCCGCCGTTGTAGCGCTGAAAGAGCGCGATGCGCGGCTGGCGAATCGGATACGCGCCCTGCGGCACACCGCTCGCCGCGGTGAAGTCCACACCGGTCTGCTTCGCGACTTCGCCCAGTACGGCACCCGACGCGCCCGTGACGATGAAGTCACCAGCCGTGGCCCCTTCCATGGCGCGCGCCACGCGATGCACCGTGGCTCCGCGATCGAGCAGCAGGTTCACCGTGCGATAGGTGTCGTTGAGCGTCGCGCTGAGACGATGACCGCCAGCCGCGTTGGCCGCCACCGTGCCGGCGAGCGGCACATGGGCGGTGAGCTTGACCAGATCCGTCGTGATCGGTTCGCCGACCGGATCGCTTCGCACGCCCATGAACTCGCCGAACGTGTCGGTGGACATGTCGTAGGGACGAATCGGGTTGCCCTCTCTGTCCCGTGTGTAGGTGTTGTCGGGATAGAAGGTGCGGCCCAGCATCCAGCGCACCAGCCCCTGCTTCGGCTGCGCCATCGTGACCACAAACGATCCGGGGCCATACACGCGGCCGTCGACGATGAACTGCGCCTTCGACTGATGCACCTCGACGCCCGAGTTGAGCAGCATGTTGACGAACTTCTTGGCCGTGAGCGGATCGTGCTGTGAGGCGCCGATCACATAGGCCTTGACGTCACTGGTCGCTCCTCGTTCGGTTTGCCGGGTGCCTTTCAAGTACATGTTCCACAGCACGGTTTCGCGATTGCGCGCGGCAAGGTCCACGGTCGCCCACGCCGCGATCTTCTGCTGCTCGACGATGTCCCGGACGCGCCACCAGCCACCGTTCCACAAGCTGGGCATCGTCGTCTGCACGTCGTAAACCGGAAGACCGCGCGGGCCGCCGCGCAACTGATCGGGATGCACGTACATCGGCGTGGCGAGCCGGGCGCTCGCCGATTCGGTGAGCATCCCCGCGATGTTGTGAAACGGCGTGATCCAGTGGAAGCCCATGTGGCCCCAGCCGGAATAGATCGCAGCGCCGATGACGCCGGTTCTGCCCTCAGCCTCGAGCCGGTTGCCCATGTGCGCGCCCCACCAGGCCATCTCACGCCAGACGAGCGGATCGCCATCCGGTCGAATCGGCTCCGCATAAGGCGGGATGTAGAGCCGGGCGTTGTTGCTGCCCATCTGGTGATGATCGACGTACGCCTGCGGCACCCACTCGCGAAACATCAGGCGGCCCAGATGCTGCGACTCCGGAAGGTTGAGCGCGAACCCGTCACGGTTGTTGTCGTGACCCGCGTACTTCTGATACAGCCACGGCAGGTTCGACGCTTCGTGCTCCGTGCCGACATGCTTCATGTACCACTCGGCGATCATCTGCGTCCCGTCGGGATTGATCGACGGCATCACGATGCTGATGACATTGTCGAGCATCTGCTGCGCTTCAGGTTCCGTGCGCGTGATGCTGTCGTACACGAATTCAGCCGCCGCCTGCGATGCGGCGACCTCGTTCGAGTGCAGCGCGAACGACTGGATGATCACGGCCTTGCCCTCTGCCGCCAGCTTGCGCCCTTCGGCCTCGCTCAAGCCGCGCGGGTCTGCCAGCCGGGCGTTGATCTGCTTGTAGTGATCGAGCCTGGCGAGGTTCGCCGGCGACGAGACGAAAATCGCGACGTAGGGCCGGCCTTCGCTCGATTTGCCGAGCTCGACCACCTGCATTTTGTCCGAGCCCTTGTCGAGCCGCTGGTAGTACTCGAGCAGCTTGTCCCAGTTGGCGAGCTTCCGGTCCGCACCCATCTCGAAGCCGAAGAACTTCTCGGGAGATGGGACGGCGGGCTGTTGCGCCTGCGACGTGGCTGTCGCGACGAGCAGCGCAAGGGCGATGGCGCCGAGTCGAGTGTAGTGGCGTGATCTCATGACATAGCTCCTTGCCGCGCCAGGCGCGCGGTGTATTGCTGCGAGGCGAGCGAGAACAGACAGTAGGCCGCAAACCAGTAGAAGCCGCTCCCAAAGTGCGCGGTGAAGGCCAGCAGCGGCGGCGCGGATTCGGGTGCGCCGGGCGGCTGTTGCGAGGCTTGTGCGGCCAGAAACACGATGAAGAGCGCGACCGCGAAGACGTCCGCCATGGACCACTTGGCGATGGTCTCGACGAAGTGGAGCGTGCGCAGCCGCGCCGGCGCGTCGCGCATGTAAAGGGCGATGGCAACCAGGGCCGCTTTGGTCAGCGGCACGACGACGCTGAACAGCAGAATCAGAGTGGCGGGCAAGGGACTGCCGACGTCGTAGAGCTGCCGCACCGCTCCGATGATACTCCGTGTCTGCTGATACACCTCGATGTCGCCGACGTCCTGCTGCAGCGCCGTAGCGAGCTGAGGGCCCAGCCGGTCGATGATCATCTGCCGCAGGTCGCCGCCGAGCGCCTGCATCATGCTCACCATCTGCGGGTTGATGAGCGATTTGAGCGTCGCCATCGTGTCCTCGTTGAGGCCTTTGTCCAGCATGAGGGGCGCCACGTAGGCAACGCCCTCTTTGGTCAGCACGCCGCGGATGGTCAGGACCGGCAGGAAGATGCCGGGTATGAGCAGGCCGAGAGAGACGACGAGCAGGACGAGGGTCACCGCGCGGGGGGACTTTTCCACCGCACTACTTTACGCTGGCGGGCCGCCTTCGGCGGAAGGCCGGCTTCGCCGGAGGGCGGGCCTTCGGCCCGATCATTTTCCCAGCGGGAGCCGCGCTTGGGCGTTGCGCACTTCCTCCTCGGTAAACACGGCGGCGAAGAAGCGCGACTCGAGAAACTCGGCGACATCTTTCAGCGAAAAACCCAGCTCGGTGATTCTCGCCGTATCGAGGTGTATCTGGGCGTTGGCCGGGTCGCCGAAGTAGTGGATGATCGAGGCCCCTTTCGGCGTAAACCGCTCGTTCAGTGCAGCCACGATCTCCGCGATCGTGATGCGGCGCGCCTGTCCGGTGGGCTCGCCCGGCATGCCGTGGTCTGCCGAGATGGCGACCACGCTGCCGTTGGGCCCGGCTTTCCGCACGATAATCTGCACCGCGCGCGACAGTTGCCGATCGAGCTCGGCCAGCGTCTCGCGCATCTCCCGGGACGAGGGTCCATACGCGTGCGACACCCAGTCGGGACTTTTGACGTTGATCAGCACCAGATCCGTGATGGCGTCGCTTCCCAGATCGGCGCTCTCGAGCACCGCGGCGATCGCGTCGCCTTCGAAACGCTGAAACACCGCCGAGGCGCGAAAGCGCGATGGGCTCGCGATGTCGTGCCCCATCCACATCCCCCCGGCTTGTTCCCAGAACTGTTTGCCGTTGAGCCGCGCGAGCGCGGCAGGCATCTCGTAACACCGGTCGTTGGTCTCCCAGCCCCCATCCCGCGTGGAGTAGCTCGCCGCGAGCACCTTGCGCCCGTTGATCAGGCAGGCGCCATGCCCGACCAGGCCCGCTGTGGCGCGGATGGCGCCGCCCTGTCCGATGATGATCGCGCGGCCGTCGGTCGCGAGGTTCCACACGTCCGCCAGCGTCAACGCCATCAACTCCCCCGGATCGAGCCCGTCGTAGGACTCCTGCGATTTGCCGGTCACGCGATTGAACAGATTGTTCACGACCAGACCGTGGACGCGCGGATCGGTGCCGGTGCCGAGGGTGGCGTGGCCGACGCTGGTGAGCGTGGGCATCGACGTGACGCGCGCGTCCGCAAACCATGCGCCTTCGCGGCCTAGCCGCGTCAGCGTCGGCATCACATCAGCGTGCGTGTCGAAGTAATCGACGCGCATGCCGTCGAGCACGAACAACGCGATGATCCGCGGTTGCCCACGCGAGGCCAGCAGCGCTTCCTGAAGGATGCGGCCGGTGGTCGTCGCCGGCGGAGCGATGCCGAGAATGGCCGCGAGCGTTGGCGCGACATCCTGTTGCGCCACCGGAGTGCTCCACGAACCCTGACGGATGATGCCCGGCCCATGAAAGAGCAGTGGCACGTGGGCGTCATAGCGCCACGGCGATCCGTGCATGAATGCGTACAGCGGGTTGGGATCGACGACGAAGTCGCCTTCGCGCGGGACATAGAAGATCTGCCCGCTGCGGCCCGGAAAGTAGCCGCGCGCGAACATGTTGAGCCACTGCGTTCGGGATGGCGTCGTTGTGGCGCTTGTCGTCCCGGGTGTCGGCCGGCCGCCAGGCGCCGTGGCGGCGCACGCGGCGAACACCAGGAGACCGAGCAGCGCGGGCCAGAGAGCACGAAATCGTCGGGGCATGCAGGAAGTCTCGCGAGTATACCGGTGGTGTGTAACACTTCTGAATCTCATGCCCGAGTCGCCGCAACCCGATCCGAAGTTCCCGGTTCTGACCGCTGATCAGCTGCAACGCCTCCACGCGCACGGGCGCGTCCGCCGCGTCCCTGCCGGGGAGAACATCATCGGCATCGGCCAGCCGAGTCCGCCGTTCTTCGCGTTGAAGTCGGGCACGCTCGAAGTCGTGCAGCCGTCGCGGACCGGCAACGTGGTCATCGTGACGCATCAGCCCGGCGAGTTCACGGGAGAAGTCAGCCTGCTGTCCGGCCGTCCCTCGCTGGTCGATGTCCGAACGGCCTCCGACTCCGAGGTCATCGAAGTGCAGCGGGCGGATCTACTGACGGTCGTCCAATCCGACAGCGAGCTGAGCGAGATCCTGATGCGCGCGTTCTTGCTGCGGCGCGCGGTCCTGCTCGCGCGCAAGGCCGGCGATGTCGTCCTCATCGGCTCCGACCATTCCGCGAGGACACTCGAGCTGAAGGACTTCCTGACGCGCAACGACCATCCCTATACCCACATGGATCTTGACCAGGACGAGGACGTCCAGGCACTGCTCGATCACTTCCAGGTGACGCACCAGGACACCCCCGTTCTGATCGGCCCGGGCGAGGTGGTCATGCGCAATCCGTCGAACCGCGAGATTGCCACGAAGCTCGGATTCAACGAATCGCTCGATCAAACGCAGTTGCGCGATCTGGTGATTGTCGGCGCGGGACCCGGTGGGCTGGCGGCGGCGGTCTATGCCGCCTCCGAGGGTCTCGACGTGCTCGTGCTCGAAGCCAACGTTCCGGGCGGCCAGTCCGGAACGAGCTCGAAGATCGAGAATTATCTGGGGTTTCCACGAGGCATTTCGGGTCAGGAACTGACCGACAGTGCGTATTACCAGTCCCAGAAGTTTGGCGCGAAGGTCCTGGTCGCCAACGGCGCGACGCGGCTGGCGTGTGACAGCAAGCCTTATGTGGTGCATCTCGAGGACGGTACCGGGATTCCGACGAGGTCGGTGATTGTCGCCACCGGCGCGAAGTACCGGGAACCGGAGATCGCGAACCTGGACAAGTTCAAGAATGCCGGCGTGTACTACGGCGCGACGTTTCTCGAGCGGCAGTTGTGCGAGGCGCAGGAAGTCGTCATCGTCGGCGGCGGCAACTCCGCCGGGCAGGCGGCGGTGTTTCTCTCGCAGACCGCGCGGCGCGTGCACATCCTGATTCGCTCCGAGGGTCTGAAGAAGACGATGTCGCGCTATCTGATTCGGCGGATCGAGGACAGCCCGCGCATCACGATGCACACGCACACGGAGATCGAATCGCTCGAGGGCGATGACCATCTCACGAAGGTGACGTGGGTCGACAAACGGACGGGTGAGCGCGAGTCGCGACCCATCCAGCACGTGTTCATGATGACCGGTGCCAAGCCGGCCACTGAATGGCTGTCGGGATGCATCGCCCTCGACGCGCGTGAGTTCATCAAGACCGGGCTGGAGCTGACGCCGGCCGATCTCCAGGCGGCCAACTGGCCGCTCACGCGGCCGCCGCATCTGCTCGAGACCAGCGTGCCCGGCGTGTTTGCGGTTGGCGATGTGCGCGGCGGCAGCACCAAACGCTGCGCATCCGCTGTGGGTGAGGGCGCCATCGCGGTCGCGCTGGTTCATCAGGTTCTTCAGGAATAGGAAGGGATAGGAGACGGCATGGCCAACGGGGGTCAGTGTGAGCACCTCGACGCGATCACGTCGATTCGCGCGGCGAAGGCGTATCAATGCGACGAGTGCGTGAAGGTGGGATCGGGATGGATGCACCTCAGGACCTGCCAGTCCTGCGGCGTCACGTTGTGCTGCGACAACTCGCCGAACCGGCACGCGACGGCACACGCCAGGTCCACCGCGCATCCGGTCATCGCGTCGGCTGAACCCGGTGAGCGTTGGATCTACTGTTACCCGGACGATGCCTTCGCCGAGTATTGATCCGTGCAACGTCTTGCCGGCCTCGTGATCCTGATGTTCGCCGGGGCGTGTGCGGCGGAGCCGTCGCGACAGTCGCTGACATTCACCGCCAGCGGGCTTGGGGCCGAAGCCGACGTCGTGCGTGCGCAGCTGGCGCGCTTTGCCGAGCAGCACCCCGGCATCGACGTCGAGCTGCGGGTGACTCCCGACGCCGCGGATCAGCGACACCAGCTTTACGTGCAATGGCTCAACGCCCAGGCTCAGGATCCGGATGTGCTCCAGCTCGACATCATCTGGACCGCCGAGTTCGCCGGCGCTGGATGGATTCTGCCGCTCGACCGGTATGGTCCCGACGCACGCGACTTCTTTCCGGCCGCGATTGAGTCGAACCGGTGGCGCGGCGCGTTGTACGCGCTGCCGTGGTTCGTCGATGTCGGCCTGTTGTATTGGCGCACGGATCTCATGTCAGCGCCGCCGCAGTCGCTGGCCGCGTTGCGCGATGCCGCGCTCGGTGCGATCGAGGCTGGAGAGACACGATGGGGGCTGGCCTGGCAGGGTGCGCGCTACGAGGGGCTCGTGACGGTGTTCGTCGAGCACCTCGGCGCCTTCGGCGGCGGCATTCTCGACGATGCGGGTGCGGTCATCGTGGATCAGCCGGCCGCGGTCCGAGCCTTGACGTTCATGTGCGACTCGATCGAAAACGGCCTCGTGCCGGCATCGTCGCTCACCTGGCAGGAAGAGCAGGTACGCTTTGCCTTTCAGAACGGGCAGACCGCGTTCATGCGCAACTGGCCCTACGCGTGGGCGCTGCTGCGTGATCCCGCGCAGTCCCGGGTGGCCGGTCGTGTCAGCGTCGCGCCGTTTCCAGGCGCAGAGGGCGGTCGCGCCACGGCCGCGCTCGGCGGGGCGCAGCTCGCCGTCAACGCGTTCAGCGATCAGCCCGAGCTGGCGTGGGAGCTCGTGGAGTTCCTGACCGCCCCCGACCAGATGCTCGAGCGCGCGCGCGTCGCGGCGCAGTTGCCGTCGCGGCAGTCGCTGTATGACTCGCCCGAGCTTGCGCGCGCGTTGAACATGCCGCTGGAGAACGTGCGCGCGGCGGTCGCGGCGGCGGTGCCGCGTCCCGTGACGCCTGTCTACAGCGAACTGTCGGAGCTGCTCCAGGTGCACCTGCATCGCGCCTTGACCGGGCAGCAGAACCCGGAAGATGCACTCAATCGCGCCGCCGCCGACATCCGCCACCTGCTGGCGCGATCCGGTCTGGACGCGGAAGCCGGTCACTGACTGATGCGGTCGTTCGAGGCTCGCGAGCGCCGCACGGCTGCAGCATTTGTCGCACCGGCGATCACGGTGATCGCGATGGTCGCGCTCGTTCCAATCGCGCTGACGTTCTGGGAGGCCCTGCACAGCCACGATCTGCGATTGCCATGGCTGGGGCGGCCGTTCGTCGGCTTCGACAATTTTGCCGAAGCAGCCGGTGACGACCGTTTCCGGGCCGCGTTCGTGCGCACGATCATGTTCGCGCTCATCACGGTGCCGGTCGAGATTGCCTGCGGGGTCGCGCTCGCGCTCGTCATGCACAGCGCCATGCGCGGCCGCGCGTTGGTTCGCGCGGCGGCGCTGCTGCCGTGGGCGGTGCCGACGGTCGTCGCGGCGCTCGTGTGGCGCTTCATGTTCGACGGGCAGGCCGGGGTGGTGAACGTGCCGTTGCGCGCGGCCGGTGTGATGGAGCCCGGCTTCGACTGGTTCGTCGGGCCGCTGACCGCGTGGGTGCCGATTGCGCTGGCCGACATCTGGAAGAGCACGCCGTTTGTGGCGGTGCTCGTGCTGGCGGGCCTGCAGACGATCGACGCCTCCTTGTACGAGGCCGCGGCCATGGACGGGGCCGGCCGGGTCAGGCAGTTCTTCACGATCACACTGCCGCTACTAGGGCCGGTGCTGGTCGTGGCGACGGCATTTCGCGCGCTCGACGCGTTGCGGCTCTTCGATCTCGCGTACGTCCTGACCGGCGGAGGGCCCGGGTCCTCCACCGAACCGCTTTCGCTCTACGCCTTCATCGCGCTCATGCAGCGGCTTCGCTTCGGTTACGGATCGGCGATCTCGATGACCGTGTTTCTGCTGACGCTCGGCTTCGCGCTCCTGTGGGTCCGGGCGCTCGGCCGCACGCTCGAGGGCGACCGATGATCGCCCTGCGCGTGGTCATTCTCGGCGGGCTGCTGTTTCCGTTGTACTGGATGCTCGTCGCCTCGTTCACGACGGAAGCACGTTTGTTCGAAGCGCCGTCGCTGGTGCCCACCGCGATCTCGCTGGAGCATTACCGTGCGCTCTTCGAGACTCGCGACTTTCTGGTACCGATGAGAAACTCTCTCGTGGTGGCGGGCCTCACGACGATCTGCGTGATCCCGATCGCGGCGTTGTGCGCCTATGCGCTGGCCCGCATGCCGTTTCGAGGCAAGCGGCTGCTCCTGGCCCTCGTGCTGGCGGTGTCGATGTTCCCGCAGATCTCCATCGTCGCCCCGCTCTACCTTGGTTTACGTACGCTGGGGCTGCTCAACACGTATCCCGGGCTCGTGCTGCCCTATCTGACCTTCTCGATGCCGCTGGCCATCTGACTGCTGACCGGCTTCTTGCGTCACTTCCCGCGGGAGTTGGAGGAAGCGGCCATGCTCGATGGGGCGTCGCGCGGTCGCGCGCTTCTCGACGTCGTGTTGCCGATCGCCGCACCAGGGCTTGCGAGCACCGCCATCCTGACGTTCTTGTACTGCTGGAACGAGTTTCTCTTCGCGCTGTCGTTCACGTTGGGACCCGAACGCTACACGGTGCCGGTGGCCATCGCGCTCTTTCGCGGGCGCTACCAGGTTCCGTGGGGCGAAGTGCTGGCCGGCGCGCTCGTCGCCACCATTCCGGTCGTCATTCTCGTGCTCGCGTTCCAGCGCCACATCGTCGCCGGGCTGACCGCCGGCGCGGCCAAGGGGTAAGGACGATGGCGGCGATTGCGCTCGAGCGGATCGGCAAGACGTACCCGAACGGGCAGATCGCCGTGCGTGGCGTGGATCTCGAGGTGCGCGACGGCGAGTTCATGGTGCTCGTGGGACCGTCGGGATGTGGCAAGAGCACGCTGCTTCGGCTGATCGCCGGCCTCGAGACGCCCGACGCCGGCCGGATTCTGCTTGCCGGGCAGGACGTGACGCTCCTCGGTCCACAGCAACGCGACCTCGCGATGGTGTTTCAGAGCTACGCGCTCTACCCGCACATGACGGTCCGCCAGAATCTTGCCTACGGTCTGCGTGTCCGGCGGACTGATTCCGCGGCGATCGGCAGGCGTATTTCTGCCGTCGCCGAAGCGCTCGAGATCGGAGCGCTGCTCGATCGACGGCCGTCTCAGTTGTCCGGCGGCCAGCGGCAGCGCGTGGCGCTGGGACGTGCGATGGTGCGCGAACCCAAGGCGTTCCTCTTCGACGAGCCGTTGTCCAACCTCGATCCGTCGCTGCGCGCACAGGCGCGCGCGGAACTGCTGCGGCTGCATCGTCGCCTCGAGACGACCATCGTCTACGTGACGCACGACCAGGAAGAGGCGATGACGCTCGCCGATCGCGTGGCGGTGATGCGCGCCGGCGTCATCGAGCAGGTCGCGCCGCCGCTCGAGGTGTATTCGCGCCCGGCCAATACCTTTGTCGCCGGCTTCATCGGCTCGCCGCCGATGAATCTGTTGCCGGCGCCGCTGCCCGGCGTGAGCGCGCCGCCGGGTGCGGTGGTCGGAGTCCGGCCGCACGACATCGTGGTTGGCGAGCAGGGCGTGCTCGGCGCGACCGTCGATCTCGTCGAGCCGCGCGGTCACGATGCCGTCGTGCATCTCACGCTGCAGGGAGAGGCGCGCCATGAGCTCGTCGCCGTCGTGGCCGCGAGCGCGGCGCCGTCGCCAGGCAGGGACGTCCGCGTGAGCTTTCGAGGGCAGGCGGTGCATCTGTTCGATCGCCAGGGTGGCGGTCGCATCGACGTAACCGGTCGCCATGACGCTCCCTGACGTCCTTGGCTGTGGCCCGGCGTCTGGTCGGCCCCGGCCGCGGTTATCTGGTCACCGGCCTCCTCGGCGGCTTGATTTCGTCGACGAACGTGACCTTCACGTTCGCGCGATTGAGCAGGGCCGAGGCCGGATCTGGTCGGGCACTCGCGTTCGGAGCGGTTGCGGCCAACGCGATGTTGTACCCGC
This sequence comes from Vicinamibacterales bacterium, assembly GCA_035512515.1. Taxonomy (GTDB): domain Bacteria; phylum Acidobacteriota; class Vicinamibacteria; order Vicinamibacterales; family UBA2999; genus JACCSI01. Next base: position 75,552 of record DATKDY010000146.1, read on the forward strand.
GCGTGATCGCGGTGACGACAGTGCTCAATGCGGCGGTCGTGCCCCTGCTCGTTCCGTTTCTCGTCGCGCCGGCGGCTGTCGCCGCGCTGGTGGCCGTCATCGGCGCGAGCCGCTCGCCAGCGAACGCCGCACCTGCGGTGGCGCAGGGCAACCCATTGCAGCTGACCGGGGCACTGCAAATGGCGGTGCTCTTTCAGGTCGTGCTGATGGGAGTGCACCTCGCCCGCGAGACATGGGGCGAGTCTGGCGTGTTCACGTCCGCCGCCATCCTCGGCTTGACCGACGTGGATGCGCTGACGCTGTCGATGTCACGCGATATCGCCAACAGTATCTCGCCGACGGTTGCGGCGATCGGGATCGCAATCGGTGTGCTCACGAACACGGCAATGAAGCTTGGGCTGGCGGTGTTCTTCGGCGCTCGCATCTTTCAAGTGATCGGCGGTGGCGCGCTGTTGCTGATGCTCCTGGCACTCGGCGCAGCGCTTGCGTTCCTCCGGGCGTGAGTTGAGGAAGTTGGTTCGAAGGGACGTGCGTCTTATCGGGCCCGCGGAGTCAGCTGATAGACCCCTGGCGCGAGCATCCTGGCGTCGCCTTCCGCCACGAGCGCGCGGTTGCCGCGGCCAGCCTCGGGGCGCGAGACCCCCGTCACGCGCGCCAGCTCGCCGGGGATCGTCATTCCCGCGCCGGCGAGAAAACAGCGGGCAATCTCACGGAGCGCGGTGTCTCGACTGACGCGCCGGCGCAGGGCGTCTGGAAACCGTCCCACCGCGAGCGTCCAGATGTAGGTGAACTTCGGCTGATAGAGGACCTCGCTGGGGACGACGATCATCGCGGCCTGAAGTTCATCCAGGGCCCGGGTGAACGCCTGGCGATCCTTCACGCCGGAATCGTCGCGCAGGTCCGCGGTGCCCATCTCCCATTCCCGGCGCATGACCCGGAGGATCGCTTGGGCGTTCTTGCTGAGCCGCCGCTTCTCTTCGACCCGACGCATTCCCCACAACGCGTGGAAATACGGGATCATGCGCGGCGCGATGAACAACGCCTTTCCGCGCGACAGTTTCGCGTAATAGACCTTGCCGCGGCGCACGAGCTCGTCCTTGAGCCGCCACGTCAGCGAGGCCTCATGATCGGTCTGGACGTTGCGAGGCATCACGGCATCGCGGCGCCCGCAGACCGCGACGTAGAGTGACGGCCCGGGCCGCCGAGAGTCCGTCAGGCAGGCGGCAAAGCCGATCTGCTCGATGAAGTGTTCCGCGGCACTCGCCGTGTCAACTTGCCGGGTCGCCTCGCGGCGCCAGCAGTGGTCGCGGTGTTCTTCGATGTGTGCGGGAAGCTCTGGCCGGAGTTTCACGACAGAATTTTAAGCTTTGCGCTTAGAGCGCTGATTGCTGACAGCCGAAAGCGTGTCCTGCGTCAACCGAATGCCATCCAAGCGTAGAATGCCCTTGCTTGGAGGTCCGCATGCGAGGTCCACGTCGCCGCCTGTCGCTGGTGTTCGCCGTTCTGTTGTCGCTGATGCTCGACGCCGCCGTGGGTGCGCAGGCGCCTGCTCCAGGCGCGGTCACGGCGATCCGTGCCGGTCGGCTGCTCGATCCTGAAGCAGGCCGCATGCTCTCGAATCAGATCATCATCGTCGAAGGCACGCGCATTCGCGAGGTCGGACCGTCGGTGGCGATCCCTCCGGGCGCGCAGGTCATCGATCTCTCGACGATGACGGTGATGCCGGGCCTGGTGGAAGCCCACAATCACCTGGCGCTCACCTACAAGCCCGTTCCCGAAAACAACGTCTACTACTTCACCTACGTGCAGGAGTCGACGGCGCTGCGTGCGATTCAGGCCGCGTCGAACGGCATCCAGATGCTCGCCTCCGGTTTCACGATCGTCCGCGACATGGGCAACAACGGCAACTACGCGGATACGGCCCTGCGCCAGGCGATCGAGCAGGGCTGGATTCCGGGGCCCACGATCGTCAATTCCGGCATCATCATCGGCGGCATGGGCGGGCAGTTCTTTCCGACGCCCGAAATGGCCAAGGACCACAACATCGTCTATCCCGAGTATCTCGACGCCGACACGCCCGACGAGATCGTGAAAGCGGTTCGCCAGAACATTCTCTTCGGCGCGAAGGTGATCAAAATCTGTGTCGACTGCAAACCGTACGGCTACACCGTGGACGAGATTCGGCTGGTGATGCGCGAGGCGGCCAGAGCGGACATGAAAGTCGAGGGGCATGTGCAGACGCTGAACGGCGCGCGCCGGGCCATCGAGGCGGGCATCTGGTCGATTGCGCACTCGGGCGCGTTGACCGACGAGATGCACAAGCTGATGGCCCAGAAGGGCATCTGGCGCGCGGGGACCGAGACGCCGCCTGGCCTCGCCGGCCATCCGGTGTCGGCGGAAGCCTACAAGCGCACGGTGGACGGGCTGAAGAACGCGTATGAGAACAAGGTGCCGCTGACGTTTTCGACGGATGCCGACTATTGGGTGGAAGGCAAGACGCGCGGCGAGCTGTGCCTCGAGTTCATCAAGCCGTGGCAGGACGCGGGCATTCCCAATCTCGACACGCTGCGTGCGATGACGATCAACGGCTACAAGGTGAGCGAGACAGAAGATTCGCGCGGACCGATCAAGCCGGGGTTTTTCGCCGACATCATCGCCCTGCCGGGCAACCCGCTCGACGATCTCGAGGCGCTCAAGAACGTGCAGTTCGTGATGAAGAACGGCCAGGTGTTCAAGCGGGACGGCGTGATGACCCCGGCGGCGTTCTTCCATGCCGGCCCGGTCAACGGCTGGCGGATCCGCTGATGCGCGCGTGAGTCTCTTACCGTATTCTCCCTTGCCGGGCGGAGGTCGCGGTTCTACAGAGTTGCGCAGAACGTCCGGAGGCGCTGGTTGAAGGCAGCCGGCTCCTCCCAGAAAGGTGCATGCCCAGCGTTCTCAATCATGTGGATTTGCGCGTGAGCCATGCGAGCTTTGTGTCGATCGACGACGCCTGGTTGCTGCCAAGCTTCGAAATTCCACTGATGAAATTGACGCCGCTGATGGCATCTTCACCGTGGTGCCGGACGTAGTCGAGGATGACGAGTGGTCCATATGACCAGCCACAGAGCACGGGATGGTCGAGACCCAGCGTCTCTATCACGCCTCTGACGTCGTCAGCCCATCGTTTCGAATCTGCGTAGCCCTCGCGGGGCTTGTCCGACAAACCGTGCCCGCGGATGTCCATGGCGACCAGTCGATAGTCATCTGCCAGGTCTGACTGCATCTGCCGGTCCCATGCCAGCCCGCACTGCGAGAAGCCATGAATGAAGACAATCGGGCGACCCCGTGGGTTCCCTGTCCTCGGCGACGTGCCCCGTCACCCCACGTCATTCACCAGCTCACGGCGCTGCCCAAGGAGGGCCGCGCCGCGCGAGCGATATGGCGCCCACCAATCCGGCTCCGCATCCCAGCGAGACGACTTGCCCAGACATTTGACGGCTCTCGAGCGCAGCCGTAGAATAAGAAGTTCCACCACGCGTGGGCCAGTAGCGCAGTTGGGAGCGCGCATGAATGGCATTCATGAGGTCACCGGTTCGATCCCGGTCTGGTCCACCA
>DATKDY010000147.1:0-96721 GCA_035512515.1 Vicinamibacterales bacterium
GCCAGGCCGACCCTTTGCCGTTGCCCGCCGGACAATTGCTCGGGCCGACGGTCGCGGAACTCGCCGGCATCGAGGCCGACGATCGCCAGCAGCTGGTCGATGCGATCGGCGATGCGCTGCTCGTCCCATTGCATGAGGCGAGGCACAATGGCGATGTTCTGAGCGACAGATAGATGTGGGAACAGGCCGACATCCTGGATGGCATACCCAGTCTGCCGGCGCAGCGTGATGGGGTCCCACGCGGACACCGGGCGGCCATCGACGTGCACTTCCCCGCCCGACGCCGTCAACATGCGGTTGACCAGCCGCAGCATCGTCGTCTTCCCGCTGCCGCTGCGGCCGACGAGCGCCACGACTTCCCCGGGCGCGACGGTCAGGCTGACGCCGCGCAGCACCTGGGTGTGTCCCCGACGGGCGACGACGTCGATGAAATCAACCATCGTCTCGCCTACGCCCGTCTCGCAAGTAGGCGACCCAGTACACACCGGCAACCAACAGCGTGCCTCCGACGATGTTACCCGCGGTCACGGCGACGAGGTTCGTGCCCACACCGACGAACGAAATCGCGGCCTGCCGATCGAGCATGCGGGCAATCTCGGGAGGCGGATGCGCGTCGGCGAAGTGCGAGGCTTTCTCCATTCGTGTCGGGGCTAAACGTTAGTTGAAAGCGTCCAGAAAATGCCATCTGCGTAATCTGCGAAATCTGCGGATAAACAAATCGGCGTAATCAAAACCCCGCAAACGCGAGCAGGCTGACGCGCGGGAAGCTGCGCGCCTGCTCCTCGAAGTCGATGCCGCCGGTACGGCGAACGTAGCGCACTTCGGCGCGGGCACCAAGCGATTGCTGATTGGGCCGTCCACCCCGTATCCAGTAGCGCACGCCGCCGCCGACGTGCAGGGTGCTGCCCGTCTCGACCTTCAGCCGTCCTTCGTGCAACTGTCGCAGGTACCCGCCACCGCTGACGACATACGGCCGCAGACGCGAGGCAACGGTGAGATTCGGAATCAGATACACGCCGCTGACATCTACCGCGTACTGCTCGATCCGCTCGCTCGCAAACGCGCCGTCACCCAGTTCGTCGTCCTGCGAGATGGTCACGCCGAGCTGTGGCGTGGCATACGACCCGCCCACTTCAAGTTCCAGCGACCGGGTGAGCGCGACGCCGATTCGCAGGTCGGCACCCGACGCACGTTCGATCGTCGACTCGGCACGCAGCAGCGGAAACGGCGAGGGTGTGCCGGTCGTGTTGCGGCGCAGATTCGCCGTCGTGTCGCCGATGCGATAGCCGCCGTCCAACGAAACGCCAGCCGAAACGGTCAGGCGGCTTGGACGAAACGATGGATCGGTGGCCTGCGCCAGTGCCACCGACGGACACCACAGCAGAAGCACGGCGATCGGGGCGAGGCGCATCACTTCGGCCGTACCTGGATGTCGAGTGAATCTGCACCACCGGCCTGCGGCGCGATCACCACGCGAGCCCCGTAGGTCACCCGGAAGTCGACGTCCACGGGACCGGCGAAGAAGGCGTCGGGGTCCGCATCGTCGAGCGGCTCGACGCGCAGAACATAGGAGCCTGGCGGCAACCCGGCAATCACATATTCGCCCTGGGTATTGAGCGAGAACCCGGCAATCAATTCCCCGGTGGTGAGGTTGACCGCCGTGACATGCGCGCCAAAGACGCCGTTGCCGTTTTTCGTGATTCGACCGCTGATGCTGCTCGTCGTCTCCGCGAAGCCGGGGGCCCGGTAGAGATCGCTGATGCCGGCCAGATCGTCGGGCTGGAGCTGACGGTCGGCGATGGTCCCTGCCGAAAACGCAATGGGGAACATCACGGCACCCGAGGCCAGCACACGGCGGCCTCCGGGAATCATCTCCGTTTCGCCGAGCGCTGAATGGCCCAACCCGAGCAAGTGCCCGATCTCGTGCAGCATGACCGACTCGAGATCGATCCTCCCCGCCTCGCCAGCCGGTGCGACCGACCAGTTGAAGCGCGTGTTGATGAAGACGTCCGCTTCCAGGATCGCGCCGGTCGAGGCGTCGAGCAGAAAGCTGGTGGCGCCCAGCACGCGGTCGAGATCCAGCCGATCGAGAAAGCCGAGGGTGACGCGCCCGTCCTGCAGCCCCGGCAGGGCGGTCGTGAAGCCCTGGAACTCGCTCTGGATGGACGCGAGTGGCGCAGCCTGCCACGTGGCGAACGCCCGCGTGGCCACGTCGCGGAACTCGGCGGCGCTGACTCCCGGGATGCTCCGCTCCGTCACGAAATACCGAACGGGCTGGTGCCAGCGGACATCCACGACGCCGCTCGAGATGCGCAGGCCAAACTTCAGATAGCCCAGTGCCGGCGCCGGCGTGCCGATGGCCATCACGCATGCCAGCCACAGTGCGACCGGCTTCATCGCGCTTCCGTTTCGCGAACCGTCGCGAAAAACGCATCCACGCTCAGGGTCCGGCGTGCGGCAGCTCCACGAATGATGCGGCCAAGCTGGCTTTCCTTGAGCGGTGGCGGCGTCACCAGCATCGCCCCCGTCCGCGCATCACGCGTCACCCGAAAGATGCCTTGACCAAGACCAAGCGTCGTCAACAGCGCCGGGCCGCGGGCCTTCAGGAACAGCACGACGAGCTCGCCCTCGCGAAGCGTCGGCGCCCCGGGAATCACCTGAAGCCTTCCGCCAGCCTCGCCTCCCGGCAACCGCATCGTCACGGTCGGGCCGAGATCGCCCTTCGCATACCCGAGCGCTTCGAGCGTGATGATGCTGTCGATCGACTGGCGATCGTACGTCCATTGTCCGCGCACCTCGGACACGCGCGCGTAGACCACCGCCGCCGCTTCGTCGACCAGTTGCTCGAACGTGATGGGAACAACGACGACCGCCAGGGCCGGCGCCGACCACAACGCGGCCAGCAGTGTCGCAGCACAGGCCAGTGCCTTCCCCGAGTGTGAGCGGCCTTCAGCCATCGATGCCTCGCTTGTGATCACGAGGATGCAGGCTATCAGAACTTCGCGACTTGGGAGGTGTCGGCGGCCCTGTCCCGGACTGCCTCCGCGCCACCTCGAGGATCGCATCGGCAGCCCTTCCGCTCGCGCCGATGCCGCCCAGCTTCTCGCGGACCATGGCAAGTTGTTCCATCATGTCGGCGACGCGCTCGTGATTGGTCAGCAGATCGACGGTCTCGCGTGCCACGGCCTCGGGCGTGCACTGCTCCTGAATCAGCTCGACGACGACGCGTTCGCCGGCGACCAGGTTCACCATGCTGTACATCGAGACCCGCACAAGCGGCTTGCCCAGCTTGTAGGTGACTGGGGAGAGGCGATACACCACCACCATGGGCTTTCGGTGCAGCGCGGCCTGCACCGTGGCCGTTCCCGACGCGGTGATGACCGCATCGCTGGCCGCAAGGACGTCGTCGGTGGCGTCCGCGACGATCCGGACGGGTGCTCCAGACCCGTGAAAGGGCCGAAAGTAGGAGTCGGGCAGGTTGGGCGCCCGCGCCACGAGAAATTGCGTGCCGGTCACCGCCGACGCTATGCGCGGGACGGCCGCCGCCAGCACCGGCACGATGCGCTGCAGTTCGTTCGGGCGGCTGCCTGGCAGCAGCGCCACAATCGGCCGCGATCGATCGAGGTTGAGCCGCGTGGTCAGCCCCTCGCGCGACTCCTGCACATGGGCGAGCTCGACCAGGGGATGGCCCACGAACTGCACCGCCACGCCTTCTGCCCGGTAGAGCGACTCCTCGAACGGAAAGATGGGCAGCACGAGGTCCACGAGCGCTTTCATCGTTTGAATGCGTCCGGGCCGCCACGCCCAGAGTTGCGGGCTGACGTAATACACGACGGGTACGCCGAGCCGCTTGACGGCCGCCATGAGGCGGAAATTGAAGTCGGGAAAGTCGATGAGGACGAGAACGTCCGGACGCTCCGTGCGCGCGGCGTGAATCAGCCGCCGATACATCGCATACGACTCGGGGATGATTCGCACGGCCTCGAGCAACCCCGTGACCGCAATCTTGTGAAAATCCCCGACCAGACGCCCGCCGGCCTTCTCGAAGCGGTCACCGCCGAGGCCGAAGACGTCGATGGCGGGCACTCGGGCGCGAAGCGCCTCGACCAGCGCGCCCGCGTAGAGGTCGCCGGACGCCTCGCCGCACGACAGCATCACGCGCATGCGCTATCGGTTCGGCTTCTTCAAATCGGCGGCGAGCAGATCGATCCGATCCATGGGGATGCGCTCGAACTCGCCAAATCCGACGCCGCGCAGATCCTTGACGAAGGCGTCTGCGTTGCCCACGAGCACCACGGTCAATCGATCGGGCCGCAGGTAGGCGCGCGCGACACGCTGCACGTCGTCAGGCGATACGCTGCGCACGCGTTCGGGATAGGTCTGCAACTCGTCGAGGGGCAGCTCGTAGAAGAGATGATTGAGCACCTGCGTGGCAATGGCGTCCGGGGTCTCGATGGTCAGGGGGAAGTGCCCGGCCAGGTAGGCCTGCGCCCCTTCGAGCTCGCCTTCGTAGACGCGTTCGCGCTGGAGCCGGTAGAACTCGTCCACCGCAAGGCGCAACGCTTCGGCGGTGGCGTCGGTTCGCGTGTCGGTCTCGGCCCTGATCCCTCCCGCCATCTTGTAGGTCTGGAGTTCGGCCGATGCGCCGTAGGTCAACCCACGCTGCGAGCGGAGGACCTGCTGCAGCCGATTGCCGCCTTCGCCCCCGAGAATCTTCACCGCCTGATCCATCGCGAGAAAATCCGCATGCCGCCGCGGAATGCCGATCTGGCCGATCCGGATCTCGGTCTGCACCGCATCAGGCCTGTCCACGACGATAACGCGCTTGGTCGGCGGCGGCGCGTCGATGGGTTGAAACGCGGGAACCGAACCCTGCTGCCATTCGCCAAAGGCCTTGGTCAGGCCGGCCATGGCCTCTTCGGCCTTCACGTCGCCGACGACGGCGATCAGCGCGTTGTTCGGCACGAAATACCGGCGGTGAAACTCGACGAGATCCGCGCGCGTGATCGACGACAGCGATTCCACGGTGCCGTTGCCGGGCAGGCCGTAGGGATGGAACCCGTAGATGAGCCGATCGAAGACGCGATTGGCGACGGTGTCGGGATCCTCCGCGGACACCTTCATGCCTGACAGCGCCTGTTGCCGCTGCCGATCGAGCTCGTCCTGCGCGAAGGTCGGCCGGCGCACGACATCCGACATCAGCTCGAGGGCCAGCGGCAGGCTGTCCTTGAGCACGACGGCGCTGATGTAGGTGAGATCTGTTCCGGCGCCAGTGCTGAGGATGCCCCCGACGAAGTCAATGGCGTCGGCGATGTGTTCGGCAGTGCGGCTGCCTGCCCCCTGATCGAGCAGCGTCGCCGCCAGCATCGCCGTGCCCATTTTGCCTTTGGGATCCTGTGCCGCGCCGGCACGGACGATCATCCGCACGCTGACCGACGGCTGTTCGTGATGGCTGACGATGACGACCTGGAGACCGTTGGGCAGCTTGCGCAGCTCGTACGGAGGAAACTTGACCGGCGGGGCGTCGACCGGCCGCGGGGGCCGCTCGCTCGGCCACGGCCGTCCCTGGGTTTCCAGTTGCCGATCGAGCGGACGCGAGGCCTGGGCGCCGGCCGTGGCGCCGAGACTCGCACAGACCGCAACCGTGGCGAAACCCAACGTGCCATACGCGACCAGAATGCGGAGACCGCGTGCGATCACTGCACCCCTCCCTTCGGCATCACGTGCAGCACGACGCGGCGCTCGGGCGTGAAATACGTCTTCGCCACGCGCTGGACGTCGGCCAGCGTGATGCTCTGGAAGATGTCGAACTCGCCATCAGCCGTGGTGACGTCCGAATGGATGACCTCGGCGTGCGCGAGGTGCGTGGCCTTGTCCTGCAACGACTCGCGGCCCAGGATGTAGTCGCGCGCAAACTGGTTCTTCGCGCGCTGCAGCTCGCGATCGGTGATCGGCTCGGCTTTCAGTTTGTCGAGCTCCGCGATGAGCGCCTTTTCCACGACAGCGGGCGACTGGCCCGGGTTGACGATGGCGACCGCGAAAAAGAGATTCGGGTGCTCGATGATGTTTCCGCCGCCGAACGCGGTCAGCGCCAGGCCTGTTTCGTACACGAGCTTCCGGTAGATGCGCGAGCTCTGCCCGTCGGACAGCACCTTCGACACGATGTGCAGTGGATAAGCATCCGGATGCCCGTCATAGGTGATGTGATACGCGACGACGACGGCCGGCAGCGGCCACGGCTCGGTCACGGTCACTCGCTTCTCTTCCGTGGGGATCGGTTCCCTGGGAATGTCGCGGGGCACCGGCTTCGCTCCGGGCGGTACGCGCGCGAGGAACCGCTCGACCAGCTCCTTGGCCTGCGGAATCTCGAAATCCCCCGCAATGACGATCGTGCAATTCGACGGCACGTAGTAGGTGCGATAGAAATCGCGAACATCCTCGATGGTGGCGGCCTCGAGGTCCTGCATGCTGCCGATCACGGGATGCCGGTACGGGTGAGTGGTGAATGCCTGCTCGAAGAGAATCTCGTTCAGGCGGCCATACGGTTGATTTTCTATCCGCATGCGCCGCTCTTCCTTGACCACCTCGCGCTCGTTGCGAAACGTGGCATCGTCGATCCGCAGCGTCGCCATGCGATCCGCTTCCATCCAGAGGACGAGCGGCAGGTACTGCGCCGGCACGGTCTGCCAATACACGGTGGCATCTTCGGTCGTGTAGGCGTTCGCGCGGCCACCCACCGACGACACCATCGACGTGTGCTGCTCGGGTTCCACGTTTTTCGACCCTTTGAACATCATGTGTTCGAACAGATGGGCGAACCCGGTCCGGCCGGGTCGCTCGTCCTTGGATCCGACGTGGTACCACAACTGCACGTGCGCGATGGGCGTGGAGCGATCCTGGTGTAACAACACCGTCAATCCGTTGGGCAGCTGCATGCGCTCGTAGGTGAGCTTGGGCGGCCGCACGTCCGTCGCGCCCGACACCGCCGGCCAGGGCGCCACCCAAGCGACCACCGCAAGCAGCACCATTCCCGTCGTCAACCGAATCGCAGGTGTTTTCATGAGGTCACTGTCCCGATTATGGCACCTTAGGCACCTTAGGCACCCGAGGCACCCGAGGCACCTTAGGCACCTTAGGCACCTTAGCCCCGAGCGCGGCCAGTTGTCTCCGCATTTCCGGAAGGCGGCGGAACACGGCAGAGGCTTTCCGCCACTCGAGGTTGTCCATGTGCGGATAGCCCGTGACGAACGCATCCGCGGGCACGTTGCTGGTGACACCGGTCTTCGCCGATGCCTTCACGCGATCCCCAATCTTCACATGGCCCGTCACGCCAACCTGGCCGCCGAGCATCACGTCATTGCCGATCACGCTGCTGCCGGCGATGCCGACCTGCGCCGCCACCAACGAGTTGGAGCCGACCACGACGCCGTGCGCAATCTGCACGAGGTTGTCAATCTTGGTCCCCTGCTTCACCCGCGTCTCGCCCACCGCGGGCCGGTCGATCGTCGTATTCGCACCAATCTCGACATCGTCTTCGATGACGACCGTCGCCACCTGCGGAATCTTCTCGTGCGTGCCGTCGTCGCGGTGCGCAAACCCGAAGCCGTCGCTGCCGACGACGGCGCCATCCTGAAGGACACACCGCGCGCCGATCACCACGCGCTCTCTGACGGAGACCCGCGCGTGCAGCAGGCAGTCGGCGCCAATGACGGCCGCGGCGCCGACGACGACGTGTGCGTGAATCACGGTTCGCGCCCCAATCTCGGCGCCTGCCTCGACGACGGCGAAGGGACCAATCGACACCGCGTCGCCGATCCGCGCGTCGTCGGCCACGACCGCCGTCCTGTGCCGGCCGGGCGCGGGCCGCCGCTCGGGGTGCAGCAGCCCAGTGGCGCGCGCGAAGGCCAGATAGGGATTGGGCGTGCGCAGCACAGCGCACGGCGCGCCGGCGACGTCAGGCGCCGCGATCACCGCCGAGGCGCGCGTTGCCGGGAGATCCGCAGCATATTTGGAGCTGGCGAGGAACGTGAGGTCGCCTGGCCCGGCCTGTTCGATCGCCGCCACCCGAACGACGTCGATCGCGTCGTCGCCTTCGAGCTCGCATCCCAGTTGCGCGGCCAACTCGCCGAGCTTCACATCGCCGAGAATATCACGCGGGTCGCGCAGCGACGTCCTCGAGAAAGGTCGGCAGGTGCTCGAGACGAAGCCGGTCGGCCAGCTCGTGAAAGCGCCGCTGCCGTTGCGGAGATGCCAGCGCCATCGCGCCACGCAGTTCGGACAGCTCGACGCACGTTTGGACGGGCCACGGCGAGAGCGCCAATCCGTTCTTCGCTCCGGTCCACGAGAGGTAGTGGCTGACGACCTGGAAGGTGAAGTAGAAGCCCGGGATGTTCGGCCCGGGGATCACCACCAGCGGCGCACACAGCAGCAGCAGCACGGCATCGATCCAGAACCATTTGCGGTGATGATCTGCGTCGCGGGTCAGCATCGCCCGCACGATGACCTCGGCATCGCTCGCCATCAGATCCGTCGGCACGTGAACGCAGACGTTGGCGACCTTGCGCAGGTGCCACAGCAGCCGCTGTTCGGCAATACGCTCGACGATGAATCCCATCGTCTTGCGGCGCGCGCGCGCCAGCAGGCTGGCCGGCTCCGGCCGTGCCTCCTTCCGGCGATGGCGCCAGTCCTCCGCCTCGAGCAGCATGACATCGAAGCGCCGCTTCAGGCGCTCGGACAGGCCGAAAGTCAGGCGGTTGAGCAGACCACCGGCCTCTCCCGCATCCAACATCTCACCGTCCGGCGCTTCGTAGTAGAGCTCGTAGCGCTCTGGCGTGACGGTGGGGATCAGAAAGACATTCATGAGTCAGCTGACGAGAACGGCGGCGTGACGGGTTCCTTTCAGCCGCGGGGCGGGGGCGTGGGGCGAGGCGTGCGTGGGAGCGCCTTCGGCAACGCCGGCCGGCCGGCGGCATCCCAGGCCGCCGTGATCATGGAGGCCAACGCCGTAATCGATTCGTTGATGCGGCGCTCGAGGGTGGCAAACTGGTCGTTGCCGAACGCCTCGAAGTACGCGGCGTCGTAAGACTCACGGCCTTCGGCGGCCCGCTTGTCCGCCGCCAGCACCGCATCCGCCAGTTGATTGCTGGCCAGCAGCGTCTCGAACATGAACTCGCGAGGGTCCGTGACGGGGCGAATCGGTCCGGGGGCGATTGTCAGCCGCGCGCGCGTGCGGTCGAACAGCTCGGATTCCCAGCGGCCATGAACGCCGCGCTGGTTCGTCACCTGGCCGTCGTAATTGACCACCGAGTGGAGCGGGACGTGCGCGTCACCGACGTAGTGCCCCATGACGGTGGCGTAGAACGCAATGTTGTCCTGGAGGTAACCCGGCGCGTTGGCCCGCTTCAACCCTTCGAACTCGCGCTGCAATTTGCCGAAGAGCTCAGCGACGCGCCATGGCAGCAGGCCCTGCGCGTGGATGACGTCGCGACCCCAGCGCTGGACAGCGCGGTCGTACGCACGCGGCAGATCCGGATACGGATACTTGCCGAAATAGTCGAGATCGACGAAGTGGTTCGGCGCTTCCTCGGCGAAGATGTTCCGCCACAAGTCCGGATCCACTGCACGCTCCACCACATAGGCCCTGCGTTGCTCGAACAGCGGACGAATCTCGTCGGGCAACAACGCGATCATCCGCTCCGCGATGAACTTGTGCGCCTCGAAGCCCCACGCAAACGAGGGTGCCGGGACGGCCAGTACGACGAACCACGCGACGACCACGATCCGCATCCGTCAATTCTACTGCTCGCGCTCCGGCGCGGCAGGCCCGTCACGGCACGATGACCGATTGAGTCGCCCAGCCGTCTCGTCCACCTGATCCTGAATACCGGTAATCGTTGACGAACACCCGGGTGCCGTCGGCAGTTGGCTGGACCACGAAAAACGGAAACCGGGACCACATGAGAAATGCCTGGATCCGAGGGTTCTGCTTCGCGCCGACCACAGCCGGATGCGAGAGGTTGGTCTCAACGCCGTATCCGGCGGGACGGAAATGAGGCAGTGGATCGAACCAGAGGAAGCCTTTTTCGTAGCGGTCCCCCACATCCACAATCACTTCGCGGCGAAACGGGTTGCCGAGGACGGGCGTGACCAAGAAGCGCGTGCCCTCGACTCCCGCACGGCCGAGGCCGGATCGCACTTCGATTCGCGCCCACCAGTTCGACGCCAGCATCACGAACGCGTAAACCGCCGCAATGGCAAGCCCCCTCGACGCCCAGCGCCGCGGCTCGGCGTCGCCGCGCTTTGCGGCGACGCGCGCCATGATGATCGCCGCGCCAAACACCACATACAGGATCGGATCGATGATGTAGAGCGCGTCGCCGTAGAACCAGCGATCGGAAAACGGCTTCAGCAGCCGGACGCCGTAGCTGTTCAGCCAGTCCATGAAGACATGCAGCCACGTCCCCACGTACGACAGCAGCAAGAGGCCGTGCAGATGAACTGGTGGACGCGCCGAATCGGCACGTCGCCTCCACCAATCCCATACGAGCATCCCACCCGCGAGGAGCGCCGGCAGGACGGCGAGCGCCAGCACGCCATGCGTCCATCCGCGGCGGAACGACATGGCCAGCGTATCGGTGGCAAAGACGGCGGCGTCGATGTCGGGAAGGTTGGACGCGATCATCAGCGTCGCCGTCCCCATCGCCGTGCGGCGCTTCAGCCCGGCCTCGCCGAGGGCGGCCCCGGCGAGCGTGTGACAGAGGTTGTCCATCAGGCCTGCGACGGCTGATGCGCGTCGGCCGCCGCGCCTTTCAAATCCTTGCGGAGAATTTTCCCGACGTTCGACTTCGGCAGCTCATCGCGAAACACAAAGGTCCTCGGCACTTTGTAGTTCGTCAACTGCGCCTTGGCGTGAAGCCGGAGCTGTTCCGGCGTCAGCGCGGGATCCTTGCGGACGACGAAGGCCACGACCGCCTCGCCGCAGAGCGGGTCCGGGGTGCCGAGCACACACACTTCGGCCACGCCGGCGTGCTCGGCGAGGACGGCTTCCACTTCGTTGGGATACACGTTGAAGCCGCTCACCAGAATCATGTCCTTCTTGCGATCGACAATCTGGAAGTAGCCGTCTTCGTCCATCGTCGCGATGTCGCCGGTGTAGAGCCAGCCGTCGCGGATGACCTCGGCGGTTTCGTCGGGACGTTGCCAGTAGCTCTGCATGACTTGGGGCCCGCGAACAATCAACTCGCCGGGCTGGCCGGCCGGGACGTCCGCGCCGCTGTCGTCGACCAGGCGAACGTCGGTGCCGGGAACCGGCACGCCGATGGACGACATCTTGTTGCGATGAAACGGTACGAGGGTGACGACCGGCGAGGTCTCGGTCAGTCCATAGCCTTGATACACCGGGGTGTTGGTCATCTGTTGCCAGCGCTCGCCGACGGCGGGCACCAGCGCCATGCCGCCGGCCACGGTGCCCTTCAGCATCCAGTCCTTCTTGGCCTGAAACCACGGCTCGTTCATCAAGGCGACGAACAGCGTGTTGATGCCGGTGAACCATGTGATGGGCTCGCGCTCCATGGCGAGTTTGAGATTGGTGAACGGCCGCGGGCTGGGAATGAGGATGTTGCGGCCGCCGACGGCGAAGAAAATCATGAGGTTCGCCGTGAACGCGAAGATGTGGTACAGCGGCAGCGCCGTCAGCATGACCTCGCGCCCGTAGGTGAGAGACGGCTTCCAGGCTTCGAGGCTGGCGACGATGTTGGCCAGGAGATTTCGGTGCGTCAGCACCGCGCCTTTCGACACGCCGGTCGTGCCGCCCGTGTACTGCAGCGCGGCGATGCTCTCGTGCGTCAAGGACGCGGCGTAGGGTTCGGCGCTGGCACCGGCCGCGATGCTCGCGGCGCCCTGCTCGAGCGCGTCGGGGAAGCTGACATGGGCAAAGCTGATCGGCGGGATCATCTTCTTCACGTATTTCTGCACGGTGCGCACGACGAACCGCTTGAGCGGCGGCAGCAGGTCGGGAATGCTGACGAGCACGACGTGGCGAATCGTGGTTTGTGGCAGGACTTCGGCGACTTTCTTGCCGAACACATCGATGGCAATCAGTCCGACGGCGCCGCTGTCCTGGAACTGGTGGGTCATCTCGGCGGGCGTGTAGAGCGGGTTGGTGTTGGCCATCACCAGCCCGGCTTTGAGGCAGCCAAACACGGCAATCGGGTAGGCGAGACAGTTCGGCATCTGCAAGGCGATGCGGTCGCCGGGTTGGAAGCCTGCGACCTCCCGCAGGTAGACAGCGAACTCATCCGAGCGTCGGTCGACGTCGCGGTAGGTGAGCGTCCCTTGGGTGCCGTTGGGCAGGTAGAGCGTAAACGCGGGTTTGTCGGCGTACTGGCGGGCCGCCTCGCGGATGAAGGCCGGCAGGTGCGGCCAGGCGAGCGGCGGCAGATCTTTGGCCGTTTGCTCGTGATAGAAGCGCAGCCACGGACGACCTGACGCGTTGACCATGGCGGCGATTCTACTCTCGCCCGGCGCACGATGCGGGGACAGACCGTGCGTCGTGCGCACGATACGGGGACAGACCCTGCGTCGTCTGGCTGTTTTTGCGAGGTGTCAGCAGATCGTGCCGAATGTGAACCCTTTTTGCCGCAGCTCAGGGATGAGCGCATCGGTCACGGCGATGGCGTACCGGCGATCGGCTCGCGGGTTCTCGTGATGGCCGTCGTGAATCACGATAATGTCGCCCGGCGACGCATGCCGCACCAGGCGCGGGACGATCCGCGCCGAGCGTTCGCGGAACAGATCGAAGTCCCACAGCATGAACCCCCAACCCACCATCTGGTAGTCGATCTGGCGCAGCCCTTCGAGCATCAGCGAGCTGCGAGCGCCGGCGTGCGGCCGAAAGACGCGGCACGGCGGACGGCCGGTGAGCCCCTCGATTCGCCGGGCGAACGCCGTGAGCTCGCGCCCGAGAGCATCGGGCTCGAAAAACATCAGCGCGCGGGTGTGCGAGTGCAGCCCAATGCGATGCCCATCGGCGGCGATGCGCCGGACGATGGGGGCCGTCTCGGCGGTCATGTGCCGCTCGATCAGGAAGAACGTGGCGTGCACGCCGTTGCTCGCCAATTCGTCAAGCAGCTCGGGCGTCGCGGCCGGATTTGGCCCATCGTCGTATGTGAGGTAGACCGTCGGCGGGCCGGCGTCGTGCGGCATGCGCCAGGTGACGCGCTCGTCGTGGAGTGCGTCGAGCACGAAGGGGAACGGCGCCGTATGCGCCAGGGCGACGACCGCGGCGACCAGCCCGAACACGAGCAGAAACATGCGTTGTACATCAGTCTGCCACAATAGAGGTCATGCACCGTGCGCTCCTGCTGATTGGTCTGGCGTCCGCCCTTACCGGCACGGCGTGCAACAAAGGCGGCACGCCGACTTCTCCCACACCCACCAGCCAAGTGCTTTACGGCGTGGTCGGCGCGAGCGATGCGGTGGGGTTCGGCAGCAGTGCGCCGTGTCTGCCGTGGGAAGATTGCCCCGGCAACGGCTACGCGCCGATCGTGAAACGGCGGTTTCAGGCGGACGGCGCGACGGTGCAGCTGGCCAACCGCGGGATTCCGGGCGCGGTCCTGAGCCCGGCGCTCCTGACGCTGGCACAAGAGACGGGCCGCACCGACATTCGGGGGACCCTGATCGAGCAGGCGGCGCCATTCATCCCGTCGAATTCGACGCACGTGTCCATCTTTGCCGGCGGCAACGACGCCAACGTGATCGGGCAGGCGGTGCGAGCGGGCCGCGCGGGTGGCAACGTGGCGGGGTTTGTCGATCAGCACGTCAATCAGTTCGGCGTCGATCTCGTGGACCTCGTCGCCCGCGTTCGCCTCCGTTCGCCCACTGCGCGGATCGTCGCCTTCAATCTGCCGAATCTGGCGGTGGCGCCGTACGTGAGCTCAGCGACCGTGATTGAAAAGAGCATCCTCCAGCGCATCGCCGTCGGGCTGACCGATCGCATCAACGCCCTCTCGGCGCAGGGGGTGATTGTCGTCGACCTCATGTGCGAGCCGCGCAGTTACAATCCCGCCAACATCTCGTCCGATGGTTTTCACCCCAGCGACGCGGGCTACGAACTGATGGCGGACCTGCTCTATCCCGCCCTGAGAAACGGGACGGCGCCGGCGCCCTCCGGCAGCTGTCCGCAACGCGCCATTGTGCCCGTGTTCTAAACGTACCGCCGGGCACGATGCACGGTCGGTCCCCTACCCGTGACCCGTGCGCACGACGCACGGTCTGTCCCCCACCCGTCGCGCCCCCCAACCCGTGCCTAACGGACGAGACGTCGGGCGTCTGCCCAACCTGTCACGACTCAGGCGCGCAGCGTGCGCGTTTCTGACGTCATTCTGCAATTGACTCCGCCAAATGACGGCGAGTGACAGCATTTTCTTGCATTATCTGCACATTTTCGGCGATACTCCTGCAGCACCAGTTGGCCTGATGATAGGCCGCCACTCACCCCTTCCAGCCACATCGCACAGGAGCACACCGCACATGGGATCCGCCGCCCTCGCAGACGCAATCAAGAACATTCGGGACTGGTCGATGACGGAAGGCCGCCAGGCCAAGCTGCCGGCGCGCGTGAGCGACATCTTCGGCTCGCTCGTGTTCAACGATCAGATCCAGCAAGCCCGTCTGCCGAAAGTGGTGTACCGCGCGCTGCGCGCGACGACTCAGCACGGCCATCCGCTCGATGCCTCCACGGCTGACGCCGTGGCCTCGGCACTCAAGGACTGGGCCATCGAACAGGGCGCGTCACATTACACACACTGGTTCCAGCCGATGACCGGCATCACGGCGGAAAAGCACGACTCGTTCTACACGCCGTCCCCCGACGGCCGGTCGCTGGCGGAATTCAGCGGCAAGGAGCTCATCAAAGGCGAGCCCGACGCCTCGAGCTTCCCGTCGGGCGGCATGCGCAGCACCTTCGAGGCGCGCGGCTACACGGCGTGGGACCCGTCGAGCCCGCCCTGGCTCCTGCAAAACGGCAACAGCGTCACGCTCGTCATCCCGACGGCATTCGTGAGCTGGACGGGCGAGGCGCTCGACAAGAAGACGCCGCTGCTGCGCTCGATGGAAGCGTTGTCGAAGCAGGCGGTGCGCGCCCTGCGGCTCTTCGGGTCGGACGCGACGCGCGTCACCGCCACGGTTGGTCCCGAGCAGGAATATTTCCTCATCGACCGCAACTTCTACTTCGCGCGACCGGATTTGATCAACGCCGGGCGCACGCTGTTCGGCGCCCGGCCGCCCAAGGGTCAGGAGCTCGAAGATCAGTACTTCGGCTCCATTCCCGAGCGCGTGCTCGCGTGCATGGCCGATGTCGAGGCCGATCTCTACAAGGTTGGCGTCCCGGTCAAGACGCGGCACAACGAAGTGGCGCCCAGCCAGTACGAGATCGCGCCGATCTTCGAGAGCGCCAACGTCGCGACCGATCATCAGATGATGCTGATGGAGTTTCTCAAGCGGACCGCCTCGAAATACGGGCTGGCCTGTCTGCTCCACGAGAAGCCCTTCGCCGGCGTCAACGGCTCGGGCAAGCACCTCAACTGGAGCATCGGCGACGACCGCGGCAACAACCTGCTCAACCCGGGCGACACGCCGCACGACAACATGCAGTTCCTCTTCTTCTGTCTCGCCGTCATCCGCGCGGTGGACACCTTCCAGGGCCTGCTGCGCATGAGCATCGCCCACGCCGGCAACGATCATCGTCTCGGCGCCAACGAAGCGCCGCCGGCGATCATCTCCGTCTTCCTGGGCGACATGCTCACCGACGTCTTCGAGCAGATCGAAACCGGCGCGGCCAAGAGCTCGAAGAGCGGCGGCCTGCTCGATATCGGCGTGTCGGGATTGCCGCAACTGCCCCGCGACGCGGGCGATCGCAATCGCACGTCGCCGTTTGCGTTTACCGGCAACAAGTTCGAATTCCGCGCCGTCGGCTCGAGCCAGAACGTCGCGTTTCCAGCCACGTGCCTCAACATCGCCGTCGCGGAGTCGCTCGACTCCCTGACCGGTCAGCTCGAGGCGGCACTTGCCAAGGGGCAGACCCTGGCCGACGCCGTGGCGGCGCTGCTGAAGAAGACCATCAAGCAGCACAAGCGGATCATCTTCAACGGCAACGGCTACTCGCAGGAATGGCAGAAGGAAGCCGGCAAGCGCGGGCTCCTGAACCACAAGAACACCGTTGACGCGCTGCCGGAGCTGATCAAACCCGCTGTCGTGAAGACGTTCGAGAAGTTCAAGGTGCTCACCGACCGCGAGCTGCACGCGCGCTTCGAGGTGAACCTCGAAACGTATTGCAAGACACTCAACGTCGAAGGGCAGTTGATGGTGCTGATGGCCAACCGCTACATCCTGCCCGCCGCGCTCGAGTATCAGCGACGGGTCGCGGACAGCATCACGGCAGTGAAGGCCGCTGGCGGCGTCAGCAAGGAACCCAGGAAGGTCCTGGACCGGCTCAGCAGGCTGATCGACCAGTTCCGCCTGCAGACCGAGGCATTGTCGACGGCCCTCGAACACATCAGCGGCTCGACCGAAAAGCACGCCAGGCACACGCGAGACACCGTCGTGCCCAAGATGGTGGCCCTCCGCGAGCTCGGCGACCACATCGAGCTCCTCATGCCGCACGAGCTCTGGCCATTGCCCACTTACCGTGAGATGCTGTTTATCAAGTAGATGCCGTTTTTGAGTTTTATTGCCGTTCTGGTGGCGGCTCTTGGCGTTTCGGCGTGCAAGAGCAGCGACTCGCCCACAGGACCAAGCGATCCGTCGGTCGGCCTCAACGTCCCGTTCAGCGCCACGGACATCACCGTGGGTACCGGGGCGGAAGCTGTACTTGGCCGCTCGGTGACCGTCCAATACACCGGCTGGCTGTACCACCCGAATGCGCCGCAGAATCGCGGGCCGCAGTTCGACAGCGGCACCTTTGGGCCCTTCGTGCTTGGGACGACGGTGATTCCGGGGTGGACGCAAGGTCTTCAGGGAATGCGCGTCGGCGGTTCGCGGCGTCTGATCATTCCACCCGCGCTTGGCTATGGCTCGACCGGCAGCGGGCCCATCCCCGGAAACGCCACGTTGCTCTTCGAGGTCACGCTACTCAGCGTGCAATGAGGCCAGCGCCAGGCCGAGCGTGCGGGCGCCCCGCCGCTCGACGCGCGACACCGTGAAGAACAGCTCGTTCGTGCCTGCCACCCACGCCGCGTCAGGCACGGACCACTCGTAGTCTGCCAAGCCGGGGCGCATCGCGACAGGCGGCAGCTCGAGCACGTCGTTGACGCGCAGCGTCAAGGTCGTCGCGCCTTCGACATCGCTCGCGACGGCCGGCGCCGCGCGGATGCGCACCCGCGTCTCTCGGCCGCGGGCCGACGCCACCAGCACCGCGCCGCCCTCGCGCATCCAGCGGATCGCACCGTCTGTCGTGCGCTCTTCGCCGTACCACCCCGTGCCGAAATAACGCTCGCCCTCGCGTACGGGATCGGCGCAGACCGGCACCTTCACGTCCGGCGGATAGCCGACGAGCCGGGCGAGCACGCGCGGCGCCCGGCGCCCGAGCCGCAGCACGAACGACAGTTTGTCCTCGCCGCGCGCGTCAGCGGTGACGCGGACCACTTCGCGGGGGGCGTTCCACGGCACTTGATCCTCCAGCCAGAAGTCTGGCGGCAGGTGCACGCCCGGTCCCGTCGTGAGCCGTTCACGCGAGATGCCGAGTGGCACACGCCGGGCGGTTTCCGCTTCCACATCGAGTGGGACCGAATCACCGATGAACAGGATGATGGCGCCACCGTGACGTGGCGGCAGCGTGATTCGCAGACGCCCGGTGTATTCGACGCCGGACAGGGGATGCCAGACGGTGCTGCGCACACGCGCGCAGCCGTCGGCGTCGCGTGTCAGCGTGTCATCGATCGAGCCAATCGGCGCGGAGGGGATCGCCGCGGACGTTGGACGTGGAGAATCTGAATTTGGCGTGCGCAGCATTCCCGAAGCCGCCGTCAGTGCAAATGCGCCGGGCAGGCCGATCGCCAACGCCGCTCGCGGGCCAAGCCGCCAGGGCATCGGCCCATTGTACGGTCCTTCGACTCGCTGCGCTCGCTCAGGACAGCCCTACCCGCCCACCTGCCCCACCTGCCCTACCCGCCCTACCCTGCGCACCTGCCCTACCCGCCCTACCCGCCCTCCCCAAACACCTCAGCTTCGAACCGAAAGATCGTTGCGCCGTTCCGCCACGCGTCGGGCTCAAGCCCGGCCTTGACACAGGTGTGCGCGAGGAATTCCACACGGTCCCAGCCATGCTCGGGCGCGACCTGCGGAAGCAGCAGACCCTTTCGCGATCCGTGTTCGATGATGAGACCGTCACGTCCGACGATGATGGTGGCAGGATCCTCGACGAGCTCCGGCGCCGTCAGCACGGAGAGATCGATGACGATGCCATCGATCTCGTGCGCGGCGATGGGCTCGAAGCGGCGGTCCTCGCATGCGACATCACCGGCGAGCCGCACGACGGCCTCTGCCAGCGGCTCGCGGGCATTCACTGTCCCCAGGCACCCACGCAGGTCGCTGCGATCGTACACGGTGACGAACACACCACACGCCGGAATGATCAGATCCTCCGGAGGCCGCGGCGGGCGCGTGCCCCGCACCCGCGCAACGAGCGCCTCGCGCGCAAGAGCGAGCAGGCGCTGGCGATCGGCGTCGGCAATCATCGCCAGATCGCCGCAGCAATGTAGCCGACGACTGAGGACTTGTCGCCGGAGACATCGCCAGAATCCGCATACCGCAACACACGGCTCGTCGTGGCGCCCAGCGCGCGCGCCGCACGCAGGACCGTGACCATCGGTCCTCCCCCGCACGCGTGATCGGCGCGGCGCTCGAGCAATGCCATCAGTCCTTCGTCATCGAGTGCCTCCACGCGACTGATCACCTCGTGGTCGAGGGCCGACGCCGTATGGGCATCATAGAAGTGCGACAGATCGGAGCTCGCGATGAGCAGCACGCGACGGCCGCGGGCGACCGCCGCGATGCCGTCGGCGAGTGCGTAAGCGGTCTCGCGTGTCTGAAAGCCCATCACAATCGGCACGATCGCCTTCTGGCGGGCGAGCGTGGCGAGAAACGGCAGCTGCATCTCGAGCGAGTGCTCGCGCCTGTGGGCGTCAGGCAGATCGGCAATCCCCGGACATGCGGCCATGAGCGCCGTGGCCACTTCCTCGTCTATCGGGATGTTCCCGAGGGGTGTCTCGAACGCACCACGCGGCCAGATCGACGCGCCCTCGAAGCCCACGTAATGCGAAGGGCCCACGAGCACGATCGTGTCGAGCGCGTGACGTTGCAGCAGCGAGTAGCCGTGGGCCGCCACCGGACCGGAGTATCTCAACCCGGCATGAGGCGCAATGAGCGCGACGAGCGCCGCATCTGTCGGGACCGCATCGGCGGATTCACGCGCCGCCGATTCGAGATGGCCTCGAACGTCGGCCGCTAGACGTGCCGCCGAGCCTGGATACCATGTCCCCGCCACCGCAGCAGGCCGGAGAGCCATGTCGCAGTGTACAACCGGGTGCCCGCAGGTGCGGCCGGGTGCGGGCAAGTGCGCGCGGGTGCAACCGGGTGCGGCAGGGTGCGCGCGGGTGCGGCCAGGTGCGGCCAGGTGCGCGCTATGAACCCTGAACCTTACTGTGGGAATCTCCCCAACGCGACGAGGAGATCGAGCCGCGCCTGGCGCACGCGGTCTTCGGCCTGGGCCGCCGCCGTGTCCGCGTCGCGCGTCCGGCGCTGCGCGTCGATCAGTTCGATGTTGGTCGTCGCCCCGGCGCGAAACGCGACGTCGGTAATCTCGAGCACCTCGGCCGCATGCTGTGCGGCCAGCCGGGCATGCTGCAGCGCACGCTCGGTGCTCTCGATCGCCGCTTCGGCCGCGCGCAATTCGGACCGCGCCCGCAGCTCCACGTCGGTGAGCTGAATGCGCGCCGTCTCGAGGGCAATCTCGCGCTGACGCCTGGCGATACGCCGCGCGCCGCCGTCGAACACGGGCACCGACACCTGCACGAAGCCGCGCCAGCTGCGCGACGGCGCAAACAAGCCGGCCGGCGTCAGCAGTTGCGGTTCGAACGACGCCGTGGCGGTCGGCACCCAGTCGCGCCAGCTGTCCCGCACCACACGGTCGGCCGCGTCGATCTGAGCGGAGAACAACTGGATGTCGGCGCGCGCGCCCAGCCAGGCGTCGTCGGCCGGCCTGGTCGCGATCTCGAGGGCGGGTTCCGCGGCCGCATCAACCGGTGCGTCCGACGCGACGAGCACGCCGAGCGCTTCCTGCGAGCGGCGCAGCGCCAGGCGAGCGCTCTCGAGAAACACCTCGTCGGTGGCCAGCTCCTGCGACGCGCGCAGCGCGTTCAAGCGGCTTCCCATCCCGCCCTGCAGGCGGGCGCCGGCGTAGTCCACGTGCGCAATCGCGTTCTCCCGCGCGCGTTCGTTGACCTCCACCTGACGCTGCTGCGCAATCACCGCGAGATACGCCTGGGCCGCCGCCAGCGCGATCTGTCGCCGGGTTTCGTCCACGCCCAGACGCGCGACGCGGATCTGATCGTCCGCCTGGGCCTGCTGCGCCCAGCGCGCCGCCGCCAGGACCGGATAGGAGACCGATGCGCCAAGCAGCGACTGCGTGCGCGGCTGGGTCACGAACTCGTCGAACCCGCGCGCGGCATCCAGCACGGTCGTCGTGACACTGCCGCTCACGGTGGGCCGATACACCGTCCGCGCCTGCTGCAGCAGCGTGTCGGCGCGCAGAATCGCCTGTGCCGCCTCCACCACATTCGGATTGTTCTCGAGCGCTCGGCGCACGGCATCGTCGAACGTCACGCGCTCAATCGCCGCCGGCGGCTGAGCGCCCGCCGCGCCGGCCACGCACAGGCACACCAGCACCCTCACGCACACCACGAGCACACGCCTCGTCACGCTGCCGTCCCTTCCGAGCTCAAGCCGTTGGGGCGGCCACGGATGCGAATTTGATCTGTGTAATCCGTGAAATCGGTGTTGGCTCCTGTAATCCGTAATCGGTGAAATCTGTGTAATCAGTGTGGGCTCCTGTGGCACTACGCCGTCACCGAGCGCACCTTGCCGGGCACGAGCGTGCGGATGATCACGTACAGCACGGGAATGAACACCACGGAGAGCAGGGTTGACGCGACCATGCCCCCGGCGACGGCCGTGCCGACGGAGTTGCGTGCGGCGGCGCCGGCGCCGGTGGCAAACGCCAGCGGCATCACGCCGAGAATGAAGGCCAGCGACGTCATCAGAATGGGCCGCAGGCGGATGCGCGCGGCCCCGAGCGCGGCCTGGACGATCGAGTCGCCGCGTTCGCGCAGCTGCTCGGCGAATTCGACGATGAGAATCGAGTTCTTCGCCGCGAGGCCGACCAGCATGACGAGGCCGACCTGACAGAACACGTCGTTGGCAAAACCGCGCATCAACTGTGCGCTGAGCGCCCCGAAAACGGCGAGCGGGACGCCCAGCAGGATGATGAACGGCAGCACCCAGCTCTCGTACTGCGCGGCGAGCACCAGATAGACGATCAGGATGCTCAACGCAAAGATGTAACCGGCCTGCGAACCCGCCTTGATTTCTTCGAGCGACTGCCCGGCCCACGCGTAGGTAAAGCCGGCAGGAAGCGTGTCCCGGGCCAGTTGCTCCATCGCCTCGATGGCTTCGCCCGAGCTGACGCCCGGCGCCGCGGTACCTGTGATTTCGGCTGACCGCAGCATGTTGAAGTGGCTGATCACCTGGGGCGCGGTCGTTTCATTGAGTCGCACGACCGTATCGAGCGGGACCATCTGGCCGGTCTGCGATCTCGCATACAACTGCCGCAGGTCGGCGGCGTCGGCGCGAAAACGCTGATCCGCTTGCGCATAGACGCGGTACGCGCGGTTGTTGAAGTCGAAGTCGTTCACGTACTGCGACCCGAGAAACACCTGCAATGCATCGGTGACCTCGCGGAGTGGCAAGCCGAGACTGCGGGCACGGTCGCGGTCGATATTCACGACGATCTGCGGGTCGTCGGCGCGAAACGATGTGAACAGCCCGCCCACGCGCCCGCTCTGATTGCCCTCGGCGATGAGCGCCTGCGTCGCTCGTGCCAGCCCGCCAATCTCGCCGCCGGTCTGGTCGAGCACTTCGAATTGAAAGCCGCCGAAGATCGACAGGCCCTGAATGGCGGGCGGCGCAAACGCCACGGCTATCGCGCCGGGTATGCCGAACAGCCGGCCACGCAGCCGGCCCAGCACCGCGTCGAGCGACTGGTCGTCGTCGGTGCGCTCGGCCCAATCGCGCAGGCGCACGAACATCATCCCGTTGTTGGGCGCCGCGCCGGCGAAGCTGAATCCCAGCACCGAGAAGACGCCGTTGACTTCAGGCTCCGCGAAGAAAATCTTCTCGGCCTGCTCGGCGATCCGCGTCGTGTACTCGAGCGACGCGCCCGGCGGCGCCTGGATGATCGTCATGAAGTAGCCTTCGTCTTCCTGCGGCACAAACGACGTCGGCACCGCCTGGAAGACGGCCCACGTGCCCCACAGGCCCACGACGAACAGCGCCAGCACCGCCATCCGCCACTGCAATGCCCTGCTCACGACCTTGACGTACAAGTTCGTGCCGCCATCGATGCCGCGATTGACGAACGTGAAGAACCGCCCATGCGTGTGGCGTTCCTTGTCGAGCAGGAGCGCCGAGAGCGCCGGCGTCAGCGTCACGGCGTTGAACACCGACAGGATGGTGGCAAACGCAATGGTCAGCGAGAACTGCTGATAGAGCCTCCCGGTGGTGCCCGGGAAGAACGCCACCGGCACGAACACCGCCACGAGGACGATGCCGATGACGACCACGGCGCTGAACACCTCGCGCATCGCATCGATGGACGCCTGCAGGGCCGGCTTGCCGAATTCCCGCATGTGCCGCTCGATGTTCTCGATCACGACGATGGCGTCGTCCACGACAATGCCCGTGGCGAGCACGATGCCGAAGAGTGTCAGCGTGTTGATCGAGAAGTCGAACACGTACAAGAACGCGAACGTCCCGATGAGCGACACCGGAATCGTGATCGCCGGGATGATCGTGCTGCGCCAGTTCTGGAGGAACAGGAACATCACCAGGACCACGAGGCCGATGGCCTCGGCCAGCGTCTTCAGGACCTCGACGATCGACTCGCGCACGACCACGACGTTGTCGAACGCGACACGCCACTCGAGCCCCGGCGGGAAGTTCTGCTCGAGCCGCGCCATCTCCGTCTGCACGCCCTGAAACGCTTCGATCGCGTTCGCGGACGGCAGGAGCTGAATGCCCAGGCCGGCCGCCTCGAGGCCCCCGTAGCGGAGGTTCGACGAATAGGTTTCCGCGCCCAGCTCCACACGTCCGACGTCGCGCACGCGGACCAGGGCTCCGTCCCGGCCCGCCTTGACGACCACGTCCTCGAACTGCTGGACCTCCGTCAACCGGCCCATCGCACGCACGCTGATCTGATAGAGCTGATCGCTTGGGGCGGGCGCATCGCCGAGCGCGCCCGCCGCCACCTGCAGGTTCTGCTCGCGCAGCGCGCTGACCACATCACCGGCCGTCAGGTCGCGTGAGGCCAGCTTGGCCGGATCCAGCCACAGCCGCATCGCGAATTTCCGTTCGCCAAACTGCATCACGTTGCCCACGCCCGGGACGCGCTTGATGGCGTCCTTGACATACA
The DNA here is from genome assembly GCA_035512515.1 of Vicinamibacterales bacterium. Lineage (GTDB taxonomy): Bacteria > Acidobacteriota > Vicinamibacteria > Vicinamibacterales > UBA2999 > JACCSI01. The sequence goes on from DATKDY010000147.1 coordinate 23,741, forward strand.
GGTCCACGTAATTGCTGATGAACTGTTCGTCGTAGCGGTTGTCGTTCGAATAGAACCCGAGCCCGCCCAGAAATCCGGCGGTGTTCTTCACGACCGAAATGCCCGTCGTGCGCACCTCCGCCGGCATGCGCCCGAGCGCCTGGTTGACCCGGTTCTGGACGTCGATGGCCGCGAGATCGGGATTGCGGCCGATGTCGAACGTCACGGTGATGGTCGCCGCCCCGCTGTTGGTGCTCGACGAGGTCATGTAGCTCATGCCCTCGACGCCGTTGATGGCTTGCTCGAGCGGCGTGGTGACCGCGCTTTCGACCGCCTGCGCGTTGGCCCCCGTGTAGAACGCGGTGACCGTCACCGACGGCGGCGCCAGTTCCGGATACCGCGCGATCGGCAGGATCGGAATCACGAGCGCACCGGCGATGATGATGAGCAGCGAGCAGACCGTGGCGAGAATCGGACGGCGGATGAAGAGAATGCTGAACATCAGCGGACCGCCTGCTGCACGCTGACCGGTACGCCGTCACCGATCTTCTGCACGCCCGACACAATCAGTTGTTCGCCTTCTACCAGACCGCTCGTGACGACGTAGTCGTTGCCGACGATCGGGCCAAGCTGCACAGAGCGCTGGCGCGCCACCAGCATGTCGCCGTCCCCTTTTTCGGCGACGTAGGCGAAATACTGGCCGTTGATGCGTGTCACGGCGACAAGGGGCACGGTGAGCGAGGGGATATTGCTCCATACCACCTGGGTCCGGACGAATTGATCCGAACGGAAAGGCGCGTTGGCCTCGAGCGGCGCCTTGAGGAGCACCGATTGCGTTTCGGTGTCCACCGACGGCGACACGAAATTGACTTCGCTGGTCGCCAGCGTCTGGCCCCCGTCGTCCACGATGCGGACCGGCAAACCCGTTTTGAGACCCGCGGCCTGCCCGACCGGCACGTTGATATAGAGCTCGAGCCCCGCGTTTTCGTCGACCGTCGTCAGGACCGTCTGACGCGTGACGCGGTCGCCGACGCGCACCGGGATGTCGCCGACAATGCCTGCCGTCGGCGCGGTGACGCGGTGGTACGCCAGCTCGACCTGTTGTTCGCGGATCTGCGCATCGATCGCGCGCAGTTGAGCCTGCGACGTCTGCACCGAGGTGGACGCCTGTTCGAGCTCCTGCTGGCTGACCGCGCCGGCCGCGTACAGCGTCTTCATCCGCTCGGCCTGCTGCCGCGCAAACTGAACATCGGCTTCGCGCGCTGCCCGCACCGACTCCAGGCTCGCCACCGCCGCCTGCTGGCGTCCGGAGTCGATTTGCATCAGGGCGGTGCCTCGGCTGACTCGCTGTCCGGGACGCGCGTGGATCGCCGTGATGAAGCCCTCCACCTGCGGCTGGATGGTCGTCGAGCGGCGCGATTTCACGGTCGCGATGTACTCCGATTTCTGCTCGACGGGCCTCGGGACCAGTGTGACGGCCTCCACGCTCATCGCCATGGGCGCGCCGCCTGGGCCGGCGGGCGCAGCGCCGGCCGCGCCATCGCCGCCGCAGGCAATGGACAAGACAACCAATGAAAACGCCATAGCCACACCACAGGCACGCGGAGGCATCAATAAACGGTTGGACTGAGAATTCATGTGGGATCCGGATAAAGGCCGCAGACAGCGTGGGAGAAGGCGCCTCAAATACTTAGGATAGGGCCTGTCAGTCTTAGATGCCGAAACCTCGCCGGCGTTGCACACCATACGGTCACAGTTCTGTTACAAGTTCGAACATCTGAGTCTAGCGTCCAAAACATGACATCCTGTGTCATAGTTCTAACGAGGCGGAGCCTGAGACCCGCAAGCATGGAGGAACGCTCCGCCTCGTTAGAACTATGTTGTTTTGCCCCGCTCCGCGGGGCGGTCGCCTTGACGGACAGAACTTGACTCATTCGCGAGAATTCCAGGCCGTCAAGGCTCCTAGACACACCTCTTTTTAACTACCGTCCATGCGAGCTGACCGGCTCCTTTCGGCTCTGCTGGTGTTGCAGGCCCACGGCAAGCAAACGGGGCGCGAACTGGCCGCCCGGCTCGAAGTGTCTCAGCGGACGGTTCATCGCGACATGGAAGCGCTCAGCGCGGCGGGCGTGCCCGTCTTCGCCATTCGAGGCGTTCGCGGGGGCTGGCAACTCGACGACGAGTGGCGCACGCAGGTGCCGGGTCTCGACGATGCGGAGCTGCGCGCACTGCTGATGGCACAGCCCCGCATCGTCGGGGACACGCGACTGGCGGCGGCGGCCGAGCGGGCTCTCGACAAGCTCGTCGCCGCGCTCCCAAGTACCTTACGACAACGCGCCGCGGCGATGCGCCAGCGGCTCTTCGTGGACACGACCGGCTGGTACCGGCGCGTCGAGAATCTGTGGGCGCTGCCGCTCGTCCAGGAATCCCTGTCGCGCGATCGCAAGCTGCTCATCAATTATCGGAAACCGAATCGCGAACGAGCCGAGCGCGCTGTGGATCCGCTCGGCCTGGTCGCCAAGGGCGCCAGCTGGTACCTGGTGGCAAATACGCCGAACGGGTATCGCACGTTCCGGGTGTCGCGCATCGAGCATGCCAAAGTGCTCGAGGCCGCGTGCGAGCGTCCGCCCGACTTCGATCTCGCGGCATACTGGAAAGCGTCCACGACGGCGTTCATGGAATCGCGGCGCCGGCTGAGCGTGACCGTTCGCATGGACCCCAACGCGGCCGAGTCGCTCGAGCAGTGGTGTCCCGAAGCGGTGGTGATCGGCCCGTCATCACCGGCAGATCCGTGGGTCACGGTGCGCCTGGCGTTCGACGACGAAGACCAGGCCGCCTTCATGGTGCTCGGCTTCGGTCCGCGTATCGACGTGGTCGCGCCGGCGAGCCTTCGGCGACGCGTGGACGAGGACATTGCGTCCGCGGTCAGCCGGCGTGCGCTGCGGGCATAGGGCTATCGGCTATCAGCTATCGGCTATCAGCTATCAGCTATCGGCTATCAGCTATCAGCTTTCGGCGATCAGCTTTCGGCGATCAGCTTTCGGCGATCAGCTTTCGAGGGTGAACATCGTGGCACCGACCGGTCTGAGCGGCTACAGCCGCGCCCTGTATTCCAACTGGCTCTGGCATCATCCGCTTCAACTCGTCGTCGACGCGGGGGAAGGACTGGCGCTCACCCTGGGCACGAATGTCTTCAGCCCGGCGGTGATTGCGATTACGCACGGCCACTCCGACCACGTGCTGGGGTTGCCAGGATTTGCCGGCGCGCGGCGATTCGGGAAGGGCGCCCCGGACAAGCCATGGACGGTGCTCTATCCCCGCGGATCGCGCGGCGTCGGGGCCATCCGTCAAAGCATCGCCGACCTCTGGCACGATGTCGTTTTCCCGATCACCTGGATGGCGATCGATTCGGGCGAATCCCACCTGCTCAACGGCCGGCAGGCGCTCGAGGCGTTTGCCGTGACCCACGTCCCGCCCGAGCCGGCCGTGGGGTATCGGGTGCTCGAGACGCGACGCCGGCTGAAACCGGAGTTCGCGGATCTGCCGCAGGCGGAGATCGAGCGCCTGGCGCGCCAGCGCGGCCGCACACCCATGATGGAGGAGTTTGCGCACGTCGTCTTTGCGCATTCCGGCGATGCCATGCCCGTCGATCCGTCGCTTGTTCGCAACGCCGACACGCTCGTCCACGACGCGACATTTCTCGAGCCGGCGGACCGGCGCGCGCCGATCCACGCCAGCTCGCGCGAAGTGTTCGAGCTCGCGCGCGCGGCCAATGTCGGCGCGCTCATCCTGAATCACTTGTCGATCCGATACGAACGACCGGTGGCCCTCGAGCGCCTGCGTGAACAACTCGCCGGCAGCGGCTACGACGGAGAGTGCTGGCTGCTCGACGAGGGCGCCTTCGTCAATCTGAGATAATGAGCGATTCATGTCTGCTGCTTTGTCCCGCGAGGACGTCCTACGCATCGCGGAGCTTGCGCGTCTCGACCTGACGGCCGACGAAGTCGAGTTGTTCACGCGCCAGCTCGCCGGCATTCTCGACTACGTTGAGCAAATTCGTGCGCTGGACACGACCGGCGTCCCGCCGACGTCGCACGTGATGAATCGGCCGGTCGAGCGAGACGATGTGCCGGTGGAGCCGCTCGAGCGATCCGTGGCGCTTGCCAACGCCCCGGATGCCGCAACGGAGTCCGGGCTCTTCAAGGTGCCGCGGGTGATGGGGTGAGCGAGCTGACCGGCCTGACGGTGGCCGCTCTGGCCGCGCGCATCGCCGCCGGCGAGCTCAGCGCCTGGGACGTCGCGCACGCGGCTCTCGATCGCATTCGTCTGCACGACGGACGGCTGCACGCGTTTCACACCGTGGCGACCGAGCAGGCACTGGAACGTGCGGGCGCACTCGACAAGGCGCGTGAGGGCGGCACACTGGCAGGCCCGCTCCATGGCGTCCCCATTGCGCTCAAGGACAACATGTCCACGCGCGGCATCGAGACGACCGCTTCCTCGCGCATCCTCGAAGGATTCGTGCCGCCCTACAACGCGACGGTGGTCGACCGGCTCGAAGCCGCCGGCGCCATCGTCATCGGCAAGACCAACCTCGACGAATTCGCGATGGGCTCATCCACCGAGAACTCGGCGTTTGGTGCGTCGCGCAATCCGTGGGCGGACGATCGCACGCCCGGCGGCTCGAGTGGCGGCTCCGCGGTTGCCGTAGCCGCCCGATTCGTTGCTGGCGCACTCGGCTCCGACACCGGCGGATCCATTCGTCAGCCTGCCGCGTTCACCGGTGTGGTCGGCCTCAAGCCGACCTACGGCCGCGTGTCGCGATACGGGCTCCTCGCGTTTGCCTCGTCGCTCGATCAGATCGGCCCGTTCGGCCGCACGGCTGAAGACGCCGCACTGCTGCTCGAGATCATCGCGGGGGCCGACCCGCGCGACGCGACGGCAGCATCGGAACCGGTTCCGTTGTACCGCTCGGCGTTGACCGGTGATGTCACGGGCCTGCGCATTGCGGTTCCGCGCGACGTGCTGAGCGAAGGCGTGGACGGCGTCGTGCTCGCGGCGTTCGATGCGAGCATCGACGTGCTTCGCGCGCGCGGCGCACAGATCGTGGACGTCGCACTGCCCCACGCCAAGTACGGCATCCCGATCTACTACCTGATCGCCACGGCGGAAGCGTCGTCCAATCTCGCCCGCTACGACGGTGTGCGCTACGGCTATCGCACCAGGGCGGCGCGCGAGGCGACGTTGCGCGAGATGTACGACCACACGCGCGACGAAGGCTTTGGCACCGAGGTCAAGCGCCGCATCATGCTCGGGACCTACGTCCTCAGTCACGGCTACTACGACGCGTATTACCTGAAGGCGCAGCAGGTGCGCACGCTGCTTCGGCGGGATTACGACGAGGCATTCCAGATTGCCGACGTCATCGCCATGCCGACGACGCCCACGCCCGCGTTCCGACTGGGCGAGAAGACAGACGACCCGCTGCAGATGTATCTCGCCGACGTTTTCACGGTGAGCGCAAACCTGGCGGGGGTGCCTTCCATCAGCATCCCGTGCGGGTTTTCACCCGAGCGGCTGCCGATCGGGTTGCAGCTCACAGGACGGATGTTCGATGAAGCCACGCTGCTGCGCGCGGCGGACGCGTATCAGCGCGACACGGATCATCACTTGCAGGCGCCGCCGCTCTAGCTCTCTCGGCTTTCGGCTTTCGGCTCTCGGCGCCCTCCTGGCAATCTCCATGGCGGCAGGCCTGGACCGATCGGCGCGTTGGGCTTCGCCGACACCATCATGGGCAAGGTCAAATAGCCGGGACCGGCGTCTTCTTGACCAGGGCCCAGATGAGGAGCCCCAGCAGCACAAATGGAATCGCAGGAATGAGCAGGCCGACAAGCGTCGCCACCAGCGCGAACACCACGAAGCCACTGACGATGACGAAGAGAATCGGCAGCACCGCCAGGCCGACGGTCATGCCGATGGCGCCAAAGGCGAGCCCGAACGGCAGCCACAGCAACTTGAACAGAATCCGAAAGGGGAGGAAGACGATCCAGAGGACGATCTTGAGCAGGAAGAACACGAACCCGACGACCGCGGCCACGGCCAATCCGACGACGGCCAGCAGCGCGAAGATCACCAGTTCGACCAAGTACGACCCTCCTAACGCCTACTGACGAAGCGAGGGGGCAATAAGTTCAAAACTGCCGAGGACTCGAGCTCAAAACCCGGGAGTTCAGGTCGCGGCGGTTTGAAGCCGCGTTATCTCGTGTCGAAGACGGCCTTGAAGTCCGGGAGCTGCCACTCGACCAGACCATTGCGGACCTCGGACATCGCTGTCCGCTCAGCTTTGATCGGCCGCGGGCCGTGGTCCGCGTCCGGGTCGTCCGACAGCCGCGGCTTGGCGCCACGCCGCAATTGCTTGGCGCGCAGGGCCGCCACGTCCACGAACAGGAACCGGCTTTCGATAGGCTGCGCGGGCTCGCGGGGAACCTGGGGTTCCTCGGCGGTCGCCTCGCCTTCTTCGATCTCCACCTCAGACATAAGCTACTCACTCTATCACGGGGTTCCCTCACAGGGTTGCCACACGGGGGCTAGTCGCGGCGGACGAAAATCCCCAGAAACCACGAGACGAGGCTCGTCAGCAATGCGCCCAGGATGGCGGACGTCCAGGAGGCCACCTCGAAACCCGGGACCAGGGCTGCGGCCAGGCCGAAGGCGGCGCCGTTGATGACGAGGTAGAACAAGCCCAGCGTCAGCACCGTAATCGGCAGCGTCAGAATCAGGAGAACCGGGCGGACGATGGCGTTGACGACCGCCAGGACCACCGCAGCAACGGCGAGTGCGCCCCACGACGCCACCGTCACGCCCGACACGACCTGCGCGGTCACCCAGATGGCCACGGCAAGGACGACGGCATGGATCAGAAACGCGCCCATGCCGCAATCCTAACCTGCGCGGCCGACGCGCGGAGCAGCGCGACGCCGCCGCCCGGTACGATGCCCTCTTCGACGGCCGCCTTCGTCGCGTGCAAGGCGTCCTCGACACGCTCGAGCACGGGCAGCAGATCCGTCATGCCCGAGTTAGACGCCGGCGAGTTCGGGCTCACGCACGCCGTCGAGCACACCGAACACAAGGGAGCTACGCCGCCTCGATGCTGATCGAGCGCGGTTTCGCGTCCTCGCGCACCGGCAACTTCACCGTCAGTACGCCGTTCTTGTACTCAGCGCCGATCTTCGCGGGATCGACCGTGTTCGGCAGCGAGAACGACCGCACGAAGCCGCCATACGCGCGCTCGATGCGGTGGAAGTATTCCTGCTTGATTTCGTTGTCGAGCTTCCGCTCACCGTGGATCGTCAACGTGTTGTTCTCGATGCTGACGTCGATGTCCTCCCGCCGCATGTCCGGCAGCTCGGCCTTGAGAACCAGCGCGCCCTCGACCTCGTAAATGTCCACCGCCGGCGTCCAGGTCCCGCGGCTCATGAGATCGTCCGACTGACGCGGGCTGTGCGCTTCGTTGAACAGCCGATTCATGCGGTCCTGAAGAACGGCGAGATCACGGAACGGATCAAAACGAACCATTGCCATTGTTGTCCTCCTGGCGGGCTGAAGCCCCGCCGGTCGTTGACGTGGCCCGGCTGACGCCGGGCCCTTCTTTCGGTGCCATGCAATCGTCATTACGCCGCGTCGACCACTTCGCCTTCCTTGACGTCGCGTTCTGAGCCCTGCGGCCCAGAGCCCGAGGCCTGGGAGCCGGGGCCGGCGGCCTGGTAGAGCGTTTCGGCCATGGCGTGCGACGCCTGCTGCAGTTCGCTCGTCGCCTGGCGAATCGCCGTCACATCGTCGCTCTTGACGGCCTGCCTGGCCGTGTCGAGCGCCGACTCGATGCGGCTCGCGTCAGCCGCCGCGAGCTTCGCCTTGTTCTCCGTGTAGGTCTTTTCGACCTGGTGGATGAGGGCGTCGGCCTGGTTGCGCGCCTCGATGGTTTCGCGACGCGCCTGATCGTCGGCCGCGTGCGCCTCCGCGTCCTTCACCATGCGCTCGACCTCGTCCTTCGAGAGGCCGCTTGCGCCGCTGATCGTGATGGCCTGCTCCTTGCCCGTCGCCTTGTCCACGGCCTTGACGCTGACGATGCCGTTGGCGTCGATGTCGAAGGTGACCTCGATCTGCGGCACGCCGCGCAGGGCGGGCGGCAGCCCGGTGAGCTGGAAGCGACCCAGCGTGCGGTTGTCGCGCGCCAGCGGACGCTCGCCCTGCAGCACGTGCACTTCGACGTTCGGCTGGTTGTCGCTCGCCGTCGAGAAGACTTCGCTCTTCTTCGTCGGGATGGTCGTGTTGCGGGTGATGAGCGGGGTCATCACGCCGCCGAGCGTTTCGATGCCCAGCGACAGCGGCGTTACGTCGAGGAGCAGCACGTCCTTCACCTCGCCGGCGAGCACGCCCCCCTGCACGGCCGCGCCAATCGCCACGACTTCATCGGGGTTGACGCCCTTGTGCGGCTCCTTGCCGAAAAACTTCCTGACCACTTCCTGCACGCGCGGCATCCGCGTCGAACCGCCGACGAGCACGACTTCGTCGATGCCCGAGGGCTGCAGGCCGGCATCGGCCAGCGCCTGTTCGAGCGGCGCGATCGTGCGCTGCACGAGATCCTCGACGATGGACTCGAGCTTCGCCCGCGTCAGCTTCATCGCCAGGTGCCTGGGCCCTGACGCATCGGCCGTGACGAACGGCAGATTGATTTCGGTTTCCATCACGGACGACAGCTCGATTTTGGCCTTCTCGGCGGCTTCCCTCAGGCGCTGGAGCGCCATGCGGTCCTTGCCGAGGTCGATGCCGTCGCTCTTGCGGAACTCGTCGATCATCCACTCGACGATCTTCTGGTCGAAGTCGTCGCCGCCCAGGTGCGTGTCGCCATTGGTGGCCTTGACCTCGACGACGCCTTCACCGACTTCGAGCAGCGAGATGTCGAAGGTGCCGCCCCCGAGGTCGAACACCGCGATCGTCTCGTCCTTCTTCTTGTCCAGGCCATAGGCCAGCGCCGCCGCCGTGGGCTCGTTGACGATGCGCAAGACGTTGAGCCCGGCGATCTGTCCCGCGTCTTTGGTGGCCTGGCGTTGCGCGTCGTTGAAGTAGGCCGGCACGGTGATGACCGCGTCGGTGACCTTCTCGCCCAGATGATCCTCCGCCGCCTGCTTCAACTTCTGCAGGATCATCGCGGAGATTTCCGAGGGGGAGTGCTTCTTGCCGCGCGCCTCGATCCACGCATCGCCGTTACTGCCGGCGACGACGCGATACGGCACCCGTGCGGCCTCGGTCGCGACCTCGCCGAACTTGCGGCCCATGAACCGCTTGACCGAGAACACGGTGTTCTCGGGGTTGGTCACCGCCTGCCGCTTGGCGACCTGCCCGACCAATCGCTCGCCGTCCTTGGCGACTCCGACGATCGACGGCGTCAGGCGGGAACCCTCCTGGTTGACGATGACCGTGGGTTGCCCGTTTTCCATGACCGACACGACCGAGTTGGTCGTGCCGAGGTCGATTCCGATGACTTTGCCTTTGGGTGACATTCTCAATCCCTGCTTCCCTTCTCAACTGTGATGATTCTAAGAACTATATGAGTTTATGTCAAGCACTTAATCTTATCTTGTTATACTCATACTATAGGACGCCGGACCAACCGCCGGGGTTTCATCGGATCCAGCTCCACCGTAGGCACCTGAGACACCCGAGGCACCCGAGGCACCTGAGGCACCAGGCTTCGGGCGCCGCGCTATCATGGGCGGTGATGCGTCCCGTGGCCCGAATGCTCGTGTCGATGGACGTGGGCGACCTTGCTCAGGAAGTCCGGCGGCTGTTCGAGGAGCTGAACCGGCGGCGCCCCGAGCCCCGCCCCCTGGTGTCCGGCGAATGCCTGCCGCTGCAGGACGTCTTCGAAACCGAGCACACCATCGAGTTCGTGCTCGATGTGCCGGGCGTGATGCTCGACGCGTGCCGCGTGATGATCAAAGCCGGCGTCGTGCTGGTCGTCGGTGAGAAGGAGCGGGCCGAGCCGGTGCACGGCCCAGCGAGCTTCCACCTCGTCGAGCGTGATTTCGGCCGCTTTGCCCGCGCGGTGCGTGTCCACGCGGCGGTAGACGCGGCCAAGGCGCGGGCGCGGCTCAAGGACGGCGAATTGCGCATCATCCTGCCCAAGGTTGCGGAGCGTCGCGGGCGCGAGATTCTGGTCACGATCGACGCCGACACGACGCCGCCGGCCGGATGAAGCTCCTCTTCATCGGCGACATCGTCGCCCGTCCGGGCCGCGATCTGGTTCGCCGCGGCCTTCCGGGACTGGTTCGGCGCCACGGGATCGACGTCGTCGTCGCCAACGGGGAGAATGCCGCGGCCGGCGCGGGGATCACACGTGAGATCACGACCGACCTGCTGAAGGCCGGGATTCACGTGCTCACGTCAGGGAATCACATCTGGGACAAGCGCGAGGTGCTGGACTTCATCGCCGACGAACCGCGTCTGATTCGCCCGGCCAACTACCCGGCTGGCACGCCCGGGTCCGGGTCCACCGTGTGGCGCACGGGCGAGGGCGTCGCCGTCGGCGTGATCAACATCATGGGCCGGATCTTCATGGCGCCGCTCGACAACCCGTTCGACATCGTCAAGCATCACATCGCGCGCGTGCGCGACGCCGGGGCGACCCTCATCGTCGTCGACTTCCACGCGGAGGCCACCTCCGAGAAGCTCGCGATGGGCTGGTATCTCGATGGCGACGTGACGGCGGTCATCGGCACACATACCCACGTGCAGACGGCGGACGAGCGCGTGCTGCCGGGCGGCACCGCATATCTGACCGACGTGGGCATGACCGGACCGCACGATGGCGTGATTGGGATGGACCGCGCCGGCGCCATCGCGCGGTTTATCACGGCGCTGCCGTTGCGATACGAGGCGGCAACCGGCGACGCGCGCCTGCACGCCGTCATCGTCACGGCCGATCCGGCGACCGGCCGCGCCTGTGCGATCGAGCGGCTGGCGATGACCGCAGCGGAGCTCGAACTGTGAGCACGTTGTTCGATCTGCCGTTCGAAGAGCCGGAGCCGGAGGTCGAAAAAAGTCCGGCCCGCCCGAAGGGCGATGCGGCCCCGGTGAACGCGGGCCCCCCGATGGCGCCGGCCAGGACGATTTTCACCGTCAGCGAGCTCACGGCTGCTCTGCGCGACGTGCTCGAAACCACCTTTCCCGAAATCTGGGTCGAGGGCGAGCTGTCCAACGCGAAAGTGTGGACCACCGGGCATCTGTACTTCACGCTGAAGGACGGCGGATCGCAGGTCAAGGGCGTGATGTTCCGCTCGGCGCTGCGGGATCTCAAGTTCAAGCCCGAAGACGGCCTGCACGTCGTCGTCCGCGGCCGCATCAGCGTCTACGATCCCAAGGGCGAATATCAGCTGGTCGGCGAGCACATGGAGCCGCACGGGTTCGGGGCGCTGCAGCTCGCCTTCGAGCAACTCAAGAAAAAGCTCGCGGCGGAAGGCCTCTTCGAGGCGGCGCGCAAACGGCCGCTGCCGGCGCTCCCGCGCCGGATTGGCATCGTGACGTCGATTGACGGCGCGGCGCTGCGAGACATCGTCCGCGTGCTCCGCCGGCGTTATCCCAACGCGCATCTCGTGATTGCGCCGTCACGCGTGCAGGGCGAGGATGCCGCCGGCGAGATCGTCCGCGCGCTCCGGCAGATTGCGCGCATCGACGCCGTCGATGTCGTGATCCTCGGCCGCGGCGGGGGGTCGCTCGAGGATCTCTGGGCCTTCAACGAAGAGAAGGTCGCGCGTGCGATCGCCGCCTGCCCAGTCCCCGTGATCTCCGCCGTCGGACACGAAACCGATGTGACGATTGCGGACTTCGTCGCGGATCTGCGCGCGGCCACGCCGTCGGCAGCCGCTGAGCTCGTCGTGCGGCGAAAGGACGACTTCTGCCACTTCATCGATCGGCTCGGCGGCCGGCTCGAGGCGGCGATGCGCGGCCGCGCGTCACGACTCGAATCGCGCCTCAATGCGCTGCTCGCGCGTCCTGGGTACGCCGGACAGCGCGGACGATTGGCCATGCGCGGGCGTCACGTCGCCGAACTGTCCTCCGCCCTGCGGCAGGCGACCAATGGCACGCTGGCGCGGCGCACGCGCCGCCACGAGTGGCTGCGCCGGGCGCTCACGCAGTTCGATCCGCGCCATCGCCTCGCGGCCGTGCGGACGCGTCTCGTGGCGCGTGATGGACAACTGGCGCATGCGGCGACGCGGCGCATTCACGCCGCGGACGCACGGTTCAAGTCGCTGGCAGCTCGTCTCGATGGTTTGAGCCCGCTGTCGGTGCTGGCGCGCGGCTATGCCGTGGCCTGGGATGCATCACGCACCCGGATCATCCGCGACGCCGGCACGGTGACGCCGGGCGAAGAGATCATCGTGCGAGTCGAACGCGGCGAGATACGCTCGACCGTTCGCCGCACAGACGCATAGCTATCAGCTCTCGGCTATCAGCTCTCGGCTATCAGCTCTCGGCGCTCTCAGCCGAAAGCTGAAAGCCGAAAGCGCTGAGAGCTGAAAGCGATAAGCTGAAAGCGCCGAAAGCCGAAAGCTGACGATGGATTCCACGATCAAGGATTTCGAAGCGGCGATCGCCGAGCTCGAGGGCATCGTCAAGAAGCTCGAGGAGGGCGACCTTGCACTCGAGAAGTCATTGGAGCTGTACGAACGCGGCGTGCAGTTGTCACGCTTCTGCCACGCGCGGCTCGAAGATGCCGAGCGGCGCATCGAAATCCTCAACGAACGCGGCGAGCTGAAACCCGCGCCCGACTCGCTCGGTCTTCCGGGTGACGATGAGCACTGACGCCGCCAGCGGTCTCGAGCGCTATCTCGCGGCCCGACGGGCGGAGGTCGAATCCGCTCTGACGCAGTACCTGCCACCCGCACACACACCGCCCGTGCTCGCGGACGCGATGCGATACAGCCTGTTGGCGGGCGGCAAGCGTCTGCGTCCCCTGCTGACCCTGGCGGCCGCCGACGCGGCCGGCGGGCCCGATGCGCGATCGCTCGCGATGCCAGCGGCCTGCGCGATCGAGATGATCCACACCTATTCGCTGATACACGACGACCTGCCCGCCATGGACGACGACATCTTGCGGCGTGGCCGGCCCACTTTGCACGTCGTCGCGGGCGATGGCATGGCGATTCTCGCGGGCGACGGTCTGCAAGCCGAGGCGTTCGGCCTGCTCGCCCGCGAGCCGTTTTCACACGACCCGGCGCTCGTCGCGAGAAAACTGCGCGTCATCGAGATCATCGCCGGCGCGGCGGGCGCCGCCGGAATGGTCGGTGGCCAGGCGATCGATCTCGGTGCCGCCTTCGGCGGCAAGTTCTCAACCGCCAAGGGCGCCTTCGGCGCCGAGTCACCAACGGCCAAGACCTCCAGTTCAAAACCCGGGGTTGCGCCGCAGCACGCCCCCTCAGCGTCCGAGGGCGCCTTCGGCGCCGAGTCACCAACGGCCAAGACCTCCAGTTCAAAACCCGGGGTTGCGCCGCGGCACGCGCCCTCAGCGTCCGAGGGCGCCTTCGGCGCCAGGTCACCAACGGCCAAAACCCTCAGTTCAAAACCCGGGGTTGCGTCGCCCCACCAGGCCGCGCCGTTTACTGCGGACGACCTCGAGCAGATGCACGCGCGGAAGACCGGCGCCCTCATCCGCGCCTCGGCGGTCGCCGGCGCGATCATGGCCGGCGCGGACGAGCACGTCGTCACCGCCATCGATCGCTACGCGGCGGACATCGGCCTCGCCTTTCAGATTGTGGACGATGTGCTGGATGTCGAGGCCGCCTCACAGACGTTGGGCAAGACCGCCGGGAAAGACGCCGCGGCCGGAAAGCCGACCTATCCGGCGCTCTTCGGCATCGCCCGCTCGCGCGAACTGGCGCGCGAATGCCTGGAGCGTGCCGAGGCCGAGCTCGCGGCGGTCCGGCTCGATCGGAGCTACCTCGCCGGCATCGCCCACTGGATCGTGGCGCGCCGGTCGTGAGCCCGCCCGATCGCATGCGCCTCGACGCGCTGCTCGTCCACCGCGGCCTCGTCGAGTCCCGCGAGAAGGCCCGCGCGCTGATTCTGGCCGGCAAGGTCGAGGTCCCCGGGAAGCCGACGATCAAAGCCGGTTCCATGGTCGCGACCGACGCGCCGATTCACGTCGCCGAACCCGCGCACCCCTGGGTGGGCCGGGGCGGCGTGAAGCTCGCCCATGCACTCGACGTCTTTCAGATCGACGTGACCGGACGACTGGGCCTCGACATCGGCGCGTCGACGGGCGGTTTCACCGACGTGCTGCTGCACCGGGGCGCGCGCCGCGTCATCGCCCTCGACGTCGGCCACAATCAGCTCCACTGGAAAGTCCGTTCGGATCCCCGCGTGACGGTGCTCGAAGGCCTCAATGCGCGTGCGCTCTCCGCGACCGACCTGCCAGGGTTGGGCGACGGCGCAGGCGTCGTCACCATCGACGTGTCCTTCATCTCGCTCCGGCTGATCCTGCCCGTGGTCCCGCCGCTCGTCGCGCCCGGCGCGGACATCGTCACCCTGGTGAAACCTCAATTCGAAGCCGGCCGCGATGATGTCGAGCGCGGTGGGCTCGTCCGAGACCCTGCCGTACACGCGCGTGTCATCGACGAGGTGTCGGCCGCCGCTGCTGCAGTAGGATTGACGCGCGTGGCCATCGTCGAGTCGCCCATCACCGGCCAGGAAGGCAACCGCGAGTTCCTGATGCACCTGCGATGCGTCTAGGAATCGTCACTAAACACGGGCTCGCGGCGGCGAGCGCCACGCTCGCGGAACTGGATGTGTGGCTGCGGGACCGCTCCGTGGCCGCGGTGTGGTCTGCCGATGCGGCGGCGCTCGCGCCGCCGGCGGGCGAGCGCCGGATCGTCGAGCGCGAGCAGATTGCGGAGCACGCGGATCTCGTGCTCGTGCTGGGCGGCGACGGCACGCTGCTGGCGGTGGCCGACATCATCGGCCAGAGCGGGCGCGACGTGCCGATCCTCGGCGTGAACTTCGGCGCCCTCGGCTTTCTCACCGAGATCACGCGGCCCGAATTGTTCACCGCGCTCGGCGCCGCGCTGGGTGGTCAGATCGAACACGACGACCGCATGATGCTGTGCGGCCGGACCGCCTCCTCGTCCCGCGTCGCGCTCAACGACATCGTGCTCACGCGTACGGCGCTGTCGCGGATGGTGGATCTCGATGTGACCGTCGGCGACCAGTTCGTCACCTCCGTCCGCTCGGACGGGCTCATCGTCGCTACGCCGACGGGCTCGACGGCGTATAACCTCTCGGCCGGCGGGCCGGTCGTCCACCCCGCGATAGACGCCATCGTGCTGACGCCGATCGCGCCTCACACGCTCACGCACCGCCCGATTGTGATTCCGGCCGAACGCGAAGTGCGGGTCCGCGCCGCGTCAGGCAACCGCGAGGCGGAAATCTACATCACGTTCGACGGGCAGCACGGCTTTGCGCTTGCCGAAGGCGAAGAGGTGAGCATCACGCGCAACGCGAAACCGATTCGCCTGGTGCGCGCCGCCAACCGCAACTACTTCGAAGTGTTGAGAGAGAAGCTGAAGTGGGGCGAGCGTTGATCGATGTGGCGATGTGGTGATCTTCGATGTGGTGATGTTATCCACCTGATCCCGAATCTCCATCCGAGTGCGGCTCCCCAGCTATTACTCGATGTGGTGACGGTATCCACCTGATCCCGAATCTCCATCCACGTGCGGCTCCCCAGCCATTACTCGATGCACCTGATCCCGAATCTCCATCCACGTGCGGCTCCCCGGCTATTACTCGATGTGGTGACGGTATCCACCTGATCCCGAATCTCCATCCGCGTGCGGCTCCCCAGCTATCGAGGTCATGGCTAACGACCACCAGGTGAGCGCGCACATCGCCACATCCCCGAATCGAGCATCACCACATCGGCTGCCTGCTCTATCTATTTCCGGTTAATCACCCGTTTCTGAGCGCTCTTTTTCTTGTCTCGATTCTTTCGCGCCGTCGCATATGAGGCTGCACAAATGGCGCGGAGCTCTTTCGCTTCGGCGGTCAAGCGCTGCACCTCCGGACCGCCGGCGAGGCCGGTTGTGGCGACGTATTCGAGCCAGTACACCGTCTCGTCCATCTCCTCGTTGGAAATCCCGAGCTTCGACGTGAACTCTGCGGGTGAGCGGCCGCGGGCGGCGGCGCGATAGTTGGCTGCCGCTGAACTGGCGGCGGCCTGGAGCTGGTCGGCAGGACCACTGCCGCCTGCCTTGTGCCGAATCAACCCGCAGAATTTGAAGATGGCGGTCGCAAACGCCGCACTGCGCTGTTCAATCTGACGTCGGTCGACCATGCCTGCATGTCGTGCACACAGCGATCCAGGTGTGATCTATTGGGAATCTCGTTGGACGGGCGTTCAAAGTACGCGCTTCGCACAACATTTCAGTGCGAAGTACGATGCAGATTCTGCGATGTCGCGTGCTGTGCTCTGGCGATGTATGACGTGCCTTTAGAGTGCTGCCCCCGCGCTATCGTTCCTGGGTTCCTTTCCGGGTTGCGTTACAGAGCCCTGCCCAACTGATTAGGCGAGGAGAAGAAATGGGGCGCCGAGACAAGCGATGGGGCGCGGCCGAGATAAGCGATGGGGCGCGGCGAGGTGAAGGGAAACGAAGATCAGGCGGACGCGTACATCGTCACATCGTCACATCGTCACATCGTCACATCATCACATCGAACATCGTCACATCGTCACATCTCACTGCTTCCCCTGCTGTCTTTGACGCCGGAAGTACTCGATCTGCCATTCGCGCACGTTGCGATTGTGCTCGGCGAGGGTGCGGGCGAAGACGTGTGACCCGTCATTGCGGCTGACGAAGTACAGATACTCCGACTCAGCAGGGTTGGCCACGGCCTCGAGCGAGGCACGTCCCGGGGACGCGATGGGTCCCGGCGGCAGTCCCGGGTAACGATACGTGTTGTACGGCGAGTCGATTTGCAAGTCCTCGCGCCGAATGTTGCCGTCCCAGCGCCCGGCTTGCTGCATCGCGTAGATCACGGTGGGATCGGCCTGCATCGGCATGCCGAGACGCTTACGATTCAAGTACACCGCCGCCACCACGGGACGTTCGGCCGCGAGCGAGGTTTCCTTCTCGACGAGCGACGCCACGGTGACGGCTTCGCGAACGGTCAGGCCCTGCGACTTGATCCCCTCCCGGACGGCGGGCGTGAGCGCCTTGTGAAACAGCCCCACCATCTGCGCGACCAGGACCGAGGCCGGCGTCTCGCGCGGCAACGCGTAGGTTTCCGGAAACAGATAGCCTTCGAGATCGCGCGCGTCCGGATCGAGGTCCTCGACCGGTGACGGGTCGGCGGCCGCCTCGAGAAAATCGGCCGCGCTGCCCAGGCCGCTCTGTTCGTAGACCGCGGCCATTTCGGGGACCGTGAGCCCCTCACGAAACGTGATGCGCCGCCGGTAGACGTCGCCGCGCGCGATCTTGTCGATCACTTCCAGGGGCGTCATCGGCTGATCGAACTGGTATTCGCCGGCCTTCAGCTCGCGGGCGCGGCCGCTCATCCACACGGCGCCGCGAAACGTCACCTCGTCGCGAACCACTCCGGCCGCCACGAGCCGTTCGCCGATCGTGGCCGGGCCAGCCCCGGACGGCACCTCGACGAACACATCCGGCGTTTCGTAGCCTTTGTAGCGCTCGTACACGCGGTTGACGCCGAAGTACACGGCCGCTCCAGCCACGAGCGCCGCGAGAACGATCAGAGCAAGGAGGTATTTGAGCAGACGCATCACGGCCGTCGATGATCCAGGTAGTCCTGCAGGACGACAGCCGCGGCGGCGGCGTCGAGCTTGGGCTTTCGTCGCCGCCAATCACGCTCGCGCGCGGCGAGTCGGGATTCCGCCTCGTGACTGGACAGCCGTTCGTCCTGGAGGATGACGGGAACGGGCAGGCGCTCTTCGAGGGCACGCGCAAACGATTCCACCAGGGGCGTCAGGTGAGTGGCCGACCCGTCCAGCCGCCGAGGCCAACCCACTACGACCGCCTGCAGGCCGTCGTCCGCGCTGAGGAGTTGTGCGACTTCGCGCTCGATGATCGCCATCGTCTCCGGTTCTGACGCCGGCCGCTGAATGAGACGCCACGGCGAGGCCAGCGTGCCGGTGGCATCGCTGAGCGCAAGGCCGATGCGGCGCGCGCCGTAATCGATGCCAAGTACTCGCACGTACTCAGTATAGTTCGCGGGGTGTACGCGAACCGGCCGCGCGGGCGACGGCAGCCGTGTGCTACCGTCAGCGGGTGCGAAAGCTCGTCCTTGCTGCCGCACTCGTCTCGGCCAGTCTCTGGTGGTCGTGCTCGGGGTGGCCGTCACACGCGTACGACCGGCAGATCGTCATCATCGGCTTCGATGGAATGGATCCCGATCTGGCTCGCGCCTGGATGCGCGACGGCCGGCTGCCGAATCTCGCGGCGCTTGCCGCCGCGGGCGGGATCTATGACCTCGAAACCACGCCTTCCCCTGAAAGCGCCATCGCCTGGACGTCGTTTGCCACCGGGATGAATCCCGGCAAGCACAACGTCTACGACACGTCACGTCGCGATCCGCAGACGTATCGCTCGTCGCCGGCGCTCGCCACCCGCGAGCCGGCCACGTTTCTGTTCGACTACATCCCGGTCGCGCGCGAGCAGTGGACATCCACTCGTGCGGGCGCCACGTTCTGGAGCGTCGCCGGCAACGCCGGCGTCCGGTCGAGCATCCTCGGCGTGCCCGGGACGTTTCCGCCTGAGGATCCGGCAAACAGCGAGCTGCTCTCCGGAACACCGCTCCCGGACATCCGCAACACGAGCGGGACGTTTCATTACTTCGCCACGAACCTCGAGCCAGGCGAAGAGCACACGTCGCCATCGGGAAGCATCGTCCGGCACCTCGTGTTCGAGCGCCGGCTGGCGCACGCGGCCATTGTGGGCCCGCTCCATCCCATCACCGGGGAAAACACGAGCGTTCCGTTCACCATCGGCTGGAACCACGAGGCGCGCTCCGCCAACGTCGAGATCGCGGGCAGCGCCCTGCATCTGCGCGAGGGGGAGTGGAGCCGCTGGATCGAGCTCGATTTCCGCGTCAACGCGCTCGCGCGCGTGCGCGGCATGACCCAGTTGTTGCTGATCCGTGCCGGCACCGAGCTTCAGCTTTACGTCTCCCCGGTGAACTGGCATCCGGCGAGTCCGCCGGCCGCGATCTCGTCGCCGCCGTCGTTTGCCGCCGAGCTTTACGAGCGTCTCGGCCCTTACCGGACATTGGGGCACGCGGCGGCGAGCGCCGCCCTCGACGAGGAGCGGATCGAAGAGGCGGCGTTTCTCGAGGACGCGGACCGCGCCTTTCAGGATCGCGCCGAGACCATCCTCCATCGCGTGGACACCGGGGAATGGAATCTGATTGTCGGCGTCATCGACACACTCGACCGTGTGCAGCACATGATGTGGCGATTCATCGATCGCCAGCACCCGCGCTACGACGCCGAGCTGGCACGGCGCTACGGCGCGAGCATCCAGCAGAGCTATCAACAGGCGGACGAGTTCGTGGGCAAGGTTCTCGAGCGCGTCGGTCCGGAAACGATCGTCATGATCGTGTCCGATCACGGCTTCCACCCATTTCGCTCGACGGTCAGCCTCAACGCATGGCTCGTGCAGAACGGCTACATGGCCCTCGCTGACTCGGAGATCGATTGGTCACGCACGCGTGCGTACGCCACCGTGTCCGGACACGTGTACGTCAATCTGCAAGGCCGGGAAGGCCAGGGCATCGTCGCGCCGGGCGCAGAGTACGACGGCGTCGTGGACGGCCTCACTCGCGATCTCATGACGATCGTCGATCCGCACACAGGGGCCCACATCGTCCGCCGCGTGTCGAAACGCGCCGATATCTACCGCGGCCCGTTCGTCGTCAACGCCCCGGATGTGCAAGTCGGCTTCGCGCCGGGCTATCGCGCGGAGGCAGCAGCACTGACCGTCACGTCCCGCGTGGTGGAGCCCAATCGACGGAAGTGGTCCGGCGACCACGTCTCCGCGGATCCACAGATCACGGCCGGCGTGCTGATTACCAACGCGACGCTCCCGATTGACGCCGCGCCGCGGCTCATCGATCTCGCGCCAACGGTGTTGCGGCTGTTCGACGTGGCGATCCCCGCAGACATCGACGGGCGACCGCTCATCGAAAGCTCTCGGCTGTCGGCGATCAGCTTTCAGCGCTGACAGCTGAAAGCTGAAAGCTGATGGCCCGCGCGACGCTACGGAGCGGCGGACGTGAGCGCCGGTAACGCCTGCCGCAGGTACGACGCGATGGTTGCGGCGGCCGCGACGAAAATGATCATCCGGATGACGGCGCCCTTCATGCCGAACGTGCGCTGCGACACGATCTGAATCGGCTGCCACGCCAGGAAAAACAGGAAGTACGACCCGGCGATGGCCATCGCGCCACCGACCCGCGGGATGAGCAGATATGGCATCAGGGTGAGGATGAAAATCCCTCCAAGCCAGATGCCGATCGTCACCCAGTAGAACTCGGCAGGCGTGAGCAGGATGACGCCGCGCGAGGCGGCCGGCGCTGGCGCAGGCGGTCGGGTTTCGGACATGCGGGTTTGCTACCGGATACCGGATCGATCCGTTGACGCGACAGTGTATCGTGGCCGGTGATGCCCGGCTGGTTTACTTCGCTCGATCCCATCACACAGGCATTTGTCGCGACGCTCGGCACCTACCTGCTGACCGCCGTCGGCACGACGCCGGTTCTTTTCTTCCGCACCGCCCCGCGCCGTCTGATGGATGCGCTCATGGGCGGCGCCGCGGGGGTCATGGTGGCCGCGGCCTGCTGGTCGCTGCTGCAACCCGCAATCGAAATGGCGGGCACGTGGCCCGCCGTGATCGGGCTGACGGCCGGCGGGCTCTTCATCTTCGCGCTCGATCAGCTCCTGCCCCACCTGCATCCCGAGTTTCCTGACGAAGCTACCCAGGAAGGACCCAGTTCCAGCCAGCGGCGCGCGGTCCTGCTGATGGTCGCCATCACCATTCACAATTTCCCTGAGGGGCTTGCCGTCGGCGTCGCCTTCGGATCGGGCAATACCGGCGCCGCGTTTGCGCTCGCGATCGGCATCGGCCTGCAGAACATTCCCGAAGGGCTCGCCATCGCGCTGCCGCTTCGCCGGGAAGGCATGAGCCGCCTGCGCGCGTTCTGGTATGGGCAGCTTTCCGCAACCGTCGAGCCGGTTGCGGGCGTGATCGGATGCGGACTCGTCCTGCTCGTCACCCCCGTGCTCCCCTACGCGATGGCCTTCGCCGCCGGCGCCATGCTCTACGTCGTGGTCGAAGAGCTCCTGCCGGAGACGACGCGCCAGGGCAACACCGACGTCGCCACCCTGGGATTTCTGAGCGGCTTTCTCATCATGATGACGCTGGACACGTCGCTCGGCTAGGTGTCGCGAGTCACTGACTCGTTCGCCACGATTTCTGACCGTCAAGACTCCGGGCTACAGATGAGCTACCGGCCCGAAGACAAGGTTGCAATATACGGCACCGGGCCCGACTGCATGGATTGGCGAATTCCTGCACACGGCGTTAGAGAAGGGGCGGCCGGACCGTCGCCAGCCCTGCAGAACACCGCTACAATCGGGGTCCCGGCAACTGGAGGGCGAGATGGTCTGGTTCTTCGAACGAGATGCCAAGGCTGCGTGGATCGAGACGCGGTTCGACGATTCCACAGGCGAGTATGTCGTCGTCATCGCCGCGGTGGGCGGAGCGTCAACGGTCGAGCGGTATTCCGAGCTGACGACATTCGATGCCCGGATCGTCGCGCTTCAGGCGCAGTTCCGTGCGGAACGCTGGACACAGGTGACCGGCGCCGCGGCTCTGGACGCCGGCTGGCAGGGGCCGAGATAGGCGGCTGTCACGTCGAACCGGACGACGCCTTCGGGACCGAGATGGTGAAATCAGCCAGTTGCCAGGACGGTGGTTGGGGCGCGCGCCGCTCGGCCGCCCTCAGCTCGTGCCGCATGACGCCTGCGGCCTGGCGCCGCGTCCGCTGGCGGCGATCCCAGATGACCTTGACATCCAGGTGGGACGTTTTCCGTTCGAGCGCAGCAAAACGCCGAAGCGCGCCGCGCCGGACAATGAGCAGTATCGGCTCGGTGGACATCAGGGGCTCCTACTCCTGTTGAGCTTTTGTCAGCTCCCGGATCGAAGTTTCGGCCAGAAACGCGCAATCATTAGGGCCGCGCTTCGCGCGGAGGGCGCGCTCACGCGCGAGGGCAGGTGGGCCGCCGCTTCGCGGCGGAAGGGGGGCAGATCAAATTCCCGGCGGTCGCAGTTGAACCTGGATCACCAGATCCGAGGGAACGGCGACCCCATTTTCCGTCGCCGGCTGGTAGAGCCATGATTCCGTGGCTCGCAGCAGCAGGGGGTCGTACGCCGGGTGCACCGGACGGATCAGTTCAGCCGACTGGACGCGGCCATCGGTCCCGATGCGGACGCGCAACGTGCCTGCGAATTCGTGGCGGCGGCTCAGGCCGTCGTAGGCGGTCCATGGTGGAAGTTCTTGTTCGAGGACCAGCGGCCGCGTCGAGACCACCGGCGGCGGTGGCTCCGCCGGTGTAGTCGCGGCTGACGCTTCGTCCGCTCCCGGTGCTGGCTCCACGGGCGGCTCCGGGAGAGCACGACTCAAGTCGAGAAACCCGTCCGCGAGTACTCGCAAATCCTCGAAGTCGGCAGTCATGTCTTCTGCGGCGTCAATCGTGCGCAGCAGCATCTGAAAGCCGGTGACCGCGGCCTGGCGGTCCTTGCGCTCGAGCGCGGCCTTGGAGTCCAGGTACATCTGCTTCGTAATGTCGGGAAGGGCGCGCGCGCGCGCGGTCGTAAACGCCTCCACCACTCGCGGGGACGTCTCGACCGGATCGGGCATATACAACGGATTGGCTTTGAGCAGCCCCTCAATCGCCTGCTGCGCTTCTTTCTGCTGGCCAAGCGCAATCAGACAGAACACCCGATACTGGCCGATCTGCGGAGTGCCTTCGGGATTGGGCACCGCTGCGAGGACGGCCAGCGCCTCCTCATAGGCCGCCGCCGCGTAGAGATCTTTGGCCTTCTGAAGATGGTCCTGCGCAGACGCAGCAGAGGCACCCGTCATCGACAGCAGCAGCAGCAGGAGACTCACTATCCTGATCGTCATGTCATGTTCCTCAGGGCTGCCGCATGTCGATGCCGAGCCGGGCCGTTTCCTTCAGCGAGACGGTCAGCCTGGCGCGACGCTCGCCAAATTGGGGATGCCGCAGGATCACGTCGTGAGTGCCGATCGGCCGCGTCAGATTCGCGATCGGCGTTTCTCCGACGCGTTCGCCGTTCAGCCACACCTCCGCCCAGGGGAGGGCATTGATGCTCAAGCGGCCATTCGGCGGCGTGATCTGAAGCTGCGCGGTGCGCCCGGCTGCCACGGCGACCCGTCGTGTCACCGCATAACCCAGCGACTCGTTGCTGATTTGGACATCGTGCTCGCCGGACGGCAACATGATGCGATCGCTTTCGCTGTCGCCGACCAGATTGCCGCCGACGTGCAACTGCAGCAGGACCGGAGACGAGATGCGGAGCCAGCCGGCGCTGACGGCCGGTGGAGTGGGCGTAATCATCAGCGACAGCGTCTCGCCGGCAGTTATCCTGACCTGCCGGCGAACCGTGCCGGCGTTGCTCGTGACGTGGACCGCATGGTCGCCGGGCGACAGATCGGTCAACGTGACCGGAGAGACGCCGCGCTGGACGTCGTCCACGAAGACCGGCTGGCCGGCAGGCTCGGTCTGCACGTGCAGTGCTCCGCCGGTCGGTACGGGTGACGGCGCCGGCTCCGCCCACTCGTACTGCTGCACCACGGTGTCACCGGGCCGAAGCGTCACCTCGAGCTGCCGTTGCTGGCCACTCACGGTGGTCAGCAGCACCGCATAGGATCCGGCCGGGAGGCTCATCGCCGTCGGCGTGTGCCCCATGACCGTGCCATCAATCGTCACCCGCGCACCCGCCGGCGTTGTCTGAATCGACAGCGAGGCCATGGCGGGGCTGATCGCCATGGCCTTGTAGGCCCAGAGACCGCTGGCCCCCAGCGCCGCCGCCGTCAGAAGCACGAGAATCAGCGGTTCCACCAGCCGTGACCGCTCCCGTGGAGGCGGAACGTCGGCGGCGCCCTCGGCCTGAAAGGCCTCGAGACCGTCGACCGACGTACGCACTTCCTGCTCCGGCGGCGGAACCGGCTTCAAATGGGGAATCTTGTTGGTAGTCACTAGCATGCCGTTGCCTTCCCGACCCGCTGCCCCGCGATCACAAGATGCGTGATCGATCAGTCCGATCGAACACCGGATTAGGCGAAACCTGTACCAAAGCGGACGAGCTGCCGGCGGATGATTACAGGAATGTCGCTGGGCTAGTCTGCCTGACGGGCGACAATTGGGACGCTAAGTGTGAACTCATGCCGTTTCGTGTAACTGCGCGGGGACAGGCCGTGCGTCGTGCGCAACACCCCCCGGGGACAGACCGTGCGACGTGCGCAACACGCGGGGACAGGCCGTGCGTCGTGTGTCAGCGGAGGAAGAAGTCTACAGGTTGGCTCTCACCGCACTGGTTGGCGGCGTACACCCGGATCCACGCGGAGAAGCCGGCAGGCACGGATGCCCCGGCGCCGGTGTGAAGGCCCAAATCGAGACGGGGAAGCAGGTCGTCGCCGCCCGCTGTCGTGCCGACCTGCAACTGGTAGCTCGTCGCACCGTCCACCGGATCCCATTGCACGTACGCATACTCGCCTGTGACCGTACCCCGCATTCCCTGAACGGCATGCGACGGGCCCCCACATGACCCCGACCCTGTCGGGACCGTGAAGTCCACCCGCGACGACGCGGGCCCCGCGCCGGCAGCATTGACCGCGGTGACCACGACGCTGAACGCGCCGCTCACGCCTGGCGGCACGGCGACGGTGAGTGTGGTGTCTGCCGTGGTGCGCGACGCCGCCAATGGGCCGCTGTCCTGATGGCCCGTGCGAAAGTCGACGCGGTAAATCATCGGATCGAAGTAGGTCGATCCACTCGTGACCGCTGACCAGGCGACGGTGACCGCACCGCTCCCGAGCACGACACCCAGGTTCGCTGGCGCGGACTGGGGTGGTGACGCCCCCCCGTAGACGAACACGATGCCCGCCACATCATCTGGTCTGAGACCGCGCGCGCCCTGGGCGCACGAGGAACCATCAATGGTTGCGAACATGAGGGCCGTGGGGTCGCTCGAATGATGGAGTCCGAGCACGTGGCCAAGCTCGTGGGTCTGGATGTCCTCGAAGCACCCCGGGGTGCTCAGATACTGGAGCGCCAGCGGGCTGTCGTTGTTGACGACGAAGCCCTCCACGGCCCGGTCGAAGTGTTGCCCGTTCGAAGTGCCGCCTTCGCCCGCCACGAAGTACGAGCCGCCCAGCGCAAGCGTCCCGCCGGTGTTGGACATCTCCTGGCAGGGATCCATGAACGAGATGGTCACGCGACCGCTGTCCAGCAGTTGTGTCGAGCACCGCGGTGGGCTGTTGCCGTGCCCGGGGCGGTAGCGGAATGCTGACCCGGCGGCGTTCCAGCGATTGAGGGCCGACAGCATCTGGGCAAAGCCGCCGCCAGCGAGGCCGGGCTGCCCCCCGGACTGGGCATCGACATACGGCGAGTGCAGGTATCGAAAGGGTCCCAGCAGGGCGAACTCCGCGCTCGCGCGATCGGGAGGCGTCTCCCGCGGTTTCGTGTTCAGCGCCTGCCGGCGTTCGTGGACCAGGGCGGCGGATTGGCGGACCTCGCTCACCAGCACACGTTCGTCCGCGCCGGCATGGCCGCCCGGCGGCTGACGCACCGCCACCTGCCCGCGCGCATCCCGTTGCAGCGCCCACTTCCCCTGCCAGAGCGCAGTGGTGTACAACGTGCCGTCCCGCGGGCGTGCTTCCAGATACAGCAGGACCTCCTCACCCACGGTGAACGTCGCCTGGTCGGAAATCGAGAGTCCGACGCCGCCGGCGACACCGCCCAACTGTTTGATCGTGACTTGCGCGTCGCCGATGTCGCCTTTGAGCACTTCAGCGACATCGACCGTCACGTAGGTATAAATAGCGTTGACATCTGTATCCCACGCTCCGCCTGTATCCCACGCTGGTGTGACGGAAACGATTCGGCCGGTGAGGACAATGTCGGCGAAGGAGGCGAGTTGCGGCATCGACCACCTGGGCGCCGACGCCGCCTGGGTGAGCGCGGGCATCAGCGCGACCAGCAAGATCGCGTTGAATGTGAGCACCCGCGACCCGGAAACAGTCATCTACGCTGGATCTAGCAAGGTCTGAGCCACCGTTTTCACAAGCGTGCCAAGTCCAGCGACTAAAGCCCAGCAATAGCCTGACTTCGGGCAGGCGTCCGGTCGATTTCCGTGCAAAACCACTACTAAATGGTTGGCAGCCAAACCGCTTAGGCGTCAGCGGAGTTGCTCAAAACGCCCCTCCCCCATGGGTGTCTACGCGAAAGCTCTGCTCATCGCCGCCATCCTCGTTGCCCTGACCGTTTCGGCGCTCGTCTTCGGTGACGGCGCTTCGATGGTGAATACCCCCTGGGGCAATGTTGTGATCGCCGCCGCTGGCCTGCTCATCGGCGGGCTCATCATGCTCGCGATGTATTCGATGAGCACCGCCCGCCAGCCTCACCTCCTCTTTGAGGGCGACACCGTTCGCCCCGTCGCGACGCCGCCCGAGGATCCAGGTGTCCCGACACCGATCCTCAGCGGCGATTTCTTCACCGACAACGCCTTTCTCGCCTTCGTCGAGCAACTCATGGCAGCGACGACCAGCGAACGGCTTTTGGAGACCATTCAGGCGAACCTGCCACCGCTCATCGGCGCGCGCAATGTCTGGATCGTCAGTGAACTGCAAAGACGGAGTGCGCCCGCGACCACTGACACGCCCGAGGCCAGCCGGCAGCCGGAGCTGACCTCGGACGTCCAGGAGTGGACGACGTTTCCCCTTCGGCTGCAGAACAGATCCATGGGCTTGCTGGGAGTGGAAAGTGCCGGCGGGCTGGGGGCGGAGCGCCAGCAGGCGATCCAGCGTGTGACGCCGCTGCTGGCTCGAGCCGTCAATACGGTAAGTGCGATCGAAACCTTCCGGGAAGCCGGGCTCGTCGATTTGCTGACCGGGGCCGCCACACGGCGCGAAGGGCTCAACCGCCTCCAGTCCGAGGTGAAGCGCGCCCAGCGCACTGGCGCACCGATGGCGATCGTGATGATCGATCTGGATCACTTCAAGTCGGTCAACGATCGGTTCGGTCACGCGGTGGGCGACGCGCTGCTGACGGCGATCGGCCGCACCTTGCGCAGCACCCTGCGAGCGAGCGACATCCGCTGCCGATGGGGAGGCGAGGAGTTCTTGATCATCTTGCCAGACACCGATCTGGCGCGGGCCCAGGTGGTCGCCACTCACCTCCTGCAGAATATCGGAGCCACCTATGTACCCATGCCCTCGGGACCGGTGTCCACGACGGCCAGCATCGGCCTGACGATTTCGCGCCCGGGCGAGACGGCGGTCAACAACCTCGTGACCCGCGCCGACCTGGCCCTGTACCGGGCCAAGCGGGATGGCCGATCGTGTATTCGCGTGGTCCTCGGCGACCAGAACGGCAACCCCATTGGCGCTCAGAGTGATTCCCCGGACCCGCCTCCGCCTCGAAACCCGACGGTGCCGTTTTCCGACCGCCGCAGTCCGCAGCGCGCCGACCGGCGGCGCGTGCCGAGCCCCGGCCGGCGGCGCACCGATGCGCCTCCGTCGGCAAGCGGCCCTCTCCCGCGGGCCGAAAAGTCGGCCGACGCGCGGGGGCAAGTGCTCGTCGGCAGCAGATAAAATTCTCGGTTACGGAGCCCTTAGCTCGGCTCGAACGCTACAGCAGTGTCGTAATTTCTACATAGCGGCGGCAGACAATTTCGTAAACCACCTGACATTTTTGAACTTCGTCGGAAAGATTCGGCCAGAAACCACCACCGAAGGACCCACGAAGATCGTCAGTCATTGGAGGCATGAATCTTGCTAGCTCAGCCCGTGGAGAGACGATGAGTCTTCAACGAACGATCCTGCTCGTCAGCCCCACGCCGTCGCTTGCCAAGGCTCTCTCGTCTGCCATCCAGCGCCTCGGTCATCATGTGCAAATCACGAAAACGTTCGAAGGGGCCAAGCGGTACCTGTCGGACTTGCCGCACCTGCTCGTGACCGAGCTCAAACTCGGCGCCTTCAACGGGCTGCATCTCGCCCTGCGGGCTGGCGCCAGCGATATCCCCACCGTGGTCATCGCAGACGATTCGTTCGAGCACGAAGTCGAACAGGTCGGCGCTCTCCGATTGTCCGCCGAAAGCGCTGTGGGCGATGACTTCAGCAATCAGGTCCTCCGGTTGCTGCAAGGGGCGGCCGCCAGTCACTCGGTCTTTCCCTGGTACGACGACCTGGACAGTGGCGAAGGCGTGCATCCAGGACAGATGGTGCCGCGCACGGTCAGCACCATTATCCCGAACTAGCATCTCGAACTAGCATCCCGAACCAGCATCCTGAACCGGGCCAGTCTCGCTCCGCTCCTCACCCGCACGCCTCTCCATCCGGGCCTTTCGGCCTGCTATCATGCCCGCAGCGTGAGCCCGTTTGACTTGCCCGTAAGGGCCCGGAAGAGAATAACGTTGACCCTATTCTCTTCCGGACCCTCAACCGAATCTGCATGACACAGCCGCTCCGGGTGATGAGCATCGTCGGTGCCCGGCCGAATTTCATGAAAATTGCGCCCATCGTGTCGCAAATGAAAGCGGCGCCGGACGCGTTCCGATCCATCCTCGTCCACACCGGGCAGCACTACGACGAGAAGCTGTCGAAGGTGTTTTTCGATGAATTGGGCATTCCCCACCCCGACTTCAACCTGAACGTCGGCTCGGGCAGTCACGCCCAGCAGACCGCGGCGATCATGGCCGCCTTTGAACCGGTGCTGCTCGCGAACCCGCCGGACGTTCTGATTGTGGTTGGCGATGTGAATTCGACGCTCGCGTGTGCCCTGGTCGCATCGAAGCTCGGTGTTCCGGTCGCGCACGTGGAGGCCGGGCTCAGGAGCTTCGACCGCACGATGCCCGAGGAAATCAACCGTCTGCTGACCGATCAAATCTCCGATTTCCTCTTCACCTCCGAGCTCGGCGCCGCCGGCAACCTGCACCGGGAGGGCGTCGACGCCGCCAAGATCCACTTCGTGGGCAATGTCATGATTGACACGCTGCTGGCGCATCGGGAGTCGGCGCGGCAGCAGGATGTCCCGGCGCGCTTTGACGTGACGCCCCGCGGGTACGGGCTCCTCACGCTGCACCGGCCCAGCAATGTCGACGACCTGGCCACGTTCGAGCGCGTCATCGAGGCCGTCGCCACATTGAGCCGCGAGATGCCCATCGTCTTTCCGGTCCATCCCCGGACCCGCCCGATGCTCGCTCGCTCGGCTCGTGCTGCCGCCCTCGTGGCGGACGGCAGGTTGCGGCCCGTCGACCCGCTTGGCTATGTGGATTTCCTGGGTCTGATGGAAAGCAGTCGAATCGTGCTGACCGACTCCGGCGGGATCCAGGAGGAAACGACCATTCTCGGCGTCCCGTGTCTGACCTTGCGCGAGAACACCGAACGACCCGCGACCATCACGCACGGAACCAATCAGCTCGTCGGCACGGACCCGGCGCGGATGGTTGCCGCCTGGCGCCGCGCCGAGGCCGGGGCGACGGAGCAGCGCGTGCCGCCCCTGTGGGATGGGCAGGCGGCGAGCCGGATCGTTGACGTGCTCCGCAAATTCCGCGTGCCGACCCTCGCCGCGGTTTAGCGGAAACTGCCAGTTTGCAGACTTCTGGAGCTGCCGTGGCGGCATAAGACATCCCGGAGGCTGACTTTAATCCCGGAACCGCCCGCATGTGTGGCTGCGGAACAATTTCGATACGGGGCCTGAACGCGGCCCGCTCGCCGACGCCAACCTTCCATCTGTCAATCACTTAGCGACACTGTGCCGCCGCCGACGGGGCTGGCGACGTCCTTGCACAAGGGCCGGCGCCGGCACGTCGCCGGCGACCGACAACTACTTACGCGTTGGCCACAACCGTCGCACCTCGAAGCAGTCGGCAACTCGAGACGATGTGGCGCGGCAGCGATGTGGCACAGAAGACGATGACGCAAACAGCGGCTAGTCCTCACGACCGACCGACGACGATGAGAGGCGCGCGCCACAATTTTCTCATTGGTGGCAGCGCCAGCATGGTGGATCTCAAAGCGGAAGTCGAGCGCGTCGCTCGATCGGACGCGAAGGTCCTCATTACGGGAGAAAGCGGCACCGGCAAGGAACTTGTCGCCGCCGCGGTGCACAGCGGCAGTGTCCGCGCCGAGCGGCCATTCGTGGCCGTCAACTGCGCCGGCCTTTCGGAAACGCTCCTCGAGACGGAATTGTTCGGGCACGTCAAAGGCAGCTTCACCGGCGCCTATCGCGACAAGCTCGGCAAACTCGAGCTCGCCGATCGCGGAACGATGTTCCTCGACGAAATCGGCGAGATGACGCTGCGCATGCAGGGCCTGCTGCTTCGCTTCCTCGAAACCGGGGAACTGCAGAAGGTCGGCGCCGACCGCGTGGTCGGCCGTGTCAACGTGCGGGTCATAGCCGCGACCAACAAAAACCTGCGCGACATGATCGGCCAGGGGACCTTCCGCGAGGATCTCTTCTACCGGCTCAACGTCATCCACCTGACCGTGCCGCCGCTGCGCGAGCGCCGCGAAGACATCGTCAGTCTGGCCACGCACTTTCTCGCGCATTTCTCCGGACGCGCCGGCAACGTCGCGGCCGACATCTCGCCGGAGGCGATGCGCCTGCTGACCGAGTATCACTGGCCGGGCAACGTCCGCGAGCTGGAAAACGTCGTCGAGCGCGTGGCGGTCACGACGCGAAACACGATGATTCAGCCCGACGACCTGCCGCTCGAAATCCGCTTGCGGCAAGGGGTGACGTTCAAGCCCCGCAAGGAGCGGCGCCGCACGGTGGCCGACGACCTCTATCAGCGCCTCGTGCAGGAAAAGGAATCGTTCTGGACGGTCGTGTATCCCCTCTACATGCAGCGCGAAATCACCCGCTCGAACGTCCGCGATCTCGTGCGCAAGGGCCTCGAGGAGGCTCGCGGGAATTACAAGATTGTCGCCCGTCTGTTCAACATGGACCATGGCGATTACAAACGCTTCCTGAATTTCCTCCGCAAACACGATTGCCAGGTTCCATTCAAGGAGTACAGAGCGTGATGTTGATTTCACCGCGTGTCATCACTCTCGGTGCGGTCCTGCTGTTGTGCGTTGCCGTCTCGCCGGCGGTCGCCGAGCAGGCCGCTCCGCAAGCACGAGTGACCGGGAACACCACGGCGGTCCCGCCCGCGGACCCCGTTGTGCCACCCGACTACGTCATCGGGCCCGACGATGTGCTGAACATCGTGTTCTGGCGCGAGAAGGACATGTCCGGGGACGTGACCGTCCGGCCCGATGGCCGGATCACGCTGCCCTTGATCAACGAAATCGTCGCCGCGGGCTTGACGCCCGAGGAATTGCGGAAAGAAGTGACGGCAGCCGCCGACAAGTTGATGGAGGAGCCAACCGTCGCGGTGGTGGTCAAGGAAATCCGGAGCCGCAAGGTCTTCATCACCGGCCAGGTGTCCAAGCCTGGACCCTATCCGCTGATGGGGCCGACGACGGTCCTGCAGTTGATCGCCACGGCTGGCGGCGTGCTCGAGTACGCCGACGAAAAGAACATCTCGATCATGCGCATCGAAAATGGCAAGCCGATCAGCCTGCGCTTCAACTACAAGGACGTCAAACGACGCCGGAACCTGGGCCAGAACATCACCCTCAAGCCCGGCGACACCATCGTCGTCCCGTAACGGGTCCCAGGATGCGCCGTTCCTTTTCCTGTCTCGCCGTGTTCAGTGCTGTCCTCCTGCTCGCCGCGTCGCCCGTGTCCGGGCAGACGAGACGGCCAGAGCGGCCGTACCGCGGGCTGTTTGCAAGCGGCACCGAGGCGGCCGAGCAGTCGCTCACGGCGAACGTGTCGCTGGCGGGCGGCTATGACGACAATCTGCGCGCCTCGGCCGGCAGCGGCGGCGGCGGCGGTGGAGCCCGCGCCGCCGCGGGCAGCCAGGGGGGTGTGCTGGGCCAGCTCACCGGCGCGCTGGCGTACTCGCGGCAGTCCGACAGCTTCACGCTGTCCGCCTCGGCCCAGTCGGGCACCCGTTATTACCCGTCGACGGAAGTCAATTTCATCGCCAGCTCTCAGGCGCAGGTCGCACTCACCGCGCGCCTCTTTTCACGGACGTCGCTGTCGGCCCGTGCCGGCGCGGTCCGGCAGCCGGATACATTTGCCAGCCTGTTCACGGGGGCCGCGGTCCCGACGATCGACGAAATGGCACCGGTCGATCTCGATACCCTCTCGAGCTTCGACTATTACCTGGCCTATGACGGCGCGCTCTCGCTGCAACAGGACGTCGGCCGCCGGACCAAAGTCGGGGCGATTTACGGGTATCGCCGGACGACCGGGCGCGGCGAGCGGGGTGAGTTCGTGCATCAGCGCGGTGGCGGCCAGATCACGCACCAGCTCGGTCGCGGGCTGGCGCTGCGCGCGGGGTACACGTACGGAGAGGTCAAGCACGCCGACGGCGCGCGCATCCCGAATCACCTGATTGACGCCGGGGTCAATTACAACCGGTCGCTTTCGTTCTCGCGTCGCACGACCCTGTCGTTCGGCACGGGAACGGCGGCAACCCACACGCACGACAGGCTCCGCTACTCGCTCATCGGCGACGCGAGGTTGAACCACGAGATCGGGCGGACCTGGACGGCGTTTGCGGCCTACAGCCGCCGTGTGCTGCTGCACGAATCCTGGCAGGAGCCCGTGTTTGCCGATGCGGTCACGGCCGGCTTCGGAGGGTTGATCAACCGCCGCTGGGAGCTCACCACGACCGCGAGCGCGGCGCTCGGCACCGTGGGCGTGGATACGGGCGGCAAGCGCTTCGATACCTACCAGGGCAGCGCGGCCTTGACCTATTCGCTCGTTCGCTACATGAACGTTGGTCTCACCTACGCCTACTACCACTATGAGGCGGACGCCAGCGTGGTTCTGCCGGCGGGCTTCCCCAGGGCGTTTGGACGCCAGAGCCTCCGTGCCACCGTCAACCTATGGGCACCGCTGTATCAGCGTGCCAGGAGGACCAATGCTTCCCGGTAAAAAGTACCAGCCGGAGGATTTTCTCCGGATCGCATGGACGCGCAAGTGGTTCATCGTCGTCCCGACCATTCTGATCGGCGCGGCGGTCTTCGCGTGGTCGTCCACCTTGCCAAACCGGTATCGATCGACGGCCACGATCCTCGTCGTGCCGCAGCGCGTGCCCGAGGCCTACGTGCGCGCGGCCGTCACGGCGAGCGTCACCGAGCGGCTGCAGACCATCAGCCAGCAGATTCTCAGCCGGACGCGTCTCGAGCGCGTGATCGAGGATTTCAACCTCTACCAGGAAGAGCGCAAGACCATGATTCTCGAAGACGTGGTCGAACTGATGCGCAGGGACGTCAAGGTGGACACCGCGCGGACTCGCCGTCGCGAGGACACCAGCCACTTCACGGTCGGTTTCGATTCGCCACAGCCGCGCACGGCCATGCAGGTGGCCGAGCGGCTCGCCTCGATGTTCGTGCAGGAAAACCTCCAGGATCGCGAGATTCTGGCCGACTCGACCAACCAGTTTCTGCAGGCGCAGCTCGAAGACGCCCGCCGCCGGCTGACCGAGCACGAGACGACGCTCGAGGCGTTCCGATTGCGCAATTCGGGGCAGTTGCCGACGCAGGTCCAGTCGAACATGCACATGCTGCAGGTGACGCAGACGCAACTGCAGGCCAACGTAGATGCATCCAATCGCGAGCGTGACCGGCTGCTGGTGCTCGACGGCGCGATTGCCGAAGCCGTCGCCTCACTGGCTAACCGCGGCAGTGATCAGAAAGGCGCGCCGGCCACTCTTGCGCAGCAGATCGAAACTGCCCGAGCCAGCCTGAAAGGTCTGGAAGACCGCTTCAAGGACAGTCACCCGGACGTGCGGCAAGCCAAGCGTCAGCTCGCAGACCTCGAGGCCAAGGCCGCCGCGAAGGGAACTCCAGGGGCGGCCACGCCGGCATCCGCGATGAATGCCTCCGCCGTCGCCGGTCAACTCAGCAAGATGCGCATGGAGGCCGAGCAGCTCCGCAAGAGCATCGAGACGCGCAAAGCCGAACACGAGCGGCTCCGCAAAAATCTGGCGGCGTATACGGCACGGCTCGAAGCCACGCCCAAGCTGGAGTCGGAAATGGCCGCGCTGACGCGCGACTACGACACCATCAAGACGCAATACGAGACGCTGCTGAAAAAGAGCGAAGAGTCGAAAATCGCCGTCAACCTCGAACGCCGTCAAATCGGCGAGCAGTTCAAGGTCATCGACGGCGCGCGCCTGCCGGAGCGTCCGATCAGCCCCAACCGCCTGCGGCTCAACCTGATTGGCGTGCTGGCCGGTCTCGGACTCGGCGTCGTGCTCGTCGGGTTGCTGGAGTACCGCGACACGTCCCTCAAGACCGACGACGACATCGTGACGAGCCTGGCCCTGCCGGTGCTGGCCGTCATCCCCGTGATGCGAACCGAGATGGAGTACCGCCGCGCGAAGCGCAAACGCGTCCTTCTGGCGGTATCCGCCTCGGTCGCGACCATTCTGCTCGCCGTCGCCGTGGCGGTGTGGCAGCCCGACTTATTGCAGACCTGGATGCGTTGATGTATCGATCCTTCTTCGGCCTCCGCGAGCGGCCATTCGACCTGACACCAAATCCGCGCTTCGTCGTGCTCACGGATGGCCATCGCGAGGCCCTCAGCAACCTGGAGTACGCGATCGCGAGCCGGCGGGGCATCGCGCTGCTCATCGGCGAGGCCGGGACAGGCAAGACGACACTGCTCCGCACGGCGTTGCAGCGGCAGAGCGACGTGACGCACAGCGTGCACCTGCACAACCCGGCGCTGACACGCGACGAGTTCGTGGAGATGCTCGCGATGGAGTTCGGCCTGAGCGCGGCGGCGAAAGCGTCGAAGGCCACCCTGCTGCGCGAGCTCGAAGCCACGCTACGCGAACGGCATCGGCGCGGCGAATCGACGGTGCTGATTATCGACGAAGCCCAGATTCTGCCGCTCGATCTGCTCGAGGAAGTGCGGCTGCTCGGCAATATCGAGACCGATGACACCAAACTGCTCTCGATCATCCTGGCCGCGCAGCCGGAGCTGTCGGCGCGGCTCAATCTCGCTCCCGTGCGGCAGTTGAAGCAGCGGATCGCACTGCGCTGCGAGCTGAGGCCGCTCACGCAGATCGAAGCCGGCGCCTACCTGGCGGGGCGGATCCGGGCCGCGGGAGGCGTGGGCGCGCAGATCTTCACGCGCGAAGCGGTCATCCTGATGCACGAACGATCCGGCGGTATCCCACGGACCCTGAGCGTCATCGCCGATAACGCGCTCGTGTCGGGGTTCGCGCTCGGACAGAAGCCGATCACGACACAGATCGTGCTCGAAGTCTGTCGCGATTTCCATATTGGCGAGGCCGACCCTCCAGTCGGCCCCGACAACCGGGGATCGGGCACGCTGCTGTCGAGCGCTGGCGCTGAAGAACCTGCTCGGCCATCGGACACGGCCGGCAGGAGCCCGCGCGAGGCGGCCGGGGGCGTACCGCGCGTGCTGGCCTTCGACCACGGCGCGACGGAGCCTCGCTCCGCGCCGCTGCCAGGCGAGAACGCCCGAACTGCGCATGCGGTGGGCGCGGCCACCAGCAGCGACGCCGGCATGTTCACCAGCATTTATCCGAAACGCCGCCGCTTTTCACTGTTCCGACAATTGGGGTTCTGATGAGCCGAATCGACGAAGCCTTGCGCCGCGCTGCAGAAGAACGGACCGCCGACCCGGGAGGGGTTGACCGCGCGCGTACGCCGCAACCACCGGAGGGCGATCGGGTTTCGGCCTTCTCCAGGGAGCCATTTCCGATCGAGATCGCCAGCCGCCGCCGCGAACCGCCGCCGGTCCCGGCGCCCGTCCCGGACAAAGGGCCCACCGGCCGCGACGCAAGGGACACCGGCGCGCACGACCCCTCGGCGACGCCGGCATCGCTGTTCGAACGGCTCCACGCGTCCCTGACGGAAAAAGTCGTGGTCGATGCCAGGATGTCGCCGGTGTCGCGCGAGCAGTATCGGCGGCTCGCCGCGGTCCTGCACGACGCGCAGGGCCACTCCGACTTGCGCGTGGTGATGGTGGCCAGCGCGCTGCCCGGCGAGGGCAAGACGCTCACGGCGGCCAACCTGGCGCTCACACTGAGCGAATCGTATCGGCGGCGCGTGCTGCTCATCGACGCCGACCTGCGCAAACCCGCCCTCCATCAACTGTTTCGACTCAACACGGCGGGCGGCCTCATCGACGGGCTGGACTCGCCGAACGAGGTCAAACTGGTGCTGCGGCAGGTGTCTCCACAATTATGGGTGCTGCCGGCCGGGCGCCCAACCGCCGACCCCATGGCGGGACTGACCTCCGAGCGGATGCGCCGCGTCATCAAGGAAGCCAGGGAATCGTTCGACTGGATCATCATCGACACGCCGCCGCTGCTGGCGCTGGCCGACGCGCATCTGCTCTCCTCCCTGGTGGACAGGGCCGTGCTCGTCGTCAGGGCGAACTCCACGCCCCACGAGATGGTCAAGCGTGCGTCCGAGCTCATCGGGGCCAACCGGGTGATTGGCGTGGTGCTCAACCGGGCCGAGGTGACCACCCACGATACTTACGCCAACTACTACGGCCAGCACATGATCGCTGGTCAGGGCCAGCCGTCATGACGCAGGCGCTGGGACTCCGCTTCCGGCTGCGCTCGCTCACGCTCATCACGTGTGAGACGGCGCTGATCGTGTTCGCGGTGGTTGCCGGTGCGTACCTGCGGTTCGGCGCGCGCGCCTGGGACATGCTGATCTTCGAGGATGGGCTGGAACGGGCGCTGCTCATCGCCGCCGTCACCCAGGCGTGCCTGTATTACGCCGATCTGTATGACTTGCGGATGCTCGCGGATCGGCGGGAGCTGTTCATCCGCATCATCAACGCCCTGGCCGCTGCGTCGCTCATTCTCGCGGCGATTTACTACTGGTTCCCGGCGCTCGTCCTCGGCCGCGGCGTCTTCATCATCGCAGCCGGGTTCGTGATCACGCTGGTCATCGGCTGGCGGGTTGCGTTCGAATGGCTGAGCCGTCGTGTCCGCCCGAGCGAACGGCTGCTCGTCGTCGGCACCAACGAGTCGGCGCTCGATCTGGCGCGCGAGCTCTTCGCCCGCCGCCATCAGCTCGGTGTCGAAATCGTCGGCTTCATCGATCCTGATCCGGCACGCGTGGGCGCGCCCCTGATGAATCCGGGCGTCATCGGCGCCATCGAGGACATCCCCTCCATCGTGCGCGCGCGGGGCGTGCATCGCGTGGTGGTCAGCCTCACGGACGCACGCGGAAAGCTGCCGATGGACAAGCTGCTCGAGTTGCGCCTCGACGGCGTCAATTTCGATCACCTCGCGTCGGTGTACGAGGAATATACCGGCAAGATTGCGGTCGGCAACCTCCGCCCGAGCTGGTTGATCTTTTCAGAAGGCTTCCGCAAGACGGCGCGCCTGACCGCGGCCAAGCGCCTGCTCGACATCGTGACCGCGTCGCTGGGCCTGGTCCTCGCGTTTCCGGTGATGCTCCTGGTGGCGCTGGCGGTGAAGCTCAGCTCGCCGGGCGCGGTGTTCTATCACCAGCGCCGCGTCGGCCATCACGGCCGGATCTTCAACATCGTGAAGTTCCGATCGATGCGGCAGGGTGCCGAAGACGCCAGCGGGCCGGTCTGGGCATCGAAGGCGGGCGACGCGCGGGTGACCCTGGTGGGCGGGTTTCTGCGCAAGACGCGGCTCGATGAGCTGCCACAGCTCTGGAACGTCCTCGTGGGCGACATGAGCTTCGTCGGTCCGCGTCCCGAACGTCCGGAGTTTGTCGGCGATCTCACGAAGCAGATTCCCTTCTACGGCCAGCGTCATATCGTGCGGCCCGGCATCACCG
Source organism: Vicinamibacterales bacterium (assembly GCA_035512515.1). Classification (GTDB taxonomy): domain Bacteria; phylum Acidobacteriota; class Vicinamibacteria; order Vicinamibacterales; family UBA2999; genus JACCSI01. Next base: position 61,964 of record DATKDY010000147.1, read on the forward strand.
GCTGGGCGCAGGTGCGCTATACCTACGGCGCCACGACCGAAGACGCCTTGCAGAAGCTGCAGTTCGACCTCTTTTACATCAAGCATCTGTCGATCGTGTTCGACCTGTACATCATGCTGTCGACGATCAAGACGGTGCTGCTGCGGAGGGGCGCATGAGCGAGGACACCGCATCGGGGCCGGCACGGCCGCGCGTGGTCAACGCGATGAGCGTGGACGTGGAAGAGCACTTTCACGTCAGCGTGTTCGATGGCATCGTGCCGCGCTCGCAGTGGGCGCGCATGGAAAGCCGCGTGGTGGCGAACACTCACCGGCTGCTCGACCTGTTCGATGAGTTCGGCGTGCGCAGCACGTTCTTCGTGCTCGGCTGGGTCGCCGAGCAGCACCGCACGCTGGTCGGCGACATCGCCGATCGCGGTCACGAAATCGCCTCGCATGGCTACGCGCATCGGCTGATCTACGACCAGACACCCGCCGCGTTCCGCGAGGACGTGCGACGCGCCAAGCGTCTGCTGGAGGATGCGTCCGGCTGCACGGTGGCGGGCTATCGTGCGCCGAGCTATTCCATCACGCCGCGCTCGCTTTGGGCGCTCGACATCCTCATCGACGAGGGCTACGGCTACGACGCGAGCATCTTCCCCATCCGGCACGATCGCTATGGCATCCCGGTGTCGCCGCGCGAGCCGTTTCCGATCGAGCGCGAGGGCGGCGTGCTGATGGAGGTGCCGGGCTCCACTCTCCGCGTCGGCCCGCTCAATCTGCCGATCGCCGGCGGCGGCTACTTCCGGATCCTGCCGTACGCGTGGACCCGCTGGGGCATCGCGCGGTTGAACCGGACCGAGCAGCAGGCGGCCGTGTTCTACATCCATCCCTGGGAGATCGATCCCGATCAGCCTCGCCTGGCCGCGGGATCGCTGGGGCGCTTTCGACATTACCGCAACCTCGATCAGACCGAAAGCCGGTTGCGGACTCTGCTGACGGACTTCCGCTTCGGAACCGTGGGCGCCTTGCTGCGGCGCCATGTCCCCGAAACGGCGCCCGGGCGCATGGTGGCCTCCACGCTGCCCTACTTCTGGTGAGGCTGCTCGCATGAATGTCGCCATCCTTGGAACCGGATACGTCGGCCTCGTCACCGGCGCATGTCTCGCCGACTTCGGCCACACCGTCGTCTGCGTGGACAGCGCGCCCGCGCGGATTGCGGCGCTGCGGGCCAACATCATCCCGTTTTACGAGCCCGGACTGGCCGAGGTCGTCCAGCGCAACGCCGAGGCCGGGCGGCTTCGTTTTTCAACCGGACTGGGCGAGGCGGTGCGCGAGGCGATGGTGATCTTCATCGCCGTGGGCACGCCAGAGGGTGCGAACGGCGAGGCTGACATGTCGCAGGTGGCCGGCGTCGCCACCGAGCTCGCGGCCCACCTGAACGACTACAAGGTGATCGTCACCAAGAGCACCGTACCCGTCGGCACCGGCGCGTGGCTGAGCGACTTTCTCCGCACGCATGCCGGGCCGTCTGTGGCCTTCGATGTCGTGTCCAACCCGGAGTTCCTGCGCGAAGGGTCGGCGGTGAGCGACTTCATGCGTCCGGACCGCGTCGTCATCGGGACGGCCAGTGAACGTGCGGCGGGGATCATGCGCGACATCTATCGTCCGCTCTATTTGATCGAGACGCCGATTGTCATCACCGACGTCGCGTCGTCGGAGATGATCAAGTACGCGTCGAACGCCTTTCTGGCGGTCAAGATCGGGTTCATCAACGAGATTGCCAACATCTGCGACCGGGTCGGCGCCGACGTACACGTCGTCGCCAAGGGCATGGGTCTCGACAAGCGGATCGGTCCGAAGTTTCTCCACCCCGGCCCCGGCTACGGCGGTTCGTGCTTCCCGAAGGACACGCGGGCGCTGGCGGCCCTCGGCGCCGAGCACGGCGCGCCGCCGCTGATTGTCGAAGCGGCCATCGAAACCAACGCACGGCAGCGCCGTTCGGTGATCGCCAAGCTGGCGCGGACGCTCGGCGATCTGGCGTTGAAGCGCATCGCGGTCCTCGGCCTGGCGTTCAAGCCCAACACCGACGACATTCGCGAAGCGCCCGCGCTGTACCTCTGCCGCGACCTGGCCGGCGCCGGCGCGCGGATCCAGGCGTTCGATCCGGTGGCGGCCGCCGCCGCGGCGGCGGCGCTCTCCGACATTCGCGAGAGCGTCACGTTCACGGCCGACGCCTATGACGCCGCGCGTGATGCCGATGCGCTGGTCATCATGACCGAGTGGAACGAATTCCGCGGACTCGATCTCTCGCGCATTCGTGACGTCATGACGAGTCCGGTGATTGTCGATGCCCGCAATGTGCTGGATCCGCGGCAGACGCGCGATGCCGGCTTTCGATATGTCGGCATGGGCCGTTCCGTGCCCGCGACGACCGAGGTCGTCGCGTGATTGCGCTGCCCCAGCGAATCGCGAACAGCCTGCCGCTCGCCGTGCGCGACAACCTGCCGCCGCCGGTGTGCGACGCGTATGTCGCGGGGCACCCACAGGGGTCGTCCTATCACCGCCCGGCGTGGCTCGACGTGATCCGATCCGCCTTCGGCCACGAGACCACCTATCTGGCCGCCGAATGCGCGGGCCGCGTCGCCGGCGTCCTGCCGCTCGTGTTCTTCGACAGCCGGCTGTTCGGCCGCTTTACCGTGTCGGTGCCCTTCGTCAACTACGGCGGCGTGCTGGCGGATGATCTCGAAACCGAGCGCGCGCTGCTGGATGCGGCAATCGAGCGGACGCGCCAGGCCGGCGGGACGCATCTCGAACTGCGCCACACGCGACAGCACTTCGCGCACCTGACTCCGAGGCACCACAAAGTCGCGATGGAGCTGCTGCTTCAGACGTCGGTGGACGCCCAGTGGGACCGGATCGATCGCAAGCTGCGCAACCAGGTGCGCAAAGCCGAGAAGAGCGGGCTCGACGGCGTTGACGGCGGCGGAGAGTGCCTGGCGAGCTTTTACGACGTGTTCGCGGAGAACATGCGGGATCTCGGCACTCCGGTGTACAGCCCGCGCTTCTTTCGCGAGGTGCTGCGCACGTTTCCCGAGCAGACACGAGTCTTCGTCGTGCGGCTGAAAGGACGGCCGATAGCCGCGTCGATCGTGCACTGGCATGGCGACGTCATTCAGGTCCCGTGGGCCTCGTCGCTGCGCGAGTTCAATCCCTTGTGCGCCAACGTGCTGCTGTATTGGCAGATGCTGCGGTTTGCGATCGGGCGCCGCTTCCGGTTGTTCGATTTCGGTCGATCGACGCCTGGCGAAGGGACCTATCAGTTCAAGAAGCAATGGGGCGCCGAAGCGCGGCCCCTGGTGTGGGAGTACTGGACGGCGCCAGGACAGCGTGTCCCGGAGCTCAATCCCGCAAACCCGAAGTTCGAGCTGGCCATCCGCACGTGGCAGCGGCTGCCGGTGCGTGTGGCGAATCTCGTGGGACCTCTTGTCGTTCGAAACATTCCGTAGCCTTGCATGCTGTTACTGCTCGCCGGATCGCTCGTCGTGCTCGGGTATGTCTATGCAGGCTACCCTCCGCTGCTCGCGCTGCTCGTGCGCGTTCGCGGTGCACGTGCGATCAGGCGCGACGAGATCACACCGTCGCTGACGCTCGTGATCTCCGCCTACAACGAGGCCGAGGTGATCCGGCGGAAGCTGGACAACGCCGTGAGCCTGGCCTACCCGCGCGACCGCTACGAGATTGTCGTGGTCTCCGACGCTTCCGACGATGGCACGGACGACATCGTGCGCGAGTACGCCGCGCAGGGCGTCCGCCTCGCGCGCCAGGAAACACGTCGTGGGAAAACGGCGGGCCTGAACCACACGGTTCCGGCGGTGCAGGGCGAGATCGTGGTGTTCTCCGACGCCAACGCGATGTACGAGCCGGACGCGCTCCTCAAGCTCGTGCGCAACTTCGCGGACGCCGGCGTGGGATGCGTCACCGGCGAGGCGCGTTACCTGTCACGCGGCTGGACGACAGCCGACGTGGGCGAACGGGCTTACTGGAACTACGAGATCAAGATCAAGCGCCTGGAAACCGCGCTGGGCTCGATGGTCGGCGGCGACGGGGCGATCTACGCGATTCGGCGCCCCCTCTGGCAGACGCTCCCGGACGACGCCATCAACGATTTCCTCAACCCGCTGCAAATCGTCGCCGCCGGCTGGCGCGGCGTCTATGAGCCCGAGGCGGTCTGCTGGGAAGACACCGCGGGCGGCATCGCGACGGAGTATCGCCGGCGCGTCCGGATTGTCAGTCGCAGTTGGCGGGCCGTCTTCCAGGCATCCGGCGTGCTCAACCCCTTCCGCGTCGGCTGGTTCACCTGGTCGCTCGTGTCGCACAAGATGCTCCGCTGGGTGTCGGGGCTGTTTCTCGCCACGGCCGGTATCGCCGCGGCACAGGTGTGGAGCGTCGCCCTCACCGAGGCAGTCGTCCCGACGCTGGCGACGAGCCTGGCGGTGGTCGTCTTGCTCGTGGTGACGCCGCAAGGACGCCGTTCCGCGACCATGGCCGGATACTTCGCGGTCATCAACGCGGCCTCCATCGTCGGTGTGATCAAGGGAACCAGGGGCCGCGTGTCCGGCATCTGGTCCACGCCCCGACAGCATGACGCCCAGCCGGTCACGGCCGGCTGGCTCGTGCCGGTCGGCCGACTGGGGCAGGCCGCCGCACTCCTGATCGTCATCGCGGCGGGAGCCGTCGTGCTGATGGCTCCGCGCGAGACCACCGCGACGCTGCTCTTCTGGAGTTCGGTCGCCGTCCTGGGCTACGTCTATGCCGGCTACCCTGTCATGGTCGGGGCGCTCGGCCGCTTCGCCACGCGGGCTGTGCGGCGGGCTCCCGTTGCCCCGCGTGTGTGCCTGCTCATCGCCGCCAACGACGAAGCGTCGGTGATCGAAGCCAAGTTGCACAACAGCCTGCGACTCGACTATCCGTCCGACCGCCTCGAGATCATGGTGGCGTCCGATGGATCCGTGGACGGCACCAACGAGATCGTACGGCGGTTCGCCCCGCGGGTGCGGCTCCTGGAGTTGTCGCCGCGGCGCGGTAAAGTCGCGACCATCAATGCGGCCATGCCGCACGTCACGAGCGACGTAGTCGTGCTTTCCGACGCCAATACCTTTCTCGACACCGGCGCCATCGGCGCCCTCGTCCAGAATTTCGCGGACGACCAGGTTGGTGGAGTCAGCGGCGACGTCGCGCTCATCGGTGACCGTGCGGCCCTGGGGCGTTCCGAGGACTTGTATTACCGGTACGAGCGCTGGGTGCAGCGCGCCGAGTCGCAATTGGGGTCGATGGTGGGCGCCGACGGCGCGTTGTACGCGATTCGCCGATCGCTTTTCGTCCCGCCGCGGCCCGACACGATCCTCGACGACCTGGTGATTCCAATGGCCGTCGTGCGGGCGGGCTACCGGGTCGTGTACGAGCCCGGCGCGCGCGCGGTGGAGCAGGGATCCGAGACGGCGCGGGAGGAATTCTCGCGCAAGGTGCGCGTGATTGCGGGCGCGACGCAGTTCATGCGCCGCGCTGACAGCACCATCCCCGCAGCCGCAGGCCAGGTGATCTTCTCGCTCGTCTCGCACAAGGCGATGCGCTGGCTCTCGCCGCTGTTCGTCGCCGGCGCGCTGACCTCCTCGCTGGCGCTCGCGCCGGCGTCGCCGTGGTACGCCGCCGCCGCGGCGATCCAGCTCCTGCTGCTGGCCCTGGGCGTCGTGGGGTGCAACCGGACGCTGCGACGGGTCCACGCGGTGGCTATCGCGCATTACTTCTTTCTCGTCCAGGCGGCGGCGGCCGTCGGATTCGTTCGCGGGTTGACGGGACGTCAGTCGGTCCTGTGGAAGCGGTTCGATCGCGTCGCGACGCACCCTCCGGCGCTCGGCCCGAAGCCGCCCCCGGCGGCGCCCGTGGTGTACACCCATGAGTGACCCCTCACGCTCCACTCACGGCGTCCTGTCGCTCAAGTCGCTGCGGGCATCGGCCGCGCCGCTGGCCAAGACGGCGCTCATGCGCTTCGGGGGATACACGGCCATCCGGCGAGTCGCACCCAGCCGCGGTGTCGCGATCCTGCGCTATCACGCCGTGTGCGGACCAGAGGGGCATCGCTACGTGGATCCGGGCATCTCGGTCACGCCGGCGATTTTCGAACAGCACGTGCGGTATCTGACGTCGGAATATCCGGTGCTGCCGCTCGAGGACGCGGTCCGGGCCCTCTCGCAGGGCCAATCGCTGCCGCCCAATGCCGTCGCGATCACGTTCGACGATGGGTATGCCGATAACCTGGGCGCCGCGCGCACGCTGGCGAAGCATGGTGCAACGGCCACCTTCTATCTGACGGCCGGCTGCCTGGCCGATGGGCAGCCGTTCTGGCCCTCGGAGCTGCGCTATCTGGTGGCGGCCATTCCGGCCGGCCGCGTCGCAATGCACGGTGGCGCGCTGAAGGTGGAGGTGGACCTCACCTCGGACACCGCCCGCAAGGCGGCTGTGAACCAGTTGACCAAAGTGTTCAAGCGGCATCCGATCCCGGTGCGCGAATCGCTGCGCGAGCAGTTGCGCCACCTGGCCGGCCATCCCGTCATGCCCCGCGTCATGCTCACGTGGGACGAGGTGCGCGAGATGAAAGCCATGGGCATGACCATTGGCGCGCACACCGTGACGCATCCCAACCTCCCCAACGCGGGACCCGCGGATGCCTGGCTGGAGATTTCCGGCTCGAAGGCCCGCCTCGAAGCGGAGGTCGGCGCGCCGGTCACGATGTTCTCGTATCCCAATGGCGGCGCCGAGCGCTACATGACGGACGACATCGCGCGGATGGTGCGCGAGGCCGGCTTCACGGCGGCGACCACGTCGTGGAACGGGTTTGCGCGGCGGCAGAGCGACGTCTTTGCGCTGGAGCGGGTGCACGTGGCGGAACGGCTCGAGGATCTGGTGTTTGCGCTCGAAGTGGAGCGCTTCGCCTTCAAGCCGGCCCCGCGGGCGCCGCAGAAGTAGGACTCCAGATGCCAGGCACACCAGCCACGCCGCTTCGCGTTGTCTATCTCGCCGGATCGGGACACACCGGATCGACGCTGCTCGCGCTGTTCGTCGACGCGCACCCGCGAATCGTCAGCGTGGGCGAGACATCGCTGAAGCGCAAGGCGCAATGGCAGGAGAAAACCGGGCTGGCGTGCACGTGTGGCGATGCGGTGCAGGACTGTCCCTTCTGGCAGGAGGTCTTTCAGGGCGTGACGGCGGCCGGCTTCGAGCTGAACATGCGGCACTGGTCGAACGATTTCCGGTACAAGAATCCGGTAGCGCACAAGCTGTTGAGCCGCCGGTCTGCCAACCCGCTCATCTGGGCGGTGCAGCGCTCGGCCGGGGCCATCGTTCCGGGACATCGCGCCAGGGTGGACCGGGTCCGCAAGGTCAACGTCGCGTTCATTCGCACCGTCATGCGCGTGGCCGGCGCGAACGTGTTTTTCGACACCTCCAAGCGGGCCTTTCGATTACAGCAGCTCCTCGAAACGCCAGAGCTCGACGTGAGCGTCGTCAAGCTCGTGAGAGACGTGCGCGGCTACGTGGCGTCGGCCGTCAAGCGGGGCGACTCGCTGCGCGATGCCGCGCTGACATGGCGTCGCGACCAGGAAAGCGTCGCCGCGGTCACACGCGCACTCCCGGCCAACCGGGTGCTGACCGTGCGCTACGAGGATCTCTGCCGCGATCCGCGGACGTGGCTGCGGCAGATCTACGCGTTCTGCGGCGTCGAGGCCATCGAGCCGCCGGAATTCGTCGTGTCGCGAGAGCACCACGTCATCGGCAACAGCATGCGACTTGCCGACAAAATCCAGATTCGGCTGAACGAAGGCTGGCGCACCGCCCTCAGCATGGACGACCAGTCGCGGGCGCTGGCGATTGCCGGCCCGCTGCACGCCAACCTCGGATACGCGGGGCACTGATGGGTGACCATGCGATGACCCCCGTCGTGTCCCCGGCTGGACGGCCGCCGCGCGCGCTCGTCGTGGCCTACCACTTCCCGCCCGAGGGGTCGATTGGGACGCACCGCACGCTTCGGCTGGTGCGGCAGTTGAGCGAACGCGGCTGGGACGTCACGGTGCTGACCGGAACGGCCGGGACCTACAGTGCCGGCTGCACGATCGATCCGCATCTGCTGACCCGAGTGCCGTCAACCGTCAAGGTGGTGCGCGCGCCGGCCCTGCGGCCGTTCGATTGGCTCACGAATGTCTTCGGCACGCAGCAGCGCAAGCGCCCCGGTGCGGATCCCGTTCCATCCGTCACGGGCAACGCAGCTAACGCCAGACCGCGCGGAGCATCCTGGCTGCTCCGAGCCAAACAGCGCATCGACGCGCTGCTCGGCATTCCGGATCAGCATGTTGGCTGGCTGCTGCCCGCGCTCGCCGCCGGCCTCGCGGCCAGCGTGGGCCGGGCGCCCGACGTGCTCTATTCCACCGCGCCACCGTGGTCGGGTCAACTCGTGTCGCGAGCGCTGGCGTCGCTTCTCAGGTGTCCGTGGGTGGCCGACTTCCGCGATCCGTGGGCGCGGGCGCCGTGGCGCGAAGGGCGCCTCACGGCGGCCCGGCGCGCCGCAGAGCTGTTCGAGCGCCTCGTCATCCGCCGCGCTGACGCGATCGTGTTCACCACTCGAACCAACCTCGAGGAATACGCTGCGTTCTACCCGACCGAGGCGCGCAAGTTCCGCCTGGTCCGCAACGGCTGCGACCCCGACGAGTTCGACGGCGTGACGCCGCTCGTCCGCGATGGGCGGTTCACGCTGCTGCATGCGGGATCGCTCTATGGCGGCCGCAAGCCAACGGCGCTGTTTTCGGCCCTGGCGGCCCTGCGGGATCGTGGCGTGATCGACGCCAAGTCGTTCTGTTTCCGGCAAATCGGCCGCGTCGCGCTGAGCGGCTTCGACATGGGGGCCGAGCGCACGCGCCTGGGTCTCGACGGGATGGTGGAGCTCGTGGAGTCGCAGCCGCGCCGCGAGATTCTGCGCGAGATGCGCGGCGCGTCGTGCCTGCTGCTGCTGCAGCCGGGAACGACCGTGTCGATCCCGGGCAAGCTGTTCGAGTACCTGGCCGCGGGCCGACCCATTCTGGCGATCGCCGAGCCTGGCGAGACCGCCGATCTGGTGCGCGCGAGCGGCTGCGGGCTGGCCGTGCTGCCCGACGACCAGGAAGGGATCGAACGCGCCATCGAATCGCTCGTGCGGCAGGGCATCGCGGCGCCGGCGGCGCCGCCCGTGGAGCTGTTCGACGGCCGGCTGCGAACCGGCGAGCTCGCGGCGGTTCTGGACCACGTCGCGGGAGACCGGGTCGCGACGCATCCCGCCGCGACGGCATCACGGCGCGAGTCCCTGCGCCCGGGGGCGCGCATATGATGGCGCCGGCACGCCGCATCGAACGCATCACGGTCGTGGGCGCCGGCAGTTGGGGCACGACGATCGCGAACCTGCTGGCGGGGAAAGGCTTTGCCGTCGAGCTCTGGGCGCGAGAGCCGGAGACGGCCCGCGAGCTGACGGATCGCGGCGTCAACTCGCGCTATCTTCCGGGCATCGCGCTCAATTCGAGCTTGCGCGCCGCGACCTCGTTGAAAGATTCGGTCACGTCCGCCGACCTCGTGATCTTTGCGATTCCGGCCCAGTCGCTCAGGCAGGTGGTGCGGTGTGCGCAGCCGTACATTGCCGAAGATGTCCTGATCGTCAATCTCGCCAAGGGCATCGAAGAGGGGACGTGCGCCCGCTGTTCCGAGATCGTGCTGCAGGAGTTGAAGCAGCGCAATCCCGTGGCGGTGCTCTCGGGACCCAACATCGCGTGGGAGGTGGTGCGCGGCGTGCCCTCAAAAGGCGTCGTCGCCTGCAGCAATTACCGTTACCTCGCGCTGCTGCAGAACCTGTTTTCGACGCCCTGTTTCAAGGTGTACGAAAACCCGGACCTGGCGGGGACCGAGCTTGGCGGCGCGCTCAAGAACGTGATCGCGATCATGGCCGGCATCGGCGACGGGCTGGGCTACGGCGCCAACACGAAGTCCGCGGTCATCACGCGCGGTTTGCAGGAAATGATTCGCATCGGCGTGGTCATGGGCGGACACCGCGAGACGTTCTTCGGATTGTCCGGGATCGGCGACCTGATGGCGACGGCGCTCAGCGAGCACAGCCGCAATCGGCGTCTGGGCGAGTGTCTGGGCAATGGGGCGTCGTTAGCGGAGGCTGAGGCTGCTCTGAACGGTCGTGTCGCGGAGGGTATTCAGACCACCAGGGCCCTGCTCGAAATCAAGACCTCGTTCGCGCTCGACACCCCCATTGTCGAAACGCTGCACCGGGTCCTGTTCGAGGGACTGCCCGCGCGCGACGGCTATCTGGCGACGTGGAACTCACTTGACCGCTTCGAGGGAGACTGATGAGCAACCAAAGCACGGTATTCGGCCGGCGCGGACGTGTGGTGTTTACCGCGGGAGTCTGGGACATTCTCCATGTCGGGCACTTGAACCTTCTGAACCGCGCGAAAGCCCTCGGCGACGTGCTCCTCGTTGGAGTTCTGACAGACGAAGCCGCCGAACGGTACAAGCCCCGCCCGGTCATGCCGTTCGAGCAGCGGATCGAGCTCGTGAAGGCCCTTCGGATGGTGGACGACGTCTTTGCCGTGCACGACACGAACGCGACCTCGCTCATCGCGGAGCTCGAACCGGACATTCTGGTCCATGGCAGCGACATCAGCCATAGGCCCGGATGGGAAATCGGCCAATCCTGGATGCGCGACAACGGCAAGCAGTTCGTCGTGCTGCCGTATACCGAAGGCGTGTCGTCAACGCGGCTGAAGGATGCCGTGCGGGCGCGGGCGGTCTAGGCAATCATGGCTGCCCCCATCTCGTTCAAACGGCGCCTCGAGCGAAAACTGCCGCGGGTGGCGAAGTCCGCACGGCAGTGGACGCAGGCGATTGCCACGGGCGGCCGTCCCGAAACGCGTCTGGTGTTCGTGGTGGGAGCACAGCGTTCAGGGACGCGGCTTCCGCTGCAGGTCCTCGATCACGCGTCGGACATCTCGACGTTCAGCGAGGGCACCGATCCGTTCTTCGACGGGGTCCTGCTTCGACCGCTGGATCAGATTGAGGCCCTCGTCCGGCGCAGCGCCTCCCCCATCGTCGCGCTCAAGCCCATCTGCGAAACGCACCGCGTCAATGAACTCCTCGATCGCTTCGCCGGCTCGAAGGCCATCTGGATCTTTCGCAACTACCAGGACACCGTGAGCTCCGCCTCGATCAAGTGGACATCGGGCAAGGAATCGCTGCGGCGGATTGCACATCGGGAGTTCGGCCCCGGAGAATGGCGCGTCGGCGGGCTGACGGAAGAGAAGTTCCAACTGGTTTCACGCCTCTATCACGAAGACATGTCGCTGCATGAGGCAAACGCCGTCCTGTGGTACCTGCGCAATGCCCTGTTCTTCGACTTGAAGGCAGACGAACGAAGCGACGTCCTGCTGGTCCGCTACGAAGACCTGGTCGCGAGGCCGCGCGAGCAATTCGCCAGGATCTTCGCGTTCATCGGCACGTCCGTGCCCACCGATGCGGTGGACGCCATCAAAGGGTCTGAGCGCGCGAAGCGATTCGTGCCTGGCATTTCCCACAGCGTGGCGGCGCTGTGCGAAGACGTCCAGCAGCGGTTGATTCATCACTACAGCGCCCAGAACCAGGAATCGCGGGCCACGTCAGAGATCGGCCGATGAGCATCAGTCGTCTGGCCAAGCTGAAGGCGATGCCTTTAGCCGAGATCGCGCACCGCCTCAAATATGCGGCATTCACGGCCTACGAACGCCAGGAACACCGCCGAGGCACACTCGCATCGCAGGATCGCCTCTTCCGGGCGCTGGGGCGAGAGTGGCGCGATGGGGACTGGCGTGTGCGCATGCTGCAGCGGCAGGGAGGCCGATTCTTCGCCTGGGAGGACGACCCGCAACAGATCCGTGCCTTGTTCCACCAGCAACATGAAGCGGAACTGGCCGCGGCACGCGAGATGGCGGCGTCGGTGTCACGACACGAGATCGGGTTTTTCGGAGAGACGTTCCACTTCGGCCCGACGATCGACTGGCACGCGGATCCGATCACCAAAGCGCCATGGCCGGTTCGCTACCACCGCGATGTCCCCGTGAACGGCGGAAACGTCGGATACGGAGACGTCAAGCACGTCTGGGAGCTCAATCGCCATCAGTTCTTCGTGGACCTGGCGAAGGTCGCCTTCCTCGACGAGTCGCGACCTCACGCCGCAGCGCTCGGTAACCTGCTGAGAAGCTGGACCGCGGCCGTGCCCTACGCCACCGGCGCGCCGTGGGCCTGCGCGCTGGAGCCGGCGTTCCGTGCGTGGTCGTGGATGTGGGCGTACCACCTCGTTCGCCGCGCGGACCTGCTGGACGACGACGTTCACCTGGAGTGGATCACGGGGTTCTTCGATCACGGACGCTTTTTGCACCGGCACCTCGAAACATACTCGAGCCCGTACAACCATCTGATTGGCGAAGCATCTGCCCTCTTTGCGCTTGGGGTGCTGTTTCCAGAGTTTCGCGAAGCGCCGGCCTGGGTTCGTCGCGGACAACACGTGCTCGAGTCGACCGTTGCGAGCCAGTTTCATCATGACGGCGGGTCGGTCGAACAATCCGCCTTCTACCATCACGCGACGCTCGGCTTCTACCTGCTGTCGGCGGTCCTCGGCCAGCGCAATGGGATCGACCTTTCCCCCGGTGTGTGGAGGGCAATCGAACGAGGCCTCGAGTTTTCGGCCGCCCTGATGCAACCGAACGGCCGCCTTCCACGCATAGGCGGAGCTGACGACGGCAAGCCGATCCGCATGGAGCATCTGCCCTTCTGGGATTTCCGCCCGTATCACGCCATCGGCGCCGTGCTGTTTTCCCGCGGCGACTTCCGCTTTGTCGCCGGGCGGTTTGGAGAGGACGCGCTCTGGGTTCTCGGACCTGACGCGGCGCAGCGGTTCGATCGAATCGAGCCGCAAGAGCCCGCGCGGGCGCAGGCGCTGCCTGCGAGCGGCTATTACATCGTGCGGAGCGACTGGTCGGCCTCGGCCGACTACCTGTGTCTCGACTGCGGAGAGCAGGCCGCTGGCCTGCGCCGTGACGAGGTGCCGAGCGCCGCGCATGGGCATGCGGACTGCCTTTCCGCGATCGTCGCGCTCGGAGGACACGAGGTGCTCGTCGACCCCGGGTTTTTCTGTTACAACGGCGACCCCCAGTGGGAAGTGCATTTCCGGAAAACACGGGCACACAACACTGTGTCGGTCGACGGTCACGATCAGGCACGCCACGTCGCGAAGATGGCATGGGTGCGCACCTACGAGGCGACGCCGGAGGCCTGGTCGGCGGATCAGAAATTTGCGTGGGTAGTGGGCCGTCACGATGGTTTCCAGCACGATGGGCACGGCGTCCGGCACCGACGCACGGCCTGGCTCCGCACCGACGGGTATGTGGTGATTCGCGATGAGCTGACCGGGACACCCGGTCACCACGCGCAGGCCGTGTTTCAGTTTGCGCCAGGCGTGCTTTCGCTGCGAGACCACGCCGTGCTGTTCGACGATCGCTTCGAGATGGCGTGGGTCGGCTCGACCGCGGTTCGTGCCACCGTCACCTGCGGCGGCGAGTCGCCGGCCGGCGGCTGGATCGCGCCCAGCCTTGGTGTTCGCCGGCCGGCCCCGCGCCTCGAGCTCGATTTCGAGATGGACGGCGACCGTGTGGTGCTCCTGACGGTGCTGGCCGATAGATACCGGCAACGCGTCCACTCCGATGCGCGGGTAAGCGCCAGCCGGAGCCAGGACTTCGGACTGCTGTCGGCACGCGTCAACGGGGATGGCTGGGTCGATGAGATCGCTGCCGCGGCGACGGCGGCAGATGCGTCGACGGCAGCCGTGCAGACGGATGCGCCGCTGGCGATTCTGCGGCGCAGCAACCGAACCCCCCCGGAGGCGCTCCAGGCGGGCGGAACCTTCGCACGTCTGCGGCGCGGCCATGATGCCGGCGACGGCGTGGTGTCGACGGAAATGGTGTTGCACTGAGATGAATTTCGACCTGACCGACGAACAGAAGCGGCTGCAGGCGAGCGCCGTCGATTTTGCGCGCACCGCCCTGTCGGGCGATCTCCGCGAGCGCGACCGCCACGAAACGTTCGAACGCGCGCTGTGGCAGGAGTGCGCGCAATTTGGCGTCCTCGGGATGCCGATTCCCGAGCAGTTCGGCGGCCTCGGGCTCGGCCTCTCGGAGCTGATTGCCGTCATGGAGGGGCTGGGGTATGCCACCCGCGATCAGGGCCTGCTCTTTTCGCTGAATGCGCACCTCTGGACCAACTCGATTCCGATCCTGCGCTATGGCACGCCGGCGCAGCGCGAGAAGTACCTGCCCGGTCTGTGCAACGGGACACTCATCGGCGCCAACGGCGCGAGCGAACCGGACGCCGGGTCCGATATCTTCGCCATGCGAACGCGTGCGGAGCGCCGCGGCGATTGCTACGTGCTCAACGGCACCAAGATGTTCGTGACCAACGCGCCGGTCTGCGATCTGATCGTGGCCTACGCGACCATCGACCCGGCGCTCGGGGCCATGGGCGTGACCGGGTTCATCGTCGAACGCGACCGGCCGGGCGTCGCCATTGGCCGGCGTCTCGAAAAGATGGGACTCCGGACCTCCCCGATGGCCGAAGTGATCTTCGAGGACTGCGCGATTCCGGTCGAAAACCGGCTCGGCCGCGAAGGCCGTGGCGTCGAGGTGTTCGAGTGCTCCATGGAATGGGAGCGCGGCTGCATTCTGGCCGGTTGCCTCGGCTCGATGCGGCGGCAGCTCGAAGACTGCATCGCACACGCGCGGGCGCGGAAGCAGTTCGGCAAACCGATCTCCAAGTTCCAGGCGGTGGCCAGCCGGCTCGTCGACATGAAGGTCCGGCTCGACACCTGCCGGCCCATGGTGTATCGGCTCGGGTGGATGAAGGATCAGAATCGCCGCGCCATGCTCGAAGCCGCGGTGGCAAAACTGTACGTGTCCGACTGCCTGGTCAAGTCAAGCCTCGACGCCATTCAGATCTTTGGCGGCTACGGCTACATGACCGAACAGCAGGTCGAGCGCGATCTGCGCGATGCCGTCGGCAGCACCCTGTATTCGGGCACGTCCGAGATTCAACGCAACATCATCGCGTCGCAGTTGGGACTTTGAGGAACCGACCATGTCTTCGAGCGTGATCACAGCGGACCGCCGGGTATTCGACGCGACGCCGCCGGCGGCCGACGCCGACCCGCGCGCGGCCAGGGCGGTCTGCTCGCTGACGGGCTTTGCCACGATCATGGTCCAGCTCGCGGCGCTGATGGTCGTCTTTCGCGTGTTCCAGGTCGAGGACCGCCGCTTCGTGATGTTGGCCGCGCTCTGTTTCGGCGGGTTCGCGGTTCACTACTGGCTGCCGTTCCGGTACAAGGAATGGTTCTGGATCGCGCTGTCGCTGGGCGGTGCATATGTTTTGCTCGACGCGGTGTCCGCCACCGTCATTGTCGGAGTCGGCTTCGCCTTCTACGGCATCATCGCCTCGCCGCTGGCGTTTCGCACCCGCGTCGCGATCGTCCTGCTGATTGCCGCCGTTCTGACCTACGCGCGCGCGACGCTCGGATTCGGCCTGCCGAACCAGTTCTGGCAGGTGCTGGGCGCCATCTTCATGTTCAGGATGGCGATCTACCTGTACGACGTCCGGCACGCGAAAACGCGGCCAACGCTGCGCGAGTACCTGTCGTACTTCCTGATTCTGCCGAACTACTACTTCCTGCTCTTCCCCGTGCTCGATTATCAGACGGTCCGGAAGACCTACTACCAGCGCGACATCCACCTCATCGCCCAGCAGGGGATCGACTGGATCCTGCGCGGCACCGTGCAGTTGCTGCTCTATCGCGTGATCTTCCATCTGAAGCCGTCGAGCGCGCCCGAGGAAGTCACCAGCTTCAGCCTGCTCGCCGGGGCGATGCTGGGCACCTACTTGCTCTACTTGCGCGTCTCCGGGCAGTTCCACGTCATCGTCGGCCTGCTCCATCTGTTCGGGTACGACCTGCCCGAAACGCACCGCCGCTATCTGCTGGCGCACTCGCTGACCGACTTCTGGCGGCGGATCAACATCTACTGGAAAGACTTCATGGTGAAGCTGGTGTACTTTCCCGCCTACTTTCACCTGCGGCGGTCGGGCGAGCGCCGTGCCCAGATTCTCGCCACCGCGCTCGTGTTTCTCGTGACCTGGGCGCTGCACTCGTATCAGTGGTTCTGGCTGCGCGGCACCTGGCTGTTCACCTGGACCGACACGCTCTTCTGGGCCATCCTCGGCGCCCTCGTCATCGTCAACGTGCTGATGGAACGCAAGCGCAAGGCGCCGGTGCCCGGCTGGCACGGCCGCGCGCTGACGGCGCTGCACACGGCAGGCACGTTCAGTTTCATCGTCGTGCTGTGGTCGTTCTGGAACGCGCCCACGGTGGATGCCTGGGTCGAGCTGGTCACATGGTGGAAGGTGGGATAGGTGAATCGTATGAGCGACCTCAAAAACACAATCAGAGAGTTCATCCTGACGACGTACTTGCCGGGGGAATCGGCGGAGAACCTGAAGGACGACACCCCGCTCAGGACGTCGGGCATCCTCGATTCGATGTCCACGCTCGGCCTGGTGAGCTTCATCGAGGAGACGTTCGGCGTCATGTTCGAGGCGCACGAGACCGGCATCGAGTACTTCGACCGGATCGAGGACATCGCCGCGCTGGTCCAGCGCAAGCAGGTGACCGCCTGATGACCGGCTACAGCGCCCCGTCGCTTCCGGCGCTGCTCGACGAGAGCGCGCGGCGCTTCCCGGAGCGCATTGCCCTCGTCGATCCGGCGGGAAGCCGCGTCAGCTACGCCGAGCTCGCGGATCGCTCGGACCGGGTCGCGTCGTTTCTGGCGAGCTGCGGGGTTCGACCCGGCGATCGTGTCGGCCTCATCGTCCCGAAGAGCGCCGATGCCGTGACGGCGCTGTTCGGCATCATGAAGGCGGGGGCCGTGTACGTTCCGGCCGACTACACCGCGCCCCAGGAACGGAATCGAACGATCCAGCGTGACTGCGGCGTCACGGCGGCCTTCCTGGAGCCGCGCACCGCGGCGCTGCTCGCGGACGATCCGGGCCGCCCGCCGGTGATCGTGATCGGCAGCGAGCCGCCGGCCATCGAGGGTACGCACGCATTCGCGGACATCATCGCCCGAGAGCCCACCGGCGAACGCCCGTCGATGGGGCTGGACGATCTCTCGTACATCCTCTACACGTCGGGCTCCACGGGCATTCCCAAGGGCGTGATGCTGACGCATCGCAACGCCCTGGCGTTCGTGGACTGGTGTTCGTCCGTCTTCGCGCCCACGGAGCACGACCGCTTCAGCAGCCATGCCCCGTTTCATTTCGACCTGTCGGTGCTCGACATCTACGTCGCGATCAAGCACGGCGCCGAGCTGCACCTGATTTCCGAGGACGTCGGCAAGAACCCCCGTGAGCTGGCGCAGTTCATCGCCGACCGCGCGCTCACGATCTGGTATTCGACGCCATCGAGCCTGAGCCTGCTGGCGCAATATGGCAACCTGGCGAGCCGCGACTACCGGGCGTTGCGGATCGTGCTCTTCGCCGGGGAAGTGTTCCCGGTCAAGCATTTGCGGGACCTGACCCGGCTCTGGTCGTGGCCCGAGTACTACAACCTCTACGGCCCGACGGAAACCAACGTCTGCACGTTTGCGCGCATTCCGCTCCCGATTCCCGACGATCGCACGGTGCCCTACCCGATCGGCTGGCCGTGCTCGCATTACCAGGATCTGGTGCTCGACCCGGACGGCGATGTTGCCGCACCTGGCGAGGAAGGGTTGCTGTTCATGTCCGGCCCAGGCGTGTATCAGGGGTACTGGAACCGCCCCGTCGAAAACAGCAAGGCCTTCATGGACCGCGACGGGGTGCGCTGGTACAACACCGGCGACGTCGTCCAGCTCGATCCCACGGATGGGTATCTCTATCGCGGCCGCCGGGATCGCATGGTCAAGCGCCGTGGTTACCGGATTGAGCTGGGCGAGATTGAACGGGCGCTCTACCAGCACCCGCAGGTGGGCGAGGCGGCCGCCGTGGCGGTGAGCGATCCGGCGGGCGTCCGCATTCTCGTGTACCTGTCGGCAAAAACGAGCAGCCGGCCGTCGATCATCGAGCTGAAGACGTTTGGTGCGGCGAACCTGCCCACCTACATGGTGCCGGATGCCTTCGTGTTCATGGACACACTGCCCCGGACATCGACCGATAAGGTGGATTATCAGCGGCTGGCCGCCACGGCGGCGGGCGCGTAGAGGTCATATGTCAGACAGGGATCGAAAGCTGCGGCTGAGCGCCATCACGACCCTGGTCGCGTGCGGTCTGTTGGTTGTGATCGGACGCAGCGAGCCAAAGGCGTCGTACCTCGACCCGGGTCTCGCGTTCTATCAGCGGATGATCAGGATGGCGCACGATCGCAACCTGAACAAGAATGCCACCGACGCCGACATCGCCGGGTATTACGAAGGGCTTCTCGCGGGCAAGCCAGTAAACCTGTTGGGGCGGTCGCTGGAATCAGCCGAGTACCGCTTTCGTGGGGACTTTCTGTATTACGAGGCCAGACCTCACCTGGACATTGCCGACTACGACGATGCGACGCTCCGGCATGTCACGAACAGCCACGGCATGCCCGACGTCGAGTATTCGCAGGCACGACTGCCGCGCACGAGGCGTCTGGCGCTGATCGGCGACTCGATCACGCGCGGACAAGGCGCGCCGTTCGGCGCGAACTTCGAGGCCCTGCTCGAACGGCACCTGAACGAGTTGTACCGTGGCGAGGACGTCGATCAGTTCGAACTGCTCAACTTCTCGAATACCGGCTACCGCGTTACGCAACTGGTGGACCTGGCGCTCGAGAAAGTGCCGGCGTTCAAGCCAGACGTCTACGTCCTGTGCCTGACGCAACTCGCCGTGAACCGCAAGTGGGGCGACCACGTCGCTCAGCTCGTGTGGGACCAGATCGATCTCAAGTACGATTTTCTGCGAGAGCTGGCGCAGACTGCGAACCTCGATTTGCGTGACGCGCCAGGCACGATGGACGCCAAACTGGCGACACACCGGTTGCCGGCGCTGCGGTGGGCGATCGCGACCATGCGCGCACAGGCGCGAGAGCAAGGGGCTGAGTTCCTCGTCGTCCTGGTGCCCGCCGTCAACAGTTCAACCGCCATCGAAGAGTCGTTTGCCGGGCTGCGCGAGATTCTCGCGGAGCTGGACGTGCCCACCGTCGATTTGCTCGATACGTTCCGGGACGTGGAGGAACTGGGCGAGCTCCGGGTCCACGAAGGAGACGCGCACCCGAACGAGGCGGGCCACCGGCGCATTTTCGAGGCACTGAAGCGTCGCATCGACACGGATCCGCACATCGCGGGCGTCGTCCTTGGCAAGTCGGCCCACGAGCGTCGCATTTCGGCCGAGGGCTATTGACGCGCGTCTCGCCGCGCCGTGATGTTGGCAGAACGAGGCTATTGACAACGATGAGAACCGGGAATGTGACCCAACTGGCGGTGAAGACCGCCATCGCGCCGGACGTCCGACTGGCTCTGATTGCGAGCGGCTGTCACTCGGGGTCCACGATGCTCGACATGATGCTGGGCAGCCACACCGCCATATCAGGCTCGGGCGAGATGAATCGACTGACGCTTTATTCCGACGACCGGGCCTGTACGTGCGGCACGCCAATCGCCGTCTGTCCGTACTGGACACAGGTGCTCGGTCGCCTGGCGCTGGCGGCTGGACGCGAGACGTTGCGCTGGAGCGAGTGTCATACAGACGTTCCGCCGTTTCAGCCAATCCTCGAGCTCGATGAGACCTCCGATCTGACGCTGGTCGAGGGGGAGCCGGTGCCAGCGCGGCTGGCGAGCGCGCTACAGCACCTGGGGGTCGCCCTCTCGCCCAAGGCGACGCTCACCCACGGAGGCGTTCGCGACGTCAAATGGCGAGTGCTCGACGAGGGCGGACGGGAACTGGTCATCCGCCGGGAGCAGGGCCGGCTGCAGGTGTACCCGCCGCTGTTCCAGTGGAAGAACCACCTTCGTAAACTGCCGAGTACGCTGGAACTCGCGCTTGGCGTCGGCGCGGAACGCAGCGTCGAGTGGCTTGCGAAAGTTTCGCGTGAGGCACACACCCATCTCAACGCGGCTCGCAACACGTGGCTAGTCGCCGAGGCGATGGCCGCCAGCGATAGGACTCAGGTCGTCGTCGACTCCTCGAAATCGGCCATCCGGCTGAAGCTCCTTTACATCACCCGTCCACAGTCGGTACGTGTAATTCATCTCGTCCGTGATGGGCGCGCCGTAGCCGCGTCGGATATTCGGCGTCGTGGAAGGGCGCCAGCGATCGCAGCCAAAGTCTGGAAGCGGGAAAACCAGCACCTGCGGCTTGTTCTAGGTGGGATCCCCGCCGCACAGAAGCACAAGGTGCGTTACGAGGATGTGTGTGAGAACCCGGAACGAGAGCTTCGCCTTATTTGTGATTTCCTGAGCTTGGATTTCGAGCCTGGAATGCTGCAGCTCTGGGATCGGGCGGTCCACAATGTTCCAGGCAACCCGTTTCTCTTCAAGAATCGTCAGCATTCCATCGCCAAAGACGACCGATGGCGGCGAGAACTGTCGCACGACCAGCTCGCCACTATCGAGCGAATCGTTGGACCGCTGAACCGCGCCCTTGGGTATTCGTCGTAGCCGGCGGCTCACACTGTCTTCGGACCCTTCCATAATCCAAACCCAACGGCCATGGAAACCGAAGGTCTACCAATGAGCGATCGCTGTCAGATCCTTCAGATCACGTCGTATCCCCCGCCGCGCGCAGGCTGGGGCGTGCGCGTCGAGTTCTTGAAGAAATACCTCGAAGCCCGCGGGCATCGATGCGTCGTGCTCAACATCGGCGCCAGCCGGGCGATCCCGAGCGACGAATACGAGACAGTGCTCGGAGGACTCGACTACGTGCGCAAGGTGTGGCGATTCTCGCGGCAAGGCCTTGTCGCCCACATCCACGTCAACGGCGCGTCGCCCAAGGGCTTCGTTCTCGCACTCGCCGCTCAACTGATCAACCTCGTTTCGGGGCGCCGGTCGTTCCTGACCTTCCACGCCGGAATCAATCAGGTGTACTTCCCCCGCCCGAAGTACCCGCTGCTCTGGCCGGTCTTCTGGCTTCTCTTTGCCATTCCGCGTACGATCATCTGCAACAGCGAGGACGTCAAAGCCAGGATCGTCGAATACGGCGTCCCCGCCTCCAAGGTCGTCCCCATCCCGGCATTCAGCACCCAGTACCTCGAAGCGGACGCCTGTCCGCTGCCGCAGGAGCTTGATGCGTTCTATCACCGGTACCCGCAGATCGTCTTTTCGTACACGAAAATGCGCCCGATGTTTCATCCGGAGGCGCTCGTCGAGGGCTTTGCCCGGTTCGCGACCACCCACCCCGAGGCGGGACTCGTGCTCTGTGGGATCGCCGGGCACATGGAACCCGGCTTGTGGGAATCCGTGCACGCGAAGATTCAGCGGCTCGGGATCGCCGAGCGCGTCCTCGTCGTGGACGACCTGCCGCACGACGCGTTTCTCCAGGCGCTCGGACGCGCGACGGTCTACCTGCGGACGCACGTGAGCGATGGCGTGTGCTCCTCGGTGATGGAGGCGCTCGCGATGGGCATTCCTGTAGTGGCCACAGAGAATCACAACCGCCCGGCGGGCGTGATTACGTATCCCCCCGAGGATCGTGATGCCCTCGCCAGCCATCTTGCTGACGTCATCGCGCGGCGCGACGAGATCGTGGCAAGCCTCGAGCGACCGCAAGTGCGAGACACCCTTGCCGAAGAAGCGCGGCTCCTCACGGGAGTCTCCTAGCCTCGGAGAGGCGTTCATAGAAGCTTGGGTTGAGCGCGTCGCGGAATTGAACTCTGCTCACGCACGCAAGCTACCGCTGGATCGAGCTTACGAGCGCCCACCCACCGACGGCGCTCCCGCTGGCGGCCGCTGACAGCGTCGGACAACAACCGAGGACGTCTTTCTGATCGCGCCATCGCGACACGTCAGGGACGCTTCACCCTCATCATTTCGGTGACGACGCCGCCATTGGCGACCGCCAGGAATCGATGCTTTCCCTTTGGGGTGTCACCAACGCTGACCGAGAAACTGGTGTTCGATTGCCCGATTGGGATCGTGACGGTCGGCGGGAACGTTCCCCTGAAATCATCTTCCGCGAACAGCGTCACGACACTTGCGTCAGTGGCAGGGCAATAGAGCGTCACTTCGCCGGTAGCGGTTGCGCCCCGAATGGCGGGATTGGGTTCAAAGGTCAACGACATCGGACGCGGCGGACCGACCGTCCACGCGCTTGTCCGCGTGACATCACCGTAGTGCCAGGTGATATGCGCCAGTTGTCTGGTCGTCACGGGGGTCATGGTGACGGGGAACGTCTTGGTCCTCGCGCCTGGCTTCAGCGTGATCGTCGCGGGCAGCTGAGCGTTGCTGTTATCGCTGGCGAGGTGAACGACCAGCCCTTCGGCCGGCGCGGCCTCGGCCAGCGTAACGCGCCCAGTCGTCTTGCAGTTGGCGCTTTCTTTCAGAGACAGGACGGCGGCCGTGTCAACTTTGCGGACGCGAGAGTTGTCGCTGTCGTAAATGTAGAGGCCGTCCTCGGCGTCGATCGCCAGCGCTCTGGGCCGGTTCAATCTTGCAGCCGTGGCCGCGGCCCCGTCGCCGGTGGGTCCGCGGCGGCCGGTGCCGGCGTAGACCGTGACGTCGCCATCCGCGCCGATGCGCAACACGCGGTGCTGGTAGGTCTCGGACGCGAAGACGTTGCCATGGGCGTCGGCTGCCAAACCGCGGACGATACGAGGAACGATGAGGATCGACGTGATGATGCCGGATGCATCGACTTTGCGAACCCGGCCAGTGGCATCGGCGATGAACAGATTGCCGTTGTCGTCCACGGCCACCGTCTGCGGGTGCGCGACGCAAGCCGACGTAGCCGGACCCCCGTCCCCACAGGCGCCCCCGACCCCATTGCCCGCGACCGTCGAGACGATTCCGTTCGTATCGATCTTTCTGATCCGATTGTTATAGCCATCCGCGATGAATACGTTCCCGAGCCGATCGGCCGCGAGTCCTGCCATATAGAAACACGCCGACAGCGCCGGCCCCCCATCGCCGCAATGTCCGTGGGTACCGCCGGCGAGACGAGTCGTCGTGCCATCGACATTGAGCCTGTAGAGCGCGTTCGAACGAATGAACAGGGGATTGCCGGCGGCATCCGAGCCCCCAGCGTACATACCGTGGGGCAGGGTAGCGAGCCTGATGATGACGCCCGCCGGATCAATTGTGAAAATCGTGTCCCTGCTCACGACAATCAGATTGCCCGACGGGTCGAATGCGACCCCCCAGACGTCCCCGAGACAAGCGGTCGTGGCGACACGGCCCGCATCGTTCAGACAGGACAATCCGTTTGCGGGCGGGATGCCGTTCCCAGCGAAAGTCGTCATCAACGGCTGCGCGTAAATGGAAGGCGCGGCGATCAAACCGATCAGGGCGACGAGAAAGACCGGGCCTTTACAGACCATTTGGGCACCTCAGGATAACAAGACCTCAGGGTACACAGCGGCAAAAGCCAGAGCTTACCGCGCCCTTGCGGCGTCGACAAGCTGAGATTCTGACCGTCGCCTCGTAGTCGCCACTTCATCGCCCTTGGGTGGGGCACTTCAAGCCAGTCCGGCGAGACCGTGTTCCCACACCAACCCGGCGAAGCAGGATGGCGAAGAGGTACGGCCATATCGGAGATTCGGTCCGCCGCCGTGCGATGGCCGCACTTGATACCGGACAATACAATTCACCGATTGTTAACGGCCATGATTGCTCAGTGGAGTGGGCGGGGTGTCCTGCTAGTTCAATTCGCGGGCTTGCAACCACCATTATGTGCACGTTTGGCGCTCGTCTATAGTCTAGGCGCCGATGCGGGCTCTCAGCGCCTCCCGGACGTCGGCCCAGCGGCGCTCCTTCCGCTCGCGAAGTTGCAGAACCTCAGCCCGGTATCGCGGCAAGTCGCGCCGCAGGCGCTCGATTCCGGTCACAATGCCCTGCACGGTGTTGTCCACGTGCACCGCGCCGGCATCGAACGATTCGCGGAGAATGCTCCAGTCCGAGATCACCACGGGCGTCCCTTGATACACGGCCTCCCATGCACCCCTCAGCATCGTGTGATCTCGTGTTGTGAGGGTCATCACGGCATCGGCATCTGTGATCAACGACGCGTACTGGCCGGTCGACAAGAATCCCGTCAGCCGTACGTTGACGGGAAGGGTGTTCTTGTGAGCTTGCTCGAGGAACGCGGGATCGCCCGTTACGTGGAACTGCACGTCCGGCAGCTTCCTTGCGGCGTCGAGAATATTCGCAACCGGCTCGTCGGAATTGAACGACGACACAACGGCGATGTTCACGCCGCGAGGAAGCGGGTACGGTTCGACCTGCACGAAGCGCGCCGGGATATCACTGACCAGTGTTGCGTGCCCGCCGTGACGCTCGACAAGCGTCTTCAGATGCTCGTTGTGGACGATCGTCGTTACGGCGCGGCGACAGAGCCAGAACTGCAGCCATTGCAGGTACCGCCAGCGAGGATCAAGAAACGCGGCGGTATGCGCATCGATCACCAGACTGCACCGATGCGTCATGCAGAACGCCCAGGCGACGAGCGGCGCGAACAGAGGAGGCGTCATGACGAAGGCTGCCGCCGGGCGCTCGGCCGTAAGGATGCGCCATGTGCGCGCGGCCTGCCCGAGATACTTCAACCACACGGTCAGCGGGCGGCTGCCGAGAGACGGCCAGTAGACCATGTGCGACACGCCCCCCAGCTCGCGGGCGGTGTGATCGCTGCGGCTGCAGTTGGCAGCCCATGAAATGTAGGTTATTGTCATTTACCCCACGAATGCAGCCACTGATGGTTATTCTGGCGTGGTCCTGTTTATCGGTCAAAGACTGACACGGCTTTCGAGACAGAGAGTGGAATCATTTCATGCGAGTGAGTGTGTTCGGGCTGGGTTATGTGGGAGCGGTGTCGTGCGGCTGCTTCGCCAACGACGGGTTCAGCGTCATCGGCGTCGACGTCAACCCGCTCAAAGTACAACTGATGAACCAGGGGCAGTCGCCAATCGTCGAGGAACGTATCGGCGACCTGCTCTCGGATGCCGTCCGAACCGGGCGGCTGCGTGCCACTACCGACGTCGCGGACGCCGTGCTGAACAGCGACATCTCGGTGGTGTCCGTCGGCACGCCCAGCAACGCGTCGGGCCGTATCTCGCTCGACGCCGTTGAGCGGGTCAGCGAGGAGATCGGCCACGCCATCGCGCGGAAACCGGATCGCCATCTGGTGGTCGTGCGCAGTACGGTGCTGCCCGGCTCGGTTCGCCGCGTCGTCGTGCCCGCGCTCGAGCGGGCGTCAGGAAAGCGCTCGGGGCAAGGCTTCGGGGTGTGCTTCAATCCGGAGTTCCTCCGCGAAGGCAGCTCCGTGAAGGATCACTACGACCCGCCCTATACGCTCATCGGAGCGGACGATCCGCGCGACGGCGAGGAGGCCGCTTCACTGTACGCGAAAGTTGACGCCCCGATTCACCATGTCGGCATCGAGACGGCAGAAATGGTCAAGTACGCGTGCAATGCGTTTCACGCGCTCAAGATCACGTTTGCCAATGAGATCGGCATCGTGGCGCAGTCGTGCGGCGTGGACAGCCATGCCGTCATGAACCTGGTGTGCGCCGACACCAAACTGAATATTTCTCCGAAGTACCTGATGCCGGGCTTTGCCTTTGGCGGCTCCTGCCTGCCCAAAGACGTGCGCGCGCTGCTGTATCGCGCGCGAGAGGCGGACGTCGACTTGCCGATGATGCAGTCCATGTTGCCGAGCAACCGCTATCAGATCGAGCGCGCGATCAACCTGATCCTCGGCCTGAAGCGGCGGCGCATCGGCATCCTGGGCATCAGCTTCAAGGCAGGGACGGACGATTTGCGTGAGAGCCCGCTGGTCCTGCTGACCGAGGCGCTCATCGGCAAAGGCCTGGACATCCGGATCTATGACAGCGAGGTCTCGCTCGCGCGCCTCGTCGGCGCCAACAAGGAGTACATCGAGCGCGAGATTCCTCACATCGCCTCATTGCTGATCGACGACCTGGCGGCCGTGGTCGAGCACGGAGACGCGCTGGTCGTCGGCAATGCGTCACCGGCGTTCCACAGCCTCTGCACGGCATGCCGGCCCCAGCAGATCGTCATCGACCTGGCTGGAATCCCCGGACTCGCCGACTGTCCACACATCGATTACCGCGGGATTACGTGGTGAGCTCGTTCGGCCTCAGAACCATGTAAGGGTTTCATCTCCCGCGCAAATTGTCGCTAGCCGAGCAGTTCTGCCCCGCCGTCTCCGTGCATGCCCGCGCATTTCTTCGCTAAATTGAGCACGAAATGATTGGTATCAGTCTTGTTATGCCTTAGGTGAGCCGGGTCTGCGCGTGTGCCCGGATGATAGCCTGCAAGCACGTGCTCAGAAGGGTTTTCGAATGTTCTTACGTACCACGATGGTCACCGCCCTCGCCTCGCTGGCGCTGGCCCCGGCGTTTGGCGCCGCCGGCATGAGCTCACCAGTCTTGACGGCTGCGGCGGCACAGGCGCCCTGCGAGCCGACTGTTGCGAACCGGCCAGCCAAGCCAATGAAACTCCGGATTGTTCCAGTCGATCTCGATGACTACGGGTCGAGTGTTTCCGGGCCATACGCCGGATCCGACACGTTCGAGTCCTCCACCGATGTCGGTCCTCATGCGTACTTCGATGCGCTGTCCACGCGATCGGATTGCCTGGTCGCGTACAGCCTGCGGAGCATGGACCAGCTCCTCGCCTACATGGACGCGACTCACAAACCCATCGATGTGTCTTATGACCCCGCGAACGACCCGGACCCGCGGCGTCAGGATGCGGCCAAGATAGTAGTACCGGCCAACGTCGTGAGCCTGCCAAACAATGTCCGTGTCCCCATACCTGTTGTCGAGAATGACAGCCTGTTGGTCACCTGGGAATCATGGCTTGGTGCGGAATACGCCTTTGCCAAGACCGGCATCGGCAACTACAAGCATTTCCAGTTCGCGTCGGGCCGCATCTGGACGGAGATCAAGTCCAACTTTTCCGGCCGGAATGGCACGCCACCGGCCGGCGTGGCTGATGTCGAAGTTCGCTTCTATGGCCAGCCCGAAGAGGGCGAGATCGGGCCGAACGTCACGAATCGGCACCCGGCTTCGCCGATGGTCGGGGAGTTCGCGCTGCAGCCGGAGACGTGGACGCGCTACTGGGTGCTCATCCAGCCCGCGGGGGAATGGCACGAGTTCAGCCTCTGGGTCGCCGACGAGAACCGTGGCCCGGTGCTCATCAATGACCGCCTGCAGATCAAGCCGAACGTGAAAAACGGGTGGAACGGCTGGAACAGTTTCTGGCTGGAGTACAACACATCCAGCAAGGGCCTGGACGAGGGGTTTGGCGCGCGTGTGGCCTACGCGCGCAACATCGTGATGTTGCGCGGCGCCACAAATGTTCAGAGCTTGCTGCAACGTCCAGTGAAATAGGGGACGCGGAGCCTATTTGACCGGGCGTCGCAGCAGAGTGGAAACGTCCGGTACGTTCCTCAGCATCACGACGTTACGTGCGTACCCGACTCGCTGTCCGAGACCCTCGGTGCGCTGCGTGGACGTGTTGTACTGAAGCCAGAACTCGTCAACGCTCCCCCTCACGCTGAGCTGACGGCGGTCGATGATCAGCACCGGGTCAGTGTTTTCGTCACTGACCCAGAGACTCACAAGGTCCCAATCGTTGGCTCGCTGCTCGATCAGCACCCAATATCGTGTCCAGGTTTCGGCTCGAATGGTGAACGATCCCGCCTTCGGCGACAGCGATCCACCGCTGACGACGTTGGGACCGAATGCCGCACCGCCGCCCCCGTACGCGCGTGCATCCACCACGCCAATCGCCACGCGTTCGCCGCTGCTTGCGGAGGGCAACTGAGGGGTCATCGGCTTGGCCCCTTCAGTGCCTGGGGTGGCAGGACGCCCGGCGACCTGACCTTTTCGTCCTCTCGCCTCCCTGACCGCCCGTCGGGTACTGGGCGCCTCGGCCTGGGCGAAGCGCGTCCTGACCTCGAACCAGATCCGCTTCGCCGGTGAGGCGAACTGAAAGTTCTTGTAGTTGGCAATCCCGGTGTTCGCGTGGCGGAACTCGGCGCCAAACCAGGCGTCCCAGGTGATGAGCGTCGCGGTCCCGTCTGTCGTCCCGATTGGCAACCGGATCGTGCTCCGAAGGCTCACGTCTCCCGCCGGGATGAGGACCTTCGCGGCGTCCTGGCGGCGAGGATCGGGATCACTGGCCGGGTCGTAGGTGATCCGTTGTGACACGGACTTTGGTCCGTGCGTGAACCGCGCCAGCTGGTCGCTGTCGCGGAGGCTGAAGGCAGCCATGCAGTCGGGGCGCGCCACCAATTCAACGAAGTAGGCGTGTGACGGGAGCAACGCAGCCTGCCCACTGTTCGGCGCGGCCGACGAACAACCGCTGGCGGGCCGCTGCGCGGATGGCGCGGTGACCAACACGAGGGCGCTCGCCAACACAGGCAGACCGACCACGACGAGCGTTCCTTTTCGTCTTTCCATCTTGCTTCGCCCTCCACGCGGTTGCGAGTGCCCGCTCACGCTGATGTCAGTTGACGAGCGTTCGATTCAGCCGGTCGTAATCAGGTTCGAGATCGTCGGTATAAAAATCCATCCCGAAAGTGCGCACGACGCGCAGAATCCTGGCGATCTGATCCCTGGTCAACGTCTTTTTCCATTGGCCGAGGGACTTATTATGCGTCGTACCCTGTATCGCCTCCGCTTTCGTGGTGGAACTGGCTCGACCAAGTGTGTCGGCTATCGCCGCCGGCATCTCGAGTTTCCAATCAGCGAACACCGGCGCCAGATCACGCGCACCGCGTGTGGCGAGCGACTCGTAGGCGACGACGTGAAAGGGGCGAGGACGCAAGCTGAGAGGCACGTAATTCATGATGCACCAGCGCGCCGCCATCACTTCGAACGGATCCTCGAGGTCGTGACAGAGCGCTGCCAGATGGGGAAACTTTCGCAGCGCGGCGTACTGCTTGACCTTGACCTCGGCATTCTTCGGCGTCCAGCCCTGAGACAGCCGAGAGGCGATCGTGGCGCACGGGTGGCGCACGATGAGTACGGCGCGTCGAATGGGGAACGTGCCCAGGATCCAATCCAACAAGTAGTTGGCTTGAATTTCCTTGACGATCCACACTTTGGGGCGAATCGCGCGTTCCAGCGGGTTGCAACTGCAGGTCCACCAGTTGAGAATTTCGCCACGGAGCACGCGCTCCATGAACAGTCGCTGCGCTGGTGTGCCGCCGCCTGGAGCGAGCAGCTCCGCCGGCGGAAATCCCGCCGCGACCGCCTGAGGAACCCGCTCGGTGTGCAGCGGCTCGAACAGAATCGCCGACTTCGGGATGGTGCTGAGCACCTCGGCCAGCCAGGTCGTGCCGCTGCGCGCCCAGCCGGCGACGAAAATCGTGTTTTCGATGTCGTAGTCGCGATCGGCGGTCAAGGTTCCGAGCAGAGGATTCAAGATCCCCCGCGATCCGCGAGTGGCGGCCGAACGGATCGAGTAGGACCCAGGCATTGGCAAATGCGGTGTCTTGATGAGCATAGTGATCCTGCTGAGGTCAGCTCCGAATGCGCTTCAGAACCCGGCGGACCTTTTGGGGAACACGTTTGACCTTGTCTTTGGCGGCGGCAACCAGCAACTGGCGGCGCCCAGGGCGCTCGGGCCGGATCGAGGCGAACGGGTAGCCGAACTCTCGCAACTCCTCCTGCAAAATTCCCTCGCACCACGCCAGTTGCCGAGGCGGCAACGCCTTCCACTTTCCAATCTTGTTGGGTCTGAACTGTAATGCGGGGATCGCCACATCCAGGTTCACCGACGGCGCAATCGCGAAGTGGCCGGCAAAACCTTCGACAAACCGCCGTGTGTCATTGAGCACGGTCTCGTACTTGACATGGTATCCGGCTCGACCGGCGCGCCGGTACTCTGCGGCGTAGTGCGCCACCTGTCCCTTCACGTAAGCCGCGGCACAGACGGGTTCGATGGGGCCGAACTGCTTCCCGCTGACCGACACGAGGTTGTCCCTGAAGTCGCGGGTCAACAAGATCACCCGCCGATTGGGAAGCACGGTATCGATCGCCTGAATCGATTCCCAAAGGTCGTCTGACTTGATGGCAACGTGCGTCGCCCCGAGCGAAAAGGCGCGATACGCGTAGATCAGCCGCGCAAAGTCCGCACCACTCCGGATTCGTGAGGGCTCCAGTTCGGCCTCGACTCCCCGGAACAGCACGTTCTTCCGAATCACGTCCTTGCTCGTCTTGCGGCGAACCGCGGAAGGCGACACGAGGTTTGTGAAACGTCTGATCTCACGCTCCACGGCCTCAGCATCAGGGGCATTGCCAAGACGTGCCGCGGCCTTGAAGACAGAGGACCTGTCGCGCATGACCGAAAAATTGAACAGCCGCGTCAGCAGTCGTCCCAACAAGTTCGTGCCCGAACCCTGCACGCCCAGAATCACATAGACCGGCTCGTCGCGCGTCTTCTCGTAAAAAGCGCTGAACTCCGTTCGACGTGCCGGCTGCACGGTAGGTTCCTCCAAGAGGCGACTCATAACGCCTCGGCTGCGTGCGACGCAACGCCTGCGGTGTCAGCGGAGGACGACCGATCCTGCGAGGCCTGACTGGCGGCCAGCGTGCGAGCAATCAGCCGAATCCACAGGACGTGCTTGTAAGCGGCGAGCAGGCCGAGCCCAACCAGCAGCGCCAGGCCAGAGATGTAGCTCAAGGCGATCGCGACGTAAATCGACTTGTAGTGAATTTGCCCCTTGAAGGTGGCGATCCGTCGGCGCCACGACAGGTCACCCCAGCGTTCGCCGCGTTCGTACATGTTGGCGCTCGTAGACGCCAGCAGGCCCGTAAAGCCAATGCTCAATCGCAGCGTGCTGAGTCGGCGTTCGTAGGCATACGTGTACATCGCTTCGCCGGACAGCAGGAAGAGGCCGACTGGCAGCACCCAGGCCGACGAGCTCAGTTGCGCAGCGGCGCAGACATAGGCCGCCAGCAGCGAATACTCCGTCGTGCGATGGCAAATGCCATCGAGGAGCTTGCCGCCGACAGGGTTCGCTACCTTGCGGGCTCGCGCGATTTCGCCGTCCACGCAGTCGAGAACGTAGGTGAACGTGTAGACCAGCGGAATCAGCGGGAGCAGCAGGTACTCGCCGACGAGGACGCGATAGACGACGTAACTGTTCATCGCGCTGATCGCGCCCCAAAGAACGGTTGTCTGATTCGCGGTGATCGGCGTTTTGAGCAGGACGGCTGTGATGTGGCGCGATAGTTTGCGTGCCCAGAACGCTGCCAGTACGTCACGCGCCTTCTGCGTTTCGATGATGTGTTCATTCATGGTGATCTCGACTGCGGTTACCTTCCAGAACGCTGAGCGAGCATCAACGGCTGCTCGCGCCCGCAACCAATGTCCCTGCGATAATCGGCGGCGCAGACACGCTGTCGGTTGCTGCTGCGGTCTCCTTCACGGTCACATGCATGCGATGCAACGCGTACGCAAGCGCGCACATCCAATACAGCGACTCCCCGTATAAGCGGTTTGTGAAAATGCCCGCGACCAGGAGTCCGATGAGCGCCAGTTTGATCGCCAGCAACCGGTAGAAATACCAAGGGTTATCTTGGGCGGCCCGCCGAGCGCGTCCCAGCAGCAGCATCGTTGAAATGATGAAGCCGCCCCATAGGACCAGACCTGGCACACCCCATTCCGCCCCGAGCTGCAAGTATGTGTTGTGGACCGATCGTTCCTCCCCATCGTGGGACTCCACAATCTCGGGGATGTACTGTGGACTGAGAATGTGAAAGCCGCGACCTCCCGTGCCGAGCGGATGATCCTTGATGAATTCCAGTCCAGCTTGCCACGCGATCAACCTTCCCTGCGACGACCCATCCTGCGCATCGACCGTGGTTTGCTGACGCGCCACGAACTCCGGGTCAGCCAGGGCGAGTAGCGCCACGGCGGCGGCCGCGGCGACGCCCAGCAATTTCAATCGTCTCCCCCTGCCGGCGAAGGCGATTCCGGCACCTGCCATCGCAAGCAAACCGAGGGTAGCTCCACGGCTGTTGCACAAGATGATTACGTTCACGATGAAGGCACCGCACACCATGATGATGGCCTGCATCTTCCGGTTCCTGGCCGACAACAGGTACACCGCAACGAACGGGAGCGCGGTCAGGAGGTGGGCGGCGGCGGCGTTCTCGTTTTGCGTATCTGGTCCACCGACGTCCTTCAACCTGCCTGCCTCTCGCTTTGGATCGTCCCAGGCCTTGTAGCCCCAATATGTCGCCCCGCCTATATGCGCGCCAGCGAAGATGTCGAAATGCGCGGGCGTCCGCACGGTGACAGGGATCAGGATGTACAACAGAATCAGCTTCAACAGCGCGACGGTCCACACCCAACTCCGGACTCGGTCTTCGGCCCATACGGTGACGAGGACGACCCAGAAACCAAACAGCAGAAACCATTTCAGAGCGGGATTCCTGGTCTCCTTCAGGGGCTCCAGGCCGGCGCCTTTCAACATCGCCGAGCCGAGGATCACCGCCGAGGCCAGCAAGCTGAAGCGAAGGTCCGGAAGCATATCGCCCCACCAGTTGTGGTGCGGCGGCGCGTAATAGAACGTGAGATACGAAACCAGCGGATAGATCGGGTGCACCACGGCGAGGGCCAGCCCCCCGAAGTACATCAGCACCCACACGAGCAGCGTCTTGCTCATCGCACCGGCTCCAGGCTGGCAGTCGCGGGAGACGACGCGCTCATCCACTCACGTGGGCGGCGATCGATGAACATCCGATGCCACAACTCCAGCATCAGCAGATTCCAGAGTTCCTTCTGCCACGTGTTGACGCCATGCCGGTGTTCTTCCAACAACCGGCGGACGACATCCATCTTGAAATAGCCCCGCTGCGCCAGACGCCCGTCGAGCAGGACGTCACGCGCGTAATCGCCGAACTCCCCGCGGAACCACGGCGCCAGCGGAATACTGAATCCCCGTTTGGTGCGATAGATGTTGTCTTGAGGCAGGAAGGGGATCGCGGCGCGCTTCAGGATGTACTTGGTCACCAGGCCGCGGACCTTCATGTGAGAAGGGAGGCGGGCGGCAAATTCCATGAAGACATGGTCCAGCATCGGCGAACGCGCTTCGAGACCATGCGCCATGGATGCGATGTCAACCTTCACCAGCAGGCAATCGGGAAGGTAGTGATTGACGTCCAGATCGAGCATCGCGTCAATATCGTCGTGAGCATCCGATGTTTGAGACGTGTTGCGCAGCACGTCAAATGCGGCACGGTCACCGAGGGCATCTAAGAAGGCGGGCATGCATACCTCGCTCTGCACCTCCGGTTGAAAGTGCATGATGCGGCGTGCATATCGCTGCGCAGCGGGCTCCGAAAGGCGTTTCAGCCATCTCGCTGTCCTGTTCGGAAATGAACGAGTCCGTCCGTGCACCGGAATCCGATCGGCCACCGCCGCGACGCTGTTCCGAACTCCGGGCGGCAAGCTGTCGAACCGTTGCGCTGCCGTATCGGTGAGGTACCGGCGGTACCCGCCGAAGTTCTCATCGCCGGCATCGCCATTAAGGGCTACCGTTACGTGCTCGCGGGTCATCTGAGAGACACAATAAGTCGGAATCGCAGAAGCGTCGGCGAACGGCTCGTTGTAGTGCCAAACCAATTTCGGGAGCAGCTCGGTGACGTCAGGTCGCACCACCATCTCGCAGTGTTCGGTGGCATAGCGCTCCGCCACGAGTCGCGCATAGGGCAGTTCGTCGAATTCCGATTCCTCGAAGCCGATCGAAAACGTCTTCACGCGGCTGGTCTGCTCTGCCATCAGCGCGACGATCAGGCTCGAATCGACGCCGCCGCTCAGGAAGGCGCCAAGCGGCACGTCGCTGATCATCCGCAGGCGCACCGCCTCACGGAGCTCAGCAATCAGCGCTTCGCAGGCCTCGTCGTCCGACAGTTTCCGTTTCTGAGCGTAGGACAGCTTCCAGTAGCGATTGACGGTGACGTTGCCGTTCTCAACCACGAGATAATGCGCCGGCGGCAATTTGGCGACGCCCTCGAATGCCGACATCGGCGACGGGACGTACTGGTAAGTCATGTATTCAGCCAACGCAGCCAGCGAAGGCCTCGCTTCGAAGCCTGGGTCAGCGAGAAACGCCTTCGGCTCGGAGGCAAAGGCGATTCCATCCTGGTCGAGGAAGTAGTGGAGTGGCTTTTTTCCCGCTCGATCGCGAGCGATGAACAGCCGCCGCCTGGGCTCGTCCCAGATGGCGAATGCGAACATGCCGCGCAGTTTCTCCAGGCAGTCAATCCCGTACTCTCTGTAAGCGGCGAGGAGCACTTCCGTGTCGCTCCGTGACCGGAACTGGTGTCCCCGTCCTTCCAGCTCCCGCCGCAATTCGAGGAAATTGTAGATTTCGCCGTTGAACGTCACCCAGACGTCACCGGATGGCGACGCCATGGGCTGGCGGCCTGCCGGCGTCA
>DATKDY010000148.1:0-4784 GCA_035512515.1 Vicinamibacterales bacterium
TGCCAGGACGCCGTTTCGTAACCACTCTCTAATGAGACAGCCGGGCGCTAGATCAATCAACGGTGCGTTCATCACTCCACTCTTCGAGAGCCTTCATTTCACTCCCGGCATTCGAAATTCACCGCATCATCGGTATCGCCCTGGCCCTTGTAAGTAGCGACTTTGGGATGAGGACAAAGAGGCCGAGTGCGTACACGGCCTCCTTCGAGCGGGCGGCTCGCAATGATGCGTTCAGGCGCCGTTCCCTGTTCCACCCACTGTTCCAGAGTCATCACGGCATCGAACGCAAATGTACCCTCACCTCCTCCGCAATGGTCCACTCCCGGGACCATAAACAGGCGCATGTTCTCGTACGCCGCATCGGTGCCGACGCTATTGGATACCGCCTCGAAATACTTGACTGTAGCACGTGCAGGAACAACACCGTCAGTCCAACCGTGCCAAAGAATGAGTTTGCCACCACGCCTCATAAAGGCCTGGAGGTCCGGCTCGATAAGAACGTCTCCTTGAAGCTCGCGTGCGTGTGCGACATCAGCATCAAAGTCGAGATCGAAAACATTCCAATCGGGATCATTGAAAATCACATCCCGATAAAAGTTGGCGGCCAATCGAACGCCCTCTGGCGTAAATGCCGCCCAAGCCAGCTCGCTGCCGGGGCTTGGGCCGGGCGAGACGATTTCGCCCGTCCGAGGATTCATCGGTCCGCGGTAGATCCGCCGAACTGCGTCCACTTCGGCAGCCGTGAGGCAACTGGATGTGTCGCCCCGAGAACACTGAAGGACTCCGGGGTCGAAGGGACATTGGTGAGGATGCGCAACGACGCGGTCAGCAACGCCGTCCGCGGCATCGCATGCGGCGACTGCCGCCTCTCTGATCATTGGTAGTTTCTCGCGCGGTAGCGGGGCTTCGGGATCTGTCAGAACTTGCTCTATCAAGATAGGAGTGGTCGTTAGCGTCACCCAATCGCCACTGCCAGCTCCGGCGATGATACCGTCATAGTCATCAGGAAAGCGCTGCGCTGCGGCAAGACCCTGCTGCCCACCGGCGGAGCATCCCGACCAGTAGGCATACTGCGCCTCATGGCCGTAAAAGGCTTCGATGATTGCTCTCGACTTGACCGTCATCTCGTGAACGGCACGGTAACTGTAATCGATCAGCTTCTCCGGATGACCGATTGCGAAACTCCAATCCGAGCCTTCACCCTCATGTCCCCTGTCTGTATTGGCAACGGCGTATCCGCGCTGCAGCGGATCAACCATGTTCCAATAGAATATCGTCCCGCGTAGCTGGCCATTTCCGGTTCCCATGAACTTGCCGTTCCAGCCCTCGGCAGGTAGCCAGACTTCGAACTTGATCTCCGAGTCGGCCACTGGGGAGACGGTTGCTGCGACACGGCAGAAAGCGGGCAAGTTCTCATATCCTGGGGATTGCGCAAACGGCAGCGGCGGTGTGGGCTGAACAAACGACCCGTCGGCCACAGTTGTTGCGATGGTGATCGTCGTGTTTGGCAGCTTCAGTCCGATTAGCTGATCGCAAGCCGACGTGGAGGTGGAGCTAACTCGCTCGACGGCTGAGTCAAGGCCTTGCTCGGAACCAGACGGTTGATTGCAGGCAACGAGGAAAAGCGGAATTGAGAGCGTACAGCTCGTCACACCGATACGATATCGCATATGACCCTCCCGTGCGAGCGACAATCTTCCAAGAATCCAGCATCCCGTAACCAGTCCGCAAGGGTTTACTACCCCAGCAGCGAGAGCCGTCCTTCTGCGGTAATGCCGGCTAACTCACTCTGAAACTGCAAGGACTGATGTCGAATCTGAACGATGGGATCGGACACGGCAACGTTTACGTTACCACCTACTTCAGGGGGATTCGGCGCCGTCGATCCCCCTCGGGCCCATAGACCTCAGCTCCCCACGAACCACATCGCTCCCTCACGGGCGGCCCTCGCACACACGTCCAATCCGTTCGTGCACTGGCTTTCAAACGCTGCATTCCCGAAACCGAGGGACGGGAACGCGTCGGCCACGCTTTGCATGGCCGCAACGCATGCTGCCCCCGGCTTAGTGCCTGCCGCCTGACCCGTACTGCCCGGGCGGGAACCGTCGCCCGCGAGGTGCGTTCCCGTCCTCGATGGGCGGGAATGCCGGGCTCGTGAAAGAACGTTGGACCCACCTAGCCAACCCACGCTTGGACCAACTTCATTCGATCTGATCCCTCATGTGGCATTGCCCGGCTGTTGCAGCACGCGCACACCCTCCCTGCGGGAAAACCGGACTAACCGGAGACACCAGCTTAGCTCGACGCTGTCCGGATGCTCCTCAAGGAACCGCGCGTCGGGCGTAGCCGCGTCTTGCGGCGTTTTGCTGGGCCGCATTGCCAATCCGTTGCCAAACGCGCGAAGATGTCACGATCGGGGAGAGAGCGCCAGATCAACCGCACGACTCCCCCTCGGGCGTGTACTGGGCGACTATCGGACGAACGCACCAACGAGAGCCGTCCCGCTGACAAGCGGGTGGTCAGCCCGCACGGTTCGTGTCGTCAGGCCACGTCAGCGTAGACCCCCGCATCCCGCTCTGGGTAGCTCTCGTAGACATGCTCGAAGACTGCGGAGCACTTCTGGCGGTACAACTCCGGCGCATAAGCACGCGGCAAGCCCGTGTCGAGCAAGTCCTCGATAGCCAACCTCAACGCGGAACGCGCCGCGGCCTTCTGCCGCCAGTTCAGCACTAGCAGGTCCTTGAGCCGCGTCAGCAGTTCGCGAGCCACCTTCTTGACCTCGGCGCGTTCGTCCGAGGTCAGCTCGGGTGCTGGCCGGGTGAGGATGTCGAAGATGACCAGCTCTTCCTCGGTGAGGTGCTCGCGGACGTGGCGCTCCTGTTCATCATCCAGGCTATTGGAGAGGTTCAGTAGTTCCTCGAACAGCTGCTCGATGCTGCGGCTACCGGCGTTGTAGCTCTCGATGAGCGCCTCGAATTTCTGGGCAAAGTCGGCGCGCGTGCGGTTCAGCCTCACGAGCTTGTTCAACCTGGCCCGGATCGCGGCCTTGAGCGCCTCGAGGTCGGTGTTCTTGTGCTTTGATTCCTTGAACCGCTGCGCAAGGGCCTCGAAGTTGACCCTGGAGAGGTCGATGGCCGGAGGACCCGCCTCGTGGATCGTCAGGCCGGTTATGGACTCGTCCAGGAGCCCGGTGATCTGCCCTATGATGGTCGAAGTGTCCGGCGGGTCTGGGCTGAGCTTGGCCCTGATGGCAGCGGCCAGCGTTGCGATGCCGGCTACGCGTTGAGCGAACTCGAGCGCAGCCGGGTCGGGCTTTATGGCGCGGTAGAGGGTGCGGAGCACATGCTCGTGGCCAAGGAAGTCGCGCCGGAGCGATTCCGGCGCAATCAGCGCGTTGATGGCGTTCTCCACTGCCTCCAGCCGCTCCAGGCTGCCGAGCGGCAGCGCTTCGAGTGCGACGAGATCCACCCCGTGGGTAGCGCAGAAGACCGTGGCGGCCTGGACCGCTTCCCGCAGAGCCGCGACG
Organism: Vicinamibacterales bacterium; assembly: GCA_035512515.1. Taxonomy (GTDB): domain Bacteria; phylum Acidobacteriota; class Vicinamibacteria; order Vicinamibacterales; family UBA2999; genus JACCSI01. The sequence continues at coordinate 3,527 of DATKDY010000148.1, forward strand.
AGTTGCGCCTTCTCTTTGACCGGATTCGTGCCTCCCTTGCCTGCGCCGTAGATGGCAAGCGCCTTCTCCAGTGACGCGAACACGTTTGCGTAGTCCACGATCATGCCGCTGTGCTTGCCGGGGAAGACGCGGTTGGCGCGGGCAATCGTCTGCATCAGCGTGTGGTTGCGCATCGGCTTGTCGAGATACACCGTCGAGCAGCTCGGCGCATCGAAGCCGGTGAGCCACATGGCACAAACGAAGACCAGGCGCAGCGGGTCGTCCACGTCCTTGAACTTCTCGTCGAGGCCAGGCCGCGAGGCTGATGGCCCAGCACCGGGTCACGGTTCGTGGAAGGAGTCCCAATACCGGGCACAACCCGTTGTCAGCACTGAGTTGAGCCTCGCGCCCGAGAGTTCCGTGATCTTCGCTGAAATGCCCGCTTTGGTGGCCACAATTCCGGGAAGTTCCGACAATTTGGCCCCCGCCGTGGCCCCCACGGAACCGCCCGACGTGATGCCCGACGTCCGGTCTGAAATGCGGCGCGCCCCCAAGCATTCCTGGGGGCGCTGCTCAGAGCGGGCGATGGGACTCGAACCCACAACTTCGACCTTGGAAGGGTCGCACTCTAGCCATTGAGTTACGCCCGCGAAAACCACTGCGAGCGATAAGATAGCGCCGGAACCGGACGAATTCCACCCGAGGGCCTGACCGATACACGCCTCCGGCATAGGGCCTGACGGTGCTTCTTCTGTGGCCGGATCACGTATGCAATCCGCCCTTCCGGAGATCTGCATGCAGCAATCGAACGGCTACGGCGTGGGCTGACGGTCATCGCTCCAGAGCTGGACGTTCCCGAGGTACGCACGTTGCTCGACGAGCAGATGCACGCGTGGGGCCCGGCCAATCTCGCCAGCGGAATGCGGCTGCTCGGCCATTCGCGCTGCTCGCCGCCCGTCTGGCCCTTCTGGGCATCGTCGCGCCTTGGCCGGTTCGGTGGCGCTGGCGCTAAACCCTTGTCTTGCATTTCTAGCTATGTTGGCTAATATAGAAGAGGAGGTGCCGTGATATGCCCAGACCCGCGAAGCCGGCCCGTTCCCATTCCGTGAGCGCAACGGACGCGCAGAACAACTTCGGGGAGGTGCTCGCCCGGGTGGTCCGCGGCGGACGGGTTTTCATTACCCGGTACCGCCGCCCCGAGGCGGTCGTTCTCTCGATGGACGAGTATGAGGCCCTGACGGGAGTGGAACCTGTCGACCTCGATGCGCTCGAGCGCGAG
>DATKDY010000149.1:0-7364 GCA_035512515.1 Vicinamibacterales bacterium
GCGTCCGATTCGACCGTGCCGGTGATCGTTACGACACCCTGCTCGGCGTCGAAGGTCACCCCACGGCCGTCGAAATCCCACTCGGTGCGGTCTTCGAACATTCTGTTGAGCTGTTCCTCAATCCCATCGTCTATGCGACCGTACTCGGCGCCCTCGACTTTGACTTCGTTGACGACGCGGGCGGCAGTGCCTACTACCTGCTGCGCAAGCGCTTCGGCTCGCGCTTTATCGGCCTCGCGCTCGACTTCGCCGCTCAACTCCAGGATCCGCTCGTCAGCCTTCCAATCGACCGTCACCCTGCTGTCGAGGTTCGCGGTCTTCAGCTGTTCGTTGACGCGCTCCTCGTAGTCGGGCTGGTCCGGCGCTCTGTCGCACGCCATCGTCATCGGTGCGGCCGCCAGTAGCGCCGCGAGCGAAACCACCTTAAGCACCTGAGTCATCCTCATCGTCTCCTCCCGTTTGTAAGGGCACAGGGTGGCCCAGCAAGGGCAATGCCGACGCGTCACGGGGGTCCGTGGGGGTGACGCCAGCAGGCGGGCCGCGACGCCTGCTTGATTGCTCAGCTGGGCAGCGGGGACGTAGCGGACACCCGAGTGAACTGCATTTCATGAAGTGACCTGCCCGGGTGTTTGCCGGTTGGGTTCGGGGTCGCGGCCGCCCCCCGCGGGTAGCTGCAGCGTTGCTGCTGCACGACTGCGGTCTGCACGATAAGGCTGGAACCGCGCGGTGGTCTGTGGTCTGCTGTGTATTCAGCGAGCGACGTCGGCACCGCTCCTGCACACCGATTCCAACTCAATCATCCCGTTCGGGTGCCGCCGGCTGACCGGCGATCGCACGAGTTCACAGGAGAAGGCCCTGATGACCACCATTACCGTCGCCACCGAGATTGCGGCTCCCGTTGAGCGAGTGTTCGAAGTGTTCACGGACCTCGAGCACAGTGCCGAGCGGGTCTCGAACATCAGGAACATCGCGGTATTGACGGTTGGCGGTTTCAAGCGCGGCACACGATGGATCGAAACCCGCGAGGTGCTCGGCCGGCTGGACTCGGCGGAGATGGAAATCACGGCCTTCGAGCCGAACCGCACGTACACAATCACGCATCACAAAGCCGGGGCTCAGATCGCGGCGGTGTTTACGTTCGAGCCCGCGGGGAATAGTACGCGGGTGCGCGTGGAGTTCGAGCTCGAAAGCCACGGGGTGCCGCCCGGCGCGCTGGCCCCAGTGCGGTGGGCGATCGGCGACAAGGTCCGCGAGGTGATCGGCCACGATCTGGCGGATCTCAAGGCGTTCCTCGAGCCGCAGCCTGCGTGACCAGGCCTGCCAGTGTCGTCACGGTTACGTCAGCCGCCATCGCGCGTGTTGGCCTGTGAACATTCATGAGCTGGATAGTCCGCCTCGGGGAAAAGTCCTCAGTTGTCGCCACGCACTGCGGTGTCTCTGCCTGAAAAGCGGAGTCTGGTAGCCCATCCGCACATGGCCGGAGGTCAGGGAAGGGCAGGGGAGCCCTCATGAGACGACTGAGCGAATTGCCGGGACGAGCCATCGTGGCGGCAGACACGGGGCAGAAACTAGGCACCGTCAGCGACGTGCTCGTCGACGCGCAGGGACGCCGCATCGTCGGCTTCATCGTCGGTGGGCAGCTGCTGACTTCAGAGCGGGTCGTGCCCAGCGAGAACGTGCAGACCGTGGGGGATGCGGTGATCGCCCGATCGCAGGAGGGCGTCGTCGGCGCACGCGAGTGGCGTGATGGCGACAGCGACTCGATCCGATCGAGCACCCTCAAGAGCAAGCCGGTAATGACGGTGGCCGGCCGCCGCCTCGGCGTGATCAAAGATGTCCACGTCGACGAACGATCTGGAGTCATAACGGGCTTCGAGGTGTCGGGCGGGACGTTGGCGGGATTCCTGACGCGGCGGAATCTGATTCCGGAAGCGACCGACCTTCGCATCGGTCTTGACGCGGTGATCGTCAGCGAGGAGGCGGCTCGTGAGCTGGAGTCCGGCCCAGCGCCGACATAGTCAAGCACCGCCCGTGATCGTTGGCGAGGCCGTGCAGTCTGTGGAGCAGCACGTCGCCTGAGTGATGCAGGATATTCTCCTCCTGCCTGCAGTAGTTCAACAGGTGGACCGATCAGCGCCCATCGTGTGATCCAGCGCGCGCTACCTGACGCCTGCGGCGTGCGGTTCTCGCTGCGAACCCGAGGCCTAGCAGCATCAGCATGATGTACGCGAGCGTCTCAGGCCGGAGCAGTTCCGCCTGTAGGCCCGCCAGGAGCACGGAATCAGCCAAGCTCGCGCGGATCGTGAGCCGATTCGGACAGGCTGTCGCGCCATTGTGCGAATGTCGCGGGCACCCATATCGCGGCGAACCTTTACCACCGCTGACGACGCTCACAGCGGCCCCGCAACTGCCGCACCGCAGAAAACCGCTGAAGAGATGCCGCGAGTGCAGGGCGGCGTTACGACCGCGCATGAGCAGGGGCCGCCCTGCTTGCTTGGCCGCTGCACCGACGACGCGGCGGCGCTCGACCACGGCATTCCACAGTTCGGCGCTGACAATCCGAAGCTCTGGATGCTCAACGATGCGCCACTCCGAACGCGGCAGCGTACGCGCGACTTTCTGACGTGTGCCAGGGCGCCGCTCGAATCGACGTTGCCCCCAAATCGCCCGCCCGGTCAGTCGCTCGTTGCGCCGTAACCGATGCAGTACGCTGAAGCTCCAGCGACCGCCGCGCGGCCCGACGATGCCCTCGGTGTTGAGTTGATTGACCAAGCTCGGGATGCCTTTCCCGGCTGCGTACAACTCGAAAATCCGTCGGACGATTACAGCCTCACGCTCGTTCACTTCGCGACGTTTGCCTAGCAGAGCCGGATGGCCGTTCGGATCGACCCGGCCGGACGGATCCGGCACCGGAATCGTTCGGTAGCCATAGGTGATAGAGCCTGTGTGAAATCCGCGTTCCAGTTGGCCGGCGAGCCCGCGCCGAATCTTTGCGGCCATCTCCCGCAGGTACACATGAGAGAAGTAGACGGTCGCCGCCTCTCCTCCCGCGTCAAAGGTCGTCCCGTGCTCGAGCGCAGCCTCACGGCCTTGCTGCTCCGGGTTCACCGCTTCGCCCGGCGGCGTGCCGCGACGGCGGCCGACCGCGTCTGGGCCGCCCGGATGATTGACGGGCTGCAGGCCACTTTGGATGTGATTCGGGCTGACCGGCCCCAGGCAGAAAGTAGCCACAGCGCGCTCGACCCCATGGGAGACGCCGACCCCATGGGGGTTGCTGGCTAGCCCGCGGCAGACTCCCGACCACATGGACGGTCGCGACCACATGGACGCTCCTGCCAGCCCACTTCGGAGTGGCGACCCCATGGATGCCCCAGACCTCATGGATGGTCCACGCTGGCGCTAGAACCGGCGACCCCACGCAGGAGCCCGACCCCATGCAGGCCCGCGCTGGCGTTAGGGCTGCCCTGAAGGCGCGCTGGCCTCAGTCAGGGCGGCTACCGGGGTAAAAACAGCGGGCGTTATCGGACGGAGAGAACGTCAGAAAATCCGATCAGAAACATCTTTCATTTTCTGCCGAAGGTGGAGGTCGTCTCGACGTGGGAAGAGGCGGTGGCCCTGCTCGGCGGCTCCAACACACAGCGCCCCTAATCTAACGGCCCGGCAGCCACTTGCGTCGTGGGTGCGATCCTGGTTCTGATCGCAGTCCTGATGGGGTTCCCTACAGATCCTTCACCACCGTCGCGATGAGCAGCAGCCCAAAGCCGATCACCCACGACCAGAGCGCGAACGCGCTGTCCATCGCGACGCCGCCGAAGGCTGCCGCGAGGGCGACGATGTAGAGCACGAGACAGATGAGCCACGTGATGTGTTTCGGAGCGGATGTGGAGAAAGCCATAGGACCTCTTTCTTGTGCGGGGTTGTCTGCGATCGCCCGGCCGGCGGCCGGCGTATGTCAGCTGCCGGAGCGGGCCCGGTATGCGGCGTAGGCGATGATGGCGACGATGATGAGCAGGACGATGCGGCCGACGCCCATGAGGCGGGTGCCGGCGACGTGGCGCGTGCCTTTGGCTTTGATGCCGGTGACCGCGGCCACGGCGGCGATGAGCAGGGCGAGCAGCAGCCATGTAAGCCAGGTCATGCCGCGAGCATACTCTCTAACGCGCTAGGTTCCTTGGCATTCCCCCGGCGCTTATATTCGCGCCCATGCTCGTCAGGCCGCTATGTTGGCTCCTTATGGCGCTACTGCTTCCTACATGGCTGGCGGGAGGGGCAGCGGGCCAGCTTCCCGAGCACCCGCTGTCCTCAGCACACCAGTCGTCTCGGATAGTAGATGTCCTTCACGATCCAGCCGTTCGCGGTCGTGTCCCAAAGCGCAAAATACGTGACGAGGCAACCGTCGGTTGTGAACGTTTGCCCGCCAGTGGTGATGGCCTGTTGGGAGTACCAGGCTTGATCACCGATTAGTTGCACTTGGCCGTTGGTGGTGGTGGTTTGGGGCAGCGTCACGGTTCCGCCGCCAATGCGGTACTGAAGCGCGCGGCGCCCGTCCGGAAGGTCGAACACCGCAATCGGGGGGCCATCCTGTACCTGGATAACGCGGGCGTCTTTGCCGATGAACTGCTTCATGTGCGTGGAGACGCACCCGGCAAAAGAGCAGAGGAGTGCGATCCCGACGACTGCTGGTCCGAGTCGCTTGAGCATAGCCAGGCATCCTGATCTGTGTGGCCTTCAGCCACGAGGGACGACAGCGGCTGGTTGATTCGTGTGGACTATAGTCTGTGGACTGATAATCTTCAACCCGCAAGCATCGGTGGGTGGCAAAGGCCGCGCACCCTGCGCTGCGAAAAGTGGGCGATCGGATTCGCCGAATCCGAGAAGAACGCGGCGTTTCCCAAGAAGCGCTGGCAGGCCGCGCTGGCCTAGACCGCTCGTACATGTCCGGGATCGAACGTGGCGTCCGCAATGTCACCCTGCTGAAGCTGTTCGCGGTGGCGCGTGCTCTCAAAGTGTCCGCTCGCGAGTTACTGCCAGACGAGTAGCGAGAAGGCCCGCCTCGGCCAAGCCGCCCGACGAACTCGAAAGACCGGCCCTCATCGGGACAATCGAGTGATTGTCCCTGCCGTTCAGGCATGGACGAGAACCCCGGAATCCGGTAGCGAAAGTCTGGCCGTCGCGAGCGGGGATTGTCCCGTCGGTGGGCGAGCAGGCGCGATGCTACTCAACTCGCCGACGGTGGCGGCGCAGCTCTCGCCGCGGGTTCGAGCACATCACGATCCCGTTGATCGTTGGCTTGAGCTACTGAGAGAGCAGCCGGACCTGCAGCCACGGCTCACCGGTTCCGGCAGCGAATACGGCACGCCAACGACGAATGGCGGTCTGCGTGAGCTGCTCGGCGGAGGAGGTTTAGACGCTACGCGGCGCGGGAGGCAGCCTGCATCGGCCGATGGCACTGCGGGCAGCGCAAGGCTTTGCGGGTAGCAACGAAGATCAAGCACCCGGCACAGTAGTGCACATTGGCACGCGGAGCCGAGAGAATGGGCCGATCAAGTGTCTTCGTCATCGGTGTCCTCTTCGTCTTCGTCGCCATTGGCATCCTCATCTTCGACTTCCGCAGCTCGCGCGAAGAGCGGCTCGGCGGCAATCAGCTCACGAAGAGCAGCAAGCGTGTTTCTGACTCCGATCGCTTGCAGGACGATCTCATCAACTCTTGCCCGGACCGGATCGGTGTGAATGCTACCTCGACGTGCAGACCAGCTACTTCGACCACGTCGCACGGGGCACGCTATGAGCAGTTTCGCGCGCATCTTGCCGTTCGTGAAACCCCTCGAGCATCTGTTGCTCGATCCGAGCGTCACTGAAGTGATGGTCAACTGCGGGGGACGGCACGTCTTCGTGGAACGCGCCGGCACGCTGGAGGAGGTCCACGGGCTCGTTCTCGAGGAGCGCAATCTGAAGGTCGCGATCAAGAACATTGCCCGGACCTGCGGCGACGAGGTCTCCGATGCACAACCGATCCTTGATGCCCGCCTGGAAGACGGCTCGAGGGTCGCCGCAATGTTCCCGCCGTGTTCGGTGAATGGGCCGACCCTCACGATCCGGAAATTCACGCACCGCTACACGCTCGAAGAGCTCGTCGATCTGGGAACGCTCACGGCGGAACTTGCCGCCACGCTCACGAGCGCGGTCCGGTCGCAGCGCAACGTCTTGATCTCCGGTGGAACCGGCACGGGTAAGACCACGCTGCTCAATGCGCTCGCGGCAACCATTCCAGACCAGGACGAGACTCGCGAGGGCGACGTCTATCGCAAACTGCTGGAGAAACTCGAAGAGGCGCGTAAGGCGCTCGGCGGCCAGGTCTTCGATGTGCTCGGCAAACTTCAGTTCGACGGGCGTGCGCTTTGTGAACGGGCTCGTCGCCGCGCGCACATTGCAACGCGGTCGAACATCCTCGCACACGTGAAGGCTATCGCATTCCGCCGGAGATCATCAGTCGTTGCGTGTAGTTCACTGTGGTCCAGGTGCGTTTGAGAGTATTGTAACGAGCGATGCCTCAGAAGAAACTCAGTGTCGCAGTGCCCATCGTCGTGGCAACGGTGATCCGGCCATTTGCCACGAGACTGAACGGCATCGAGGATCTCTTAATCGAGATGCGAGGGGTGCTCGACTTTCACTTGAAGCGGATCGACGCGCTTCAGGGGCAGGTGGACATCCTGATTGAAGCTAGCGCCAAACGGACCGTCCGCATCACCCGGAGCACGAAGAAGTAGCCGTGGTTGTTGCCAAGTTTGCAAAACCTGGCGGGAAACGTTCATTGAGGGATGTCAATCGAGCTTCGAATAGTCTCGAACTGAGTCCGCGTTCGAGTCGCCGCCCGCGTCCACCGCCCATCGAAACCGTCGGTTCGCCGAAGAGGCCGGCCATGGAATCGAAGCAAAATGGGACGTTCAATGCCCAGGCGTTCCTCGACTCGGCGGGAGTCGCGAGAAGGATCGTGGAGTATCGGCGAGCCGACGTCATCTACTCCCAAGGCGATCCCTGTGAGAGCGTTCTGTACATCCAAAAAGGTGGCGTGAGGATCTCGGTGCTCTCGAAGACGGGGAGAGAGGCGGTCGTGGCGATACTGGGCGCCGGCGACTTCTTTGGCGAAGGAGGCTTGGCTGGTCAACCCGTCCGCATAGGGAGCGCGACCGCGAGCACTAGCACAACCATTCTCTTGGTGGACCAGCATGAGATGGTGCGCCTACTGCACCAGCAGCACGCGATGTCTGATCGGTTTATCGCTCACCTGCTGGCGCGCATCATCCGGGTCGAGGAAGACCTCGTCGACCAGCTCTTTAGCTCCAGCGAAAAACGGCTGGCGCGAA
>DATKDY010000150.1:0-6717 GCA_035512515.1 Vicinamibacterales bacterium
GCGCGCTCGGAGCAGTTCGTGCCGTAGCGTTACGTCGCCAGGCAGCTCCGTCGTTACAGGGGCGCAGGCAGTCCGACCTTGCGCCGCAGCTCCGCCATATACGGATCGTCGCGCATGGTGTCCCACCATTCGGCGTCGAGGAACACGAGCAGGCCTGCTCGCTCCTCGAGCGCCGCGGCCATCGCCTGCCGCCACGGCTCGGTTTGACGCAGGCCGGCATGCGCCTCCGCAAGGGAGAATGGGGACACGTACGAACGACTCGCCAGATCGGTGAGTCGCTGGAGCATGTCGACGGCCTGGTCCCGGCGCCCGGCAAGACCGAGGGCCAGTGCCAGGCTGCCAATACGCTCGTGGTGCGGGTCAATCGACACCGCCTTCTCCAGCATGGAGACGGCCGGGTCGTACTCCTGCCGCGCCAGGTGGATGAATCCGAGGAACACATTTGCGGTCAGGTAGTTCGGGTCCAGCTCGAGCGCCTCTCTCGCCGCCACCTCCGCCGCGTCGAACCGGCGCGCGAAGAAGAGGACTTGCGCCAGCACAATCGCCGCGTTCGCGGAGAGCGGATCGATGTCGATCGCCCGCTTCGCCTCGGCGATGGCTTCGTCGTGCCGCCCGATCACCGCCAGGAGCATCGGATACCACACGCGCGCGCCGAGCGAGGTCGGTGTCAACTCCAGGCATCGCTTGAACGCTCGCTCGGCCGACGCCCAATCCCAGTCGTAGAGGAAGCTGCACATGCCGAGCGACGCGTAGGCATCGCCAAGGGACCCGTCGAGCGCCAGGGCCTTCTGCGCGGCGGCCTTCGCCCGTGGAAACGCCTCCCCGGGTGCCATCGTGCTGTTCGGGGTGAAGCCCAGGTGGGCGTAGCAGTCGGCCACGCCCGCGTAGGCCGCCGCGAAGGTCGGATCGAGGTCGAGCGCTTCCTTATAGAACTCCAGCGCGCGTTGGGTGTTCGGCGGCGTTCGCTTCGCCGCATGATGGCGACCCTTCAAGTACAGATGGTAGACGTCGGTTGCAGGCCGTGCGGGCACGGCCTTCTGCGCTCGGGCGCCGGTCAACGTCACCTTGAGCGCGGCGAGCACTTGGTCGACGATGTCGTCCTGCAGCGCGAAGATGTCGGCCATCTTCGTCGTGAACTGCTGCCCCCAGATCTGGGCGTCGTGTTCCGCGTCCACGAGCGTCACCTTCACGACCAGGGTGTCGCCGCGCGACACGACTCGTCCCGTCACCACCGCCTGGACGTGGAGGTCACGCGCCACCTGCTGCAGGTCCACGGCGTCGCCGCGATAGCGGAAGGACTTCTGTTGCGGCGCCACGCGCAACCGCTTCATCTGCGACAGGCTGTTGATGAGGCCGTCCGCGATCCCCTCGCTGAGGTACTCAGTGTCCGGGTCTCCGCCGGCGCTGACGAGCGGCAGCACCGCCAGCGACTCCACGCGCCGGCGCGCGTCGCTCGCCCGAGCGGTCTTCTTGACCGCCGGGGCACCGCCGGACTCCGCACCGCGCTGAAGCCGCAGGAGATCGGCCTTCGCGTCGGCGGCGGTCTGGTAGCGCAGGGCCGGCGCTTTCTCGAGCGCCTTACGAACGACGTGCGCCAGATCCGGCGGCAGCCGTTCGAGTCCGGACGGCGGGTGATTGAGAATCGCGTCGAAGATCACGGCCGACGTGGCTCCAGCAAACGGCAGCGTGCCCGTCGCCATCTCGTGGATCACGACGCCAAGGGCAAAGAGATCCGTCCGCTCGTCGGCCTCGTGTCCCCGGGCTTGTTCCGGCGCCATGTAGGCCACCGTGCCGAGCACGACCCCGGGCGACGTCCGATAGACGTCGGGGATCGCGGTGTCCATCGCGGTATTGGCAGGCTCGGGCTCGATGCGGTGTCTTGCCAGACCGAAGTCGAGCAGCCGGGCACCGCTCTCGGTCAGCGCGACGTTGGCGGGTTTGAGGTCGCGGTGGATGATCCCCTTCCGGTGCGCGGCGTCGAGGGCATCGGCGATCTCGACGGCAATCCGAACCGCCTGGTCGACGGCCAGCGCGCCCTTCGCGAGCCGCTGCGCCAACGTGTCGCCCTCCAGGTGCTCCATCACCAGGTAGTCGATCCCCTCCTGGGTGCCGACGTCGAAGACCGCGCAGATATGGGGGTGACTCAAGGCCGCCAGCGCCTTGGCCTCCCGCTCGAACCGCTGCCGGCGTTCGGAATCCTTGGCGAGGTGCTCGGGCAGGACCTTGATGGCGACGGTGCGATCAAGACGGGTGTCGCGGGCTCGATACACTTCGCCCATGCCGCCGGCGCCGATCCGGGCGACGACTTCATAGGGACCAAGGCGCGTGCCGGGAGCCAGGAGCATGTGTGGGCGCGATTATAGTGCAACCCTATTTCCGGAAAGCGTGGAAGGCGCGCCTTGGTCACCCGACGGGCACGAGGCGCGGGCGCGGACGTTATGCGCCCGCAGGCCGGTGCTGCTCTTCCCAGGCGATCAGCTGCTGCCACCGCGGATGGATCTCCTCGAGCAACGCCCGGAACGGCAGATGGTCGCGGAGAGAAGGCAGGGGCGTGGTGTGCCCTCTCGGCGCTGACCGTCGAGCGGCGATCCGAGCGAGCGATGTCGGCACGTCGAGGTGTCGCCGGATGCGCCACGGTTTCGAAGGCCTCGAGCGTCGCGATGCGCCGGAGCCGCCCGCCGCAGCGGGCACACGCCAGCACCTCGGCGGCGAGCACCCGCCGCATCAGGTCGGCCCACCGCCATCCGCGCCGCACTCGGGAGGCACTGGGGTGCTCCGCAGCCGGCGAATCCGTGGCCGACACGCCGATGGCCTGCGGCTCCCGTAGGCGTTTCGGGCTAAACGCCAAGAGCGATTCGAGATGGCGCCAGACCTCCCGCTACGCGACGTCCTTGCGAATGTGCTTGGCGAGCACGTCGTTGATGAGCGTCTGATACCCGACGCCCTTTCGGCGCGCGGCCTTCCGGAACTGTTCGAGGACGCCGGCGTCGACCCGGATCGCAATCAACTGGCGTGGGGCGTCCCCGATGGGCGGACGCCCAACCCGGCGCATCGCCCGGAGTTGAACCGGCGACGCTTCCGGGATGTCGCTGAAGTCAATCTTGCGTGGCGTACGCCGCACGCTCCCGCCGGCTCGCCCGGCGCGCGCTGATGAGGCGGATGTTCTCGGCATCGTCATCACCCTTCCGAACGGTATAGGCCACCATCAACAGCCGACCGTCGACGGCACGGCCCAAGCGCAGGGCCCGCACCTCGGTCGCTGAGTGCGCCAGGTCCGGGCCGTCCAAAGCGTTGGGATCCGCGAACACGGTCGCCGCGGCGTCGAACGTGACGCCGTGTTTCTTCGCGTTCGCGATGGCTTTCCGCGGATCCCACCCGAACACCTATTGAGTATATACGGAATGCGACATGCTGGCTGGCGACGGACCGGGAGGCCGTCCACCATGCCACATACGCGTCCCCGCAAACGCAAGCCCGCACCGAAGCGCGTACTGGCGCTCCCGACCTCGAACAGGCGAAGGCGGCCGTCTTGGCGAGCCTGACGTCGATCAGCGGCCAGCGCACGCACGACCATGCCATCCGCGAGTTCGTCGGCTGGTACTGTTCAGAGCCGCGGTTGGCGTTCAACCGTACGGTCGTGCTTCGCTACCGGATTCATCTCGAGCAGCAGCACTACGCGCCGGCGACGATCAACTTGCGCCTCGCGGCCGTCCGGCGCGTGGCGTACGAAGCGGCCGATGCAGGTCTGCTCAGTCCTGAACTGGCGGCGGGCATTCGCCGCGTGAAGGGCCTGCGTCGGATCGGCGTGCGGCTCGGCAACTGGCTCACACCGGAGCAGGGCCGACGACTCGTGACGACCGCGACACCGACAACGCTGCGCGAGCGACGGGATCACGCGATGCTGGCGGTGCTCATCGCGTGCGGCCTCCGTCGAGGCGAGCTCCTCGGCTAGAATGGCCGCGGACTCCCTCTGGAATGTTTCATTGTCCTCAACGGGCCCCTCGGAATAGGCAAGTCGACGCTCGCCGAAGCGCGGTGCGAGGGCATCGACCAGTGCGTGATGCTGGACGGCGACCATGTCGTGGCCACCAATCCGGTCCATCCCGACTCGCTCACGCACCTGCACTCGACACTTGCGCTGCTCGTTCAGCACCACCGTCGTTTCGGCTACCGGCATTTCGTTATCGATCACTTCTGGCAGACACCTGCCGAACTCGCGGATCTGCGTCGACACCTCGGCGCCGTCGATAGCGCCGGCGAGGTGCGGTGCTTTCTCCTCACGCTGCCGCTCGACGAGAACTTGACGGGCATCCGGCGTCGACAGAGCGCCCGGGCCCTCGACGAGAGGGAGTTTGAGTTACAGTCCGTCGCGGAGGAGAGGAATGCGCTGTCCAAGGAGGTTCGAATGAATCCGTTCGTGAAATTGAACAGGCAATACATCGCCGGAGAGTGGCGCGACGGCGCCAGCGCGAAGGTTTTGACCGATCGCAATCCCTACAACGGCAAGCCGATCTGCGATTTCAAGCTGGCCGACAAGGCCGACGTGGACGTGGCCTACCGATCGGCCGCCGCCGCGCAAAAGATCTGGGCGCAGGTCAATCCTTTCGAGAAGCGCGCGATTCTCGAGAAGGCCATCACCTTCGTCGAAAAGAACGAAGCGGAGATAACGGACATCATCATCGAGGAGCTTGGCGGGACCGGACTCAAAGCGTTCTTCGAGATCGGGATCGTGAAGAACATCATCAAGGAGGCGGCCACCTACCCGTTGCGCATGAACGGGGAAATCCTGCCGTCGACGGTCGATGGCAAGGAAAACAGGCTTTACCGGGTGCCCGTGGGGGTCGTCGGCGTCATCAGCCCGTTCAACGCCCCATTTTTCCTCAGCATGCGCTCGGTGGCCACGGCCTTGGGGGCGGGCAACGGCGTGGTTCTCAAGCCTCACGACGACACCCCCATCACCGGCGGCACTCTTGTTGCGCGAGTATTCGAGGAAGCGGGGTTGCCGAAAGGGCTTCTTAACGTGGTCGTTGCCGATGTGCGCGAAATCGGCGATGCGTTCGTGGAACATCCGATTCCCAGGGTCATTTCCTTCACCGGTTCCGAAGGCGTCGGCCGCCATATCGGCGGCGTGGCGGGGCGTTGCCTGAAGAAGGCGGTTCTGGAGCTGGGAGGCAATAGCGCCTTGATCGTTCTCGCGGATGCCGACGTGGAGCGTGCCCTGAACGCCGCCGTGTTCAGCCGCTTCACGCATCAGGGCCAGATCTGCATGTCGGCGAATCGCGTTCTGGTCCATCGCAGCTTGTATGCGAATTTCCTGGAAAAGTACGTGAAAAGGGTTTCCGGCCTGAAAGTCGGCGACCCGCGCGACCCCAGACCGATATCGGCCCGCTGATGAACAAGGCGCAGGCGGATACGCTCTCGAAGCAAATTCAAAAGGGCGTGGACGAAGGCGCGCGGGTGGCTCTGCGTGGAAAAGTGGAAGGCACCATGGCTTCTCCCACCGTTGTTCGCCGACGTGAGCCCGGCATGTCCGTCGCGCAATGCGAGATGTTCGGTCCGGCGGTATCCGTGATTCCCTTCGATACGCCCGAGGAGGCTATTCGTATCGCGAACGACAGCGCGTTCGGGCTGAGCGGCGCCATCCATACGAAGGATGTGGAGTACGGCGCCGAACTGGCCAAGCAGATCGATTCCGGGGCCATCCACGTCAACGACGGCACCATCAACGACGAACCGCTGGTGGCCTTCGGCGGCGAAAAAGCTTCCGGCACCGGCCGGCTGAACGGCAAATGGGCTCTCGAGGAATTCACCACGTTGAAGTGGATTTCGGTGCAGCACACGGTAAGGCATTACCCGTTCGAACCTCAAGCTTGAGCTGTTGAAGGCATGAGTTCCGGCGAGCTGACCGGGTAATCGTCCGGTAGACAAGGTATCCTTGCGCTCCACTGCGGGGCGCAAGGATGTCTTTGAGTCCGGGCATGAAGACTTTCGGTTTTGCCGGCTGGTCCGGCCGTCGAAACGGGATGGCGCCGGCGAAACGGGATGGCGCGTCGCAGGCACCGAGAACGGGCGTTATGTTACCTGCCAGAGCGCCCTAACCGCCGCGAGAATCAAGGGCCCGCTGCACTACTCAAGTCTGGCGGATGTGGCCACGCTCATCGCGGCCCGGGAGCTCACGTCGATAGACGTCACGCAACGACTGCTCGCCCGCATCGCGGCGGTGGACGGGCGCCTGCTGAGCTACGTAACGGTCCTTCGCGATCCAGAGGCCCATCCCGGTGCCAGACGCACGTACGTCAGCCGCGCTCCTTCCTCTGAAGAACCGGTCGAACACGCGAGGCAGATCGCCAGCCGCAAGCCCGGCGCCATGGTCGCGCACCCGGATCAGCAGCTCGGTACCCGCGAATTCGCTGGAGACGTCGATCGACGTGCCGCGCGGAGCATACTGCGCGGCGTTCTCCAGCAGATGTGCCAACGCCGATGAGGCGAGCCTAGCTACAAAGGGAGGCCCCCCGGCTCTGCCGGGGAGGCAGTAGAAGTTTGACGTGTAAAGGAGTGTGTCCACTGCGAATCCTTCCCCGTGAGCCGCCAAGCGCACGAGAGGAAGGATCACGATGGACACACTGGGGAGTCTGAATCACTCGGTCTGGGACTGCAAGTATCACGTGGTGTTCATTCCGAAGTGCGGTCGGAAGACGTTGTATGGGGAGCTGCGCA
>DATKDY010000151.1:0-6282 GCA_035512515.1 Vicinamibacterales bacterium
CCGCGCACGTCGATCTCGAGGCGACGCGCGCGAACTATCGGGCGATTGCCGAGTACCTCGCGAACGAAGCGGAGCTGAACCGCAGCGCCGGCAAGGGGCCGGCCACTCCTCCAGGGATTATCGCCGTCGTCAAGGCCAATGCTTATGGTCATGGCGCCGTGCGCATGGCGCGCGCGCTCGAAGAAGCCGGGGCGGCATGGCTGGCGGTGGCCGACATCGAAGAAGGCATCGAGCTTCGCGAGGCGGGCGCGCGCGCGCGCATCCTGATTTTCGGTGCGCTCAGCGTCAGCGACCTGGCCGGCCTGTTTGAATACGAGCTCACCCCCACGATTGCGAGCCCGGCTGCGGGCCGCGCCCTTCAGAGGGCGGCGCTCGCGCGCAACCGGCGTATCAAGTACCACTTGAAGATCGACACCGGCATGCATCGTCTCGGCTTTCGCCACGAGAATCTGCCGTGGACGCTGCCGGAGCTGCTCGCGAGCGGGAATCTCGATCTCGAGGCCGTCGCCACACACTTTGCCACCGCGGACGAGCCGGAGCATTCGCTGTTCGAACAGCAGCGCGTCAACTTCGAGAGCGCATGCGCGATCCTTGGGTCGCTCGGCGCGCGCCCGCAATTTCGCCACGCGGCCAACAGCGCCGCGACGCTTCGCGATTCGCGCGTCTGGTACGACTTTGTCCGGCCGGGACTCCTTCTCTACGGCGTGGTCCCCCCGCCGCTGCACACCACGATGCCGCTGGCAGCCGTCATGTCGCTCACCAGCCGCGTCGTCGCGGTCAAGTGCATACGCCCCGGAGAATCAGTGGGGTACGGCGGCCGGTTTTGTGCGGATCGGCCGACGACACTGGCCGTCATTCCCGCTGGCTACGCAGACGGCCTCGATCGCCGGCTCGAACATGGCGCCTGTGTCTTGATTCGCGGACGCCGGGCGAGGATTGTCGGCGCCGTGAGCATGGACATGCTGACCGCGGACGTCACGGACATCGGCGACGTCAACCCAGGCGACGAGGTGGTCTTTCTCGGCTCTCAGGGCGCCGAGGTGGCCCAGACGCTGGATGCGCGCGAGATGGCGAGCGCAGTGTCGACGATCCCGTATGAGATTCTGTGCCGTCTGGGCTCGCGCGTGCAGCGCATGTACCGGTGATTGACGATGAAGGCCCCGGCTTCAGCTGCGGCAACAGGGCATAATCAGTTCAGCGTGAGCAAAGCCCCCAAGCCCGTGTTCGTCTGCCAGGAGTGCGGCTCGCAAGCGCCGAAGTGGCAAGGCCGCTGCACCGACTGCGGCGCGTGGAATTCGTTCGTCGAGGAGCGCGTCACCGAAGCGGTCGGAGCGGGCGCTGCCCTGGCGGCGCAAGGCC
Organism: Vicinamibacterales bacterium; assembly: GCA_035512515.1. Lineage (GTDB taxonomy): Bacteria > Acidobacteriota > Vicinamibacteria > Vicinamibacterales > UBA2999 > JACCSI01. The sequence goes on from DATKDY010000151.1 coordinate 1,360, forward strand.
ATCGCTATGCGCTACCGGGCTCCGCGGCCTCCGGCGCGAAGCGCTACGCGGAGATCGAAGCCTCGTCCGCTGAGCGTATCCCGAGCGGAATCGGCGAATTCGATCGCGTGCTGGGCGGCGGGATCGTGCCCGGGTCGCTCGTGTTACTGGGCGGCGAACCGGGGATTGGCAAGTCGACGCTGCTGCTGCAGGCAGCCGCCAACTTCGCGCAGACGGTGGGCACGGTCCTGTACGCGTCGGGCGAGGAGTCGGAACATCAGATCAAATCGCGCGGCGATCGATTGCGCATCGGGGACGCGCCGTTGTATCTGCTGGCCGAGACCTGCATCGAGAGCATCCTCGAAGAGGTCGGCCGGATTCGTCCCAGGCTGCTCGTCATCGATTCGATCCAGACCGTCTTCTCGTTGAAATTTCAGTCCGCTCCCGGCAGCATCGGCCAGGTCCGCGAAGCCGCGACCCAGTTTCTGTTCATGGCGAAAGGGCACAACATCCCGACGTTTCTGGTCGGTCACGTCACCAAGGACGGCAGCCTCGCCGGCCCGAAGGCGCTCGAGCACGTCGTGGACACGGTGTTGTATTTCGAAGGCGAGCGGCATCATTCCCACCGGGTGGTCCGAGCGGTGAAGAATCGTTTCGGGGCCATCAGCGAGCTGGGTGTGTTCGAGATGACTGGCGCGGGCCTGAAGCCGATTGCCAATCCGTCGGCGCTGTTTCTCGCCGAGCGCGCCGTCTCAACGCCAGGCTCGGCGGTGCTGTGTTCCATTGAAGGGTCGCGTCCCATCCTCGTCGAAGTGCAGGCGCTGGCCAGCACGACCTCGTATGGAATGGCCAAGCGGATGGCGGTCGGCATCGATCAGAGCCGGCTGTCTCTGCTGCTCGCGGTGCTCGAGAAGCGTGCGGGGCTGCATCTGGTCACCGATGACGTCTTCGTCAACATTGCGGGCGGGATGACCGTTGACGAACCGGCGGCGGATCTGGCGATCGTGTCGGCTATTGCTTCGAGCGTGAGGAACCGGCCGCTGATGGCCTCGACGGCGGTGTTCGGCGAAGTCGGGCTGGGCGGCGAGATTCGCGGGGTCCCGCAGGCCACCCTGCGGATCCGCGAAGCCGAGCAGATGGGGTTTACACGCATCGTGCTGCCGGCGGCCAACGTGGACGACGAGCCCGAGCCCGCACACTCTGGCACCGCGGATCATGCGCGCGCCGAGCTCGTCGGCGTGCGCCAGGTCGGGGAAGCGCTGGACGCTCTGCTGTCCTAAGCACCTACCTATTGACCGATACCGTCTGACGGTCTACTGTTCAGATTACCCTTCGATTTTCATACTGGTGTCATATCGGAGCGAAGTTCATGGCCTGGTTCATTCTCGCGCGGCTGCTCTTTACGCTCGCCGTTGCGTATACGGCGTTTCAACTCCGCCCCCTTGGCGCGGATGCGCTGACCAACGTCGTCTTCGGCCTTGCGCTGGCTGGCGTGGCGGTCGTCTTCGAATGGATGCTGCGCGACCTCGCGCTGGCGAACCTGCTTGGCGCGCTGATCGGGGGCGCCATCGGTCTGGTGATGGCCCTGGGCATCGGCGCCGCCTTGTTCTGGGCGGATCACAACAACGAGCGCGTGGCGTTTCTCGACGGCTTCCTGTTGCTGCTGCTGCCATACCTCGGGCTGGTGGTCGGCGGGCGCAAAGGCGAATGGCTGGAGCCCGCCCGGCTGATGAGCCTGTTTCGTGCGTCCGGGCCGCAACGCCGCTACAAGATCCTCGACACGTCGGTGATCATCGACGGCCGCATTGCCGACCTGTGCGACACGGGCTTCGTGGACGGCACGCTCGTCATCCCGCAGTTCGTCCTCAAAGAACTCCAGCTGGTCGCCGATTCAGCCGATTCGATGAAGCGCAACCGCGGCCGTCGCGGGCTCGACATCCTGCAGAAGGTCCAGAAGATGTCGGGCGTGGAGGTTTCGATCTCCGATGTCGATTTCCCGGAGGTGCGCGAAGTCGATCTGAAGCTGATCGAGCTGGCGCGGACGCTCCAGGGAAAGATCGTCACCAACGACTTCAATCTCAACAAGGTGGCGCAGCTGCGCGGCGTCGAGGTGCTCAACATCAACGAACTGGCCAACGCGCTCAAGCCGGTCGTGTTGCCGGGCGAGGTCATGAAGGTCTTCATCCTGAAGGAAGGCAAGGAATACAACCAGGGTGTCGCCTATCTGGACGACGGCACGATGGTCGTCGTCGACAACGCACGCAAGATGATCAGCAAGACGATCGACGTCGTCGTGACGAGCGTCCTGCAGACCACGGCGGGCAAGATGATCTTCGGCCGCTACATCGACCCGAATCTGGCGTCGCAGGGCAACTCTCACGGGGCCCACGATCAGGAGCCGCGCCGGTCGTCACGCCAGATGCAGGCTGCGCCGGCCGCTTCGGTGGCGCCCATCGCTGCAGGGCCGCCGACCACCGGTCAGTGACGCAGTTTCACTGGTGGCGAACGGTCTTCTGGCTGATTCCCACCATTGCGATTTACACGATCGCGCTCGGCACCTTGTCGCTCGGGTCGACCCTCTTCGAGCGTCGCGGCTATTTCGCTCACCGGTGTGCACGCGTGTGGTCGTGGCTGATCCTCGCCACGACAGGAGTACGCGTCCAGATCCGTGGGCTCGAGCGACTCCAGCCGGGGACGACTTACGTCTTCGTCGCGAATCACCAGAGCATCTACGACATTCCCGTCATCTTCGCGTCACTGCCCTATCAGTTGCGCATCATCGCCAAGGAGTCCCTGGGCAGTTTTCCGTTTCTCGGCTGGCATCTGAGTCGAACCGGACATCTCCTGGTGAATCGCCGCAATCGCGATCCGCGCGCGGTGTTCAACTGGGCGAACGCGCTCACCGCGAATGGGCTGTCGTTGGTTGTGTTCCCCGAAGGCACGCGCAGTGCGGATGGACGGGTCGGCCCCTTCAAGGGCGGCAGTCTGTATCCCGCAGTGCAGGCCGGGCTGCCGATCGTGCCGCTCTCGGTGGCCGGCAGCCGCCACGTCATGAAAAAGGGCAGGCTGATGACCCGCCCGGGCGAAGTGGCGTTGACGATTCACGATCCGATTGCGACCGCCGCGGCAGCGGAGCCCGACATCCGTGACGTCAGAGCGCTGGCGGCGCGAGTGCGAGACATCGTCGCCGCGGATGTCCGGTAGGGATCGAGCGGGCTCGTGGTCGGGCCGAGCCTGCTCGGCCCCTACGGAGTGGCTTCGGCGATCGCTTTGGCGGGGGCCGGAATCTGATCGGGCGACCACATCCGCTCGCTCCGGGCCACCCAGGTCGCGGCCGTCAGGTCGCTGCACACGTTCACCGTGGTTCGCGACATGTCGAGGATGCGATCGACGCCGAGCACGATCGCGATGCCTTCTCCCGGCACACCGAACATCGTGAGCACGCCGACGAGCAGCGGAATGGATCCGCCCGGCACGCCGGCGGCGCCGATGGCCGTGATGACGCACATGATCATCACCGCCGTCATCTGCCCGAGCGACAGGTCCACGCCGAAGATCTCCGCCAGGAAAATCACCGTGATGCCTTCGAAAATGGCCGTGCCGTTCATGCACATCGTGCTGCCAATCGGGAGCACGAACCCCGCAATGCGCAGCGGCACCCCCAACTGTTCCTGGGCGATGTCGATGGCGGTGGGCAGCGTCGCGGCGCTGGAACTGGTCGAAAACGCCGTGACCAGCGCCGCCCGGATGCGGGAATAGAACAGCAGCGGCGACATTCCGATCAGGAAGCGGATGATCGCCGAAAGCGTGAACGTGACGTGCGCCAACAGCGCGACGAGCACCGTGACGACAAAGGCGGCGACGGCAATCAGCAGGTCGAATCCGAATCGCGACGACACGGTGAAGATCAGCGCCGCGACCCCGAAGGGTGCGAGCAGCATCGCGAAGTGGATAATCGCCGTGACGACCGCGTTGAGCCCCTCGAGCACGTCAATCATCGGCTTGGCTTTCGCCGCGGGAATGAGCGTCAGGGCCGCGCCGAAGGAAAGCCCGAAGAAGATGACGCCGAGCAGATCGGTCCGCGCGGCGGCATCAATCGGATTGCGCGGGACGATGTTGATGAACGTGTCCACGCCGAAGTTCTGCTGCTGCGACGTCTGCACGCGGCTCGCCGCGTCGCCGGCAAAGCGCTCCATCAGCTCGGCGCGCGTTTCCGGCGCGATGCGCTCCCAGGGCCGCATCAGGTTGACGACGATCAGGCCCAGGCTCGTCGCCAGCGCCGTGGTGACGAAGAAATATCCGATCGCCTTGCCGCCGATGCGTCCGGCTTTGCGGATGTCTCCGATACCGGCGACACCCAGAGCAATGCTCGCAAACACCAGCGGCATGACCACCATGAACAGCAAGCGCAGGAACACCTGGCCCACGGGAACCGCGACGTAGTCGTTGACCATCTCGACCGTCGGGTTCTCAGTGCCCACGGTCAGGTTCACCGTGATTCCGAACACCAGCCCCACCACCAGACCCAGCAGGATCTTGGTGTGCAGCTTCATGCCCTTGCCGGACGATGCGACGGGTTCGCTCATGCGCGTTCTGCTCCTGGCTGGCGCCAAGACTTGAACACTTCGCGGACGATCGGCAGCACGGACACGGCAATGATGCCAATCACCACGAGCTCGAAGTTCTCCTTGACGACCGGAATGTTGCCGAAAAGATAGCCCGCTCCCGCGCAGATGCCAACCCAGAGGATGGCGCCGGTGACGTTGTAGAACGCAAACGTGCGGTAGGTCATCTTCGCGCCACCAGCCACGAATGGCACGAAGGTGCGCACGATGGGGACGAACCGCGCAAGGACGACGGCCTTGCCGCCGTGTTTCTCGAAGAATTCGTGGGCGCGGAACACGTGTTCGCGCTTGACGACCCGGTAGATCCACCCGGTGTCGG
>DATKDY010000152.1:0-5156 GCA_035512515.1 Vicinamibacterales bacterium
CCTCACGATGCTGGTCGTGGTCGCGGGCGCGGCCGGGATGTATGCTTTCGAAAACAGCGCTCCCGGCGGTCTGGACAGCTACGGCGAAGCCTTGTGGTGGACCGCCATGGTCATGACGACGATGGGTTCGCAGTACTGGCCACAGACGTTGGAGGGACGCGTGCTGTGCGTCTTGCTGGCGCTGTACGCCTTCGGCGTCTTTGGCTACGTAACCGCGACGCTCGCCAGCTTCTTCATTGGTCGCGACGCGGAGCACGCCGAAGCCGAGCTGGCGGGAAGCAAGGAGCTTGCCGCACTCCGGGTCGAGCTGATCGCGTTGCGCGACGACATCCGCGCGCTGTCGCGACGGGCTGCGGAGTCGTGACTCGGCTGGGTACCGGCACTGTGCGTTGCTGTGCTTTTCCACGAACGCCAACAAACGGGCTGAGGGCGGTTGAAGCCAGGTACTAACGAGACCAACTCGCTGACCAGTCGCTCGTTGTATGGTGGCTGTTGAGCGTCAGGCGGTTGGGGCGCCGCGTACGGTCGCTCAGATATCCGTTAATGAACGTCGCTTGGTTTCGTAGACTTCAATTGTCTGAGGGTGTCTCGCGCGTCTTCCAGGAATTGCATTTGAGCCAGGTTCGTGCGCAGCGCGTCAGCTGTGGCAGCGACTGCCGCGATGGTAGCGTGGCGAGCCTCCTCTGCTGCGTGTCGCGCCTTCTCAGCAGCGTGCCGAAGCGCCTCCCGCTCCTGTCGAACTGACTCCATCTCCTCGCGATATTGTTCACGAAGCGTTCTGGCCTCCTCGGCGAGCACCCGAAACTGTTCTGCGTCCGTCCTCGATGATTCCGCCATCGAGCGGTGCTCTTCGGCACTGCCACGCTCGTGATCTGCTTCCTCCCGCAGATCCTCAGCCTCTTCCCGCCCCTTCTCGGCCGTGACACGGTTCAACTCAGTCGGCGTCGTGTCGTCAGACATGTGGGCCTCCTTGCACTCGCTGGGACCGGCGGATCGACACAAACGGCCGATGCTTCGGTCGCGCTTCTTCCACGCACCACGTGGCTCGATACGTGGACTCCTGTCGGGTCCGGGATCCTCGGGTCCGGGCACATCATTTGGTGTCGAGCACGTCGTTGATCGCTTTCTACGCGTCCGCGGCCAGCGCGTTCGCATCCTGATTGAGCTGACCGGCCATGCGCTGCGCCTGGTCGATCTTCGCCAGGGCGAGCTCCAGTGGTTTCGTGCCTGGGGCCCGGCGGCGCTGGACGACGTTCGCAACTCGGTTGAGCAGATCGTATGTCCGCTCGTGGCGTACGATACCCCAATCCGCTGCCCCGCGAGCATGACGCGTTGTTGCGCGTAGCGCTGGTTGTTGCGCGCATGGGGAGAGATCTGGCGCTACGCGCAACTATAGTTGCGCGTAGACTTCATAGTTGCGTCTAGAAAATGGTTTAACCGGTTAATTGCGCATGTGCTCCTATGCGCAACTTCGAGGACTTTGGTCATGCCTAGACCGATCCCAGCCGACGAGCTGGATCAGATTGAGCAGGCCGTTCGCGCCCACCCGGGCATCATCCGACGACGCATCGCTGCGCACCGCGTTGTCGGCATCACGGTCGTGAGCACCGTTTCGGACGCCGTCAGCACTTCTTGGGTGTGCACGGTCCACTGGTTGGAGGCACGCGCCTGTTCAATCGTGCGATACGCGACCCACACCACGGACAGGATGACGATGACCGCGATTTCTCGCAACATACGAGGAAGAGGCGGTCTGCGCGAATTCTAGAATCCGGAGTCCGAGTGTCGAGCGCAGCAGCAGCTGCTGCGCTGGCGCAGCATGGAGGTTCGGACGTCCCTGGCCAAGGACAGCCTGTCTCGACCGCTCTCGGCCCTCGATCGCTATCGGTCGAGCGCTTCACGAATCTTTGCCCCGAGCGCTTCAGCGGTGAACGGCTTGTGAAGGAATATGATCCCCGGTTCGAGGACCCCGTGGTGGACGATGGCCTCGTCCGTGAACCCTGACATGTAGACCACCTTGAGCGTCGGCCGCCGTTTGATGAGCTCCGTCGTCAAGTCCGGTCCGCTCCCACCCGGCATCACGACATCGGCCAGGAGTACCGCGATGGAAGAGTTCTGGTCGAACAGCTGAATGGCTTCCACGGCGTTCGCGGCGACCAGGACCGTGTAGCCCTGACGTTGCAGCACTTTCCCGACCAACGCGCGAAGTCCGTCGGCATCCTCAACCACGAGGACTGTCTCCGCCCCATGACTCGGCCGAGCCACTGCGCTCGGCTCGGTGACGACCATTTCCGCGCCGGCGTCCCTGGGCCAATACACCTTGAACGATGTGCCTCTCCCCTCTACACTGGCGACCTCAACGTTCCCCCCGCTTCGCGTGACGATGCCGTGAACGCTCGACAAGCCGAGTCCGGTGCCTTTGCCGGCCTCCTTCGTGGTGAAGAACGGCTCGAACAGGCGAGCCTGCACCTGGGGTGGCATCCCCGTGCCCGTATCGCTGATGGTGAGCGCAACATAGCGCCCCGGTATCACCCCGAGGTGCCCCGTCGCATAGTGTTCGTCGAGCTCGACGTTCGCCGTGCCGATGGTCAACGTTCCGCCTTTCGGCATGGCGTCCCTCGCGTTCACCGCGAGGTTCAGAACGACTTGCTCCAGCTGTCCGCGGTCGGCCCTCACGGCGGCCAGCTCGGGCCGCAGGTCCAGCACGATGGCCACGTCTTCGCCGATGAGGCGTGCCAGCATCGGCTGCATGTCGGCCACCACCAGGTTCAGGTCAAGTCGCGTCGGCTCGATGATCTGTTTGCGGCTGAAGGACAACAACTGACCGGTCAGCCCTGCGGCGCGCGTGCCCGCCTTCTGAATCTCGACAATGTCGGCCCAGCCCGGATCGTCGGCACCGCGATCGGCCAGCAACAGCTCGCAGAAGCCCAGAATCACCGTCAGCAGGTTGTTGAAGTCATGGGCCACGCCGCCGGCCAACCGTCCGAGGGCTTCCATCTTCTGCGCCTGGTTGAACTGTGCCTCCAGGGTGTGCCGCTCGGTGAGGTCCTGGTAAATACCGACGCCGCGCACAGGTTTGCCGTGGGCGCCGAGAAGGACCCGGCCGGCGCCGCTCAGCCACCGCCGGGTGCCATCAGGCCAGATCACGCGGTGAAAATACGAGAAATCGGCCCCGGATTTCCTGGCCCCGGCAAACACGTCGACGAGGGCCGCACGATCGTCGGGATGGACGAGCTCGACGAAGGCCTCGAAGGTGCCGCCGAAGGTCCCCGGCCGCAAACCGAACTGGCATTCGAGGATCTCGGACCATCGGATCACACCGGTGGCAAAGTCCATATCCCAGATGCCGACGTCGGCGTTCTGGAGCGCAAACCGCATGCGCTCTTCGGCGGCCCGCAAGGTCTCCACAGCCTGCTTCTGCGCGGTGATGTCAGTGTTGATGGCCAGGACCGACTTCGGGTGTCCTTGCGCGTCGCGCACCAGGGTCCACCGGACCGCCATCGTGATGACGCGACCGGCCTGGGTGCGCCTGCCCATCTCCCCTTGCCACCCGCCGTTCCGCAGGAGGGCGGTTTCGGCTGCCTGAAATTCGGTCGGCTCCGTGCCCAGCAACTCGACAGCGACACGGCCCAGCGCTTCGCCTGCCGTCCAGCCGTAGGCCAGCTCAGCGCCCTTGTTCCAATAGGTAATGCGTCCGTCGAGGTCCCTGACGTAGATCGCATCATTGGCAATGTCCAGGAGAGCGGCCTGTTCCCGGAAGCGTTCTTCGCTCTCCTTCAGCGCCTCTTGCGCTTTGGCAAGGAGCACCGGCGTCCCGTGAGTGGCATCGACCACGGCATCGATCTGACCCGAGAGCAGCGCCTGAATGGTCGCCTCAGCCTCGGTGAGCCGTTGCTGGAGGTTGCGTACACGACCCTCTTCGCTGACGCTGGGTGGCTCGCCAATGACCGGAGACTTGGTTCGAGTCACGGACGTCGATCATTCTCCGTATCGATGACGGCCACAGACTGAAGCGCGGCGGCGTCACGAGGCTTCGTCGGCCTGAGCTTCCCGCCGCCGGCGCCTGAAACGAGCAGCTGCTTGTCAACGACGTCGAAGAGGGCATTCGGTTGAATAGGCTTCGACAGATAGGCGTCCATGCCGGCCGCCAGGCAACGCGCCTCATCGCCGCTCATCGCATGCGCCGTCATCGCGACGATGGGGAGATGCCCACGAGTCACCGGTTCTTTGCTGCGAATAATGGCCGTGCACTCGAAACCGTCCATCTCCGGCATCTGGACGTCCATGAGCACGCAGTCGAACCCGACCCACCCCGATTCCTCGAGGATTGAGAGTGCCTCGCGCCCGTTGGTGGCCACCACCACCGTATACCCGCGCTTTTCCAGCAGACGCATGGCCACCAACTGGTTGACGGCGTTGTCCTCCACGAGGAGAATGCGGTCGGCGCGGCGCGCCTCCCGCAGCGAGTGACGCGTGACGAGTGGCTGCCGATGCGTGTCAGTCGACGGGGCGCCCAATGCCAGGAGGATCGCCTCGCGCAGGTCGGCGCCCTTGATCGGTTTGGCGAGGTACGCCGCGATCTTCAACTCGCGGCACCGCGCGGCGTCTCCCGGTTGGCCTCCCGACGTGAGCATCACGACGGCGGTGTCGGCGAGGGCCGGATCCTCCTTCACGGCCTTCGCCAGCGCGAAGCCATCCGCATCGGGCATCTGACAGTCGGCCAGCACCAGTGTGAATGGCCGACCCGTCTGCTGCGCGGCGCGTAACGCCGCGAGCGCGTCGGGCACGTTCGCCGCCTGCGTGGGCGCCATGCACCAGCCGAGGAGCATCCCTTCGAGCAGATGCCGGTTCGTCGTGTTGTCGTCGACGACGAGGACGGCCACGTCTCGCAGATCGACGTACGGAATGGCCGCGATGGCCGCACGACCGTCCCCAACCGCAAATCGGGCGGTAAAAAAGAAGGTGCTTCCCCTGCCCGCTTCGCTCTCCACTGAGATGCGCCCACCCATCAACTGCACCAGCTTGGACGAGATGGTGAGGCCCAGGCCGGTACCGCCATACTTGCGCGTCGTGGAGCCATCCACCTGCGTGAAGGCCTCGAAGATGCTGTGCTGGCGGTCCAGCGGGATGCCGACGCCCGTGTCCCTGATGGAGAA
>DATKDY010000153.1:0-7931 GCA_035512515.1 Vicinamibacterales bacterium
CGTTGCCAGCGGCCGTGCCGGCCGACCGGCGCGGCGGTTCCCGCGTCAGCAGGGCGAGCGGCACCAGCAGGGCCAGCGTGATGATGCCCAGGGCGGAAAACGCGCCGCGCCATCCCAGCGCCTCGATCATGAAAGCCGTGCCGAAGGGCACGCCGCCCTGTCCCACCGCCTGGCCCGCCGCGGCGATGCCGATGGCGAGCCCCGCCCCGCTGCGGAACCACTTGCCGACAAGGGCGATCAAGGGCGCGAAGAGCGCGCCGCCGCCGAAGGCGCCCGCGATGAAGAACAGCAGGTAGAACTGCCAGCGCGCGTCGGCCCAGGCCGCCGCCAGCACGCAACAACCGGTGACGACCGAGCCGAAGAGGCAGACAGATCGGATATTCGCGCGGTCGGCGATGCCACCCATGACGATGCCGCCGAGCGCCAGGCCGATGAGGCCGGCCGTGTTGATGAAGGCGATCGAGCCGCGCGCCCATCCGAACGTCGCTTCGAGCGGCAGGAAGAACATCGACAGGCCGTTCACCAACTGGCCCATGGCGATGGCGAGCATCGCCGCCGCAGTGCCGACGATCACCCAGCGATAGCCAGGCTCCGGGGGCGCGTGCATGCGCGGCTGGTCTTCACGCTTCGGGGTTGACCGCGCTGATCACCCAGGAGGAGCTGTCCATGACGACCCCCTGCGCCTCGGTCTTGTGCCGGTTGATGGCTTCGGTCAGCGCTGCCTCGATCTGCGGGCGCTTGCGCTCGGCTTCGGCGCCGGCCTCGCGGAATACCTCACCGGCCGGGCCGATAGCGAGCTGGAAGGCGAGGGCGTCGGCGACGTCGGCGCCGACCAGCACCGGCGCGTCGACGCGGCGGAACTCGATGCGGTCGAAGCCGGCCGCGGTCATCATCGCCCGCACGGTGGCCTCGTCGGTCATCGAGAACGGCCCGGGGCCGCAGGTCTGCGCGTCGTCGCCGGGCGGCGGCAGGAAGCGCAGTACCACGTCCTTGGCCATCGACAGCCAGGGGTTGTCGGCGCGGTCGCGCCAGACGATGTGGACCATGCGCCCGCCGGGGCGAAGCGCCTTGCGCATGTTGCGCAGGCCGGCGACCGGGTTGGCGAAAAACATCGTGCCGAAGCGGGCGAAGACGAAGTCGAAGCCTTCAGTCGGCAGCTCGATCTCGGCGTCGCCACGCACGAAGCTGACGTTGGTGAGGCCGCGCGCCGCGACGTCCTCGCGGGCATAGGCCAGGAAGGCGTCACAGCAATCGACGCCGACCACGTGGCCGGTCGGGCCGACCAGCTCAGCCAGCTTGATCGCGGTGTCGCCGAAGCCGCAGCCCACGTCGAGTACCCGCTCGCCCGGGTGCACCGGCAAGGTCGGGAAGATCGCCTCGGAATGCTGCGTCAGGCCGTCCACCAGGATGTGCTTGAACCGGATGAATTTCGGCGCCAGCACCTGATTCCAGAACTGTACGAACGGGGTATCCACCCGGACGGAAGTCTGCGGCGCGGGTACGGAAAGGGTCATGGTCTCGATCTCCTGCGTCTGCGGTTCTCTGCGACTCGCTGGCCGAATTCGAATCCGGGAGTAGTCGGGGAGCAGTGAAAAATCCGGGTCAGAGATCTGTTTCGCTCTGACCCGGATGTTGAATTTAGAAAGATACAGAGGTGCGCCGGCGATGAGTCGACGTCGTCACTTCACTTTGATCATCATCGGCTTACCGATGTCTCCTACCTGAAACACGAGCAGTTCCACGTCATTTGTACCGCTCGAGTTCCTGGCCACCATCGCCACGCCGATCTCCTCGGGATAAAGCTCTCCTGCTTTGACCGTCTTGGTTCCATTCTGGGTTTCCACGGTCAGTTCGCCCTCGAGTACGTAGACGAACACCGCACCCGGATGCATGTGCTTACCGCCGACGAACTTTGGCGGTTGGGTGAAGTGCCTGATGATGACTTCCTTGCCTGCTACTCCCGGAAGCTCGGCCTGGTGCAGCGTTTTGGCTTTGGCCTTTGACACATACTCCTCGGCGCTCACGGCTTGAAAGCCCGCAATTCCCGCCAGCATGCCTAACGCGGAAACAATACTCAGAAACTGTTTCAGTGTGTTCATTTTCGCCTCCTTTGGATTGAGCCGGCTAAGGCGACGTTTGACGAAGTGGGGGCCTTCGATGCTCCAGTCGATCGTCGTCATGGCTGTGCTCCCGTGTCTCGAAGTCCTGCCGTACCCCTGCCGTACCATCGGTCCAGGCAGTAAAACCTTCGGCGATGTGCGCAAGCCGTGCGTTTGAAGACGCGTGAATTTTCCGTAAAATGTGGATGAGCACGGCGTGCGCAAGCCAAGGAGCGTCGCAGATCGATGAGTGGTCTCGACATCCGAGTGCTGGGAGGGCTTTCGGTCTCGACCGAAGATGGGGTCGAGATCGCTCTGCCACGCAAGAACAGGGCGCTGCTGGCGGCACTTGTCTTGGCCGGCCGCCAAGGGTTCTCGCGCGAAAGGCTGGCCGATCTCCTCTGGCGGGAACGCGACGAGAGGCAGGCACGTGCGAGCCTGCGCCAGGCGTTGGCGGCGATCGGCAAGGCGCTGGGCACTTACCGGTCGTGCATCAGGGCCGAGCCGGAGCGGATCGCCGTCAACGACTGGATGGTCCAGGTCGACGCTCTCGAGTTCGAAGCGCTGGCGGCGTCCGGGATGCAGGAGGATCGGGATCGCGCTTTATCGCTCTATCGGGGCGATCTGCTGGACGGCGTTCCTCTCAAGGAAGAGGGATTCGAAGCGTGGCTGCGCCCGCACCGGGAACGGCTTCGCGCCAAAGCCATTGCCTTGCTTGGCGGCTGTCTGGAGTCCTCGTGTGGGGCGGAGCGGTCGGTTGAATTGGCATCCCGCCTCCTCGAGCTCGAGTCCACCAATGAGGCCGCCCACCGCGCCTTGATGCGAACCTACGCGTCGCAGGGGCGGCATGCTGCCGCCATCAAGCAGTTCGTCACTTGCCGCGATCTCCTGAGCCGGGAACTGAACATAGGGCCGAGCCTCGAGACCGCCGCCCTGTATCGCGAGATCCGGCTCCGGCATCGCCACTGTGCTGGACATGAACCGAGCCCCCAGGAAGGGGTCGCGGTGGTCGGATCGGCCGAGCGAACCGTCGTGCGGCCCGCGAGCAAGCCAACCCTCGCGGTGACGCCCTTCGAGAACTTGAGTGAGGAGCCGGGCCAGGACTACTTCGCCGCCGGGATCAGCAATGACATCATCGCGGCGCTGCTGCGCCATCGCTGGCTGACCGTTGTCAGCATGGCCAACATGGTGCGCTCCGGTCGCTATTCGATGATGGCGGACGATCGTGTCATCGAGGCCGACGTCGACTATGTGGTCACCGGCAGCATCCGCAAGGCTGGCGATCATTTGCGGGTGAGCGCGCAGTTGATCGATGCGGAAAGTGGCGAGCATGTCTGGGCCGAGAACTACGACCGGCTGCTGGGCGACCTGTTCGAGGTCCAGGACGAGATCGCGGGCATGATTGCCGGCCATATCGACGTCGAGATAGGCACCATCGAATGCCGGCGGGTGCTGCGTCGGTCGACCCTGAACCTGGGTGCCTGGGACTGCTATCACCTCGGGGTAGCGCATTTCTCACACTTCAGCCGTGACGGCGTTCAGCAGGCACGGCGCCTCTTCGCTCGCTGTATCGAGCTCGATCCGGAATTCGGCCAGGGACACGCCTGGTGGTCCTACATGAACGTCCTTTCGACTTTCTATTTCGACGTCGATCCGACAGCGGAGTTGTTCGAGCGGGCGCTGCAGAGCGCGCAGCGGGCGGTCGAAATCGACGATCAGAACGCCGTCTTCCACCTGATCGTGTCCCGGGTCTATCTGGCCCAGATGGAATATGCCAAGGTTCTGGGCGAGATGAGAACCAGTATGGATCTCAACCCGAATCTGGCGGGGATCTACTGCGGTATGGGTGACGCCCTGAACTACGAGGGCCTGTATGACGAGGCAGTCTCGCAGTTCGAGAAGTGCCTGCAATTGGGTCCACGCGATCCGCTGCGATGGGCCTACGCCGGCTATGGGGCGCTGACACATCTGTTCGGCGAGAACTTCGAGGCCGCCGCCGAGTGGTCGGAAATGGCGATCCACTATCCCAGTTGCCCGTATTGGGCCTATGCCCATCGCGTGGTCGCGCTGAGCCACCTGGGGAAGAGCGAGGAGGTCGAAAGCGCCGTCGCGGAGCTGCTACGCAAACAGCCGAAGTTCTCCCGCCGGCTGGCCGAGCAGAAGCTGTACTTCGTCAAACGGCCGGAGCAGCTGCGGATCTATCTGGAGGGCCTCCGCAAGGCAGGCGTGCCGGAATGATCAGGATCACGGAATGATCGGCATCGCCGCGCCCTCCGGGACGTCATTGCTATCGGAGCTGCCCTGGTGCACGAAGTCGCTGTACGCCGTGCCGGCAGTGTCCTCCCCTGCGCGGAACGCGTCCTGGTCCTGCCCCGGCGGAGTCGGGTCGTAGCTCCAGCTGCCATCCTCGCGAAATCGGCCCGGCAACCGCTTGAAGCGGGCCTGGAACGGGTCGAGCACGATGCCGCCGGTGTCGGAGTCACCGGTCGAGAAGGTGATCACCTCCGGATCGTAGTAGCGGGGAGGCTGCCCGGGCGGAGGCGCCATCGGCGTGAGCAAGCCGGCGCCGATGGCAACGCGCATCGCCCTCGCCTGCAAGGCGTAGCGCCGCAGGGCCTGCTCGCGGCGCGTGGGCGGATCCGGTCCGGGCTGGAAGGTCTTGTCCATGCCGCTCTCACACGAGAGCAGCACCACCGGCGTCACCTGCAGGTGCTTCACGTGCACGAACGGCAACGCCCTCCAGCGCGGTTCGTTGGGGAGCTGACGCATCGCGCGAAGGATGACCTTCACCGTCTTCAGGTGGGTCTGGTGGAACATGAACACGACTCGCAGCGTCACTCGATCCTCGAGCTGATTGCGCAGCTCGGTGTCGGCGAAGCGCACGATGGCGCGCACCATGCGCGCCGCGGAACCGATGTAGACCGCGTACACCGTGGCTCCTGAACGTGAGCGCAGCACGTCCATGTCGAGGCCATAGCTCAAGCGTACCGAGCGAGCGCGCTACGCACGGGCGCGCGATGCCGGGTTCGTCCTGCACGACCGGGCTGCGCAGCCGGCGTTGACGATGCGCGCGGAATCGCACTGGGGTCGGATCGCTCGGCGCTGCGGTCCTGCTGGGAGATCGGCGCCCGCGAATCGAAAAAAGCGAAGCTGCGCGCGCGGCGCGTGAACGTCAGGCCGCCGCGGCCGCGGGTCGAAGGCGAGGGCGAGTTCTTGTACTTCTACGACTTCGACAACCACCTGTTCGAGTTGCACACCGGCACGCTGGAGCAACGGCTGCGCTGCTACGCCGGGTGATCCGTCAGCCGCCGGGCGGGTGCTCGCGCGCGGCGTAGACCGGTCGCGGATCACGCAGGCATTCCCCGCGCCATGCACCGCGCCATCAATTCCATGGGCTCGAACAATACGTGCGTGGTCCCATCGTGAAACGGGTGCGTCAGCTCGTAGACCACCAAGCCGTCGCCGCCGGCCTTGCAGGCAACGGCCGCATTGAGCGAGAAGCCGTCAGCCTTCTCGGTGACGACGTCGACCGGCGACCGAGCAGGTCCTCCAGGTAGAACAGCACGCCGAAGTACCGCTCGGACGTGGCCGGACTGTCGAAGTCGACGAGGACGTCGACGTCGCTCGCTTCTCGCGCCGCGCACCACTGACCCGAACAGGGCGAGTGGTGCGACGCCGTACCGCTTGACCAGATGCGGCTTGTGCTCTGCGAGCAACTCCACTCCCTGGACGACGACGCTCAGCCATCGGCACACCAGTCGGGGAAGTCGTGGAGGAACCGGGCCTTGCGAGCCTCCGGGTCGCGGATGTCGAGATGCCAGGCCGGGTGCGTGCGAAGCGACGCGACGTGTGCGTCCCATCCGCTGCGACCATTGGCGAACCCCTTGCCGCAGCCCGGTATGGGACAAGTCCATTGACCGGCCGATAGCGTCGACCTTGGCGTAGGGGCGGGCCGGAGCTGAGGCCTCGGCTCTGCCGTCGCCGTGGAATGCTTCGACAATCGCGGCACATCAGGCACATCGAAACGCCGGCGCGGCGCGAAGAAGTCGATGGCCGAGGTGAGGAGGATGCCACCCTCCGCAATCGGGTCGTCGCTGTCCGGTTCATCGATGGGGGCGCCGTCGACGGCCCGGCGCAGCAGCGCGGCCGCGCCGAACAGGGCGTCGAAGTTGTCCTCCGAGGCGAGTGCGGCGGGCAGTCCCTCCAGCGACACGCCGCGTTCATGCAGCCAGCGCATCGAACGAAGCCTCCCCAGCGCGGCGTCGCGGATGCGCTGTTTCGTCTTGCCGACGTTCAGCAGCGCCCTCTGCGCGTCCTCCTCCAGCACGACCGTGTACCCCGACTTTGACAGTTGATGGGCACATTGGGCGCAGCCTGAGTTTCTGATTGCCGTGTTTTCAAACGGTTATCGCTGTCGAGGTGTCGCGACCTCGCGGAGCTCCTAGATACATGGGTGAGGCGATTGGCATTGAAATGGATGTCCGTGTCTCGATACCATAGGGCACATGTACCTGCGCCTGTCCCGCCAGAAACGCACCGACGGCTCCGCGCTGGCCCACCTGCAACTGGCCGAGAACGTCTGGGATCCGGTCAAGAAGCGCTCGCAAGCCAAGGTCGTCTACAACTTCGGGCGCGCCGACGACGATCAGGTCACCGAGCGCCTGCGCCGTCTCGCGCGCAGCATCCTGCGCCGCGGCTCGCCCGAGGACATCGTGGCGCAGGATCCCTCCTGGCGTGTGGTCGATGCGTGGCCCTATGGCGACGTGCACGTGCTCGAGCAGCTGTGGCGTCGGCTCGGGATCCATGAGGTCATCGCTGAGGTGCTCGGCACGCGCAAGTTCGACTTCGCGCTCGAGCGCGCGCTGTTCGCGATGGTGGCCAATCGCGCCTGCGCACCGGCCTCGAAGCTGTACTGCTACGAGCAGTGGCTCGGCAAGGATGTGCGCATCGACGGCACCGAGACGCTCGCACTGCATCACCTGTACCGCGCGATGGACTTCCTCGAACAGCACAAGGACGCGATCGAGCAGGCGGTCTACTTCCGCATGGCCGATCTGCTCAACGTCGATGTCGAGCTCATCTTCTATGACACCACCTCGCTGCACTTCGAGATCGATGACGAAGACGTCGGTGCCGCAGGCGAGGACACGGTGCGCGGCAGCATGGCCGCCGGTGCCAAGCGCTATCGCGCCGCGCGCAAGCGCGGCAAGTCCAAGAACGGGCGCGACGATGCACCACAGAGCGTGGTGGGCCTGGCGGTCACGCGCGACGGCTATCCGGTGCGCCACTGGATCTTCCCCGGCAACACCGTCGATGTGAGCACGGTCGAGCAGGTCAAAGGCGACCTGAAGGGCTGGCGTCTGAACCGCTGTGTGTTCGTCGGCGATGCCGGCATGGTCTCGAAAGCGAACCTGAGTGAACTTGCGCGCGGCGGCGGGCGCTACATCGTGTGCATGCCGGTGCATCGAGGCGGCGAGGTGGATCGCAACGTCATCACGCGGCCGGGACGCTACCAGCAGGTGGCGGACAACCTGCAGGTCAAGGAGGTGTTCGTCGGCGACGGTGAGCGGCGCCGGCGTTACGTGGTGTGCCACAACCCGCTCGAAGCCAAGCGCCAGCGCGAGCACCGCGAGCAGGTGCTGCGGGAGCTGGCCGCCGAACTCGATAGCCTGCGCGAGCAGGCGGTGCCCGGACACCGCAAGCGCGTGTGTGCGCTGCGTGCGAGCGGGCGTTACGGGCGTTACGTGCGCCTGAGCAAGACCGGCAAGCCGGCCATCGATGCGGCCGCGGTCAAGGCCGCTGAGCGCTTGGATGGCAAGTTCGTCGTGCACA
>DATKDY010000154.1:0-5477 GCA_035512515.1 Vicinamibacterales bacterium
TGGTTCTCCCGGATGAACGGCTCGAGCGCGTCCACCTGCCTCTCGGCGGCCTGCCAGCAGGTCGCGGGCAACTTCCCGCCGACCGAGGGATACGTCGTCCGGATCAGCCAGTTCTGCTCATCGGCCAGGAAGGGTTTCGACTCGAAGGAGTGCCAGAAGCCTCCGGCCCTCACCTTATTCATCCGTTTCTCCCAGGCCGGCGCCCGAGGCGCGAAGGCGGCCTCGTCGAGACGGCCTCCAGGCGAGAGGCGCACGCCGAGAACGGCGTCCGAACCCGAGGCGACGCAGCCGAGTACCTCGAGGCGGAGGTCGGCCTCCTCGGGCGAGGCCGCCACCCGCAAGCCGGGCTTCTTTCCGATCGCCGTGACCATCCGTGCCACGGCCTCCCGCACTCCCTCCGCCTCCAGACCCAGGCCGTGGAAATAGTCTCGCTCGAACCTGGCCCGGAAGTCCGCGGCGTCGAGCCGGGCCATGTTGGCCAGCGCATCCGCGGGCCATTTCTCCGTCTTCTTGCCGTACTGCTTCTTGAGCTGATCGTACAGCTCGAGGGATTCCTTGAAGGCGGCGGCCGCCTTGGCGAATGTCGCCGCCACCAAGGCGTCGTCGGTGACGGCGACGGTTGCCTCGACGGAGACGGCGATGGGATCGTCCTGTGCGTTGGCGCTCGGGGAGGCCAGCATGAAGAGAACTGCTGCGAGTGTCATTTCGCGCATCGGTTCCCCGGCTCGAAGCGGGAGCGTATACGGACCCTACGCCCGCTGAACCCGCTCGTCAACCTTCCGGATCGGGTGCTGCCGCCTCGCTTCCACCTCGAGGTGGGCGGCTCCCGGGAAGCACCATCCCGGGCATTCTCTGCGCGGTGGGCCGCGAGCGCCATCCGTATCGACACGTGCTGACGATTCCGACGATGTGGTGGCTGATCCTCTCCGGCGCGTTCCACAACAGCAGGATCGAGGCACCAAAGGTCAGAAACAGCATGAACATCCACCAGCTCACAAACCGTATGATGTTTTGCGCTCGCACGGCCTCCGTGCCCATGAACAGCCGTCGCTCGCCTCGAGGAGGAAGGAGATCCCCTGAACGAATTCGCGATCATTTCCTTACTGCTTCAGATGAGCGACACTCGATTTTTCACCATCTTCATTATCGCAAGCATCGTCGCGGTCTTCGCGATCATTCTCCTGATGCCCGCGAAGAAATGTCCCGGCTGCGGTCATCCGTTTCCGAAGTTCCGCAAGCCTTCGTCCTCGCGTGAGGCATTGTGGGGGGGATGCACGTGCGCCAACTGCGGCACGAAAGTGGATCGCGAAGGGAAGAAGCTCGCAAGCTGACGTTCAGCGCCTCGTCCGGTCGTACCTTCCCATCAGCTGTGACGCGGTGAACGATCCCGGCCCGGCGGGAATGGTGCTCGTGGAGGGGGAAGCGGACTGAATGAGGACAAGACATTGTCTTCACGTGAAAAACGATGCTCACCACAGAGGCACAGAGGGCACAGAGAGGCATTCCCTCAGACCTCTGTGCCCTCTGTGCCTCGGTGGTGGGCGCTTCCAGCGCCGCAGCGGGCGAGGGCACTGCCACCGTAGTGTCATTAGAAGCGCAGCGAGGAATCCCCGGCACGTGCGCTAGGGATCCCTCACCGGTGGCGCGGTTGGGGATGACACCGGGGTGACTCCACATCACGGCACGAGCATTCGCGCCAGTGACTCAGGATTGCGGATGCCCCGGCTCGACATCGCGTCGCGATTCGCCGCCGCGTCAGCGACATTTTTCGGCGAGCCATCGGCCTCAGCGAGCCGGATCCGCGCCGCCGCCTCATAGAGTCTCATCGAGCAACGGTCCGCGCGACGCGCGGCTTCGACCAGCGACGACGCGGCCGACTGGCGGTCGTTGCGCAGCCTGGCGACAGCCGCCTTGATGATGCTCGCGAACGGTTTGCCCCAGAGCGTCTTCTCCGCTTCGATGTCGCGCACGATCTTTGACGCGAGGCCGATCAACTCTTCCCGCTCCGCGCCCGTCGCCGCCTGCGCTGCGGCCAAAGCTGCACGGGCGCGGACATCCATCACCGACACGCGCGTGAACTGTACGCGCCACAGCAACGACTTCGTCAGCCGCGGCCAGAAGTCCTCGATGACGCTGCGCGCGGTAGCGACATCGCTCCGGTACAGCGCGACGTCGGCCATTGCCCGCACGTACCAGATGTGCTGATACTGAAGCCCGCTCGGCGACCAGTCACGCATGGCGCCTTCCAGGTCCGCAATCGCTAGGTCGGCGGCGTCTTCCACAATGCGCGCGTATGGGCTCAGGCACACGCGGATCATCGTCCTGAAGTACTGATCGCCCCGTTCTTCGGCCTCGCGCAACAGTCGAGGCGTGCGGCTGACGATCAGCGCGGTGTCGCCGAGGAACCAGCGGCATCGAAGGGAGAAAAGGCGGGACGTGTCGATCTCCCACATCACCCCGGTACAGCTCTGAAGAAAGGTCTCCTCAGCTCGTTCGAGAACGGCCGCGCCGCGCTGCCACTCACCGAGAAGATGCGACGCGATCCCTTCTCCGAAATCTGCATAGGCCGACGCCGCTGGTGAGGAGAGCCGGCCGGCCAGCTCGCGACTTTTCCGAAGCAGCTTCTCCGCACGGCGCCGTGTCGGCTCGCCGGGCGCGGCCGAATACGCAGTCTCCGTCGCGAGCGCGCGAACGAGGCGATTCGGCTCGCCGGCGTCGAGGGCGAGCCGGAGGTGCCGTGTTTGAAAGACCGCGCCTCGTGGCGGATCAACGGTACTCAGGCCAAGGGCGACCGCCCACGATGTGTCCAGCCGGATCAGTTGGTTCGCATCGATGGACGACTCATCCCGTTCGCGTGTTCGAAATCCGCGCAGCGTCAGTCGCAGGCGCTCAACCACGAACATGGCAATCGTCTGAAACTGTGTTTTCGGCCAGCGCATGCCCGCGGCAGCGAGAACCGTCCGGTACACATCCAGTCCTCGGTCGATGAACCCGCTGAACAGCAGCTGCTGACCGGCTTTCGTACGCAATCGGAGCTTGGTGAATTCATCGTCGGCGGGCACGGCAAGGTACTCGGCCGCGGCCTCTGATCCGCGTCCGGCGTTGCTCAGCATGTCGGCCCGGCGTGTCTTGAGCTCCTCGAACCGCGGATTGCGATCGCTCGTGACCGCCAGTGCACGCCCGTACAGACGCGCTGCGCGATCGAACGCCAGTGCCGCCGCCGCTTCTTCGGCGGCACGCACCAGGTACTTCGCGGCTCGTTCCTCGTCACGAGCGCCTTCCGCGTGTACCGCGAGGAGCTCGGAGTCGACCGTACCATGCGCCTCGAGCAGATCGATGAGCACGCGGTGGTAGCGGCGCACGCTCCGTTCGGACAGGCTTCCGATGATCATCTCGCGCATCCGGTCGTGATAAATCTCGAATGCCTCGCGCTCACCACGTCCGACTGTCCGTACAAGATGTTCGGATCGCAACGTGCCCATTGACGGCTCATATGCGCCGCCCTTCAGCGCTGTCTGGAGAACTGCGGTCTGCAGTGGGCGGCCGTTGACGGCGATGAGATGGAGGACGCGCTGCGGATCGGCGTCCAGCTTGCTGACGATCCGGTGCAGCAGCGTAGAGACGCCTGTCTCAGCGCCTGCGAGGAGCGATTCGTCGATCGCCAGCGCGCGTACGAGCGTATCCGCGAGAAATGGACTTCCTGCCGCTCCGTCCGCGACAAGTTGAACGATGCGCGCGTCCGCGGTTCCGAGAAGGGACTCGGCGAGTCTGCGCACATCCGTGGATGGAAGCGGTTCGAGCCGCACGCGCTGGAGCCTCAGGCCGGTCCGCTCGTTCAGAAAAACGCGCAGGAAAGGGCTCTCGCCGATCTCGTCGCTGCGGTACGCGCCGATGAAGAGAACCGCGGGAGCGTCTTCTCCCCGCAAAATCTCGAGCAGCAGGTCGGCGCTGTCGACGTCGCCCCACTGCAGGTCATCCACGAAGAGAGCCACGCGCATTCGATCGGTCATGCGTTGAAACATCTCGCGCAGGGCGGCGAAGCCGCGACGCCGTACTTCCTGTGAATCCGCTGCGAGCTGTGGCCGGCGTGACGGGCTGACCTCCGAGAGTGCCTGCAGGACGGGAAAGAGTTGCGCGAGTGCGGGAAAGTCGCGAGGCAGAAGGGCCCCAACGCTCTTTGGGTCGAGCCCGCGGAGGTAACGGTGGAGCTCATCGATGATTGCGTCGACGGCCTTGTACGGCACGGATTCACGTTCGTAGCAGCGCCCGGAAAGGATCAGCAGATCGCCGGACGCGTGCTCGCGTACGGCGTCGTCGAAGAACTTCCGCACAAACGTGCTCTTACCGATGCCGGAGACGCCTTCAACGCATACGACGATGGCGCCGTCGGCCTTGTCTTCATCGAGCGCCTTGCGGAGCGTCTCGAGGTCCGCCTCCCTGCCTACGAAGGTCGCGCGCGGGGCGGGGCGAGCCTCCTCCCGGACTCCACGTCTCTCCAGGACCTCCAGAATCTCCTCAGCGCCCGGACGTTGTGAGGGATCGAGCCTGAGAAGACGGACACACAGTTGATCCAGCGTTTTCGGGATGCCGCGCACGATCTGGCCGGGCGGGCGCGGTTCGTGGCTTTGTTTGGAGCGCAGCGGCTCGCCGGCGAACGGCGGTTCGCCCGTGAGCACCTCGTAGACGATGGCGCCGACGGAGTACCAGTCGCTCGCAGGCGTCAGCACATCGGCCCGCGACTGCTCGGGCGACATGTACGAAGGAGTGCCGGCGAGCTGAATGCTTTCCGTCGAATCACCCGTGTAGTCGATCACCAGGCCGAAGTCGAGAACCACCACTCGCCCTTCGGATGTGACCAGAACATTCGATGGCTTGAGGTCGCGATGCAGCTTGCCATCGCGGTGCAGGCGGGCGACTGCCCGGACGAGCTGCGGCAGTGCGTTTTCGAGACGCGCAAGGTCTGCCCGTGCGGTGGTCGTGGTCCGCGGGACTGAGACGTCGAGCGGATGCTGCTGGCTGTCCTCAGTCGGCGCGCTATCGAAACCGGGGGGTTCGGCATGCGTGCGCCACGTGTACTGTGTGAACGGAACGCCGTCGACGAGCTCCATCGTGAAAAACCAGCCCGCGTCTTCGGCGAACAGCTCGAACAGCTGGACGAGATTCGGGTGAGCCATGTCGCACAGCGAGCGGAATTCACGCTTCAGGCGATACAGCGACTCCGGCGAGACGTTCTTCAGCGTCTTGAGCGCGACGCGTGACTTCGTGACTCCATCGACCGCCTCGTACACGACGCCGAAGCTTCCCGCGCCGAGCGTACGCACGATCGCGAACCGCTGCGTGCCTTCGAAGTCGGGGAGCATGGTGTTATCCGGGTGGTCCATTGTTACACCAAACTTCGCAGCGCGTGGGGCGGTCCGATTGCGGCCTCTGGCCGCCTCCACACAGAGGCGGTCTGCTCCAGATTACGGCGTCGCGGG
>DATKDY010000155.1:0-8565 GCA_035512515.1 Vicinamibacterales bacterium
CCGATTGCGCATGCCCCAAATGCCATGCGAAGTGGCATCATCTCCGCGTGGCGGAGTTTCCAAGCTGCCAAATCCTTGATTGAGGCCCCTCAGCGCTGTCCTTAAGCGCGAACGGGCGATCCTGGCTCCTTTGGCCCGACACGCGGCGCCCTGATCCTCTGTCGGCATCTTTTCTTCAGCTCCGCGCCGTGCGGGGCGGTTGTGACTCTCTCCCACGACCGCCCCCCGAAGGGCGGTCCCTAATCATTGGAGGCCATTCCCCCATGATTGCGATTGCTCAGCCAGTCCGTCGCCAGAGAAATGAGCTGTGGCACGAGACATTTCTCGCGATGATGCCCGTGATCCGCCGCCAGGCCCGGTTTGCCTTTCGACACGCCAACAAAGATGCCCGTGAGGAGGCCGTCGCCGAGGTCATAGCCAATGCCTTGGTGGCTTTCGTGCGCCTTGTGCAGCGGGGCAAAGTCGACTTGGCCTACCCCACCGTCCTGGCGCGCTACGCCGTGGCCCAGATTCGCGTGGGTCGACGCGTCGGCTCTGGCCAGAAGAAGAACGACGTGCTGGCCGGCGCAGGGCGCAACACTTCACGGCGCTCTTCGGCCTGCAGCGAGTACGACTCTTCCAGCCGGGGCGTGGGCTTCCTCGACGCCGTCAGTTCGGCTCGCAGCCGCCGATTCTCATCCCGCAACGCCTGCACTTCCCCCCGCAGCTCTCGCACGAGCGCCAGCAACTCCTCCCGGTCGAATTCCTTCTCGGGGCCATCCATGCCGGAGTCCTACCACAACCCGGCACTCCGTGTCGCCGCTAATTCCGTACAATGGACAGCTACTAAACACAAGCGAAACGGCAGGTTGGCTTGTAGCACCGCTATTCATGCGGCTGAACCGGAACTTAACCGGCTAAAGACCGAACTACGAACCCGAATGACAAGTTGTCACTAAGGACTGCCAACGAAAGGATCATCGCATGTTGCGAATTACTGGCACGAAACAACGGCTATGTGACGGGATGACTCGCCGCACGGCGCTCAAGATCGGCGCGCTGGGGATGGGAGGGTTGTCGCTGCCAGGATTGCTGCGGGCGGAACGCGTCGCTGGAATCAGGCAGTCGCACAAGTCGGTGATCATGATCTACATGGTCGGAGCGCCGCCGCATCAGGATATGTACGATTTGAAAATGGATGCTCCGGCTGAAATTCGCGGCGAGTTTCGGCCGATACCCACGAACGTGCCGGGGATCGAAATCTGTGAGCACATGCCGTACATGGCGAAGATCATGGACCGCTGCGTTCCGTTGCGATCGGTCTACGGATCACCCAACGGGGCGCACGATTCGTTTATCTGCTACACGGGACGGTCGTTTGTGAACCAGCCGCCTGGAGGCTGGCCCGCGATCGGCCCGGTGGTTTCCAAAGTTCAAGGGCCGGCTGATCCGGCCATTCCGCCGTTCATCGGGCTGGCACCCGACTCCGGTCACCCGCCGTATGGTTCGCCCGGCTTGCCGGGGTTCCTCGGCGTCGGCCATGCGGCGTTTCGCCCGTCAGGACCGGCGCGGACCGACATGGTTCTCAACGCGATCTCGCCCGACCGCCTGCAGGAACGCGGCAGCCTGCTCCAGTCCTTCGACCGCTTACGGCGCGACATCGGCGCGCGCGGCACGCTGCAAGGCATCGATGACATTAACGCGCAGGCACTGGGCATCCTGACGTCGAGCAAACTGGCCGACGCATTCGATCTGTCGCGGGAAGACCCAGCCGTCGTCCAGCGGTATGGCAAGGGGGACACGAAGAACTACGGCGACGGTGCCCCGCGGAATCCGGAACACTTTCTGTTCGCACGGCGGCTGGTGGAAGCGGGAGCGCGCGTGGTGACGCTGAACTTCGGCCGCTGGGATTTCCACAGCCAGAATTTCAGCGAGGCGAAGAACACGCATCTGCCGATTTTCGACCGGGCGCTCTCGGCGTTGATCGAGGATTTGCACCAGCGCGGGCTGAGCGACGACGTGGCGGTGGTGGCGTGGGGCGAGTTCGGCCGTACGCCGCAGATCAACAAGGACGCCGGCCGCGACCACTGGCCGCAGGTTGGCGGCGGGTTGATCGCCGGGGGCGGTTTCCGCACCGGACAGGTGATCGGCGCCACGGACCGGCTGGGGGCCGAGATCGCCAATCGCCCCGTCCACTTTGGCGAAGTCCACGCCAGCCTGCACCGTTTTCTGGGAATTGATCCGGAAACGAAACTGCACGACCTCGCCGGCCGCCCGCAGTACCTAGTCGATGGCCACAAACCACTGCCGGAGTTGCTTTGACCTCGCAGCCGCGGCATCCGACTCGGCTTAAAGCAACTGATCTATGGATATGAGTCCCGCCACCGCCTCACCTTGGAGAAAACATGAACACAATCTGCCTCGGCCGCTGCGGACTTTCGCGTTGCTCCGGCTTCCGTCTCAGTCTGGCGGCTCTGGCGATCTTCTCCCTGGCCGTGGTAGCTCATGGGCAGAATCCGCGGAAGCCGGCTTTTCAGTATCAGTTGGGTGACGTACGCGTCAGCATTCCCTCGGCGGACGAGCCGCGAGTGAAAGCGTTTGGTCCGGAATCGTTGAAGGCCGCGGCGAAGTACCTGAAAGTGGGTGCGGTGAGCTGGGTGCGCGAGCGGTCCTGCGTGAATTGCCACACCACCGGTCCCTATATGACCGAATACACCGCGTGGTCGCGGCAGTTCGGTAAGCCAAGCGAAGAGGTGCATACGAACTTCGTCAACGCCGTGCCGAAGGAAGTCGAAGCCGTGAAGGAGACCGACAAGAACGGGCACAAGTTTTATCCCGGCGCGTTCTTCAGCGTGTGGCGCAGCGCCGGGTTGGCCGAGTGGGATCGGCACATCGCCGGCAAACTCTCCGAGGCCACGGAACGCTCGCTGCGCGATATGTTCGAACGCCAATCCGAAAACGGCGCGTTCGTCAGCCACGGCGAAGTCGAAATCCCGCATATCACCACGGACTTCGAGCTCTCGCTGCAAGCCGCTCGCGCCATCACGGCCGCGCCGGAGTGGCTCGCGGGGCTTAAGGACGAAGCGCTGCTCGCTCGCGTGGAAAAGCTGAAGCAGTGGCTCCGCACCGCGCCGCCGAAGAACGACTTCGACCGAGTTTTGAAACTGCAACTGGCCTACTACCTGCCGGACCTGGTCCCGCAGTCCGATCGCGACGCTGCGCTGAGCCTGCTGGCCTCGAAACAGCACGCCGATGGCGGCTGGAGCACACGCGACATGTCGCCGGTCGATGATTGGCATTTCGAAATGAGTGCCACCGTGCTCAACCTCATCAAGAACCTGCCCGATGCCGACAAGCCGGAGAGCGACGCGTATATGACTTCGCTGGCCATCGTTTTAATGCGGCAGAACGATGTCCCCGTGTCGGACACTCGCATTCAGCAAGGCCTGGCGTGGTTGAAGCGAGAACAGCGCGAGAGCGGACGCTGGTGGATGCACTCGCTTTACCGCGGCAATTACCACTACATCACCTACATCGCCACCGTGGAAGCGATGAAGGCCCTCGATCTGTGTGGGGAACTGGACGCGATTTCATTGGAGGAGAAATAGAGAGTTTCGGTCACCCGCGATTCAGAAAGCCTTGGCGACTTTCGCTACCACGAAATCGAGAGCCTACGGAAATGCGCAATTGACAAACGAACCTCTCACTCTCAGCAAGTTTCTGCATGCCGGGTCGCTGGCTTGCATGGTGGTACTCTCCGCACATGTCTCCGCAGCGGACGAACGCGAGACGAAGTTCTCGATCACGATCGATCGGGGCGCGGATGTCGGGCAGAGTTTTGGTTCGCTGTTTGAGGTCGCCAGCGAGGACGGATCGCTCGTCATCGGAGCCGGGTTTCAGAATGTCTACAACACGCGGTTGCGAGCCGACCGGCACGCCGTGCAGTTCTTTGTCCGGCCGACGGACGGCGAGCGCGAGTTTCGCGTGGAGCCGTTGCCTCGTCCGAATGATTTGTGCGGCACCTATCTCTCTGCTCGCGACGAGGTGGTGCGATCAACGTTTGGCGGCGTGAAGGCATGGAACGCGTCGACGAAAGCGTGGCAGGCCGAGGCGGAAGTGGGCGGGACTCACGAGTTGATGCGGGTCGGCGACGGCCTGCTGGAGTTTGGCGACAGCTCCGTGAAATTCAACGGTCGGACGATCCTCTCGCCGCCGGAGCGGGGCAAGTATCTGCTCTTCTTTTATGCGAACGGGCACTTGTGCTTTTACCACGTCGAGCGTGGTGATCGAGGATATCGGCCATTCGAGAACGACGCCGACGGTTTCAGCAAGTTGCACGCGTGTCCGTGGACTCCGGACCAGCCTCGTGTGGACCTCGCGAAGGCCATCGTGCGCACGCTACCGGTGGTCGGCGAAACGACGTTCGCGTGGGGACAGCTTGGCGGGCAGATCATCACAGGGTCGAACATCGGCGGGTTCTATGTGCTCGACGACGGCCGTTGGCAAATGCTGCTCGAACCGAACCTCAAGGTCAGCTACCAGCTCTATTCGACGATGGCATTTCACGATCGGCTGTTAATGGGCCAATACCCGACCGGCAGGTTGTTCGACTACGACGGCCGCAGAATCACCGACCGTGCGGGCTGGCCGCCTGTGCCGACGGGCGTTTCGGGCAGCTCACGCGAAGCCCAGACGACGGTGATTTACGGCGGCGAAGTGCTCGTCGGCGTCTGGCCGTGGGGCGAGTTGTGGCGATACAGCCCCGACGCGAAACGCTGGGGCCTGATGCAGCGGATGTTCGATCATCCCGCGCCGTCCGACACGATCACGCATCCGTACGATGTCGAGAACGTCAACAATCCCGTCCGCAACCAATGGGGCCAGCGCGTGACCAGCCTCGTGACCAGCGGTGATTCGCTGTTCGTCTCGACTTCGGCCAAAGACCCTTGCGAATGGAATCCCGATCAGAATCCATTCCTCGCGCCAGACAAGTGGAAGTCGTACGGCTCGGTCTATCGCCTGACCATGCCCGGACACCTCGGCGCGAGCACCGCCTGGACGAACGGTCCGACGAAACTCGACCTCACGATTCGCGGCGCCGAGCTGTCGATCGCTCAAGACGGCAAACAACTCGCGACCGCGCCCGTTCCCGGCCCGCTCGGCGAGAAGCTCCGTCGCCTGTCGAAACTCAAACCGGTCCAATGGGGCAACGGCCTCTACGGCAAGTTCAGCGGGAATCGCCTTGAAGGAACGGTGCATCCATGAAGATGTATGCCATCGCGATGTTACAATCTTCGGACCATGACTAGGACGGTGGACATGCCGAGCAGAACGACACGATGGATGATGGGGCACGACTTAAGCCGTCGCTCATTTGTGTCGCGCGCGATGGCGGGACTGGGAGTCTTGAGCCTACCGAATCTACTGCGGTTGAGGGCCGAGGCGACTCAGGCACCGGGAGCCAAAAAACGCTCCCTCATTCTGCTCTGGCAGGACGGCGGCGCAAGCCATTTCGAAACGTTCGATCCTAAGCCCGACGCGCCCAGCGAGTATCGCGGCGAACTCGGCGCCATTCCGACGGCACTGCCGGGCATCGCGTACTGTGAAGAGCTGCCTCGACTGGCCGCGCTGGCGGATCGAACGTGCGTGATTCGTTCGCTGCATCAGCCTTCATCGGATCACGTCGTCGGTTCGCACAATGTGCTCACCGGATGGTACGGCGAAACGGAAGGCAGCAAGTCTCGATACCCGGATCTGGCGTCGGTGATCAGCCGGATGCGAAGCGGCGCGGAAGCTGCCGAGATTCTGATTGGCGCTTCGACCGATCCGCGGCTGGCGCGCGGCATGCGCAAGCCGGGCGCGTCGGCGGGCGGCGACGGTCATCGCGCGTTGCCCGGATACATCGACATCGCCAGCGGCTTGCACCGTGGCGGACCGGCGTTTCTCGGACCGCTCCATGCCGCGTTTCAGGTGGCCGGCGATCCGGCCAAACCGGGCTTCGTCATTCAGAATCTGCAGTCGAGCGGCACCGCCAACCGATTTCACGAGCGTCTGCAGGTCCTGTCCCAATTCGACCGGCTGGACCAGCGCGAGTCCGGGACGATCGCCGCGTTCGAGCAGTTTCGCGCGGTAGATGGTTTTCGGCAGCAGGCGGTGGAGCTGCTCTCGGGCGGCGCGGCGGCGCGTGCGTTCGACCTCTCCCGCGAGCGGCCGGAGGTGCGCGAACGTTATGGACTGCACCTCTCGGGCCAGCAGTGTCTGCTCGCTCGCCGTCTGGTGGAAGCCGGCGTAGACGTGGTGGCCGTCCGTTTTTCTCCCGACGGTCGCGGCGATTATGACAAGACGATGATCGGCTGGGACGATCACGCCGTCCACGGCAATATCTTCGCCATCATGAAAAAGCGAGGCCCGCAGTTCGATCAGGCGGTCAGCACGCTGATCGAGGACCTCGAACAGCGCGGCCTGCGGGACGAGGTGCTGCTGGTCGTGGCCGGGGAGTTCGGTCGCACGCCGCGGATTCACGTCCACAAAGGCTGTCCTGGCCGCGAGCACTGGGGACCGGCCGGTTGTGCACTCGTTTATGGCGGCGGCCTGACGATGGGACAAATCGTCGGCTCGACGAATGATAAGGGCGAGCAGCCGCACGACCGACCCGTCAGTTATCAGGACTTGCTGGCGACGATTTATCACTCGATGGGCATCGACTTCAACCACACGCTCCTGAATCAGTCCGGTCGTCCCGTGCCGATTCTTTCGACCGGCACGCCGATCGCCGAGTTGACGGGAAGCCTGCCGGCCCCCGTTGGCAGCGCGCCAGGTCGACGTGGTTCGCCCAACGAACCAACGCTCGCTCGCGCCGCGAATGACGACCTCGTTCTTCACGCAGGCGCGACCAACGCGGACCTTGCCGCTCACGCTGACCTGTCCCGGCTGCGAACGATCGTCGCGCACGATTCGGCGATCGATGACCAGGGGCTGGTTCATCTGGCGGGATGTCGCGGGCTGCGGCGACTCGAACTGAATGGGGCTCCGATCACCGACGCCGGTTTGCCGCACCTCGCCGACCTCACCGAGTTGGGAGAGTTGAATCTGACTGGCACTCAAATCACGGATGCCGGATTGTCGCACCTGAAACCGCTGTCGCGATTGAAACGATTCGCGTTCAATGGCGCCACGGTGTCGCTGCCGGCGGTGATCCGATTGATCGTTCGCAACCAGGGACGCACTCTGGCGGAAGCGTTGGCCGCGATGGGACTGGCCCGGTTCAATCCACGCGGCGAGATCGTCGGCATCGACGTCGCGAATACGCAGTTCGGCGACGAGGAAATGCAGTATCTCGATCAACTGCCGACGCTCCGCGAACTGCACCTCGCCGGCACGCACATCACCAATGCCGGCATGGCGCATGTCGCCCGACTGTCGCAGCTCGAAGAACTCTACCTTGCCAAGACCTCGGTCGGCGACGCCGGCCTGGCGCACGTCGCCGGCCTGGCGAGTTTGTGGGCCATCAACGTGTACGGCACGCAGATCACCACCGCCGGCCTGGAACACCTGATGGGTCTCGCCGAGTTGCGGTTGCTGATGATCACCGACGTCAAACTGAGTCCCGCCGCCGTGGAAAACCTCAAAGCCAAGTTGCCCGGCCTGACCGTCACGGACTTCACGCCCGTGTAGAAGTTTGAACATCATGACGAAATCGAACGCTGCTATTTCCGACGTTTCGCGGCGCGCGTTTCTCGTTGCGTCGAGTTGTGGACTGGCGGGTACGGCGTTCGGGCAACCGGGCGCGGCGACAGCGGGACAAGCGGGGCGAGCTCGTTCGACAATCTTGTTTTTTCTCTGCGGCGGGGCGTCACATATTGACACCTGGGACATGAAGCCCGACGCCCCGGCGGAGATCCGGGGCGAATTCCAGCCCATTGCCACGTCCGCGCCCGGAGTGCGGTTGGGCGACGAATCCGAAGTCGCTACCGTGCGGCGGATGTACTCGCTCTATCTGTCGGGGCAGTCGATCCGCTCGATTGCACACCTACTCACCCAAGAGAGAGTCGGCGGTGCGGCTTGGTCCACTACCACGATCCAATCGATTCTGACGAGCCAAACCTACGTCGGCACGTTTCGCTGGAATACCGCGCGGCGAGGCAAGTACCACTCTGTCGCTGGCGGCGAGGTTGCCAAGCAAGGCCAACGCGGCGCGACAACGCCCGGCGATTGGATTGTGATTGAGGACAACCACCCGGCGATTATCGACCGCCAGACGTTCGATAAGGTGCAGGCGGCGTTGGCGGAACGGAAGCGAATGACGACGTCTCACAAGGGCGGAGGCGGATTCATGCTCACAGGGCTATGCCGCTGCGGGAAATGCGGCGGGGCGATGGTCGGTCATGCCGAACGGGGTTCACCACGCTATCTGTGTCTGCGTCATGAGCGAACGGGCGCTTGTGACGTAAGCGTTCGGCCCATCCATCCTTGGCGCGTGGGTTAGGCTGCGAGGGTTTGCTGGTTCCCTCGCGGCGGAGGATGGGTCATGGGTCGAGAAGCGAATCCGAGCGTGGCGTTGGCTTGGAAGAGGCGGCTTGGGCGGCA
>DATKDY010000156.1:0-2067 GCA_035512515.1 Vicinamibacterales bacterium
CGCTGATTCAGCCGGACCCGACATTGTTCTCGACGGTGGGGCTCTCCCCGGACACCGACACGAATCCGGTCGGGACGGACCACACCGTCACGGCGACCGCCCAGAGCGCGAGCGGTGCGCCGGTCCCGGGCGCGACGGTGAACTTCCAGGTGATCAGCGGGCCCAACGCCGGGAAGAGCGGGGCCGGTACCACCAACGCCAACGGCCAGGCCACCTTTACGTATACGGATACGGGCGGTCCCGGCACCGACAACATCCAGGCCTTCATCGGCACGCTCGCGTCCAACGTGGTCGAGAAGATCTGGGTCGAGCTCGTCACGAAGTGTGACGCGGACGGCGACGGAGACATCGACAACGACGACCTCCTGCTGATTCGGGCCGCCAACGGAGAGAGTGCAGACCCCGACGATCCGCGCGATGGCAACGGCGATGGAACGATCAACGTCGCCGACGTGCGGTTCTGCTCGCTGCTCTGCACGCGTCCCCGTTGCGCGACCCAGTAGCAGGCGTGAATGGCGCCCCCGCCCTTCGGGGCGGGGGCGCGGAAGGCTGGAACAGACAACCAAAGTCGCCTTGAAGGAAGACTCGAGAGGCGAACGCAGGAAGGCGACGAGCGGTATCGCGTAGATTCAGCAATGGTTTACGGTGATACGCCAGGACAGACACGGGATGGAAGGTTTCTTGCTGATTTCCCCCGGACTCGGGTGCACGAGAGGCATCACGACAGCCAGTGCGAATGGCAGGGGTTGGCGCTTCAACCGCTTTGGAGGGCGAGACATGAGAAGGACGTATAAGGTGATGCGCATTCTGGCCCTGGCGGTCATGATGGCAGCCGGCGTGGCCGCGGACGGGGTAGCCGCCCCGATCGTCAGCATTTCCCCGTCATCGCAGACGGCGATGGTCGGCGACGCGGTGTCCGCCGACATCGTCGTCAGCGGACTGACCGACCCCACCGGAGGGTTCTATCTGCTGCTGGCGTTCGACGACACGATCCTGTCAGGGGACAGCTACGTAGCCGACCCCGACGGCAAGCTGGGGCCCGATGCGTTCGACTTAAGCTTCGGGTTCGTCGGCGGCACGCTCGATCTCTTCTACTCCGCGGACATCGACTGGGATGCGGCGATGCTCGCGGCGGCACAGGGGACCGGGTTCAAGCTGGCAACGGTGACGTTCCTCGCGATCGCCAGCGGTGTGAGCCCGCTCACACTGCTCGACGCGGAGCTCTCGACCGCCGACGGCACCGGGCTGCTGGCGTCGCAGTCCGTGAACGGGAGAGTCTGCGTCGGCGGTCCGTGCCCGGTCCCGGAGCCAGGCCTCCTGGTGCTGATGGCAACCGGCGCGGCGGTCTTTGCAGTGCGCCGGCGCGCCACGCGGCGGCCCGTCTAAGCCGAAGTACGGGGGCACGACAAACCTGAATCCGCAGGAGGCGCGGCCTTCCTGCGGATTTTTTTTGCACGGATCATGGCTCGGGTCACCACAGCCGTCATCGACGCTCCCGCACCGGAGGCCCGGACCCTGCACGTGAGCCCCTGGCGGGCCCTCGCGCTTCCGTTCGCCTTCTCTGTGGCGCTCGCAGCCTGCGGCCTGCTGCCATCCGTGCGCCAGCAGCCGAAGCTGCTCTGGTCCATCGTCGGAGCCGCTGCCGCGCTGCTCGTCGGGATCGCGGTTGTGCACGCACGGGCCCGTGGCCGGACGGTGGCCATCGCGATTCAGCTCCGCCCGCAGCATTACCTCCAGGCGTGCGCCCAGTCGACGGTGCTGCTGTACTGGGGATGGTACTGGCGGCCGGTGTACGAAGCGGCGCCGCTCATCGCCGCGCAGCTCGCGTTTGCCTACGCCTTCGACATCCTCCTGGCCTGGTCCCGGCGCAACAGCTATACGCTTGGCTTTGGACCCTTTCCCGTCATCTTCAGCATCAACCTGTTCCTGTGGTTCAAGCCCGACTGGTTCTATCTGCAGTTTCTGATGATTGCGGTGGGCTTTGCGGCGAAAGAGCTGATTCGCTGGCAGAAAGACGGCCGCCGCGTGCACATCTTCAACCCGTCGTCTTTCCCGCTCGCACTCTTT
>DATKDY010000157.1:0-69006 GCA_035512515.1 Vicinamibacterales bacterium
GAAGAAGTACGAGCCGTGATTCTCACGGTTGGGCGTGTAGAAATCCATCAGCGACGGCAGCGTGTAGCGCTCGTGCCAGTCGGCGTTGCGCATGCGCATGACGTCCCGTCCGGCGGCATACGCCGTCATCGTCGGATCGAAGATGGTGCCCAGCTTGATGTGCTCCTGAAGGTACTCCTTCCACTCCGGGCTGCCCGGCGGATGGATCTGATCCCACAGGCGGGCCACCTGCCCAAAGCGATACTGTTCGTCGTTGTAGTTCATCTGGTCGGGCCATGGCTGCACTTCGTAGTCGCGCAGCAGCGGCTCGAAGTGGCCGTAGAAGTGGGTCACGGTCCCGAGCCCCAGCTTCGCGGCGGTGAGCGCGTTCATCTGCGCGACGCCGCGTTGCTCGAGATGCGCGGTCGATCCCAGCCCCAGCTCCTTCGCCTCGTCGAGCAGCGCCGCCATGATGCGCGGCGGGTATGCGACCAGCTTCATGCCGTCCACGCCGTTTTCGGCGCACCAGCGCACCCACGCGCGCGCCTTCTCCGGTGTGTTCACGGCACCTTCGGTCCATCCCGCGCCGGGGCGCTGGTAGTTGAAGATGCGCGGCGCCACGATGGCGTTGGCGGCGCTGCGCGCTTTCTCTTTGAGCACAAACGGTTGCGGAGCCAGTTCTACGCCGCGAATCGTGGTCACGCCATGCGCCATGTAGAGCTTGTAGACGTATTCGGCCTCGGGCGCCTTGCGGTTGTCGCCGAGGTGCGCGTGGAGGTTGACGAAGCCAGGCATGAGATACATGCCGGTGCCGTCGATCACGTCGGGTCCCGATGGTGGCGGGGGCGCGCCCGGCTTCGGCGGCACACCCGGCGTGCCGGCGCTGGTGATGCGCGTAATGCGGTTCTGTTCGACGACGACGTTCATGGGACCTGCGGGCGGCGCGCCGGTGCCGTCGATCACGATGACGTTGCGGATGGTCAGCGTAGGGAACGGACCCTGACCCTCGCCGCTACGCCGATCCGGCGCGGGAACGAGGCGGTCCTGCTGAGCGTTCACCAGCGGATGTCCGATCAGCAACAGTCCGAGAGTGAGCAGGAACACGAGTGGCTTGGTCATGGGCGCATGATACTCGCGGTTCCACGCCGGCGGGCGTTGCTCGACTGACGGTGGACGGCCTTTGGCGCCAGGCCACATTGCTGATCCGAGCGCAGGATTTGACGACCTCGAGGCAGTCCACGACCAGCTCGACCGCGGGCGGACCCTGATCGCCGCACACCAGTCAGCCAAGACCTGCGGTGATGAGATGAAGAAGATCCTCCAGCGCCGGTCAAGCTCCTGCAGGTGGTTCGCGCATTGAGCTTCGACGAGCGTGGTTCAGCGCTGGCCGGTGACGGGCTACTCGAAAATCCGCACGAGCCCTGGCAGTGAGTCGTAGCCGGCATCGAAGCTGAGGATCCGGCTGACGCCATGGGCCCGCATCACCGCGGCGTGGATGGCGTCACCAGCTGACAGGCCGCGGTACGCAAGGACCAGGGCTTTCGCGCCGTCCACCAGCGACCGGTCGATCGGAAACACCTCGTCGACGACGCCCGAGAGGGCATCGAAGGCGTCCTGGATGGCCTCGCGTCGTTCGATCGCCACGTAGCGATGCAGGATCTCTTGAAACACTTCGGCATCGGTCACCAGGCTCTCACCGGCCACGATCGCGCGTTCGACCAGCCGGGCTGCCCCGATCTTGTGCGGGTGCGGCGCGCCGACGAGGTACATCGGCACGTTCGCGTCCACGAAGGTCATCGCGGGACGCCGCCGAGGTAGCCACGCACGATGTCGGCGTTCATCTCGACGATGTCTGCGGTCGGGTGGTGATGCCCGAGCGCCGCCCGGAGGGCCGTGAGCTTGCGATCCGCGGTGGCGGACGGCTGCTGGCGGCGCGCGTCGCGCAGCGCCTGGCGGACCCACTCAGCCACCGTCATCCGCTGGCGGCGCGCGGCCCGCTGAATCTCGCGCAGCTCCGGCTCGTCGAACAGCACCTGCAACCGTTTACTCATGTCTATGAGTCTATCATGAGTCTCAGTCGTAGTTGACATGAGAGCCGGCAGAAGACGTGCCGGGTCCAATGGCGCGTGCTGCCGGCGCGACGGCCGCGGTGTATCAGATCGGCGGCACCGTGGAGGCAGCATGGCTAAATCGTATAGACTCGTCACCCGCGCGTTTTTTTTGCGCGCAATCATGTGCACCTCGCCGTCCGAACGCCCGCGCAATCGCGGCAGAATGAGGCATTCGTCACGCGGGCCGATCGGCCCGCCGCGCTCGTCTCCCCCCCGGGAGGCTTCCATGCGCCGCACCACGTTCGCTGGCGTGCTCGCCATCGCCGCCAGCATCCTCCTCTTCAGCGACCTGGCGTCGATGCAGGGCCGCCGCCGCGACGTGCAGCTGGTGAACGGCCGCGAGGCGGTCGCGCGCGAAGTCCTGGTCAAGTTCCGAAATCCGGCCGTCGCCGCGGCTCCCGCTGCCGCGGTCGGCGATGCCGACGTCGAGGCCGTCGAGCAGATCGGCGCCACGGGCCTCGTGCGGCTGCGATCGCGATCGCTGAATGCGGCGGCGCTCGTCGCGCAATTCGCGGCCAGGCCGGATGTCTTGTACGCCGAACCCAACTACATCGTCCGCGCGGTGTCCGGGCCGAACGATCCGAGCTTTCCGCAGTTGTGGGGGCTCGAGAACGTCGGCCAGATCGTCAACGGCATTATGGGCCGCGCCGGGTCGGACATCCGCGCGGTGCCGGCATGGGACATCACGGTGGGGTCCACGACACATGTAGTCGCCGTGATCGACACCGGCATCGACGACACGCATCCGGATCTGGCGGCGAACATGTGGTCGGCTCCGGCGCCGTTCACGGTCGATTTGGGCGGAGGCATCGTCGTCACCTGCGCGGCCGGCACGCACGGCTTCAACGCGATCCAGCGGAGCTGCAATCCGATGGACGACCATGGGCACGGCACGCACGTCGCCGGGACCATCGGCGCCGTTGGCAACAACGGCCTCGGCATCGTCGGCGTGAACTGGACGACACGGATGATGGCTATCAAGTTCCTCGACGAAACCGGCTCCGGGTCGATTGCCGACGCCATCAGCGGCATCCGGTTTGCCGTGGCCGTGAAGCGGGCGTTCCCGGCCGCCGCGGACGTCCGCGTGCTGTCGAACAGCTGGGGGAGCCTGGACTTCTCACAGGCCCTGCTCGACGAGATCACCGCGACGGCCGGCGAAGAGATGTTGTTCGTGGCCGCAGCGGGCAACTACGGCATCAGCAACGACGTCCTGCCCATGTTTCCGGCCAGTTATGACGTTCCGACCGTGGTGTCGGTGGCCGCGACGACCAACACGAACGATCGCGCGTACTTTTCCAACTATGGACCCACGACGGTCCATCTCGGCGCGCCGGGTGCGGACATCCTGTCCACGCTGCCGGGGAACAGGTATGGGTTTGCCAGCGGGACCTCCATGGCCGCTCCGCACGTGTCAGGCGCGGCTGTGCTCGTGCTGTCGCGGTGCGAGCTCGACACGGCGGCATTGAAGGACGCGCTGATTGGCACGGTGCAGCCGATGGCCGCGCTCGCGTCGATCACGATTACGGGCGGCCGGCTCGATGTGAACAGCGCCATCCATTCCTGCATTGCCCCGCCGGAGCCTCCCCAGAACCTCATCGCGGGCGCAGGCGATGGACGCGTTCTACTGTCCTGGGATTCATCGCTCGGCGCCACTTCCTACGACGTGAAGCGGAGCCAGACCGCAGGCGGCCCGTACACGACGATCGCCGCCGATGTGAAAGGCGCGTTCGTCATCGACCCGGATGTCGTCAACGGCGTGACCTACTATTACGTGGTTTCGGCTGCGAATTCGCTGGGCGAAAGCGGTGATTCCGGCGAAGCGTCGGCGACGCCGAACACGCCATCCGACCTCGTCGTGTCCGCGGTCGCGGCGCCGGACTATGCGGCGAAGGGCTCGACGGTGGCCGTCACGGTGACCACGAAAAACCAGGGTGGCGGGCCTGCGTCAGCGACGACAACACGCCTTTACCTGTCGGCGGATTGGTTCTACGACGGCGGCGATCGACCGCTCGAACCAGGGCTGACGGTCCCCGGGCTCGCGCCGGGCGAGACGAGCGTGGCGACCGTGTCCGTCACCATCCCTGCCGAAACGCCGGTTGGCGTGATCTTTCTGATTGGCAGGGCTGATGACAACGACGTGCTGCCGGAGTCGAACGAGTTCAACAACACGCGCTGGCGATCGATTGCGATTGGCCCCGACCTCACCATCTCGGCGTTCACCGCGCCGTCGACGGCGGCGGCCGGCGCCAGCATCGAGGTGTCCGATACGGTGGCCAACAAAGGCGCAAGTTCAGCCGGCGCTTCGTCCACGATGTTTTATCTCTCGACGAATGGCACGTTCGACGCCTCCGACACGCTGCTCGCAGGAACCCGGACCGTGCCGGCGCTCGCGGCGGGCGCGAGCAGTTCGGGCACGACGACCGTGACCATTCCGGCCGCGACCGGCCCCGGCACGTATTACCTCTTCGCCAGAGCCGACGGCGGCGGTGCCGTCGAGGAAGCGGTCGAGACCAACAACACGGCTGCACGCATCCTTCGTATTGGCAGCGACCTGGCGGTCTCGTCGTTCACGGCACCTTCGGGCGGCGGCGCCGGCAGCGTCATATCCGTCACCGACACGACGACGAACCAGGGAGCCGGCGCCGCGGCAGCGACGGTCACCCGCTTCTACCTTTCGGCAAACACGGTCGTCGACGCCTCCGATACGCCGCTTGGCGCGCGCGCCGTGCCGGCGCTGGCCGCGGGGGCGAGCAGCACGGCGACCACCTCGCTCACCATCCCGGCGTCCACGCCGACCGCAGCGTATTACCTGCTCGCGCTCGCCGACGGGGACAACAGCGTGGTCGAGACCAACGAATACAACAACATGGCATTCCGTTCGTTCGCCGTCGGCGGGGATCTCCGCGTGACCGCGCTGACGCTGCCGGCGATGGCCGGGCCCGGTGACGCCATCACCGTCGGCGATACGACGGCGAACCAGGGCAGCGGCCCGATCGGGGCAACGACAACGATGTACTACTTCTCCACCAACCTGTGGTTCGACAGTAGTGACGTCGTGCTCGGCGGGCGGTCTGTCCCGGCGCTCCCGGCGGGCGTCAGTCACACTGGTTCGGCCACGGTGACGGTGCCGCCCGATCTGTCAGCAGGCACGTACTACATCATCGCCAGGGCCGACGGCTCGAATGCGGAAGCGGAAACCGTGGAAACCAACAATGACTACGCCCGCTCGTTCCAGGTG
Source organism: Vicinamibacterales bacterium (assembly GCA_035512515.1). Taxonomy (GTDB): domain Bacteria; phylum Acidobacteriota; class Vicinamibacteria; order Vicinamibacterales; family UBA2999; genus JACCSI01. The sequence continues at coordinate 5,329 of DATKDY010000157.1, forward strand.
GGCGGCGATCTTCGCGTGACGGCGTTCTCGGCGCCCGCCAAGGCGGGGGCAAGCGCAGCGATCGACGTCTCCGACACGACCGTCAACCAGGGGGCGGCGACGGTGCCGCCGACCGTCACCAGGTTCTATTTGTCTGTGAACGCGGCGCTCGACGCGGCCGACAGGTTGCTGGGCGGGCGGCCCGTTCCCTCTCTCGCACCCGGCGCCAGCAGTTCGGGTTCGGCCACCGTCACGATTCCCGCGGACGTGGGAGCGGGCGCGTACTATCTGTTCGCCAAAGCAGATGGCGATGACGCCGTCGTCGAAACGCAGGAATGGAACAACACGATGCTTCGGACCATCGGCATCGGACCTGACCTGATCGTCTCGTCGATCTCCGCGCCCACGGTCGCGGCGTCCGGCGCCGTCGTCAGCGTGGTCGAGACGACGCTCAATCAGGGTGGCGGTTCCGCACCGGCGTCCGTCACCACGTTCTTCCTGTCGAAGGATTTCATGCTCGACAGCAACGACGTGCCGTTCGGAGGCAGCCGCAGCGTCGGGCCGCTGGCGGCCGGCGCTGCGAGCGCGGGCACCACGGTCGTGACCATTCCACCCGACACTGCGCCGGGCACGTACTACATCATTGCGAAGGCCGACGGCGGCGGGAGCATCGCCGAATCTTACGAAACGAACAACACGCGCGGGTCGTCGATTCGAATCGGGCCGGACCTCGTGATCTCATCCGGCTCGCTGTCCGTGTCAACGATCACGGCGGGGTCGAGCGCGACACTGACGAATACCGTGACGAACCAGGGGGCAGGCCTCGCCGCAAGCTCGCTGATCGCGTTCTACCTCTCGAAAGACCTCACGGTGGATGCCGCAGACGTTCCCCTGTCGCCTTCGCGGATGGTTCCGGAATTGGCGACCGGTGCGTCCAGCGCGGCATCGACCGTCGTGACGATCCCAGCCGCCACGCCCGCGGGCACCTGGTACGTGCTGGCGAGAGCGGATGCCGAAGCAGCCGTGGCGGAGAGCGTTGAAACCAACAACGTGAGGTTCGTGGGATCCATCCAGGTCACCACACCGTGACGGCGGCGTTGCGCTTCCGCGATCGAAGGCGCTCGCGGGTCGTCTGAACCGGACTCGGGATTGGCTTGGCGCTGGCGCGGCCGCTCATTGAGATGCACGGCGGGCAGATAGAGGTACGCAGCAAGGGAACCGGACATGGGACCGAGTTCATCATCCGGATGCCCGTCTCCACGCAAGCATCAGCGCGCGCGTGGTGGACTGCCGGGTGATGGTGATCGACGACAACCGCGACGCCGCGATGGTGATGGCGATGCTGGTCGAGGAGCTTGGTGGAGAATGCAGGACTGCAGATGACGGCGAGGCGGGCTAAGCGAGATGATCGCCCCCAACTCATGCTGTTCGACATCGACATGGCGGACTTGGAGGATACGAAACCTGTCGCCGCATTCGCCGCGACTTCGAGGACCATGTGGGCGTCGTGGCGCTCACGGGTTTCGGACAGGAGCAGGCCAAAGCGCGGGCAGCCAACGCAGGCTTCCATGCGCACCTGACAAAACCCGCAGATCCGGCAGCATTGGCCGACCTGCTGCGCCAATGTTCGGCCGCCAGGAACCTGCGAAGGCCCACAGGACTGTATGCGGCTATACGGTTGCACACTGCCCGTGGTGGCTTACCGTATCCGATCGAATTTCGGACCGAGCACGAACCGCTGCGCTTCGAGAAACACCTGAAATCAGGCGGCGCCGCGTGTTCGCGAAGCGGCACTTTGGTCGTCCAGAGGAGTAGCAGTACCGGCACTTGCCGGGTTCCAGCCACTGCCGAAGTTCGCTGCCCCTCGCTCGTGGCCGCTCGTCAGGTTTCCTGGGGAGGCCGCGACTTGGTGCACTCGTGGCGAGCATGCTCGGATCCCTGCCTCCGAGCCATCCGCCTTCTCCGCGCGCACAAACATACGTGCGGCTACGGCGAGATCTCTCGCCGAAGCGCCGGAAGCGTTCGAAAGCGACGCGAAGGCGCGTCAGAATTTCCGGAAAGGGGTGGTCAGAATTTTCGGACCCTGCATTGCTGGGCGGTGGCAGCAGATCGCGTTGTTGGAGTCGACACACGGCCGCCGCGCCGCGAGCTGATCCTGCAGGTGATAGGGGCGTCGCGCGCTGCTATTTAACGCCTCCGGCAGCCGCTGCGGCCACTGCTGGCCAGCGACGCGCCAGGCGCGCTACAAGAGCGGGCTCTATGTCGAGCCGTTCGCGTCGGCTCGTGACCGCGTCCCACCGGTCGAACTGCGGCCGCATCAGACCCTCGCCGACATGGTCAGGCGATTCAAACAGGAAGTGGCCAACCTCGTGCGCCAGCACGCGTCCGAGCACGAGGGAGGTGAGCGACTCACGAAGGCCAGGGCTGCCCGCGCGAACTTCCGGGGCATTCCGGGCAAGATCGGACGCAGCGCGCATCGAGGCAAGCACCACCGGCGTTGGTTGGCTGCCTGAAAACACGATCGCCGCGATGGCGTGCTCGCGGCGACCGGCTGATCCGAGGGATAAGTGTTCGTCAAAGACATAAACTCTGAGCGACGCGTCTGGTGCGTCTATCGCTGTGCTCAATCCGCACGTGATGCGAATCGCGTAACGAGCCCAGATCCGAGTCAGTTCTCCACACATGCCGTTCTGGACCGTGCGTGTCATCCCGGGTGAAGGCCGCACCTGCACGCGGAGGCGCACCACCGCGGTTGGGAGCGGAAGTGGCGCCACCACCATCGCGGTGCGCGCCGGACGCGTCTGCGCGATGGCGGACGCCAGCAAACCGCCGCACGTCATCGCCGCGGCCACAAGCATGCAACGCAGTGAATACACGATCAACGACATCTCCAGTCGCGGGCTGGGCGCGCCTTGCAGTCACGCTACTTTGTCGTGAGCTCCATCGAGAACGCCACGTGGTAGGCGCCCTTATCGGTGTAGGTAGTCTTTCCTTTGCTCGTCGAGCTGTGAATCAACTTGGCGACGTGTGCGGACTCGGCGCTGTTGCACATGCCATCGGCACGCGACTCCAGCAGCCACGTGCCCTCTGCGGTGCGTGTTACGACGCCGTCTTCCGCGAACGCAATGAGCGACGTACCCGCCGCGGGCGGCCGTTAGGGCACCGGCACGCGATCGAATCGCATCGCCAGGCGCAAGGGAATCCCCCACGCCACGGCAACGTAGCCGCCGGGATTGCCCTGATGCTCGGCCAGCGTGGCCGTGCCGCTGGCGATGAACACCGACTTGCTGTTGCTGGTGTGGGTGATCACCTGGGCCGGGGCGTCGCTCGTCAAACGGTATGCGACGACGTCGTCAGGATCGGCGGTCGACTCGTCGCGGCGCGCGAAGTAAAACGTCATGGCGGTGCTGGTGACCTTGCTCTTGAACAACGTTTCCGCACGGACGTGCGGGAGACCGCGATCCTCCGACAGCGCGGCGACCATACACACCCCGTCGAGGTCGGTTTCGGCACCGAGGATGGCGCAGGCGTCCGCGTGCTCCACGAGCAGCCAGAAGGTCCGGGTCTCGTTGGGAGGATCCGTGCCGCCGCACAGGGGGCCGCCTTCGCTCATGCGCCGGTTCATCACGACCGACGCCAGTCCCTGGGAATACGACTCGCCGGCGACACAGATATCCCCCGCGAGCCGCCAGTCGATGTACGTGGAGGCAATACCGTCCGGCAAGACGGTGTTGGGACTCTCGGCGGCGCCTGGGTCGATGGTGAGGTTGACGACGACGGTCTGTTTCTGCTTCTGAGCGTTGACGACGATGTCCGGAACGGCAAGGACGGTTGCTGCCATGAGACCTGCCGTGGTCGCGAGTGCGGTGAGCCATGAGCGCATGTGATGTCTCCTTCCAGAGCACCCGACACGCGCGACGCGTCGAACGGTGCCTGATTGGAGGTCGAAAACACGCCAGATCGTCCGACCGAACAATAAAAGTACCGGCTGGGCGCGGGCGGCGCCGATCCGGGCAGTAGAATTGCCAGCGCTCTATGGACCGGCATGATGTGGATACCGCGGCCCGCGACGCGACGGCCGACCTGCTCGAGCGGGCGCGCGCGGGCGACGAGGCGGCGCTCAACCAGTTGTTCGAGCGACATCTGCCGCCGCTGCGCCGCTGGGCGTCCGGGCGCCTGCCGCGGTGGGCCCGCGACATCGCCGACACCACCGATCTGATCCAGGAAACCGTGCTCGAGACACTCCGGCACCTGGACCGCTTCGAGCATCGCGGCGACGGCGCGCTCCAGGCGTATCTCCGGCAGGGCGTCATCAATCGCATTCGCAACGAGCTGCGGAAGCTCGCCATTCGGGGCGCCAATCGCGCGCTGGATTCGGGGATGCGCGACGAGGGCACGTCGCCGCTGGAGGCCGCCGTCGCACAGCAGACGCTCGAGCGCTACGATGCGGCGCTGCAGCGGTTGAAGCCCGAGGAGCGGGAAGCGGTGGTGTCGCGGGTGGAGTTCAATTTCACCTACGCGGAGATCGCGGAGGTGCTGGGCAAGTCCTCCCCCGACGCCGCGCGCATGCTCGTCGTCAGGAGCCTGGTCAAGCTCGCCGAAGAGATGAAGAAACGGCGGCGGTAGGCCGTTCGCTTCGGCGCGCTCGCGTGTTTTGTGTGTTACGACCGGGGGGCCTCCATGCTGAATGCGGAACGCGTCGACAAGCTTGCCGAGGCGCTCGCCGATGGCGAGACGCCGAACTGGTCGTCGGCCGAGCACGACGCCGAAGACGAGGAGGCCCGCGGGCTGATCGCGGAGCTTCGAGCCGTCGCGTCCATCGGCGAGCTCTTCGCCACGCTGACCACCAGCGGGTCCGCCGCGCGGGCGTCGGCTCGTCCGCTGCTCCCCGATGGCGCCACGTGGGGCAGCCTCCGCGTCCTGGAGCACGTGGGGCGGGGTCGCTTCGGCGACGTCTACCGCGCGTGGGATCCGACGCTCGATCGCGAGGTGGCGCTCAAGCTGATTCCGCGCGACGAGGCGGACGATACGACCGGCTCGCAAGTCGTCGAAGAGGGCCGTCTGATGGCCCGCGTGCAGCACCCCAACGTGGTCGCCATCTACGGTGCACAGCGGTTAGGTGACGCAACGGGCCTGTGGATGGAGTTCGTGCGGGGCCGCTCGCTTGCGCAGGAACTCGACGAGCGGGGCGCGTTCGCGGCCGACGAACTCGCCACGGTGGGCGCTGCGCTGTGCCGGGCGTTGCAGGCCGTGCATGACGCCGGGCTCGTACACCGCGACGTCAAGACGCAGAACGTTATGCGCGATGCGCGCGGCCGCGTCGTGCTCGGCGACTTCGGCGTCGGCCGCGAGCTGTGCGAAGTCGACGAAGGTGGCGCGCTTGCCGGTACGCCCGCGTACATCGCGCCGGAGCTTTTCGCCGGTGCTCCGGCTACCCCGCAGAGCGACATTTACAGCGTCGGGGCGCTGCTGTTCTGCCTGGCGACGCGCCGGTACCCGGTCCCCGGACGCTCGCTGCGCGCGTTGCGCGAGGCGCATCAGCGCGGACGCCGCACCACGCTCGCCGACCTCGCGCCCGCCCTGCCCGCCGGCGTCATCGCGGTGGTCGAACGCGCGCTCAGCGCCGACCCCGCTCTGCGGTTTGCGCAGGCGGAGGACATGGCCCGAGCGCTCGAAGCCGCCGTCCGACCCGCGAGCGAGCCGTCGCAGCGGTCGTGGCGCTCGGCTGCGGCGGTTGCCGTCATCGCGGCGGCGATTGCCGCAGTCGCGATGTGGACCGGCTGGGGCGCACCCCAGCCGCCGACCTTCTCGCTTTCCTCGCGTGATTGGGTGCTGGTTGCCGCGTTCGACAATCGCACGGGTGATCCTCTGCTCGACGGCACGCTCGAATACGCGCTCACCCGCGAACTGGCGAGGTCGACATTCGTGAACGTGGTGCCTAGGGCGCGCGTCACGGACACGCTCACACTGATGCGCCGGCCGCTCGACACGCGGCTCGACCGCGAGACCGCGCGCGAAGTCGCACTGCGCGATGGCGGCATTCGCGCGCTCATCACCGGGCGCATCGACAAGGACGGTACCGGGTACACGGCAACTGCTGCAGTGCAGAGCGTCATGGATGGTGCGGCTCTGATGACCATCACGGAGGCCGCACTCGCTTCCACAGGCCTACTGGACGCGATCGGGCGGCTCAGTCTTCGCTTGCGCGAACGTCTCGGCGAAACTCTGCCCGCGGTTCCTGCGCTGGTGCCCTTGCCCAGGGTGACCACGTCATCGTTGCGCGCGCTGCAACTGTACGCCCAGGCGATCGCCCTGCAGAATGCCCAGGGAGGCTGGGGGGAACACGCTGACGCGGCCGAGACCTTGCTGCGCGCGGCGATCGAGGAGGATCCGAATTTCTCGTCCGCGCACATGGTCCTGGCTATTGCTCTCCGGCAGCGCCCCATACCTGTGCTGGCTGACGTGTTGGCGCATCTCGAGAAGGCCGTGGAGTTGTCGGCCGACGGCCGCGATCTCGAGCGGCTCACCAATGAGGCCGAACTGGCCCACGGACGGGTGATGTGGGAGGGTGCGGCGTACGGCCAATCGTTCACATCAGAGCGGGCTGAGTCGTACCGCGCCGCGCTGCGGCGCGCCATCTCGGCCTATGAAGCGGTGCTCGAGCGCGAGCCGTACCATTATCAGGCGCTCATTGCGCTCACCGCTCTCTATCGTCAGTCGGGATCGATCGACGCGCGCGCAGCGACTCGGCTGGCCGACCTGCGTCCCCACAGCGCGACATGGCAAAGGGAGGCAGCCATCGCCGTCCTCGCGACCGATCCATCCGATCGAGAGCGTGCACTCGCGTACGTGAAGCGCGGCAAGCAGGTTCCGCCGATCGACGGCCAAACGGCCTTTGCGGTGTCCGATCTGCGGCTGTTCGATGGCTATGAGGCATGGCTGCGAGGTGACGCGGCAGAAGCACTGCGAATCGGAGAGCGCGCGGCCGAGCAGCTCCAGCACCTCGCCCCGGACCTCGTGCCGCACTATGCCATGCCGCTGTGCCGCTTCTTCATCGCGCTCGGTCAGCTCGATCGCGCCGAAGCATTCGCACGGCAGCAAAGCAAGAACGCCCAGGCCATCGTGGCCGTGGCCCGCGAAGACCGGTTGGCGCTCAGAGCGCTCCTTGCCCGGCTGTACCCGACGATCGCCGAAGGCGCCGGCGTGAGCTCGGCGTATGTCCAGGCGGGGCTCGTCTCAGAAGCCCGTCGGGCCTTGGACCTCATCAGACGTCGGGCCGACGGCGTGACAATCGGGCAACCTCCATTCACCAATACGCTGTACTACCAGCCGCTGGTCGAAGGACAGATCCTCAGAGCTGAGGGGAAGCTCTCGGAGGCTGTTGGCGTGCTCGAAGAGCTGCTGCAGCATCATCCGGTCGGAAGTACTGGCGACCGCTGGTCCTTGGCCACGCTCACGTTGGCCAGGGCCTACGCCGCGAACGGCAATCCGGCCAAAGCGATCTCGCTGCTGGAGGCGGCGCCGTTGCGAATCGACCTTGTCATGCAGTCGTCCAACTTCAACATGCATTGGCTCCAGATGCGCGACGAGTTGGCGCGGCTCTACGTGAAAGTCGGGCGAGACGCGAACGCGGAGGCCGTCGACGCCCACCTCGCGCGCCTGCTGGCCGTGGCAGACGAGGATCACCCCATCAATCGCAGGATCGCCGCGCGCAACGCAGCGCGCCAATCACAAGTAGTCAACGTCGCCCCTCACTAGGCGGACTGGGTGCTTGTCAGCACTCTTGAACGGACACTAACCCGGCGCGCGGGCAACCGGGCGGCTACACGTCACTCGCCGGTACTCCGCATCACCCAGGTCCGGCCGAGGCCCTCCGGCCCTCGGCGGAGCCCGCCCTCCGGCCCTCCGACGAAGTCGGCGACTCGACGAAGCCGCCCGCCGCGCGAAGCGCGGCCTGTTATTGTCCCGGCCGGTATTCCCGCTTCGTGTGTCCCTGCAACTGCTCGCGGTAGAAGTACACGTCGCGCAGCTCGCCCCTGGCGTAGCGCTCGGCCTGATCGCCGAAATGCGGCGACTTCGGATCGCCGCTCTGCCCGCCGGCCGTGATCGCCTTGGCGCGCACGCGGTCGCCGAATTCGACGACGGCGACGAAGCTGTTGCCGCTGGTGCCGTACATCTTCTTCGTGCCGGGATAGGTACGCGCGCCAAATGACGCGAGCGAGCCCCAACGTGCGGACGTGAAGCCGACCGGAATGCTCGGTCCCGCGTCGTCGAACGGCTGAACGATGTCGCCCGTGAGCCGCTGATAACGGTTGATGTTGCCCCACGGCGTCTTCCAGTTGCCGAAGTCGGCCTGCAATCGATCCGAGGCCGCGGCCAGCGCCTCCAGCAACTGTTGCGGCGTCTTGGCGTTGCTCCGTCCGGCTTCTTCACCCCAGAACACCGCGACGGCCGTCGGGACCGAATCGGTGGACCACCGGTAATCCCACCCGCGCAGCAGCGCGATCTGCTCGGCGAGCGTCTTCTTCAACGGGTCGGAAGCTGGCAGCGCGTCATAGGCCTTGATGAGCGGCGGCACACGCTCGGCGAACGCCGGCAGGTAGCTGGAGTAGGCGGCCTCAATCAGCTTGTCGAGCGTGAAGTCCTTTTGGTTCTCCAGCACACGAATCGCGTGGACGCCGCGCGCGTTCTCGCCGCCGCGATCGACGTAGGGCGGAAACTTGTCCTGTTGCGGGCTGTCGGCGCCGGCCGCGGACCACGGATGGTTGTTGGTGTTGTAGAGCCAGCCGACACTCGGGTTGCGCAGACCGGGCGTCTCGTCGATCGACAGCAGCCCATTCCACTCGGTGGCTGGGTCGCTGCCGTCCACTGGCCGCGTCCAGTCGAGCTTCTCATCGCGCCTGGGGATGAAGTTGGAATGGAAATACGCGATGGTCCCATCCGCATCCGCATAGATCGTGTTGTTCGACGAATTGGTATGCAGCTCCATCGTCTCGCGGAAGGCCGCATAGTTCCTGGCTTTCGTGCGCGAGTAGGACTGCATCAGGGCTTTGAGCGGCTCCTCCATGAGCCGCACGGCGATCCACTTGCCGTCGGCCTCGCGAACGATCGGCCCGTGATGCGTCCGGTAGACGGTGAACGCTTTCTGCGCCACGCCCTCGCCGCTCTTGTAGGGCACCACGATCGTCCGCGCCGTGACGGGACGCTCTTCGCTGCCGTACTGGTAGAAAACGCTGTCGCCCTTCCTGATGATGGTCTCGGCGTACTCGTCGATGTTGTCCACGCTGCTCGACGTGTGCATCCAGCCCGTCCGGTCGTTGAAGCCCTGATAGATGAAGAACTGTCCCCAGGTGATCGCGCCGTAGGCATGGAGGCCCTCGTCGCTGACCATCTTCGCTTCGGCGCGGAAGAAGAACGACGTGTGCGGGTTGATCAGCAAGAGCGACTTTCCGTCGGCGGTGTTCGATGGCGCGATGGCGATGCCGTTGGACCCGCGCGGCTCCCGATCCGGGCACGAAGGACACAAAGGGCACGAAGGGCACGAAGAGACAAGCAGATGATCCTGTGTGTCCATCGTGTCCATCGTGGTGGGCGTGGCGTGCGCCGCCGGCGCGCCGCCGTAGAACGCCTCGAGCTGCCGCAGGTTGACGCGCTCGATGTCGCCGCCGATGCTGCCTTCGCTGAACGAGAGCGCCATCCACGGCTCGAAGCGCGTGATCACGCGCGGCCTCACGTGAGGATTCTTGTGCAGGTAGTAGTTGAGGCCATCCGCGTAGGCGTCCATCAACGCCTTGAGCCACTCGGGACTCTTGCGGTACAGCGCCTGCATCTCTGCCGGATCGATGAAGAGCTTCATGCGCAGGTCGCGATAGATCGCGGATTCGCCTTCGGCCTCTGCCAACCGGCCCATCGAGTTGAGGTAGTTGGTCTCGACGCGGTTGAAGTCGTCCTCGGCTTGCGCGTACATCACGCCGAAGACGGTGTCTGCGTCCGTGCTGCCGTAGACATGCGGGATGCCCCAGTCGTCGCGGATGATCGTCACGCTCTCGGCGCGGCGCTCCCAGCGTGCGACGTCAGTTGATTGATCGGGGGTCGCTTCGCGAGCGCACGAGGCGGCGACCAGGGCCAGGACAAGGATGAGGTGCTTCATGGTGACGAAGGGCGCATTGTGTCATATGAACGCCTTGACACATTCCCATATCGGAATGTATAACGCTCGCATGGCCCGCGCCGCGACGAGGTCGGATCCGTTCAACGCAATCGCGGAACCGCGCCGTCGGCACATCCTCGAGTTCATCGCCGGCGACGAGCGATCGGTGACCGAGATCGCCGATGCGCTCGAGCTCGGCCAGCCGTCCGTGTCGAAGCATCTCCAGGTTCTGCGGGACGTGGCGCTGGTCCGGGTCCGGCGGGATGGACGGCGGACTTTGTATCGGGTCAACCCGGAGACCCTTCGCACGATCCACGACTGGAGCGGGATGTTCGCGCACTACTGGCGCCGACAGTTGCGCCGCGTCAAGGCACACGCCGAGGAGGAGCGATGACGACGACGGTACCGATCAGCGAGACATTCACCATCACCGAGGAGATCCTGGTGCAGGCCTCCCTCGAAAAAACGTTCAGCTCCCTCATCGCGCAAATGGGCCGGTTCAACGAGACGCCCGATGGCAAGCCTCTGCCGATGGTGCTCGAACCACGGCCCGGCGGCCGCTGGTATCGCGACCTGGGAGGCGACAACGGTCACCTCTGGGGCTTTGTCCAGAGCATCAAACGACCGGTCCTGCTGGAGATCTGGGGGCCGCTGTTCATGTCCACGGCCGCGACGTCGAACTTGTTGTACCGCCTGACCGAGGTCGACGGCGGCACGCAGATTTCATTCAAGCACACGCTGGTCGGGCCGTTCCCTGAAGATCATCGGTCGGCCCTTGGCTCCGGCTGGGCGGCGTTGCACGCGCGTGTGCGCACAGCGGCGGAAGCCGCGGATACAGAGTAAAGGAGACTTCGATGGCGATGATTCACGCTCTACTAGCGGAACTGGAACAGGAATCGCTCACCACGCAGCGCGTGCTCGAACGCGTCCCGCAGGCGCATCTGTCGTGGAAGCCGCATTCGAAATCGATGTCGCTCGGCCAGCTCGCGCTGCATGTCGCGACGGTGCCCGGCAACGTCGCCGAGCTGGCCGCGATGGACACGATTCCCGAGCCGCCGGCGTTCGTGCAGCCCGAGGCGGCGACAGCCGCAGAGCTCGTGCCGGCACTCGCGGCAAGCGTGGCCAAGGCCAGGCAGCACCTCGGTGGCCTCGATGATGCCGCCATGAACGCGACGTGGCGGCTCATGAGCGGCGGACGCGAGCTCATGACGATGCCGAGGGCGGCCTTCGCGCGGGCGATCATGCTGAACCACTGGTATCACCATCGCGGCCAGCTCCTGGTCTACCTGCGGCTGCTCGATGTGCCAGTGCCGTCGGTCTATGGCCCGACGGCGGATGAAAATCCGTTCGCCGACATGCCACCGGAGGAGATCGGTGACCCGGCGCAGGGTGTCGCGTGACGAGTGGACTGAGCCGCGGCCACACGACGCCCCGAACACGTTACTGGCCGCGCGGAGTCCGCTACCTCTGACAGACGGGGCAGAAAAACGTCGACCGGTTGGACTGCGTGATGCGCCGGATGATGCCCGAGCACCGGCGCGTCGGACAGCGCTGCCCTTCACGGTCGTACACACAAAGCCGGTTACGTTCGCCGCGCGTGACGGCGCTGCGCAGCACGTTCTTGATGGCCTGCGCCAGCCGCACAGCGCTCTCGCGGGGCTTACCCGCCGCGGTGGCAATCGTGGACGCCCGCCGCCGCGGCGACAGATGCGCGCGGTGCAGCGCCTCCACCACGTAGATGTTGCCGAGTCCGGCGACGACGCGCTGATCGGACAGCGCCGCTTTGAGCGACGTCTTCCTGCCGCGACACGCCCTGGCCAGTGCGCCGCCGTCGAAGGCCTCCGACAGCGGCTCCGGTCCAAGCGCGCCAACGCCGGCGCGCGCGGTCAGCGCATCGGGCGAGACGAGGTTTATGAAGCCGAACCGGCGCGGATCGTTGAACACGACGGTCGCGCCCGATGACATCTGAAAGACGACGTGATCATGAGGGTCGGTGAGGTCCGCATCGCTGTTGACTCTGAACGATCCCGACATGCCGAGATGCATGACCAGGATCTCGCTGGACGACAGCGCGGCTAGGAGATACTTGCCGCGCCGGTGCAGCGACCGCACGCTGTGTCCCACGAGCCGATCGGCAAAGTCCTGTGGAAACGCCGTGCGCAGGTTCGGACGATTGAGAATGACAGATTCGAACCGGGCGCCCTCCATCACGGGCTGCAGCTCGAGCCGCACGAGTTCGACTTCAGGCAGTTCAGGCACTGGCGGTCGGTCTCTGGCGACGCTCTGAAAGGCGCGACGGCGCAGCAGATCGCTGCCGCGCCGTCACGATTGTCATCAAGGCTTCGGCTTCCCGGTCTTGACGCCGATCACCTGGATCGCATCACTCGATGAATTGGTGGCGCCGTCCACCGCGATCACCTCGATCGTGTAGCTCTGCTCGCCGTTGATGTTCGGCTCAAACCGGAACGACCACGTGTCGGTGTTGGGAACGTGCACGACGTCGCCAACCGGCACCATGACGCCATTGACCTTGAAGGTCACCGAGGCGACGCCTGACAGATTGTCCGTCACCACGGCGACGACGTCGGCCCAGCCGATTACGGTGGTCATCGACACCGGATCGTCCTTGAGTTCTCCGTGGACCGTCTTGGTCAAGAACGCTGGCGTGGTGATGGTCGCGACCGGCGGCGTGACGTCGACGAGCCACGTGAACGATGCGGGGCTCACGTCGCGAAGCAGCTCGCGATCGACGGCACGCGCATCGAACGTGTGGAAACCCTCACTGAGGTTGACCAGCGACGTGGGAGACGTGCAGGCCGCAAACGACGCTGCATCAAGCCGGCATTCCAGCGTGGTGAACGGATGACTCGCCGCAATGCCAAACGACGCCGTCGTCTGGTTGGTGACCGCTGGCGGCGTGGAGGTGAACGCGGTATTCGGACGAGTGCGCCAGATGGCCGCGAAGACGGCATTTCCGCCGCCGTCATCGTAGCCGCTGACCGCACGCGTGAGGCGGCCAGCGCCCGTATTTGCCTCCCACGCGGCTTGATAGTCAACCGCGGACAAGCCATGCACCGCGCTCGTGCCGCCGCCCATGGGATCTACCCAGATGCCCGTCAGGTACGGTCCCGCACCGGTCGAGAACCCGTGCACATAGATCGGAAGCCGGCCGGCGGCCACATTGTTGTCGAACGTGGCCTGATAGTTGGCCGCCGACACAGTCTCGGTTGTCCAGCCGTTCACCGGCACGTGTTCAAAGAGACCGGTCCAGAACAACTGACCGCCCAACTCGACGGTCGAAACATTGACCGCCACGAAACCATCGTTGGCAAGAGCATCGAACGCGTCGCCGTACTCGGCATCGGTCAGTCCATGGAACGCCGCAAAGGGCGGTCCCGCGCGCTGTTCGAAAATCGCCGCGTAGCGAACGCCGCCGCCATCGCGGTACGAGTCGATCTGGTGCAGCCGGAATCCATTGCCGGTCAGATCGTCGAAGAGATCCTGATATTCACTTCCCGTGAGACCGTGCTGAGCCACCGACGCCGGGCCAGCGGGTCTGAAGGTAGCGTTGAAGAACAGGTCGCCGCCAGCGTCGTAGCCATCGACGAACACCGGGCGGTATCCCTCGGACGTAATCTGGTTGAACACGTCCTGGTAGCACGCGGCCGAGATGCCATGTCGGGCAACCTCGATGAACCCGCCTCCGACGAGGTCGTCGAGACCGCAAGGGTTCGGAAGAATCAGCGAGTGGCGGTGCAAGGCCATGCCGTGCAGCGGGCGGAGCGTCGGCGTGGCCCCGAGGTTCTGGATGCTGGTGTCGTCAGCGAGCGCGCGGATATTGAGGAAGTTGATTGGCGCGCCCGATATCGGATCGCTGCTGGGCAGGCCTTCCACTTGCAGGTGCAGGTGGGTATTGGTCGACCGTCCGGTATTGCCCATTTGCCCGATGAACTCGCCGGCCGCGATCGGAATGTTCAGCCCGGTGTTGTCCCCGTCGGCCGGACACAGGTCGTTCGGGATCGATCCATCCTTCATGTGCGCGTAGATCGAGATGTCGCCGCCGTGATCGATGAAGATGCTGTTGCCAAAGTTGAACTCGAACGTGATTTCGTCGAAGCCGCCCGGTTGGTGATCCGCCTCGCCGCGATAGCATCGCACGATGATTCCGTTTGCCATGGCGTACATCGGCAGGCCGAACCCCCAGTAGTCGTCGTTGGTGTCGCCGGTCGTGCTCGGTTTGATCGAGCTCCAGGCCGATCCGTTCCACTGCACGACGTCCATGTCGAGTGCGTAGCGCTGCGTGCCGCCTGACGGATTCAGAGTGCCCCCTCCACCGCCACTGTCGACGACGTGGCGCGTCCCAAACGCCCAGTACTGGCCAGCAGCTAGGTCCGACGCCTTTCCCGGAAAGAAGTACGCGCCGTTGGGCACCGGGTTCTCCCGGATGGCCAGGCCGTAATTCAACTCGAGCGGCGTCGGATCGAAGTCGATGTAGACCTCGATGCGGACGCTCGCGGGCAGCGGCAACGGCAGATCGCGATCGAGACCGTCGTAAACCGGCACTCGGCTCACGTCGCCAGCGATGATGAGAAACGGTGCTGGTGGCAGATTGGCCGGGAAGGTCAGCGGCGTGTAGGTGAATGGGGTGAGCGCTGAGCCCGGATACGAGATGGTGACCGAGGTGACCGACCGGTTGGTCGACGTCGTGTTGTTGAGGAAGATGTCCGCTTTCAGTTGGAACGTCGGCGGGTCGAGAGGGTTGTTTGCCGCCGTGCGTGCGATCTGAAGATCACCGCCGGCGATCGGCGTGATGCTGGAAAACGTGATGCCCGCCGGAACTGCCTCGAGCGGGGTGCGGAGCCCAACGAACACGGGCAGGAAGCTCACGAGGAGAGCGGCGGCGAGTCGCCACTGCCAGGACGCGTTGCCGAATTCGGGCTGTCTTCTCGACATGATTTCGAACGCTCCTTTGTAAATGGTCGTCGACGAGTGACTGACCGCCGCCGTTGAACGCCGACGCGGGAAGCAGAGAGCATACGCGCTCGGTTGAGCTGCGGCTACAGGTTTTCGGTGTCAGCCGGAGTGGGCGAAACAGAGGTCAGATCGCGTCGGAAATCGAGGTAAACGTGAACGCGCTCAGCTTGAGGGCCGGTACCATGCGCCGCGACACCCGTTGCGCTGCGCCCACGGCGTCCACGTTCCAGGGCGCCAGCATCGCCAGCACGCCCTGGTTGAAGCGGAGGTTGCCGACCGGGTGGCTGATCTTCCCCTTCTCGATCCACCAGAGGCCGTCGCGGGTGAGCCCGGTGAGCACGATGGTGCGCGGATCGACGAGGCGCACGTACCAGAACCGCGAAATGAGCAGGCCGCGCGGCATGCCCGCGATCATGTCGTCCATGGACACCGCCGGCTGCGAGCTCTCCAGAATGTAATTGACCGGCCCGGGTGTCGGCGCGCGCTTGCGCTGCTCGGCCCAGTAGCGCGAGTACTCGAAGTTCTCGATCACGCCGGACTTGACGAGCGACAGCCTCGACGCGGGAATGCCTTCGCTGGTGCTCGGCACTACCGGAAGGTCGGGATGCATCGGGTCGCTGTAGAGATTGATCCGTTCGCTGAACATTTTCTCGCCGAGACGCGACTTTCCATCCTTGCTCGAGAACGCGCTGCGGCCCTCGTCGGCGGTCCTGGCGTCGAAGGCGTTGGTCAAGAACCCGATCAGATCCCCGACGGCCTGCGGTTCGAGGATGACGGGATAGGTGCCGGGCTCGATCGCCTTGGGCTGCTGCGAGCGCACCGCCTTGCCCACGGCCTGTTCGGCGATGTGCTTCGCGTCAAGGCGCGCCAGATCGAAATGGTCTCCCGAGTAGTAGCCGGAACCGGTGCCGTCGGCGCTGCGTGCGGTCACGCTGAAGTCGGCCTCGCTCGATTGGAAATACCGCCGGTTGCCGTTTGCCGTCGCCGCGGCAACGGCCGACGCCTCCGAGGTGTGAAATCCGGCGCCGGTGACCTTCGCGGAGCGGCAAGCGGTGAGCACGGCCTCGAGCGCCGCGGCGCGAGCTTTGACGTCAACTTCAGCGGTGACGCCGGCAAAGCCGCGCGACTCGGCGTAATCGAGTGGCCCGAGCGTGGGCACGTACTCACGGTGCACCGGCGAGACGCGGGCGACTTGCACGGCTTCGTCGGCCATGCGCTTCAGCGCGTCGGCGCCTGAGTCGTTGCCGATGATCGAGCCGCGCCGTCGGCCGACCCAGACCGTCGCCGTGATGTCCAGGTCCTGGGATCGCCCGCTCGTCGTGATGCTGTTGCCGGCGAAGCGCGCGTGCGATTCAACCGAGCTTCGCAGGGAGACAATGGCATCTTCGGCGCCCGCCGTCCTGGCGTGCGCGAGGACGGTCTCACAGACCTTCAGGGCTTCGTCGCGGCTCAGCATCAGAGTGAAGCCGTGTTCAAAACGGTGACCTGTCGGAATCGCGCGGGCGGACAGCCGTGACTGACCGCGTTGGTCTGCCCTGGCTCTCCCTTGCCGTCAGCCGACGTGCCCCACAGCCGGTAGGTCGCGGGACCGCCGAGGCCATCGCACGACGCCCAGAAGTCGGGTGTTCGCGACTGATACGCCGCATCCTTCACCATTGCGCCAAGCTTGCCGTCCCTGATCTCGCGGATGACGGCGCCGCCGAACTGGAAGTTGTACCGCTGCTGATCGATCGACGACACGCCGCGCCCCTCGATGAACAGCCCGCGTTTGATCTCGCTGAAGAGGTCGTCGAGCGTCACCTCGGTGGGCGCCGGCTCCAGCGAGACGTTGGGCATTCTCGGAAACGGCACGCTCGACCAGTGGTCCGCGTGCAGGCAGCCATGCGAGCGCTGCTGCCCGACCAGCGGCGCCAGCTCGCGCGTGGTCTGCCAGTCCACGAACATCCCCTCGCGCACCAGGTGCCACCGGTCCGCCTTCACCCCTTCGTCGTCGAACCCCGTGGTGGCGAGGCCGCCGGGCTGGGTGCGATCAGCCACGAGATTGACGATCTTGGCGCCGAACCGAAGCTTGCCGGCATCGCTGGCCTCGAGGAAGCTGGTCCCTGCCATGTTCGCTTCCCAGCCCAGCGCCCGATCGAGCTCCGTTGAGTGGCCGACGGATTCGTGGATGGCGAGGAACAGCTGCGAAGGATCGACGACGAGGTCGTAACGGCCGGCCGCGACCGGTTTCGACTTCAGCTTCTCCACGACTTCGTGACCCGCCTGTTCGGCATCGCGCAGCCACGGGTAGTCTTCGAGGTATTCGTAGCCGACGAGTTGTGCCCGATCGACGACGGCGCGGGTTTGAAAGTCGCCTCGGGCGCGGTCAGCGGCGGTCGTGCTGAACTGCGGATACGTTCGCACCAGCCGCTGCGTGATCCGCGAGCCTTCGCTCGACGCGAAGAACTTCTGTTCGTCCACGAACAGCACTTGCGAGCTGACAAAGGTGACGCCGGACACCGCCAGGGCCGTGTCGTTCAGCTTCATCAGGAACGCGATCTTCGTTTCGAGCGGCACCTCGAACGGATCGCGCTTGAACGCGCTGGTCCAGGTCGTCACCACCGTGTCGGCGTTGGCCAGGACCACTTTACGGGACGCCAGCACGGCATTCGCCCGAGCGATCGCGACGGCCTGTTCGGCGACCGCCCGGGCGGCACCGGGGTCCACCAGGTTGGTCGCGGCGAAGCCCCAGACGCCATTCACCAGTACGCGCAGTCCAAGCCCGTAGCTCGTCGACCGCGACACGTTCTGGACCTGCCGCTCCCGCGTGGCAATCGCTTCCCGGCGGTAGCGGTTGATACGGATATCGGCATACGACGCGCCCAGCGCTGCCGCCCGCGCGAGCGCCGCGTCCGCGGCCTCGAGCCGCGCGATCTCGTCCGCGGGCCCCGCCTGCAACGTGTCCGCCCAGGCCGGGACCGAGGCGCCGGCGACGAGCAGCGCGCCGCCCGTCGCGAGGAACTGGCGTCGAGACACCGTCGGCATGGCCATCGGGCGCGATTATATCCACACGGCGGCTCGAAGCAACGAAACCATGCGATTGCGCATCGGCCCGAGCCGCAGGGGACGCCATCCAGCTTGCGAGCTGCCTCTACTTGCAGCGGCAGCTTGCCCGGCCCGTGCCGTTCGTCGCGTTCGATGGCCAATTGGTCAGCGCGGCTCGCGCCGAGGGGTTGACCGTGATCACACGCCGAGCAGCGGTGGCATCGGGACGCCAAGCGACGCGGAGATCGCCCTGAGCAGTTCCGCCTCCGTCGCCATGATCTCGCGGTCGGCCGCGATACACGCGACGGCGGCCTCGAGCGCGCGGCGTTTGATCTGCGGCGCGGCTTCCTCGAGGTCGCTCAGCGCGGCGTCGAGCGCGCTCAGATCGACTTCGCCGGTGCCGCGCAGGCGCGCCTGCGGCAGCCCGAGGGCCTGGCGCGCAGCGTCGAATGCCGTACTGGCGCCCTGAGCGTCACGATGCCCGGCGTAGGCGAGCATCGACAATAGCACCTCACACTGCGGCTGGAGACGCCCCAGCGAGCGATGCCGCACGCGCGGCGGCTTGACGCTGCCGTGATGCGCTTCCAGATCGTGCAGCAGGATGCGCTGCAGCGACCACTCGAAGAGATCGATATCTGCGTCGGCCTCCACCAGCAGGGCGACGTTCTGCTTGAACAACCGGTACTGCTCCGTAGTCAGCAGGCGCAGCGCGGGCAACGCGATCTCGACGACCGGCAGCCGCGCTTTGATCTCGAGTTGCGCGACGACGGGCACCAGCCGGAGTGTTTCCTCGAACACGCCCGGGTCCGCCGCTCGTTCGAGGTGCTGCAATTGCTTCTGTCGCAGGGCCGCATCGCGGTCGAGCAGCAGCGTGTACACCAGGGCGCGTGCCCCGTACGGTTCGTGGGCGGCCACGCGAATCCGGTCAGAGAGGCTCTCGAGCAGCCGCGCGGCGTACTGTATATGCGCACCGGTCGGCTGGCCGACGTGATCGAGGGCGTACATCGCGGCTGAGGTCTCGCGCCCGGAAGCGGTGCTTGCGCCCGGAGCAAAGCCGGCGGCCGCGTCAGGTCGCGCTTTCGCTGGCGGCGCACCGGCCGCGACCTCCGGAAATGTGCCGTCCCAGGACGGATCAATTCGCCGGATTCGCTCGCCAAGTGGCGGGTGCGTCGAAAACATCGCGCTCAGGCCCGAGGTGGCCCGGCCAAAGAACATATGGCTGGCCTCGGGTGCGTTCGGGTTCTGGATCGTCGAGCCAGCCGCCACCCCGCCAATCTTCTTGAGCGCCCCGGCGATGCCTTCCGGCTGCCGCGTGAACTGCACCGCGGCGGCGTCGGCCAGGTACTCGCGCTGCCGGCTCACGGCCGCCTTGATCAGGTTGCCGAAGAAGGTGCCGAAAAAGCCGACGACCATCAACCCGGCGCCGATGGCCAGCAGCGGCAGCATGGCGTTACCCTGGTCGCGCGAGCGGCGCACGCGATGCCCCGAGAAGGCGGTCATGCGCAACACGAAGTAACCGAGCATGCCGATGATCAAAATGCCGTGCAGCAATCCGATCAGCCGGATGTTCAACCGCATGTCACCATTGAGGATGTGGCTGAACTCGTGGGCGATCACCCCTTGTAGCTCATCGCGTGACAGCTGTCGGGCAGCACCGCGGGTCACGCCGATCACCGCCTCGCCCGGGGAGAAGCCGGCTGCGAACGCGTTGATGCCCTCCTCCTCCATCAGGTAGACCGGCGGCGCCGTGGTGCCGCCCGCGATCGCCATCTCTTCCACGACGTTCATGAGCTGCCGCTCGGCGGGATCCGCCGTGTCAGGGCTGAGCAGCCGGCCGTCGAGCTGCTCGGCCACGACACGGCCGCCGCCACTGAGCTGCGCCACCTTGAAGAGGCTCCCGCCGCCAACAACGACGAGCGTGCCGACGAATGCGAGGACGAAGATGCCGGGATCTCTCAGGAGGGACACGTCCATCCCGCCCGTTTCGCCCGAACCGAGATATCCCAGTGCAAAGGCGAGCACGGCGTGGATCGACACCATGATCGCCAGCACGGCGAGCACGAACAGCACCACGAGGCGAGTGGTGTTCCGTCGCGCCGCGTCCTGACGCTCGAAGAAGTCAGTGGCCATTATGGCTATCAGCGCGCTTCAGAAGGACACCTTTGGCACCTGCTGGATCGGCTCGCCTTCGAATTCCAGCAGCGCGGCGTCCTGCGCGTGGCCGAACATGCCGGCGAAGATCACCGGCGGGAACGTCTGCCGGTAAATGTTGTACTGGGTGACGCTGTCGTTGAACGCCTGCCGCGCGAACGCCACCTTGTTCTCGGTGGATCGCAGTTCCTCGCCGAGCTGCAGCATGTTCTGGCTGGCCTTCAGATCGGGATAGTTCTCCGACAGCGCAAACAGCCGGCCGAGCGTGCTGCTGAGCGCGCCTTCCGCCGCGCCGAGCTTGCGGATGGCCTCGGCATTGCCGGGATCCTGCGCCGCCTGCTGCAGGCCGCCGACGGCCTGGTTGCGGGCGGCGACGACCGCTTCGAGCGTGCCGCGCTCATGCGACATGTAACCCTTGACCGTCTCGACCAGGTTGGGAATGAGATCGTGCCGCCGCTTCAGCTGCACCTCGATCTGCGCGAAAGCGTTCTTGTAGCGGTTGCGGTAGGTGACGAGCTTGTTGTAGATGCCCACGACCATCGCGCCGATCACAACGACGACGGCGAGAACGATCAGGAGCGTGACGAGACCGGACATGAGGAACCTCCACTGAAGCGGACAATGCGTAGCTTGCATCCTGCCACAGTCGTGGCCCCCTCAGCCTTTGACGACGAAGCCGAGCTGCTGGAGGATTTCGCGCACGCGCTCGCGTAGCTCGCCCTGCAGTTCGACGGTATTATCGACAACGGCTCCGCCCGTGCCGCACGCGCGCTTCAACTTCTGGCTGAGATCCCTGAGGAATGCGTCGTTCGGGGGCAGGTCGTAAACGACCGTGACCGTCTTGCCGCCGCGGCCTTTCTTCTCCATGCGCCATTTGGCGACGACGCGTGCCGGCACGGCGGCGTCGCCGCGCTGCGGCTGACTGCTGCACTGGCAGGACCGCTGCGGCCAGCCGCAGCCCGGGCACTTGCCGCCGGTCCCGGTGGAGTAAACGGTGCGCGTGTTGTCCTGCGAGCCCACCATCGCATGATCCGCGACTCGCCCGCCGGTGGCAAGCGTCGCGTGAGCGGGGACTCAGTCGTCGCCCACGACCAGGTGAATCGTGTTCAGGCGATACAACAGGTCCTCTGAGAATTGTCCAGCCTTGACCCGATCGAGCAGCGAGACGGTCGTTCCTGCCATCAGACGCGTGGCGAGGGTCGATCGCGCGGCTCGGAATTGGCTCAGCGACTCGGTGAAGAGGGTTTGAGCCGCGTTCGGCATCGCGCGGATGGTCGTGGTGCCGTAAATTCGCGTAGGAGCGGATGGCCAGCGAATCGCGCGCTGGCTCATCCGCGTGATAGGCAGCGTTCCTCTTTGTGGAGGTTGGCGCTCACACGGCTTGCGAAACTCCGCCAGCCGCAAGACGAGCCCGCGGGGAAAACGCGATCGGCAGGCCGCGGGCGGGTATCCGAGCCAGATGCGCAGCGAGAATGGTCGCGAGGGCCACGGCCGATGTTGTCCCCTCCCGGCCGCCTTGCAGCTCGATGGCGAGCACGCCGGCACATCCCGCGGCGGTCAACAGCGGCACCACCACGGCACCACAGGCATGGTGGCCCTCGCCGAAGGCGTGCGTTTCGCCCGATCGAAAGGCGGTGGCCGTGGGGTTGTCGGCATCGCGTCTGACCATCGGCAGTTGCGACACTAGCTTCTCCGGGTATCCGTGGACGAGGGCAGGTTGCAGGTGCGCAGCCGACGCATCCCAGATCCAGACGATCAGGCCTTTGGCATCCAGAAGTCTGGCAGCGTCCTCGAGCAACGGCTGCACGTCAGGCATGGCTTCGACACGGCCGAGTTCCGTACAGAGTCGCGCGACTGCCAGGAGATCCGGTTCGGACTCGGCCTGCGGCGGCGCCGGAACGGCGTCTCCCCCGGTTTCTGTCGTCACGACGTGCGCGGCCGGCTCGGTGGCCGCGGGTACCGGCGCCGGAGACGCCGCGACCGAAGGCTCCGGCGCGACCTGGACTGCCGGGGTGCTGGGGGCGGCAGGACTGGCCCCACGATTGTCAACGACCGGGGTCCGCTGACGCCGCGCAAGCGATTCGAATGCGGAGCCGACCACCTTGCGGAACCCGATGGAGCGGCGTGCATGTCCGTCGACACGGTCCAGTGTGGAAGCCAGCGCCGCGAGCACATCGACTTCAGGGGGCTCGGGATGGGTCTGCAGGAACTCCTGAACGACCACTTCCGGATCCAGAGCGACGGCGCGCGCATACGCCCGCACAAAGGCACGCCGATACACGCTCGCGGGCCATTGCGACACGTCGTCTTTCTCCAGCGCGTCGAGCAAGGCCTCCTTGATTTTCGTCTGTTGTGCGATCGCGGCGAGGGCGATCCCACGTTCTTCACGCCGCCGGCGCAGTCGAGCGCCCAAAGTCTCGGGCATGAACACCTCTTTCCACCATCAGGCAAACCCTTACCTCGAGTGCTGCAGAGTCGAATGAATAACGAACAGTCCGCAGCTCCTGAGGGATGTGCACCGCCCAGCCTCGAGCGAGGCGACCCCGTGGCAGTGAGAGCCGAAAACCTGGAGGGAGAGTAACAACATGTGCGTAGCACTTCAAGTCGTTTCGTGCCGATTCCTGTCGAGCACATCGCTGAATCCGCGCGTCGCGAGGCTGATTCCCCCGAGCAGAGCGATCGCCAGGCCGCTGCCGGCAAAGACCAGGGGCAACGATCCGCGCCCGACATCACCCAGAACGCCGCCCGCGGCCATGCCGATCGGCACAGCCGCGGTGCTCACGGCGATGACGACCGCCATGACGCGGCCTCTCACCTCGGCCGGCACCGTCGCTTGGAATGCCGTGATGACGGCCACGTTGATGAGCGACGACAGGGCGCCGATTGCGGCGAACGCGACCATGGCGACCCATGTGGACGTGCTGAGCGCCACCACAAGGACGCAGCATGCGATGCCGCCGACCGACCCGCGAACCAGTGACGCCGTCGCGTACACGCGCGAGAGCACCACGCCAGCGGCAATGGACCCGGCCAGCGCACCGGCCCCTGACGCGCCGAGGAGAAATCCATACCACTCCGGGCCCGCACGCAGAACGTCACGCGTGTAGAAGGGCAGCAGCACAAAGACTGGCATGAAGAAACAGTTCACGCCGGCGAAGACCCCCAGCACCGCCGGCATTCCCGAGCGACGCCAGACGTACTCCACGCCACCGCGGGTGTCCGCGATGTATCGCTGGAGCGTGACCTGAACACTCGCCTTCGGTAGCGGCGGCCGTTGATCGCGAGGAAGAAACCACGTGGCCATGCCGGCGTAAATGAACGTGGACGCATCGAACAACAGCAGCCCCGCGGGCCCCCACGCCACATAAAGAAGACCTCCCAGGGCCTGGCCGACCAGCGTGGATGTCTGGCGCGACATCTGGATCACGGAGTTCGCCGCGGCAAGGCGGCCGTTCGGCACCAGATCTGGCAGCATCGCCTGAAGCGCGGGCGCGAAGAGCGCGCTCATCACGCCGTTGAACGCCGCGACGGCGACGATGAGGCCGATGTGATGCGGCGTCACGTCCGGCCGCCAGAAAATGACCAGACCCAGCGCGCCGATGGCCAGCGCCCTGAGCCAGTCGGTGACGACCACAATGGCTCGCCGGGAGTGCCGATCGGCAACGCTGCCCCCAATCGGGCCCAGGATGGCCAGCGGTATCGTCCCCGCCATCATCGCGCCTGCGACCACCGTGGACGAGCCCGTGGCTTCCAGCAGGTAGAACGTGGTCGCAATCAGAAAGGCCTGGTTGCCAAACTGGCTGACGAGCTGTCCCTGCCACAGCAGCACGAAATTGCGGTTGAAGAGGGCCATGTGCGCGGCGCAGACGTTCGAGGCCCTCGAGCATGCGCCGGCGAGTCACGCTACGTCTTGGCGGATTTTGACTTTTGCGGCCGGTACGCACCCGGCGCCGTGCAGGCGACCTTCCTGAAAACCTTGTAAAACCGACTCAGGTCGTCGAACCCGACGTCCTGAAACACGGCAGCCGGTACGGCGCCGTCGGCAAACTGCATCAGCGCGTCCATGATGCGCACGTGATGCCTGTAGCGCACTGGCGGCAGGCCGAACGCGCCCTTGAAGGTCCGCGACAGGACGGCGGGCGGCGTCCGCAGACGCGCGGCGATGCGCCCGATTTCGAGCAGGCTGGTGTATTCAGCATCGATGATCGCTTTGGCTCTGGCGGCGAGGGGAGCCGGAGCACCGGCGCGCCCGATGTAGCGCGGATGCTCCGTCAGCCGTAAGCGTTCGAGGATCTCGTCGAGCGTTCGCGCAGGACCGTGACGACTCGCTGGGAGCAGGACCGGCTCTCGCTGAACGGCGTCTGGCGCATGAAACGCGATGGCCTGTGTCGTCACCTCGCACGTCTCGAGCGAGGCCTGCACGATGGCGAACGGCGGCAGAAACAATTCGTAGTGGTCCGGGACACTGACGCGTGTCGTTCCAGTGAGGTACGCGACCGTTCCCCTCGCGATCGCCACGTGCGCGTAGACGCATGCCGGACCGGACACATCGGTTCCGACCTGGCGCGCTCGGATGCGCAGACGCTGCTCGATCCGAAGAATTCCATGGTCAACACGGACGATTCGGCGGTTCACACCGGCGATTCTAGGCCCAGCGGTGGGAGGCCGCCGTTTCTTCACTGCCGAAATCGGCCTTCACGCGGTGGTTGGTCACCATTCTTCGCAAGGCTGGTGTGCGCGGATAAGATCCGCAAAGTGTGACCTCGGGCCTGCGTCGCAAGTTTCTCTTCGCCTCTCTCTACTTCAGTGAGGGCGCTCCGATCGGGTTCCTCTGGTGGGCCTTGCCGACCAGGCTGCGCGCGTCGGGGCTCGACGTCAGCGAGATCACCGGCCTGCTCGGCATCCTCGTGCTGCCCTGGGCGTTCAAATTCCTCGGCGCACCGTTCATCGACGTCGTCCGCTCGCCGCGCTGGCCGCTGCGCGCCTGGATCGCCACCTGCCAGATTCTCATGGGCCTCTTCCTGCTGCCCACGCTGCTGCTCGACTGGCGGGCGGACTTCGCGCTGATTGCGACGCTGCTGATCCTGCACGCCTTCTCGGCGGCGACTCAGGACGTGGCGGTGGACGCGTATGCCCTCTCCGTCGTCCCGGTCGTAGAGCGCGGCTCCGTCAACGCCTGGATGCAGACGGGCATGCTGATCGGCCGGTCCATTTTTGGCGGCGGCGCGCTGTTGCTCGACGCGCGCGTCGGGCCGAACGCGACCATCGTGATGCTCGTCATCGCGATCTGGTCAACGCTCGCCATGCTGGCGTTGGCGGGAGAGCCGGAGCCCGCGCGATCCGGGGTGACCGTCGCGACGCGGCGCCACACGTTTGTCACGGCACTGCAAGAGGTTTTGCGCAAGCCGACGACATGGCTCGTCCTGGTGTTCGCAGCCATCGGCGGTGCGGGCTTCGAGTCGGTCGGTCTGCTGGTCGGTCCGTATCTGCTCGATCGCGGGTTCAGCTCCCAGCAGATTGGCGGATTCCTGTTCCTGCCAACGGTGGCCGCCATGATCCTCGGTGCGCTCGTCGCCGGCCGGCGCGCGGATCGGTTCGATCGGCGGCGCGAGGCAGGCCTCGCGCTGGTCCTGCTTGCCGCGACCATTCTGACCCTCGCGGCCCTGGCCGCGCCCGGCAGCTGGCTGACGCTGGCGCTGCTCGCCCTGCTCTACTTTTTCATCGGCGCGTTCACGACGGCATCGTATGCGCTGTTCATGGACATGACCGATCGGCGCCTGGGCGCCACCCAACTGAGCGCGTACATGTCAGCGACCAACCTGTGCGAATCGGGGTCGGCCTTCGCCGTCGGCGCGCTGGTCACCGCGTTCGGCTATGGCCCCGCCTTTTCCGTGATGGCGATGGTATCGCTCGTCGGCCTGCCGGTGTTGTGGTTATTGCCGCGCCGCGGCAACGATCTCGTCCGTGAAGGGCGTGCCGGCGCGGCTGTCGGGCTGTGACGTGTTCCCCGGAATGCGCCGCTTGGGGTGCGTGTCAGACGCGTCAGGGTACGATGTTGTGGTTCATCCGAAAGATGTTGTCGGGATCCCACCTGGTCTTGAGCGCTACCAGCCGCGAGTAGTTGTCGCCGAACGCGGCTGGCACTCGGTCGTCCTCATCGTCGCCCAGCACGTTGACGTACACGCCGCCTGTTGCCATCGGCGCCATTGCCTCGTGGACGGTGCGCGCCCAGCGCATGACCGTCTCGTCGTCCGCGGCGTCCACCCATCCGGCCACGACATGGAAAGCGTAAGGCGCCGTTCGCCCCGCGAAAGGCGTCGCCGACGGGTCGACCCTGCCGATGGCGCCGCCGCCCGGGTCGAAGTAAGCCGCCGTGAAGGAGCCCTGCATGTGCTGAGCGTGCGTGGTCGCCGTATCGATCGCGGCGTCCGAGAGCTGCTCGAGGTCGTGCCCTCTGGAGAAATAGCGCTGCCCCCGGGGAAGGCTCGCGTCGAACGCCTTCTGGACTTCGGTGTACGCGAGCGGTCCGACAGCGTCGAGGATCGGCTCTGCGAGTGCCCGGAGCGGCTGTACGACATCAGCCGCCTCGGGATCGAGATGGCAGAGGACGAAATCGAGCGCCGGTTGTCCGTGGAATCGCGCCGGGAACGCCGCGAGGGGCGGGATGCGAAACATGAAGGGGTAGCACTGGAGCATGTCCGGTGCCTCGGCCATGTAGTCACGAAAAGAGCGCAGGAGCTTATCGGCCTTGTCGAACGGATAGATGATCTGTCCGGCCAGCACCTGAGGCCCGATCCTGTGCAGTCGCAACCTGAGCGAGGTGGCGATGCCGAAATTGGGGCCGGCGCCCCGAATCGCCCAAAAGAGGTCCGTGTCATCTGCTTCGCTGGCCCGAAGCGCACGCCCGTCCGCTGTCACGAGGTCAACTGACAGCAGGTTGTCGAGCGTCAGGCCGTGCGTCCGCGAGAGGTAGCCCGATCCGCCGCCGAGCGCCGCTCCGGCCACACCGACCGAGGACACCGTTGGCAGGGGTGTCGCCAGACCGTGCTCCTGCGTCGCCTGGTCGAGCTCCGCGCAGGTCACTCCCGCTTCCACGTCCACCGTGCGAGCCTGCGCGTCGATTCGAATCGCCTTCATCAACGACAGGTCGACGAGCAGCCCGCCGTCGCCGACGCTCGTGCCCGCATACGAATGGCCGCCACCTTTGACCGAGATCGGAAGACCGCGCTCGCGCGCCAAGGTCACGGCGCGCTCGACGTCTCCTCCGGTTCGGCACTGGACGATGAGGTCGGGGCGCCGATCGAACCTGGCGTTCCAGACGCGGCGTGCCTCGTCGTACCCGGTGTCGCCGGGCGCCAGCACCTTCCCATCGATCGTTTTTCGCAAGCGCTGCACGTTCACCAACCTCCTCCTGCATGCCGGGGCTCGAGCTCTCGCCGTCGAGGACGAGCAAGAGAATACAAGCACAAAGCACGTGCGTGCGGCTAGAGTAATCGCAGCCGCAATCCGACGATGAAGGGTGCCGTGGAGTGGAACCGCCGTTCGGTGGCGCGCCGACGCTGACGGAGCGGGCCGACATTCACATCGAACGCATTCTACGCCGGGCCGAACTGCTGTGATCGACTGACGACCAGATCCGAGAGCTCGCGAAACATGTCGGCGTTGACGGCGGCAGCGTATGGGAGGATGAACGTCCGCGTCTCCTGAACGTACCGCTTCACGAAGGCGACGTCATGCACGAACCCCAGCGCAGTGAGATTGCTGATGCGATCCGCCAGCTTCAGCAGCCTGGCGCGTGGACTGCCCTGCTGCATGATGCGCAGCAGATAGTCCGACTTCGGTTCCTTCACACCATCGACGGTTCGGATCGTGACTTCCATCACCAGCTCATAGACGTCCGGACCGTCGGCATCGATGCCCGCGATGTCCTTGCGCGAGACCCCGGGCATGCCGACCGCATCTTCGAACAGGTCGTGGATGGTGGCCGCCTTCAAGATCACCGGATCGAGAATCTTGTAGTCGAGCAGGATGCCCAGCGTGCTGATCTGGTGGCGGAACATGTTGCTGCCGCCCCGCCGCTTCACGCCGACGAGCGCCATCGCCTTGGCAATGTATGGGGCGAGCCTCATTTCGCCGAGTGACGTTTCGAAATCCTGCATGGCTCTGCGGGGAGATTAGCTGAAAGCGCCGGCGATGTGGTAATCCGTGAGGCGCTGGGCGACGGCTGCTACACTGGCGTGCCCGGCTCGACTCACCTGGTTGCGCGTTCCGGGCTTCGGTGAGCCTCTGGAATAGTGGTGTCATCATCCTGCAACGGCAGCGGCTGCGCCGCACCCACCCATCCGGCCGCGCCTGCAGAAGAAATCGAGGCGCTCGTGAACCGGTGGCTTCAGGCACGACCGCGTGCCGAGATGGGTGACGGTCCGGCACCATCGGCCTATGCCCACAGTCTTTCTCGACGCCGGCGGCGTTCTGGTTTTTCCGAACTGGGAACGCATCAGCAACGCGCTCGACGCGCGTGGCGTCATTGTCGCTCCTGATGCACTCGCCGCCGCTGAGCCATATGCCAAACGGCAGCTCGACGACACCGGCACGGTTCACGCGACCAACGACCGCGAGCGCGGCTGGCTCTACTTCAACCTGATTCTCGAACGCGCCGGCGTGACGCTGAGCCGCCGGCATTCGCCCGGTGCTGCTCGATGCCGCCGACGTCTACCAGGACTGCGATTGCGTCCGCGTACGATCGCTCACCGAGTTCGTGCAACGCGTCACCGCCGGAGACGTCTGACGGACTTCTCGTCGCGTGCCTGCTGGCGGTGGGACTCGCTCGCGGGGCTTGGACCCGTCCGACGGAGTTAGCGTATTCAGGCGACCGGGGCGCTGAGATCGGAAGGTTGAGCTTCGCCGCTGATGAGCCGCACTCCTGGCACGAACCTCGCAATACAAACGCCCAGGAGGAACAATGCTTTTCACAATTGCCGTCATCCTGTTCATTGCGTGGCTCCTCGGCTTCGTCGGGGTGTACACGGTCGGTTCCATTATTCACGCGCTGCTCGTGATCGCGATCGTGCTCGTCGTGGTTGGGCTCCTCAGCGGCCGCCGTGCGGCCATCTGACCACGCCTGAGCAGTGGGCGCAGGCTCGTCTGCGCCCCACTGCCAGGCCTCAGGCTGACGGCGGAGCTCGAGGCCATTTGTTTACCTTACCGTCCCGCGAGCGGCATCCTGAACGCCGCCATCTCCTCGCCATTGCGAACGAGTAAGACGTCACCAATCAGCACCGGATGGTTCCAGGTCTTGGCATCGAACACCGGAAACCGCGCGACCTCGGTGTGTTTGTCGGGCGTCGCCGACACCAGCGCCAACTCGCCATCCTCTGACATCACCAGGAGCAGGTCCTGCTCGGCCAGCAGAATCATCTGGCCGTTGCCGTAGCGTCCGCCCTTCCACTTGCGCGTGCCGTCCCCGAGATCGATCGCTGAGAGGATGTTGCCATCGAAGCCGTACGCATGACCCTTGTGGACGACGAAGTCGTTGAAGTACGGCTTCAACCCGCGCGACGTCCAGCGCTCGTCGGCGGTCCATCCCGCGGATCCCCTGGTGACCGCGAGGCGGCGGATGCCAAGCCCGCCCATGGCATCGCCGCTGGTGATCAGGACGTCTCGATCGGCGACAACCGCCGGCTGCACGATACTGACGCCCGGCTGCCACATGTGCTCCCACAGCAGCGCGCCGTCCGCCGGCGCGAGGCTGATCGTGCGGCTTCCCCTGAGCAGCAGAACCTGAGGGACTCCGTCGATCGTCGCGAGATGTGGCGAGCTATAACCAGCGCCGCCGGTCGGGCCCAGCCACTTCGGGTTGCCGGTGACCGCGTCGTAGCCGGCGAGGCGGCCGCTGACGGCAACGATCACGACATCGCCGATCACCAGGGGCGAGCTGGCGACGCCCCAATCCGGCACCGTGACGCCGGTATCGGTTGCCGCATTACGCGACCAGAGAAGGGCGCCGGTGCCGGCGTCGAGCGCGTTGACGACTCCGGTCGCGCCCATCGCGAAGACGCGACGGTTGTGCACGGCCGGCGTCCCGCGCGGGCCGGCACCACCTTCCGGTTCCCAGAACCGGATCGGATCGCGGTGTTGCCACACCGGCTCGCCCGTGGACACCCTGTAGCAGGCGACGATCTCGTCATCTCCGCGCTGTTCTTGCGTGTAGAGAAGATCGCCGCTGACGGCAAAGGAGGACCAGCCCGGTCCGATCGCCCGGCGCCATATCTGGACCGGAGGCGAGGTGGACCAGTCGGAGTTGATGGTCACGTCGCGAATGACGCCGTCGCGGTCGGGGCCGCGAAAGCCCGGCCATTCGACTCGCGCGCGCCCACGCTCGCTCAGGGCCGGCCCGTCAGGCGCGGAAGCCGGAGCAGCGGGATCGACCTTGACGGCTGTTGGAACAGCCGGTTCGGTTTTCGCGAGCGAGTCCTTCGCCATTTCCGCGGCTACCGAAGGCGGAGGCAGCGGCGGCTCATTACGGACTTGCGCCAGCAGCCGTTCTTCAGCAGTCGGCGTCCACCGCCACTCGAGTTCCGCAACGCCGCCAAGAATGCCATTGCTGCGGGCGAGCGTCCAGACGCCGCAGCCGATCAGAATCGCCACGGCCATCGCCATGCGCCGAGGCCCGTCCGGCAGACGACGCGTGGCCACTGCCCACAGGACAAACGCAAGGCTGAGCGTCGCCGGAACGGCGTAGATGAAGAACATCATGCCCATCATCCCGTTCTGAATCGAGATGTGGGTGAGGGGCCGTATCGCGAGGATGGCCACGATCATCACGCCGATGGCGAGCACGCGCTCGGACCAACGCGCCCGGCTGAAGAACAGCCACCACACGAGGATGGCCAACGCCATCGCGAGGGAACCCAGCACCGCGATCAACTGAGCGTCCACTCCAAAGAACTGCGTCTCGGGAGCAACGACAGGAAGGATGAACCTGATCAACACCAGCAGTACCGCGGCGGCGACGCCGGGCCACAGACGGAGCGAAATCGGGCGAGTCGATTCGTGTGAGTCGTGCATGGTCATCAATCCGTTCTCAAGGCTTGTAAGACATCCACCCGCGACGCGCGCGCCGCGGGCATCAGCGACGCGAGAATGGCGGCGGCGGCGAGGACGGCAGCGGCGCCAACAATCGGCACGGCGCCGGGCAGGCGCAGGTTCTCGAAATAGCTCGCCGCCACGATGCCAAACGCGTAGCCGCCGGCCACGCCGGCAACGATCCCGATTGTCACGATGAGCGCTCCTTGCGACAGCACGTGCAGCAGCAGGTCGCGCGGCTTGGAGCCGATGGCCAGCCGCACGCCGAATTCCCGCGTGCGCGCGCTCACCGAGAACGCCAGCACCCCCGCAACGCCCACCACCGCGATGAGCAGCGCGATGCCGCCGAATCCGGACAGCACGAACGCGTTCAGCCGCTCCGGCGCCAGCACGTCAGCACGCACATCCGCGAGCGTGGCGGCGCGCTCCACCGGCTGATCCGCCGACATCTCGTGGATGATCCGGGTCACGGTGGGAACGAGCGCGTACGGATCGCCCGACGTATGCACGAACAGCCGGTTGGCAAACGGCATCTGCCTGAACGGGTGATACACGGTCATCGCCGGTCCGGGTACGACGTTTTCATCGTCCACCTCAGCGACGATGCCGACGATCCGGCGGGGTGCGGGCTTCGACCCGAAGTAGGGGTCCGTCCACCAGAACCGCCGGTTGATCGCCTCGCCGTTCGGGAACAGCCGCTGCGCGACGCTGTGGCTGACGATCACCACGAGCTCGCTCTCGCGCCGGTCGTCTTCGGTGAAATCTCGGCCGGCCAGGATCGGGATGCCAAGCGCCGCAAAGAAATCAGGCGTGATGTTTCGCAGCCGTGCGCGTGGATCCTCCTCGCCGTCCGCGGGCTGGTAGCCTTCGACGGCAAATGGCACGGCGGGACCGAATCGGCCGGCGTCGCGCCAGGGAACGACGTTGCCGAGGGCGACACGCTCGACACCGCGCAGCTCGCCGATCCGGCGCGAAGCCTCGTAGAAGAAGTCCACCGACTTGGCGCCCATCGCCTCGAACGGGGTCGGGACGTCGATCGCCAGCACCTGGTGCATGTTGTAGCCGGTAGTCGCCTGCTGCAACGCGATGAGCGCGGTGAGCAGCATGCCCGCGCCGGCGAGCAGCACGAACGACAGCGCGACTTGCGTGACGGCGAAGACGCGCAGGCGGCGGTTGGTGCCCGGCGTGATCCGGACGCCGGCGCTCGCCACACCCAGGGGAGACGCCGATGACGACGGCAGCCGCGGAACGTAGGCGAGGACCACGGCGGCGCTGATCGCCAGGCCGGCGCCAACCCACAGCAGGGTCGCATCCACCGCGACATCGTTCGCGCGCACCGAGAAGCGCGCCGCATAGCGGCTGACGACGGCGACCAGCGGGTGTGCGAGCAAGACGCCCAGGCTGGCACCAGCACCGCAGAGCACGAGGCTCTCGCCGAGCAGTGTCCTTCGCAGGGCGCCGGAGCTGGCGCCAAGCGCGGCGCGCACGGCCAGCTCGCTTTCGCGACGCACTGAACGCGCCAGAATCAGGTTGGCGACATTCGAGCACGCAATCACGAACACGAGACCGGCGGCGGCGAGCAGCACGATCAGGATAATCCGCGCGGGCGCGGCGATCTGATCGCGCAGCGGCGTCGCACTCAGCGTCATCCTGGCGCTCGCTGAGTACGACTCGGGGTGCTCGCGCATCATGTCGGCGTAGACCGCCTTCAGCTCCGCCCGTGCGGATTCGAGCGTCGCGCCGGGCGCGAGGCGGCCGAAGAGCTCGGTCATGCGGTGCGTGCGCAACGTGACCATCGTGGCCCCGAGGTGATGCGGGCTGGTCACGACGTTGGCGATGATCTCGGTGTCCGCGGGGTACGGCACCGACGGCTCGAGGACCCCGACCACCGTCGCTGTGCGGGTGCCGAGGCGTACGGTCTTGCCGAGCACAGTGGAGTCGCGATTGAGCGTGGTGCTCCAGAAACGATGCGTCAGCACCGCCACGCCTTCCGCGTCGGGTCCATCGTCGGCCGCCGTGATCAGCCGACCGAGCACAGGCCGAAGGCCCATCACGTCGAAGAACGAGCCGCTGACGACGCCCGCCTGCACCACACGCGGTTCGCCGAAGCCGAGCATCGTGAATTCGATGGTCGAGAAGTCGCCGAACGTGCCGACCGTCTTCACACGCGATTTGAAATCGTCGATCTCGGGCACCGAAAAGGTCATGTTGTCGGTGCCCAGCCCTGGCGCGCTCTGGCGAATGTAGATCAGGCGATCCTGATCGCGATTGACGAGCGGGCGAAGCAGCACCTCGCGAACGACGCTGAAGATCGCGGCGTTTGCGCCAATGCCCAGCGCGAGCGTCACCACCACCGTCGCGGCCAGGCCCCTGGCGCGGAGCAGCGATCGCAGCCCGACTCGCATGTCCAGCCCGAGGGCTACGGCTGCGTCGAGCCAGCGGCTGTACCAGACGCGCCGCATCGAGTCGCGGATGGCCGGGACGTACCCGAATTCGCGTAGCGCCGCCAGGCGCGCGGCTTGCGGGTTCTCGCCCCGGTCAATCCGTTCTTTGACACTGATCTCCAGATGGCCGCGGATTTCCTCGTCGAGATCGCGATCGTCAGGTCGCATGCGTTATTCCTTGACCGGCGCCGGGTTCATGATGCGTCCGATGGCGTTGACCAGTTGCGACCATCGATCCTGCTCACGAGTCAATTGGGCCTTTCCCGCCGGCGTGAGCCGGTAGTACTTCGCCCGGTGGTTGGCTTCGCTCACGCCCCACTCGGATTTCAGCCACCCGCGCTTCTCGAGGCGGTGCAGCGCGGGATAGAGGGATCCGGTTTCGACCCTGAGCAGTTCGTCGGACTGTGCCCGGATGGCCTGGCCGACGCCGTGGCCGTGCTGCGGTCCCCATTGCAGGGTCCGCAGAATGAGCATGTCGAGGGTGCCCTGGAGCAGTTCCAGGCGGTCGTCGGAAGCTTTGGCCATAGGTGTAGAGAGTCTACGGATCGATACGTAGGATGTCTACAAATGTTCCCCGTTGGTTCCTCGAAGGTCCTTTCCGAATCTGTTTGCTCCCCAAAGGAGTCGTGCGCTATAAGGGCAGCCTTCCCCTTGCGAACCGATTCGCCGGAGACTTCCACCTTACGGAGGCACCATGCGGTCACGAGCTCCGAACACCGTCGTTCACCCGGCCCGCGCTCAGACAGGTTTCACGCTCATCGAGTTGCTAGTGGTCATTGCGATCATCGCGATTCTCATCGGCTTGCTGTTGCCTGCGGTCCAGAAGGCTCGTGAAGCGGCCGCGCGGCAACAGGCCGCCGACAATCTCGCCAGGATCGGGCAGGCGACGCTTCAGTACGTCAACGACTTTCAGGCGATTCCCGCCAGTCTCGACGCGGTTCTGGAGATTGCCGGCCTGCAGCACGCCGCAGACGGTTTCATATTCAGCGCCTTGCCGGGTCCCGATCACCTGGTGGCGGTCGCCGAGCCCAAGCCGGGTGTCACCGGCTGGGAGACAGGAGTGCTGGTCATTCCCATCCCCGGCAATGTGACGGCGCGCGACGTGCGCTTTGTCCCGACGCCGGGCGCGGCCGAAGGCAACCGGCGGATGTGGACGAAGGTTCTGGCCGCGGGTGCGGAAGCCGCCAGCGCGTTGATCGAAGTCTTCGACTTCTCGGAACGAGAGCAGGTGCCTGAACAAATCCTCCCGTACCTCCAGTCGCAACCGACGCAGCCGATCGACGTGCTGGGTCGAACGATGGGCGATGGCCAGGGCGGCTTCAGCTTTGCAACCTTCCACACCGGCGGCGTCAATTTCGAGTTTGCGGACGGCTCGGTGCGGCCCATCGTCAGCTCGCTCACCACGTCGATTGTCCAGGCTATGCAGCTTGGCGTTTACGGTGAGAACTGGAATGCGCTCCCCGCCGTTCAGATCCCCTCGCAAGGCTCTTCGGGCGGAGCCCTTTACAGCATCGGCGGTTTGACGACGCTGACGATGTATTACCTCCCGGACGGCACGACGCGAAAGGAGCTGCTGCGGTATTTGAAGTTGGCCGGCGTCGACGGCGGCCGCTTTGCAGAGGCCAGGCAGCAGCGTTGGATTGACGCGTACGTCCAGCTTCTTCAGAAGGTGCGCGGTATCGTGCTTCCGGCCGTTCAGGCGGACACGCTGATTCGCATCGCGCGCGCGCTGTAACCGCTATCTGCTGCTGGTCAACAGCCTGCTGCATCCGTTCAAACCGGCGTCCGGCACGCGACTGCGCAATCCCGAGGTCGTGATCGCGAATCTGCCGGCCGGCATGCATTACGCGTTCGTATCGCAGTTCGACGGAAGCGCCAGCGCGGCCGCGCAGTACACGCTCGAAATCGACGTGTTCGGCGGTTCGATCGTTCGGCTCTTCGAATCCTTACCTCGCGATCTGTGGCGGAGCCCCGGGCATCGTCAGTTTGCCT
Source organism: Vicinamibacterales bacterium (assembly GCA_035512515.1). Classification (GTDB taxonomy): domain Bacteria; phylum Acidobacteriota; class Vicinamibacteria; order Vicinamibacterales; family UBA2999; genus JACCSI01. Next base: position 41,128 of record DATKDY010000157.1, read on the forward strand.
TCGTGGAGTTGAAGCAGATAGCACAATGCGGCGCAACCAGCGCCGCGGCAGCGGCACGGCAAACCCGTCGCCATTGCTGAGAGTGTCGCAAGGGCCCGCACCTGTCTCGACTGTCCCAAAAAATGCAGAAGCCAAACCCGGCGGCGTCGATTCAGGATTCGGGCCGTCAAACGTGTGCAGAGCTGCGCATGCGGAGCTATCCTTGAACGTGTGAGGCGTCGCGATAGTTACATTCAGCCCCAGGTGATTTCGAGTCCGCACGTTGTTTGTCTGGGGCGTTTTCAGTTCAACTGCTGAGAGCTGATCGAGTAGTTAATTAATCTCGGCGCCGCAACCCGACCGACCCGAGATCACGCGGGCCACGTCGCCGGCGATCAGGTCGCGGTACTGATTGTCAGCGAGGGGATGTGCGATACTGCCCCTCCGTCCAATCGTCGAGGTGCATTCATGACCTGGATCAAGACCATTCCGTTCTCGGAAGCGACTGAGTCGCTGCTCCGTGCCCGGACGATGCAGCAGGCTCTCTATCCTGTCGAGTACGCCACGCCCGTGCATCCCGTACCCGATGGAAGCGCGTCGGCCATCGTCGCCTCGCACGGCCTGATTCCGGACGCGCTGTTTCATGCCTTTGCCACGTTCGGCGTGCTGATGTCGCCGGACTTGCCGCTTACGCGGCGAGAGCACGAGATGATCGCCACTGTCGTATCGGCAACCAATCGGTGCCAATACTGAATCGACTCACACGCAGAGTTTCTGCGCAGGGTCACACTGGATGAGGAACTGGTCGAGGCACTGCGGCGAAACTACGCCGCAGCGCCGATCTCCGCAAGAGAGCGCGCGATGCTCGACTATGCCGTGCAACTCACCAACGACGCCACCCGCATCACGCCGGCGTACCACCAGCGACTGCGGGAGGCAGGCTTCGATGACCAGGCGATCCTGCAGATGACGCTGATCGCCGCGTGGTTCAACTACATCAACCGCGTGGCCGATGCGCTCGGAGTCGGTCGCGAGACGCAAGAGTAGTCACGCCGCAACCCGCTGGGTCCTTTTCGCTGCGGTTCCAGAGTTGGTGCCATCCGCAAGATCGTCAGGGAGCGGCGGCGTCGCGCAGTTGAGCCGGTGCACGACTCGGCTTGACACGTCCGCGCCATTCTCGATAATGGGGCCCCGGTCATGCTGAACTTCAACCTCTCGCCGTCCTCCCTGGTGGGCGTCCTGCTGGCAAGCATCGCCGCCGGGACGCTGAGCGCCGACTAGCGCCAGACGTCGCGCATGGCCTGGGCGTTTGGCCCCGTAGTGGAAGAAAGCGAGCGCGTGGGCAACATCCTCTACCTGGCTGGCGACTTCAACGCGGCGGCACCGGTTGGGAACCTGGCCACCCATCTGGTGGAGCTGCAGACCAGCGGCAGCGCCACGCCCACCCGAACGCTCCCGTCGCCCGCCGGCCGGGTGACCCCGGCGCTCGCCGGCCCGCCGGTGACGGCAGCGACCAACGCCGTCATCGCTCGTGTGAGATCGGCTCTGCGGGCAAGTCATTGCTTGTTCGCGACGACCGGAATCGTACCGGAGGTCGTGAACTGCCCGCTTCCCTCCAGGAATGACGCGTTGGTCACCATCGAACCGGTGATCGACGTCGTGCTCAGCGAGCCCGTGAAGTCGAACCGAAGGCCGTTAGGCTTCATGGTCCACTTGATGTTGCCAGACGTCCCGGTGATCGAAACGGTGTCGCTCAAAGGAAACGTGGTGGCCAGGCAGGTGAACGTCGGCGTCGAACTGGCGCCCTGCGGATTCGACACCGTACCGGTGATCGTCGCGGTCCCCGACACGCTGCCGTCGCTGGCCAGGTCGATCTGCATCGAAACAGAACCAGTGTAGGTCACGTTCCAATTGCAGGTCGCTGGCCAGTAACCGAAGTAACCGGTTTCAGTGAACCCGCCCTGGAAGGTGCCTTGGTAAGTGCCACCAGTGCCCACTCCAATCGTCATCGTCAATGTGCGGCAGACGTTGGTGCCGACCTGATCGACGGCGCACACAGCGAACGTCCGATCGCCCGCGGTGGTCGGGGTTCCGTTCAGGGTGCCGTTCAACCCCAGCGACAACCCGAAGGGCGGGAAGCCGCCAAGGGTGTCGAGCTGAAAGTGATACGGAGGTACGCCACCGGTGGGATTGTTCGGTCCCGTGCAGAAGCCGGTCCCTGGATCCGCATCGCAGAAGGGGAACCTGTACGTGCTGCCAACCGTCGCGGACAGCGACGAGGGAGCGGTGAAAGTCAGCGTAGACACCGTCGCGCCCACCGTGACCACCACCACGTTGGATGCGGGGCTCCCGCCTGCCGGATTCACCGCGCTGACGGACACGTAATAGCTGCCGGTCGGAACGCTGATAATGGTGATCGCCGTAGCGATGATCGGCAGCGTCGCCACCGACGCTCCGCCGGGCGTCATCGACGCCGACACGACGTACTGCGCCGCGACGCCACCGGTCGATGCTGGCGTCCAGCTCAAAGTGACATCCGACCCGGCCACGATGGGTGGGTTCAACGTGGGGGTGCCCGGCACTTGCGGCGGCGCGATGGTGACGCTGACGAGGTTCGACGCGGCGCCCAGTCCGCCCGCGTTGGTTGCGATCACCGTCACGTAGTAGATCCCCAGTGGAACTCCGGTAACGGTAATGGACGTGTCGATGACCGGGAGCGAGGCCATCGGCGTTCCGCCCGGCGACAACGACGCAACCAGCACGTAGCCCGTCGGTGCGCCCCCAGTGGAAGGCGCCGCCCAGTTGAACGTGACGCTCCTCCCATTGACGCTCTGCGTCAGGTTCCCGGGTGCGCCCGGCGGTAGCGGCAGCGCGCCGACAGTCACCGTGATAAAGCTCGAAACCTGAGGCGGCCCTGTCGAGTGCACCGCTGCCACGGCCAGGTAGTATGTACCGGGCGCAAGCGTGCCGGAGACGGTTGTCACGAGGCCGGCGTTGAAGACCATGGTGACCTCACCGATCGTCGTGCCTGCGTAGATCAGGTAATAGTCCGGCACGCCGCTGAGCGGCGGCAACCACGTCAGCGTGACTGTGGTGTCGTGGACGGCGGCGGTCACTTCGGTTGGCGCGCTGGCACCCTGCGCCCGCACCGCCGCTGGAGTGACGACGATGAGCGCGGTCGCGATGGCGAGGGCCACGGCGACACGAGTGGCGAACTGGGCACGCATGGTGAGGGCACCGCTTTCTTCCTATCGAGTTGACGAGAACGAAGTGAAGGACGATAAGCCGTATTAGCGGCCTCCTGAGTCAACATCAAGCTTCTCAGGGCTCATGAGCCAAAGCCACGCATGAGCCAAAGCCACGGCGCGCCGGCTCACCACTGACAACTCGGCGTGCCGCACTTGGTGACGCGCAGCGCCCCAGCGGTCACGTCACGAGCTCGGCGGGTGTTGAACTGGTGGCCCGAGGGTCGTGAACTGAGCGCCCGCTCGACGACCCGCCGCGGGCGTTCTGCGCCTGACTGCGTCAGTGTGCAGTCCCTGAGCAGTTGATTGGCCCGCGAGTCGCTGTTCTCCACACAGACCATGCCCACGCGCAGTCGATCACGACGCGGGCCGCTGACCGCCGACTGTTCAGAACTTGTAGCTGAAACCGAGCGAGAGGATCGGGAGCATCTTGAGCCGAGACAAGTCCTTCTCCATGTTCACCTGTTCCTGAGCCACGTCTGCCTGGAGCCGCGGATCGGTGGTGATATTCCGGCAGTTCGCGCCGTTCCGGTTGCATGCACTTCCCAGAAACCCCAACGTCGATTTCGGTGCCCCCGAATAGGCGATGCCAAGCTCGAACGGAATGCTCCAGCGCCTGTCGCCGTGGGGAACGATGTTTCCCCAGCCAAGGACAAGGCTCGGTGCGACCTTTGCGAACCCAACCGTCAGACTGCCGGTCACCGGGTTGGCCGCGTCGCTGTACAGCTCCTCATCGCCCAGGTCGAAGCTGTCACCGGCCGGAATGGTCATCACGCCACTCACGCGGTTTCCGTTGTAGATCATGACGCCGGGACTAATGTGGAAACCTCCGCCAAAAGGAAAGTAGTCAAACGTTGCACTGACCGAACGCAGTCGCAGACTGGCCGCCAGCGCGACGCCGTCGTTGTCAAAGTCACGATTGAAGGTGAAGGCATTCACTCCCACCCGTACGTTGGCGCGCTCGAGCACGGGAAACGCGGCGTCTACGCCGACACCCATCGTCCCGACCTTGACGGCGACACCGACCTTCGAATGCGGCCCGAGATCCTGCGCGGCTGCCAAACTGCCGGCGCACAACGTCGTCACCGCGGCGAGCGTGATAGCGGGGAATACTTTCATCTAGTCTCCTTGAAGGTAAAACAGCACTGATTCCGGCCGTACGCATGCCGGAGCCGTCCTCAGTCGACACGCGGCCGCCCCAGGAGCAATGTCCTCGCGGCCCGAGGGCGTGGACGATTTGAAGTATCGGCCCTCTCGTGAACTGGCGCGAGGCCGGGTTGGCGCAGTCTGGCGTGCTTCTGCGGCCTTTGCGAACGTCTGGTCAACTATCAGAACATCAAGAACGCCCGGTCTCGATCAACGGGACCTCCGTGCTCGGAAGGCAGGCGCCGACGTCGGTCGTCAATGGCACACCGGTCGCCGGTGGACGCGCCTCGAAAGAAATCGACGCAACACGAGGTTCGGCAGTCGGAAGAGGGTCTCTATCAGCTCAGTGCGGGTTTTCGCGATCACCACGGCGGGTGTGTCGCCCGCATCGAACGAACTGGTGGTCATCGTGCCGTAGGCGTCGCGCCTCTCGCCACGAACACGAAGGTCGTCCGAACAGTCGCGCTCGCCAGCGATCGATTGACGCAGGGCCCTCATCCAGAGGATGCGCATGCGGCTGAGCTTGACGTCTCCCGCGGAGGATCGACACCCATCGCCGCTGCGTGACACGCGTCCATTCGCGCGGCCGACTCCCGCGGCTTTGAAGCTGTGGCGACTGCTCGTATACTCCGCGGATGGTGCGCACACGACGGCCCGCGCTATGCGCGGAGGGCGCGGCTTCGCCGCGTAGGCCTGCCTTCGGCAGGAACGCCAATCTTTCGGATTGGGGATTGAAACCCAACCAGCCCGAAGGGCTGGCCATCCGCCAGCGGAAGACCAGCGACCCCCGGGCCGAAGGCCGGCCCACGCCGCGAAGCGGCGCCATTCTCTGGCTCAGCCTCGCCCTCCTGCTTTCAGCCCTGGCGCTCGGACGCGACGCCCTCCACGCGACGACGGCCGAAATCGATGCGCCGCGTTCCGGGGCCGGCGCAATGCAGGCGAGTGCGCAGCGTGCGCAGACGCTGCCGGCGCCCGAACAGTTTTTCGGCTTCTATCCAGGCGCCGCCGGCGAGTTGGCGCGCTACCCCAAGGTGCTCGAGTACTTCCGGCTCGCCGCCTCGTCGACCGATCGCGTCAAGTACGAAGAGCTGGGCAAGACGACGATGGGAAACGTCTATGCGCTGGTGCGGATCAGCTCCCCGCAGAACCTGGCGCGCTTCGATCGCCTCGTCGAGATCAATCGACGCCTGGCTGACCCGCGCGGACTCTCGGAGGCAGAGGCGCAGAAGCTCGCCGCCGAGGGCAAGCCGTTCTATTTTCTCTACGCCACGATCCACTCGACGGAAGTCTCCAACGGCCAGGCGATCATCCACATCGCCCATCGGCTCGCCACCGACAACTCGCCGATGGTGCGCGAAATCCTCGACAATGCCGTCGTGCTGCTCGTGCCGTCGCAGAATCCCGACGGCCAGCACCTGGTCATCGATCACTGGTACAAGACGAAGGGCACGGCGTCGAACCGCGTGTATCCCGACCTCTATCACAAGTACGTCGGGCATGACGACAACCGCGACTGGTTCATGTTCACGCAAAAAGAGACGCGCATGAACATCGAGCTGGTGCAGAACCGGTTCAAGCCGATCATCACGCACGACATGCACCAGCAGGGCGCCAACGGCTCGCGCATCTTCGTGCCGCCCTTTACCGATCCCTTCGATGTCAATATCCATCCCGTGCTTGCACTCGGCCAGTCGACCGTCGGACAGGCGATGGCCACGGCACTGCTGGCCGAAGGCCGGGAAGGCGTGGCGTGGAACGAGTCGTACGACATGTGGACCCCGGCGCGGCAGTACATGGTCTACCACGGGCAGCCGCGCATCCTGACCGAGATCGCCGGCGGCGCGCTCGCCGATACCTACGTCAATCCGCAGAAAGGGCGTCCACTCGGTCCCCAGGAGTCGCGCTGGAATTTCCCGGTGCCGTACTCGAAAGACACGTGGTCGCTGCAGCAGCAGGTGGACTACGGCGTCACGGCGGCCATGGCCGGCATCGCGCACGTGGCGAAATACGGGCGCGAGTGGCTCTACAACTTCTATCGCGTGCATCGCGACTGGGTGACGTACGACAAAGGCCCGTTCGCCTTTGTCGTTCCCGCCACTCAGCGCGATCCGTTTGCCACCTACGAGATGCTCGAGATCCTGAAGTTTGCCGAGGTCGAGATCCATCGTGCATCGGCGCCCTTCGCTGCTGGTGACAGGACGTATCCCGCCGGGTCATGGGTGATCAAGACGGCCCAGCCGTACGGCGCGTTCGCGAAGACCATGCTCGAAACGCAGGTCTACCCGGATCTCCGGCTGTTTCCCGGAGGACCGCCCGAGCCGCCGTATGACGTCACCGGACACACGTTGTGGATGCTGATGGGCGTGACGGTTGACGCCATCGAGAGTCCGTTCGACGCGACCCTGGAATTGCTGACGAGCGTCGCTCCCGTCGCAACGCCTGTCCCTCGGCGAGCCGCGGGAGCGTATCTCATCGGCCCCGAATCGTACGGCGTGTTCAAGGTTGTGGCCGACCTGCAGAAGGCCAACGTTCCGATATTCCGCGCGGCGCAGACCTTCGAGTCCGCGGGGCAGACCCACGCGCCCGGCACGTTCGTGATTCCGCCCGGTGCTGCCACGCAGACGATCATCGAGCAGGCGGCGCGGAACCTGGGTCTGCCTGTGCACGCCGCCGATCGACCGCCGTCGGTCGATGGCTTCCGCCTGAAGGCAGCAACGCGCGTGGGTCTGTACCGCGGCGCCAATAACATGCCCGGCGGATGGATGCAGTGGCTGCTCGAGCAGTACGGCATCAACCACCAGGTGGTCAGCGCGCAGGATTTCGACGATCTTGCCGCCAAGTACGACGTGATCCTGCTGGTCTCCGGCATCACCAGGCAACGCATCGTCACTGGCCTCGACATGACCCGCAACGATCCGGGGGAGTTCGGGTGGGCGGCCGGCGTCGGTGAGGAGGGATGGAACAAGCTGCGCGCGTTCGTCAACGACGGCGGCACACTGCTGGCGATCGGTTCAGCGGTGGAGACCGCGCGCGAGCTGCTCGAGCTGCCCATCGAGAAGGCACTGCCGGAGGCGCGCCCGCGGTTTGGACCCGGCGCGACCACCACTGCGAGCGCTGAGACGGTCCCCGCCTCGACGGTGGATCGCACACTGCGCGACGCGTTCAGCAGTCCCGCTCGCTTGATGCAGGTGCTGCGCGACCGCGTGGCCGAGCCTGAAAACCTGTTTTACTGTCCCGGCTCGTTGCTGCTCAACGAATTCGACGTCACCCATCCGGTCGCGTGGGGCATGCCGGCGTCGTGGCCCATCTTCTTCGAATCCGATCAAGCGTATCGCCTTCGTCCCGGCTTCGAGATCGAGCCGTCAGTGGCCGCGCGCTACCCGCGCGAGCAGATCCTGCAGAGTGGATGGCTGCTGGGCGAGGAATACCTGAAGGATCAAGCCAACGTGATCGCCTTCCGGGTCGGCCAGGGCTATGTGGTGACCTACGGCAGCCAGATTGATTTCCGCACGCAGCCGCGCGCGACCTTCAAGCTGCTGTTCAACGGCATGTTCCACGGACCGTCCTCGCCGGTCACCGCGGCCCAGATGGGGCAGATTGGGTCGGGGACGAGCGATCGAGGACGCCGACGATGAGACGCGCGTCGCGCCGAGACGCACCTTCACACCTACATCACCTTCCAGTTGATGTTGCCCTCCGTGTCGGTGACGGTCACTTCCACGGTGGCCTTGTGTCCGTCGGTCGTTTCGGCCTGGCACTGGAACACCTCGCCCGGCTTCGAAGCCTTCCACCGGCCGTCGCAGGACACTTGGCATCGACCTGGGCTTGAGCCTCGAGGCCCTCGGTGACCGACGTCTCCACGAGATCGAGATCGAGCGAAGAAGTGGTCGACAGGGCCTCGAATTGGCCGCACGATCGGGGCCGAGATGGACGATGTGCTGGTCGGGCGGCTGTTCCGGGAGGCGGGTGCCGACCAGTGGGAGGTGCCGCGGGCGTTCTTTGCCGACGCGCTCGACCGCAGCGCCGCCAAGGCGTTTGCAGGACGGACCCCGTCGGCGGCTGAACTCGACCGCTACTTCGGGTCTCTGCACTTGGGCGACCTCGCGCTCGCCTGCGGGTGCGCGCTTGGCCATGACCGCGCGTGGGATTACTTCGTCACGGAATACCGGCCCGTCCTCTATCGGGCGGCCGATGCCCTCGAGCCGGGCGGCGGGGCGCGCGAGGCGGCGGAGTCGCTGTTTGCCGACCTCTACGGATTGAAAAGGAGCGGCAACGCACGGCAGTCACTCTTCCGCTATTTCCACGGTCGCAGCAGCCTCGCGACCTGGCTCCGCGCGCTGGTCTCGCAGCGCTACGTGGACCACGTCCGCGCCCATCGCCGCCTTGCGCCGCTTCCAGACGAGGCTTCGCCTGCCGCACTTCCCGCGCCGGCGCCGCCGCCTAATCCCGACGGGCCGCGTTTTGCGGCGGCGTTCAGCGATGCGCTCGGCCGGGCCATCGCGAGGCTCGACGCCCGGGATCGCCTGCGTTTGGGCTGTTACTATGCGCAGGAGATGACGCTCGCCAGCATTGGCAGGATCACCGGCGAGCACGAGGCCACCGTGTCCCGGCATCTCGCGCGCACGCGACGTGGTCTCCGCAACACAGTTGAGCAGTGGCTGCGCACGGAGCACGGCTTTGGCGATCGCGAGATTGCCGAGTGTTTCGCCAGCATCGCTGCGGATTCGGGATCGCTCGATCTCGGCGACTGGCTGGCGCCTTCAGACGCCGGCAAGAATCCGCGCGTCGATCGTTCTACCAGTGAGGGATTGCCGTGAAGGCCGGGCATGATCGCGATCGAACACTGGACGAAGCGTTGAAGCAGGCACTCGGGGCGCGTGCCGACGTGCCGCCGTCCGATGCGTGCCTTGATGCCGAGACGCTGGCCGCCTGGATGGACGAGGGGCTCGATCCGGGGGCGGTCGCGCTGGCAGAGGCGCACGTGTCGAGTTGTGCGCGGTGCCAGGCCCTCGTCGGTACGATGGCGCGCACCGCTTCGGAAGTCCCAGTGAGCGGGCGCGCGCGCAGTTCATTCTGGCGCTGGTGGTTGGCGCCGATCGCGGCCGCCTCCGCTGCGGCGACGCTGTGGATGGTCGTCCCGGACGAACGGTATACAGCGCCGCCGCCACCGGCACACGTCGGCGAGCCGGCGCAGGCGCCATCACCGAATCTCTTTGTGCCGGAGCCACAGACGCCGGCGAGTCCGTCCGCGCCGCCGCCACCGGCAGTCTCCCCCCGGCCGTCCGAAGTTGCCCCTCGCAGCGGCGCGCCCGCCGGCGTCTCCCCGGCAAATGAATCGTCTACGCGCGTCGGCAAGACGGCATCCACGGAAACGGCCGCCCGATCCCGCACGCAATCCGCCGACGCGCGGGAGGAGCGGGCCGCACAGGCAGAGTCGATGGCATTGAGGGCGGAACTGCCGGCCGCGCGCGAGATCGTCTCGCCCGATCCGGCCGTTCGGTGGCGGATCGGAGTGAGCGGCGCCGTCGATTACACAGCCGATGGGGGACGGACATGGGAACGCGTGTCCACCGGTGTGACCACCGAGATTGCCGCCGGCTCCGCGCCTTCGCGTGACGTGTGCTGGCTCGTCGGGCACGGCGGCCTCGTGCTCGTGAGCTCCGACGGCCGCACGTTCGTGCGCATCCCGGCGCCGGTGCACGTGGACCTCGCCGGCGTTCAGGCCTCTGACGCCCGCACCGCGGTCGTCACGGCCGCAGACGGTCGTGTGTTCCAGACCGACGATGGCGGCCTGACCTGGCGTCCGCGCGAGTAGCGCGTTGGCTGGCGCCATGGGACCCCTGGGTTTTTGAACTGGCCAGCTTGGCGGTCTTTGAACTTGGCGGGCCGCACTTACACGAGGCATCGTCCTCGCAGACACCAAGTGTATTTCTCACGCCTCCGGATTATTCCGGCCGCCTGCAAGAATTCCCCGCCGCTCCGTTCTAAAGAAAGAGCAGAGTTACCAACCGTCAAGGAGGCCAGTTCAAAACCCTGGGGTTCTAAGCGGCATTGACCGGGCTTTGAACTTGGAGTTTTGACGGTTTTGAACTTGGCGCCGAAGGCGCCTCAAAGGAGCGGTTCACATGTCTGCACGCACATGGCTCGTCACGCTGGTAATCGCCGGCGGCACCCTTCTGCTGCGCCCTGACGCGCAACCGGTGGTCGCCGCGCTCGAGGAGGCGCAGAACGTCACCACCACGCTCGACGATCAGGCAGAGCTTTCCGTCACCGTCTACAACTCCGACATCGCCCTCGTGCGCGACGTACGGCAATTGCAGCTCTCGAGCGGGGTGGGGCACCTGCACTTCATGGACATCGCCGCCACGGTGAACCCGGCAACGGTGCACTTCCGGTCGTTGACCGAACCGTCGCGCGTGCGGGTGCTCGAGCAGAACTACGAGTACGACCTGCTGGAGCCCGACAAACTGCTTCGCAAATATGTCGGACGCGAGGTCACGCTCGTGCGGACGCGGCAGGAGGGTGGGACGACGCGGCAGGAGGAAGTAAAGGCGCTGCTCCTCAGCTACAACTCGGCGCCGGTCTGGAAGATCGGCAACGAGATCGTTACTGGCATGGGAACCGACCACATCCGCTTTCCAGAGTTGCCCGACAGCCTCTACTCGAGGCCCACATTGATTTGGACGGTTCAGAACGAGGGTGCCGCCCGGCATCGCGTGGAAGCGTCGTACCTGGCCGGCAAGCTGGCCTGGAGCGCCGACTACGTGATGACGGTGGCGCGTGACGACAAGGCGGCCGGCGTGAACGGCTGGGTAACGATCACCAACGGCAGCGGCACGGCGTTCAGGAACGCCCGGCTGCAGCTCGTGGCCGGGGATCTCAACCGCGTGCGGCAGGAACTGCGCAAGATGTCTCAGGACGCGGCGTTCGTGAGCCGGCCGGCGGCTGAAGCCGCCATGACTCAGGAAGCGTTCTCCGACTACCACCTCTACACGCTGGGCCGGAAGACGACGATTAACAACAACCAGACCAAACAGGTCAGCCTGCTCGAGAGCGCCGGTGTGCCGGTCGTGAAGCGCTACGTCGTCGAGGGACAACACTACTACTACCGCAATCATCACCATCCGGGCGCGCCGCTGAAGGATCTGGTGCAGGTGTACTATCAATTCAAGAACGAAAAGCGGGGCGGCCTGGGTCTGCCGATGCCGGCGGGTGTGGTGCGGGTTTACCAGGAGGACTCGAGCGGCGGCGTGCAGTTCGTGGGCGAAGATCGCATCGCCCACACGCCGAAGGACGAGACGCTCAACTTGAAGATCGGCAACGCATTCGACGTGGTGTGCGAGCGCAACCAGATCGACTTCGAGAAGATTTCGGCTAACGTCTACGAGTTCGAGTACGAGATCACGCTGCGCAACCACAAAGGCACGGCGGTCGCGGTGGAGGTGAACGAGCCGCTCGGCGGCACGTGGCGGATGCTCCGGTCGTCACACGAATGGACGAAGACTGCCGCCTGGGCGTCGCAGTTCACGGTACCGGTGGCGGCGGACGGCACGGCCGTCCTCAGGTACCGCGTACGCGTCACGTATTGATTGGACCGTCTCCCGAGGGGATATCAAGGGCAGAGCCCTTGGCTGATTTGATGGCTTGATCGGCACAGGGCGTGGGACGCGGCACATTAGAATGTCCTCCGGGCTACGGGAGTCGTTCGACCAGAGGCGGAAGGCCGACGACGACGTGGTGGCCCGAGTCTCCTCCTCGATCGCCACGGCGGGGCGTTGCGCTACCGGGTCATCTCGAAGGTGAAGGTCCGTCCAAGCCTCGGCACGAGAAGCGTCCCGCGGATGCGGTTATCGGTCTCGATGGTTCCTTCGTAGCGAATCCCGGTGTCGCCGAAGTTCACGTCCAGCCGGATGTGATTGCCAGTCAGTTCGCCGCCGCCAGACCCCATATCGTGCTGATCCTGGTAGGTGCCAGATACCAAGCGCCCGTTCTGTACCAGGTTGAATTGGAATGGCGCGTTGATGTAGTCGGACGTCCCCGACCACACACCGGTGAGATCGCCGACGAGGACGGTCAGCTCGTTCGACGCGAGACTGCCGCCGAAGGCATTGAAGGCAACCACTCGGACGAAGTACGCGCCCGGCGGCGCTGACACGGCCAACGTCGTGCCGCCGGCGGTGAACACCGCAAGGTCGCTCAAACTCGCCGCCGAACCTGCCTGCACGACGTACGTCGTCGGCGCACACCCTCCAGCCGGCGGGTTCCAGGTCAATGTGACGAGGTTGTTCGAGACAGTGGCGCTCAGGTTCGTCGGTGCCTCAGGCGGCGACGGGCAGGGAACGCCGCCGCCGGGAACCGAAACGACTACTTGATTCGACGCAGCGCTGATGCCTTCCGCGTTCCCACCGCGCACACGGAGGTAGTACACGCCATTGGGAACGGCAGTCCGGACGAGGGACGTGTCGAGAACCAGAAATGCCGCGATGCTCGCACCGCCGGGCGACAGCGACGCCTCGACGAGATAACCCAATGGGGGGCTGCCGCTCGACGGTGCCTGCCACGTGAGGGTCACGGTGTTTCCATCGACGGCGGCTGAGAGATTCCGTGGCGGCTCTGGCGCCGCCGCGCCAGCACCGGAAGTGAACGTCGCCGCGAGAAGAAGAATCGGCAACAGCCGGCGCATGTCCGCCTCCTTTGACCGCGGCCCGTCATCATCGACGTCCGGCGCGTCTGTCAATCAGGCGCTGGCGCACGAACAGTGCCAGGATGGAGCCGCCTCGCCTCCGGCCGTTTATCGGCGCGGGCTGGCTCCTGTTCGTCAGGGTCATCGGAAAAGTCCGCACCGGGTTGCGAGGATTCCGGAGACAGGCGCATCCGGCTATGGCACGATCGACGGCTTTTCGCCATGCAAGGTTTCCGGGTACTGCTAGAGCGCGACCCAGTAATCGATCCAGCCGTCCTGGGGATCCGTGTTGCTCAAGAACTGGCTCCACTCGTGATCGCTGAGCTGCGCCGGCTTTTCGGGCGGGAGGCCGGCTTCCGGTTCCAGGATGCGACCCCGCGTCTTTTCTGAGAGCCGGCGAAACAGCGACGGAAACGGCATATTCCACTGCATCTTCTTCGCGGTCTGCCGGTCCACGGGCACCATCGCCGCCAGTTCGGGGCTGGTCATCAACTCGAGCCCTTTCTCGCGCAGGGTCGCATTGTGGCTCCCGTGGTGACCGACTTTGTAGAGCACGGTTCGCTCGAGCAAATCCCGCGAAGTGACGGTCCGTGTGTCGTGATCGCCCGCCACGGTCCAGGTGAGCGCCTCCCATGACAGCCAGTTGCCCACCTGCGCGTCGCCTGGGAACAGCAGCACGCGGCCTGAGGGGATGAGCTCGAACGCGAGCGCAAGGCTCGTGTTGTTCGTATCCGAATCGAGCTGCAGCGCCAATCGACCGGCTGCGCCCAGCCACTCGTCCTCGATCCGTCGCCATCCATCCGCATCCTGGTCACCAAACCCGTAGTGCTTCCGAAAGAACTCCGTGTCGCGCGCCTCTTCATCGCCCATTCCGAACCAGCTGTCGAAGGGCTCGGCGGACGCCGAGTCGGCGGACTGCGCCTCGACCGCCGCCATGAATCCCGCGTCGACGCCGCCGGCGAGCGCGAGTTCGTACACCTCACTCGCGCGTTTGCTCGGGTTGCTCTTCTTGATCAGTTTGCGATCGTACGGCGGCCCGAGCACATAGGCGCGCACGTCCTCGACACCGGGAATCGTGTGCGGCAATCCACCCGGCCTGAAATATCTGATATCGGCTCCTGGCCGCTGCTTGGTCCAGCTCATGCCGTCCGCCGTGGTCCGCCCCGGCGCGGCGCCCAGGCCGCCGGCGAATTCGAGCAGCGCGTTGACGCGATTGCCGATTCGGCGCCCGGCCTCTCCGCCCGCCAGGGCCAGGCGACGCGTCGCCTCACTGACCGCCGCCTGCGCCTTCTTGCGGCGCGAGGACAGTTCGCGCGCGAGATCATCGGCGACATCTTCCGTCCACGCCAGCCACACCTCGGTGACTTTCAAGTCCTTGAACACGTCGCTCGCCTGCACGAACCCGGACACGTGATCCCAGTGTTCATGGGTCACGACGAGGACGTCGAGCATCCCCTTGGTCGTGCCCATGATGTCGGTCGCCACGGCACGCATGGCGGCGCTCGCGTCCTCCGTTCCCTTGAGCACACCGCAATCGATGAGCACGTGTCGATCGGTCCCCGACGAAGGGAAGGTCAGGAGAAAACAGTCCCCGAGGCCCTGCCGATACATCCGGATTCGCACGCGCCTCACGGCGGCACCTCCGCGCCGAAACGATGCAGCATCGCGAACGGCTCGTTCTCCTCGCTCGCGATGCCCCCGAAGTACGTCGCGGCGAGGTTCTGGTTGGCCTCTTCGACGAAGTAGCGGCGCTGGCGCTCCTTCCGCCGCTCGTTCAGAGGCTTTTTGATGCTGTACCGAACCTTCCCGGTCTCGGCGTCGACGATGAGCGTGCAGCCGCCGCGGAAGTAATAGTCGGGCGCGGCACCGGCCTGGCGCAGCTCGGACTGATCGAGGAACTGCGGCACGCGCTGCGTGAGCTCGATGTTCCACTGGAAATGCCGAGTGCCTTCGGCGCCGTTGCGGATTGACGGCCGAATGGAATGCACTTCAAAGGTCATCGTCGGGTCGATGCCGCTGATGGCTGTTCCGCGATCAAACGCGTCCTGCAAGTACTGATGCAACGCCGCGCGCTTCACCGCCATGAGATCGAAGAGCGCGCGGCGGCTTTTCGTGAGGTTCCAATGGGCAATGTCTCCCACCCACGCCTTGACGAACGCCAGCACGACATTTTCGTCCTCGTCAGGCGCCGCCGACGTCGGTCGCCAGAGCAACCCGTCCACCGAGAGCGTCCGGACGTCCTCCGGAACGATGCCGTAGCGGCGGAACGCCTCGACCACTGCCACCGAGCGCCGTTCGTCGTCCTGGGGGTCATGCTCGAAATTGGCGGTCAGCATCGCGCGCAGGTAGTCGCCGAACGTGATGTCGACGGGCGGGCAGAAATCCAGGGCGCGGATGCACATGTGCAACATCCGGGCGGCGACGCCGGCGGCTTCATCCGCGAGACGATTCACCAGGTCGGGATGCAGGTGACCGGCAGGCAGCACACCAGTGCCTTCCGTCGCGATACGGAGCAAGCCCGCGACGTTGTTCTTGTAAAGCGTGAGGAACGCGTCGAACACGGCGGCCACGAGAATCGCTCCGCGCGCGTGCGGCTCGAGAAGCCGGCGGTAGTCGTCCGGATTCGGCGTCGAGGGCGTCCACTCGCCGGTCGTCTCGTCCACGCTGCCGATGGCGCTCCGCAATGCGCCCCGTTTGCCGACTGCCTGGCCAAACTGCTGCGCCAGCTCGCCGAGCCGGTTCTGGCTGGCCAGGTCGCCGCGCGAGGCGGCAATCTGATGGCGCAGCACGTCGGGCAGCGAAAAGTGCTGAAAGAGCGCCACGAGATCGGCGAACGCCTCGTGGAAGGCCAGGACGTCGGGATTGGACGGTTCGCTGAACCGGCGATGCATGCCGTCCAGAAGGGCGTGCGTGACCTCGTGCGCGATGATGTCGTGCGACAGGCAGGTGAAGACCGTCAATCGCGCCAGCGAATCGCGATCGTCGCCGGCTGGCGCCGGGAAGTAGCCGAACAGAATCGCCTTCTTGGCCGGGCTGTAGTAGGCATTCGCCTCCCGCAGCGCGTGCGGGTAGAGCCGGAGCCGCGGGACAAACGCGTCATCGCGAGCCTGCACCGTGCCATCCGGCCCGTCCACCTGTTGCCGCTGCGCCGACCAGAGCGCCACCCGTCCGAGCGCCACCTCGAAGTGGCGAATGGTACGCATCGCCACCGCATAGACCATCTGCTGATGAAACTGTGGATTGCTCTCTGACGGTGCCAGACCCTCTTCCGCCAGCAGGTGCGGATGATTGAGATCGACGGGCGCGTAGAAACATCGGCTCGCCGGATCGCGATCGACGACCTCGACGTATTCGCCGACCGGACCAGTCGTGAGGAGGTCCGCGCCCGTCGCATCGCGCTCCCACGGGACCGAAAGAACGACCTCGTTGATGCCTGACGTTTCGAGCGTCACACCCAAGCTCGGGTCGAATGCGAAGACGCGCAGCCGGCGTTCCGCCGGCGGCGGCACGGCGCGGGCATGGCCCGCGCGCGCGAGCACGTCGGATCGGCCGCCGGCGTTCGGCGGCGCCGTCGTTGCGCGCTCGATGTGATAGCGCACACGTCCCGAATCGGCATCGACCAGCAGCGTGCATCCCGTGACCTTGCGACGCGCCTCCCGGCGTACGGTCGCACGGGGCGGCTGAACGATCTTGATCACCCATTGCGCCTCACGTGCGCCGGAACTCGCGGCTCCCTGTCGCTCGCGCAGGTCGAACGTCGCGACTTCGAATGGCTTGGCCAGATCGATGGTACCGAGACGCGCCGGGCGCCCGCCCCGTCGCCGGCTCAAAAGCGCGCGAAGCCCGCGCTTCCAGGTTTGCACCAGCAGCCACTGCTCCTTGCGGTCACGAGGCACGGTCCAATAGGTGTGCTCGCGCGACAGCGCCGCGACGAACTCACCGACGATCCCCACATTGGCATCGTCTGCCGGCGCCGGCCAGAGCAGGGTCTCGACCGACAGCGTGCCGACGTCATGCGGAAAGATCCCGTAACGCCGGAACGCATCCAGGAACGCGACGCGATAGGCGTGGTTCTTCGACCACGCCAGATCGCAGTCGGCGGTGATGATGGCTCGGAGGTAGTCGCCGAACGTGATATCGACCGGCGGCAGGTAGTCCAGCGCGCGGATACACATCTCGAGCACCAGCTCCGCTGCGTGCGCCGCCTCGCGCGTCATGTGCTGGACGAGATCCGGGTGCAGAGTGCCCTGCGGCAGGATCCCGGAGCCGCGCGTGGCGATTCGCTTGAGGTCCGCGACGCGCGACTCGTAGATCTTGTTGAAGGCATCGAACACGGCCCCGACGAGGATGTCGCCGCGGTCATGCGGCTGCGTGATTTCCTTGTACGCCTTCGGATCGGGCTGTCGCGCATGCCACACGCCATTCACATCCGTCTTGCCCAAGGCATTGCGAATGCCGTCGGGGCGGCCAAGCGCCTGGCCGAACTGCAGCGCGACCGCTCCGAGCGGGCTCGGCTCACGGAGGTCGCCGCGGACGGCAGCAATCTGGGCGCCGAGCACATCGCTTGGCCAGAAATGCTGAAACAGCGGCACGAGATCGGCAAAGGCCTCGTGAAAGGCTGGAATGTCGGGATTGCTGCCCGGGTTGAACTCGATGTTCATCCCCATGAGAATCGCGTGTGTCAACTCGTGCGCGATGATGTCCTGCGACAACGCGCTGAACACGATCGTGCCGGGGAACGGAGACGTGTCCATCGCCTCGAAGTACCCGAAACAAAAGCCCTTCTCGGGATCGAAATACGCGTTCTCCACGTGCATGTAGTGCGGGCAGACCTGCAGGACTCGCCGATATTCGACGGTTTTGCCGCGCGCGACACGAGGCGCCCAGTGGACCGGACGCCCAAGCGCGCGCTCGAAGTTCTGGATCGTCCGCATGATCACGGCGTAGACCATCTGCTGACGGAATGCGGGATTGCCGTCGGATGCCGGCAGACCATCCTGCGCCAGCAGGTCCGGACGATCGAGGTCGAGCGGAGGAAACACCAGTTCGCCGCTCTCGTCGACATCCACGACGCTGATGTATTCGCCGCTGGGCCCTGGTGTGAGGGCCTCCCAGCGGATCCGGAGCGTCATTTCGTTGAGCAGCGCGGATTCAAAACGCGCGGCGACTTCCGGGTCGACACCGAACACCCGAAGCTTGCGAAAGACCGGCTTCGGGACGATGATTCGCGCCGGGCTTGCCGGGGCCGCGGGTGGATGTGTCGCGCGCGCGCGCGGCGCCAGGCTGCTGGGCTTGGTCGCCACGGCAGGGCCCGGGACGGGTGGCTGCAGACGCGTCGCCGGGCGGTCCGCCGCGCTTTTCTTCGTGATGGGCGGTCGCATCTCGTGAATCGTGTTGGTCGCTTCTTCTATCACACCTCACCCAGCGTGAGTCGGAGAGTCGCTGGATCAGTGCGAATCCCTGAGCTTAAAATGCGAAGCGCAACGCTCCGACACTATAGGGGAAAGCGGCATGCCGATCGCAACCAATCGAGTCCTCGTCAAGATGCGTCCATCGAACGCCCTCGAGGCGGCCGAGTCCCGGGCGAATCTCCGGCCCTTGTACGACGGCCCGCAGGCCATGACGGCGCGCGGCTTCGGACTCGATTCGACGCCGCAATGGTTCATCGCGGAGCTGTCTGACGGCGGCGACACGCCGTGGGATCTCGCGCACGGGCGGGTCGCCGACCAACTCGGCGTCGCCGACTCCGACGTGATCTTCGCCGAGCCCGACATCATTCACGATGTCTATGAAGACACGAACGAAGAGCGAACGGCCGAGGGCTTCGGCGCGACCACGATTGAGTGCGTGCAGAACCCGCAGGACCAGACGCGCGGCAAGCCCGTCGGGCCGAACGAGGTGTGGCACCTCGGCCCGGACTTCACGCAGTTGAGCGACGCGCGCGACGCGGTCGCGTTCAGCGATCCGCGGACCCGAATCGCCCACATCGACACCGGCTACTACCCGTCGCACGTCACCAGGCCATTACATCTGCGGACGGATCTCGAGCGGAACTTCGTCGACGGGGATGGCAATCCGAACAGCGCGGTCGATCCGAACAACGAACGGCGGATCCTCGACAACTCCGGCCACGGCACGGGGACGCTGAGCATTCTGGCGGGTCGCGCGTTTGCGCCGTTCAATGTCGTGCTCGGCGGCGCGCCCGACGCCGACATCGTGCCGCTTCGCGTGGCGGACTCGGTCGTCCTGCTCCGCACCAGCGCCTTGGCCCGTGCCCTGGCCTACGCGGTGGAGCAGGACTGCGACGTGATCACGATGAGCATGGGCGGCTTGCCGACGCGGGCCTGGGCGGAGGCCGTCGATCGCTTGTATGAAGCCGGCATCGTCTTCTGCGCGGCGGGGGGGAATCGCACCCGTCCCTTGCCGCCGAGCGTGCTGGTCTATCCCGCGCGCTATCCCCGCGTCATTGCCGTTGTCGGTGCCATGTTCAACGGTCAAGCCTACAAGAATCTCGATCGCGCACTCGAAGGGTGCTTTGGTCCCGACGCCGCGATGAAGACGGCGCTCGCGGCGTATACGCCCAACATCCCCTGGGCCCGCTTCGGTTGCGATGACATCGTCCGGCTCAATGGTGAAGGCACTTCGTCCGCCACACCGCAGGTCGCCGCGGCGGCCGCGCTCTGGATTGAGAAATACAAGAAGCTGCTGCCGCGGAACTGGCGGCGCGTCGAGGCAGTCCGGAAGGCGCTCTTCGACTCGGCGCTGGCAGCAGACCGGGACCATTTCGGCAACGGCGTGCTGCGCGCACGGGCCGCCCTGGAGGTGAAGCCGGACCTGGACCGGCGGATGAGCGACAAATCGAACAACTCGTTCGCGTTTCTCCGTCTCATCACGGGCCTGGGCATCACCGAACCCACACCGCGCGAAGAGATGTTCAATCTCGAGCTCGCGCAGCGCTGGCTGAGGAACCCGCGCTTGCAGGAACTGGTTCCTGATCCCGAGGAGCTCACGCGGCTCCAGGACGACAAGCTCCGCCAGGTGATGGAGGCGGTGATCGAGGATCACGCGGCATCGGTGGCGCTGCGTCGCCACGTGGCCGCCCGTTACCCGGCCGGCGCCGGAGGCGCGCCGGCGCCGCACAACAAGAATTCACGCGGCATCGTTCCCGACGTACTTGCCGCGTGTGACGTTCAGCCGCAGCTGCGCAATCCGTCGCACCGCCGGCTGCGTGTCTACGCTGTCGACCCGAATTTCTCGACGCGACTGGCCACCGCGTCGATGAACGAGGTGACCCTGAAGGTTCCGTGGGATCCGGCGTACAAAAATGGCGCCGGCGAGTACCTCAAGTTCGACGACGTCGATCCAACGGGGAAGCGGTATCAGCCCGTCGACCTGAACGCGCCGAGCCTGCTGGCGCAGGACGGCTGGGCGCCAGCCGAAGGCAACGCGCAGTTCCACCAGCAGATGGTGTACGCCGTCGCGATGAAGACCATTGCGCACTTCGAGAAAGCGCTCGGCCGGCCTGTGCTCTGGCGGCCGCGGCCCAATCCCGACAACGATTTCGACGACAAGGCGTTTGTTCGACAGCTCACGGTGCGGCCGCACGCGCTACGGCAGGCCAACGCGTTCTACAGCCCCAACGAGGTCGCGCTGAAGTTCGGCTACTTCGAGGCCTCCGCCGACCATCCTGGCGAACACATGCCGGGCAGCCGTATCTATGCCTGCCTTTCACACGACATCATTGCCCACGAAACCACGCACGCCATCCTCGACGGCATGCATCGCCGCTTCAACGAGGCGACCAATCCCGACGTCCTGGCGTTTCACGAAGCCTTTGCCGACATCGTCGCGCTCATGCAGCACTTCACGATTCCCGAGGTGCTGGAAAGCGAGATTGCCCGGACCCGAGGCGACATCGAGTCTGAGTCGATGCTGGGCATGCTGGCCGTGCAGTTCGGTCAGGCGACGGGAGGCCGCGGCGCATTGCGCAATGCGATCGGCCAGCTCGACAACGGCGTCTGGACACGCAATCAACCCGACCCGGCCGAGCTGCAAAAGCGCGTGACGCCGCACGCGCGCGGCGCCATCCTCGTGGCCGCCGTCTTCGACGCCTTCATCGCCATCTACAAGATGCGCGTCGCCGATCTGCTCCGGATCTACACCGGCGGTACAGGCGTACTGCGCGCTGGCGCGATTCACCCCGACCTGGTGAAGCGACTCGCCGGCGAGGCGACCAAGGCCGCCGACCACGTGCTGGAGATGTGCATCCGGGCGCTCGATTACCTTCCGCCGATCGACGTCACGTTCTTCGAATATCTGCGGGCCCTCATCACGGCCGACTACGACGTGGCCGGCGCCGGCCACGAATATCGCGTCGCCTTCGTGGAGGCGTTCCGCCGGCGCGGCATCTACCCGCAGACTCTCGACGCGGCCGGGCCCGAGACGCCGCGCACGCTGTCCGTCGACACGCTGCGATGGACCGGCGGGATCGACCTGTCGGCGTTCACCGACAAGGAACGGAAGGCGATCGTGGAGCGGTATGGCGTCATGATCGAGAACATGAGGGAGTACGCCAAAGAGGTGATGTACATCGAGGATCGCGAGACATTGTTCAAGAAGACGCGCAAACGGCGCGCTGAGCTGAACGTGAAGCTGAAAGCGGCGTTCAAGGCGGTGCCGGCATTTGCCAGGCAGCTGGGACTCGAGTTCGGCGATGGTTTCGATCCCGCAGAGGACAGGTTCGAGGTGCATTCGCTGCGCTCGTCGATGCGCGTGACCAAAGACGGCAGGTACATCCCGCAAGTGGTCGTAGTGCTGACGCAGGCCAGGAACATCTCCGGGGTCAGCGCCGCCGGCGGACACCTGCCCATGTTCCGTGGCGGCTCGACCCTGGTGGTGGATCTGACGACGGCTGATGCCATCAAGTACCGCATCATCAAGAACATCGACAGCAGCAGTCGGCTGCGCAGCACGACCGCGTTCGTGCAGTCGGCCATGGCCGACCCGTTGCGCGCCCTGCTCGTGGCGCCGGCAGGAAACGAGCACTTTCTCGCGCTGCATTCGCTGGCCGACGAGGGCGTGTAGCGGCCGGGAGCGGGTCGCCACCCCTCGGAATCAGGTGAGGGAGAGGGGACTTGACAACCTAAGTAATTCATACTAATTAGGCGGCGGGATTGGCTGACGGCGCTGCTCGAAGAACTGTGGTGCGCGGTCTTCTGGTTCCATCCGGCCGCGCGCGCCCTGGCATCGCGTCTCAGCCTCGGCCGTGAAACACTCGTCGACGAAGCGACCATTGCGCACACGCACGATCGCCGCGCCTACGCCGCGGCCCTGCTGGAGTTCTCGACGGCCCGGCCGGGCCTGATCGGCGCTCCCGCATTGATCGGCGGCCGCGATCTCGAACAGCGGATTGCTCTTCTGACCCAGGAGGTTTCCATGCCGCGCTCCTCGCTCGTGCTCCGACTGGTTGTGGCCGCCGCCGCCGTCGCGGTCGCCACGTTCGCAACAACCTCGAACATTCCAATGAGCGCCACGGTGCAGGCGCAGGCCGAGAGGGTCTACAAGCCTGGCCAGGACGCGGGGATCACCCTGCCGCGCGTCGTCCGGGAAGTGAAGCCGCACTACACGCCCGGCGCGATGAGGGCCAAGATACAGGGCACGGTGTGGATGACGGTGGTCGTGCTCGCCAGCGGCGCGGTCGGCGACGTCACGGTGGTCAAGTCGCTCGACGAGGAGCATGGGCTGGACCAGCAGGCGGTCGACGCCACCCGCCAGTGGGAGTTCGAGCCAGGCACCAGGGAGGGAAAGCCCGTTCCGGTCGAAGTGACGATCGAGATGACCTTCACGCTCAAGAAGTAGCACCCGACCTGCTCGCCCGGCGGGCGGAGCGCGATGCGATGGGTGCGAGCGCCAGGGTCAAGGGCGCGATCTCGAACTGACGGGTCCTCGCTCGAGGCTGACCGGATGTGCCAACATGGCAAACAGGGCGTCTGCTGGCAGTGCCGCAAGTTGCTGGAGTTTGCGCCGGAAGAGCGGCGCGGCCCGGACCTGATCCAGATTCAGGTGGGTCCCGGAATCGCGGTGACGGCCGAATCCCTGCTCGACGCACGGCTGGCCATTGTTTGCGACGCCGACCTCGAAGGCAGCCCGACACACATAGGCTGCACGATTGGTTCTTCGGCGCGACCGCTCGCCTGGAAGAGCAGGACGTTCCCTTTCGATAGCGCCTGACCGGCGCGAGGGTCATCGCGTCAACGGGTAGGGGTGAAACCGCTTCCCGGTTCCGACTCGGTCGGGAGCCACCTGACCGAATGACGTCGGAGCGGTGTCGATTTGCGCCGCGCGAGCGACTCGCCATACCTTGTGGCGACGTTGCAGACTCACCTTATCGGCGTGGCCGGCCTCGTGGTCGTGTTCGTCATCGGCACGCTGCGTCCGATCAACCTCGGCGCGCTCGGTCTCGTGGCCACTTTTCTGGTTGGTGCCCTCGTTGTCGGCGAAAGCGTCGGGCCGATGTTCGAGGGTTTTCCGGTCGATCTGCTGGTGCTGCTCACCGGCATCACCTACTTGTTCGGCATAGCTGCCAACAACGGCACGGTCGCAGTGGTCGTCGAGTCGGCGGCGGGTCTGGTCAAAGGCCGGCCGGCGCTGATCCCATGGATGGTCTTCGTTGTCGCCTCGCTTCCCGCGATGGGCGGCGCCCTGGGATCAGCGGGCGTGGCGCTGCTGGCGCCGATCGCGCTGCGTCTGGCGCGTCGCTATGGGATCGATCGGCGGATGATCGGCCTCCTGGTGGTGCACGGCGCGGCGGCGGGCAATTTCTCGCCGCTCAACGTTTTGGGTGCCATCGTTCAGCAGGCAGTGACGCAGAACGGCTTCGCGATTTCGATGTCGATGCTGTTCTTCGGCAATCTCGTCTACAACGTCGGGCTCGCGGTCGTGATCGTCGCCGTGTGCAGCCGGCGGGGGGAAACGCGGTTGTCGCCGTCGTCGTCGATGGAGATCGCCAGCGCTCCGGAGTCGGCGATCGAACCGCACCGAGCGCGCCTCGGCATCGATCAGATCTGCACGGTGATCGGTCTGCTGCTGGTTGCCGTCGGGGCGCTCGTCTTCGGCCTGAACATCGGGTTGCTGGCGATGACCGTCGCCGTCACGCTGCACCTGATCTTCCCCCGCTCCAGCGGCGACGCCACCGCCCAGATTGCCTGGGGAGTGGTGCTGCTGGTCTGCGGCATCGTGACTTACGTGGCCGCCTTGCAGCGCTACGGCACGGTTGACGCCGTGGGCGCTGGCATCGCTGACATGACCACCCCACTGGTGGCGGGATTGCTCCTCTGCGGGGTCGGCGCCGTCACGTCGGCGTTTGCCTCCAGCGCCGGCATTCTCGGCGCCCTGGTACCGCTTGCCCTGCCGCTGATGGCGCAGGGCGCGCTGCACCCCACCGGCGTCGTCGTCGCGCTGGCCATCTCGGCGACCGTTGTGGATGCTACGCCGTTCTCCACAGTCGGCGCGCTGGTCGTCGCCAATGCCGAAGAAGACGAGCGGCCGCGTGTGTATCGCGGGTTGCTGGCATGGGGCGCCATTATGGTGGCCACCGCGCCGTTCATCGCCTGGCTGCTTTTCATCGTCATCCCGTCCCTGACCACGTCGGGTGCGCCATGAACATCACCCTGCTCGGAACCGGAACCCCGGCTCCGTCGCTCCACCGCCAGAGTGCCGGATATCTTTTCGACGTCGGTGACGATCTGCTCGTCATGGATCACGGCCCGGGCTCCCACCATCGTCTGCTGGAGAGCGGACATCGTGCCGTGGACGTCAGCCACGCCTTCTTCAGCCACCTTCACTACGATCACTGTCTCGACTATCCGCGATTGGTACTGCAACGCTGGGACATGGGTGCCGGGCGCATTCCCGAACTCCAGGTGTGTGGCCCACCCCCGATCGCGCGATCGACCGAGCTGCTGTTTGGCGAGGACGGCGTCTACGGGCCCGACATCCGCGCCCGCATCGAGCATCGCAGCAGCATCGACGTATTTGCGAGCCGTGGTGGAACACTGCCACGCCAGCGTCCTGCGCCGCGCGTCAGAGAGGTGCGGCCCGGCGACGTCATCGAGGGCACCAGCTGGCGAGTGACTGTCGGTCGTGCGTCGCACGTGCAGCCCTACCTCGAGTGCCTCGCATTTCGGCTCGACACCGACGAGGGCTCGGTCTGTTACTCGGGCGACAGCGGACCCTGCGAGGAACTGGTCGCTCTGGCGCGCGGCTGCGACGTGCTCATCCACATGAACCACTACTTCAGCGGCACTGAGCCGTCGCCGGAGTACCGCGCGGCCTGCGGCAACCACCGGGACAACGCGGCGCTGGCGCGGCGGGCGGGAGTGAAGACACTCGTGCTGACCCATGTGCTCACGTCGATCGATCAGCCCGGCCTGCGTGAGCAGATCGTGCACGACATCCAACAGGACTTCGACGGAGTGGTGATCTGGGGCGAGGACTTGATGCGGATTCGTGTGCCGCGAGTGAGTGGTCCGGCGCAACAGTTGCGCGGCATTCAGGAGGACATCCGGTGACGTCGTCGGACAATCGGCAGAGCGGACACGAGCCAGAACGTTCTGGCGCCTGGTCGACGGCCACTCCCGGTGGTCGTGAACGACGACCGCGCAGCGCTTGTGACGAGATCTTCATGATATCAGGTGACTGGCGCCAGACTGGTTTTAAAGGCGAGTGCCGCGCATACTCCTCGACAGGAGACGCGCGATGGTCGTGGAGATCAACGGAGTCGAGTTGAACTCGGCATCACGTTGCTTCACATGGCGACTGCGGCACCGACCTCCATCGAGTCGATGGTAATCGTCAGCGCGCCACCGTACTTTCCGGCGCAGGCGCGGGCGATTCAGCGGCAGTTGTCGGAAGCGATGTTGCCCGAGTTCGAATTGGACTTGATGCGAAAGCGCCACCGCAACAAGGACTCGCAGGTCCGCGAGCTGATTGCCCACGGCCGCGCGCTTGCCGATTCCTATGACGATGTGAACTTCACGCCGCCGTATCTGGCGACGATTGCGGGTGAGACGTTGATTGTCTTTGGTGACCGTGATCCGCTGTATCCGGTGTCGCTGGCGTTCGAGCTGCGAGCGGCGATCCCCCGGTCGCACCTCTGGGTCGTCCCGAACGGCGGCCATGGGCCGGTGTTCGGTGACGATGCGCCGCAGTTTGCCGCGACGGCGCTGGCGTTTCTGCGCGGCCGCTGGTCGCGCACGTCGTGATTCGTCTTGCGGC
Source organism: Vicinamibacterales bacterium (assembly GCA_035512515.1). GTDB lineage: Bacteria > Acidobacteriota > Vicinamibacteria > Vicinamibacterales > UBA2999 > JACCSI01. The sequence goes on from DATKDY010000157.1 coordinate 67,456, forward strand.
TATCTCTTCTCGGCAACGACAGTGTTCTTCAGCGTCCCCACACCCGGGATCTCGACCTCGAATGTGTCGCCCGGCTTCATTGCGCGCGTCGTGCCCGGCGTACCAGTGAAGATCACGTCGCCCGGCTCGAGCGTGATGTAGCGGCTCGTGTAGCTGATGATGTTGTCGATCGAGAAGATCAGGAGGTCGGTCGTTGTCTCCTGCACGACCTGGCCGTTGTGGCGGCCGATCAGCTTCAGCCTGTTGTAGTCGACGTTGGCGACCACCGCCGGCCCGATCGGTCCGAAGGTGTCCGTGGCCTTGGCGCGCAACCACTGCAGATCCGCCTTCTGCCAGCCGCGCTCGCTGACGTCGTTGCACGGCGCCACGCCGAAGATGTGCTCCCTGACCTGCGCTGCGGTGATGTTGCTGGCGCGCTTGCCCATCACCACACAGACTTCGGCCTCGTAGTGCACGTCGGTGGCGTCGGCCGGGTAGATGATGTCGGCGTTGTGGCCCACGAGCGAGCTCGGGAACTTCGCGAAGAGACCGACGTACTTGGCCGGCGACTGCTCGCCGATATGGCTCTTGTAGTTGAACCCGGCTGCGATCACCTTCTTGGGATCCGCCGGCGGCAGCAGCTTCACGTCCGCCAGCTTCACCGTGCGCCCGCTCGGCTTGGCGGCGCCGTCGAAGATCGAGCCTTGCAACTCGCGAACGGTCTCGCTGTCGAGAATGCCCCACGACGTGCGTCCAGCGGCCTCGTAGCGGACGTAATGTGTCTGGGCTTGTGCCACCGCGCTCACGGCGAGGCCGAGGACAACGGCCATCGCCACGACGAGCCGACTTGGTGAAAGGGTCACGAGAGTCCTCCGGTTCCAGGTAGAGTCCGACATGAGTACGGAGGCATCCTACTGAGGAGCCCGAGTTCCTGCAACCGAAGGCTGACCACGCTTGCGTATCCAGACGTCCCAGGTGACGGGCCCGCCTTTCTCATCACTGATCGGGTGGCCGGCCACCTTGATCTGGCCGTGATGGTCGCCCTCGTCGCGCAGCATGTGCTGGAGCAGTCAGGTCGCTTCGAGGAAGCGCCGAATATCGGCGAGTCGTCTCGAGGCGTCCTCTTCTCCCAATTGAATCAGCCTGGTGGCGTAGTCGCCCTGGAACATCACCAGGCTCAGCATGTCATTGGACCGCGTCTCGCGCGTGCCGAGACCACGTGTCAGAAAGCGGAAGGCGCGCGGCAACTCGGGTTCGTACTCGTTGGCCAGACGTCCGAGATCGACTGACGGACGCAGCAGCAGCAGGTCGATGTGTCGCAGGCCGTTGCGTTCGGATGCTGAGAAGGGCAGCGACGACGAGGCGAGCACGTGGTCGACTCGCAGCGGGCGCGCGACACTCGTCCGTTGCGGGCGTTCCCACGTTTGGATCCCGCAGTGCTCGCATGCTTGCACCCACGTCACGGATTGGCCGGTCGTGTAACTCGACGCGGTCAGGGCCGCGGCGCGCAGCCAGCCGGCTTGCAAGCTCCGCGCGATACCGGCGAGCTCGCCGTCGACCGCTTCGAGCATG
>DATKDY010000158.1:0-2395 GCA_035512515.1 Vicinamibacterales bacterium
CCCCAGCTTTGCGACACGGCAGGCGCCAAACGTTGAACACATTCACCTCGCTGCGTCGCCTTGAATGGCGCAGGCCTCAGGCACCCAAAACTGAAATGCGGTCCCATGCATTTCACTGTGGGTTGAGCGACGAAACATCCACGTAAAGGTCGTTTTCAGGTGTGCAGAATTAGATAGACACCGAGGCGCGGATCCGCCACGATTCCGGCTTGTGCGGCGGACGCAGCGTTCCAATCAGGCGATTCAACAACGGCAATTCCCGTCAAAGATGTATAGCGTCCAGGCCGCCGCGGTCACGAATGGCCAATGATGTCCTTGTAGATTCGACAGTAGGTGCGCCGAACACACGCGTGATGCGCACAGGAGGTGCCATATGACGAAGAAGCAGTTGACGTCCTGGCTAGCGGGCACAACCGTGATCGCCGCCACCTTGGCCGGAGTGGCTCTCGCTAGTCCCGGGGCTGGCGTGGTCGGCACGATCGTGGCAAGAGCGGGGTTTGCAAACCCGGTAAGTATGATGTTCAGGATCGCGGATGACCACGACAACCGAACGAAGGTCATCCAGGTGCGAAATGCGCAGGACACAGTCATGCAGCAAATTGTGTTTACCGCAGCGGGCCACACCGGTTGGCACAGCCATCCGGGACCGGCACTCGCGCTTGTCACACAGGGTGAGCTCACCCTTTATTCGGCAGACGATCCGACGTGTACGGGTCGCACGTACTCAGCTGGGCAGGCGTTCATCGATCCGGGCCAGGGTCACGTTCATCTCGGGCGCGCGAGCCAGACCGAGAACACCGAAGTCTGGGTGACATACTTCGACGTCCCGCCGGGAAGTGGGCCTCGCCTCGACGCTCCGGATCCTGGGACCTGCGTTTTTTGACAAGCTGCGCTTCGGACGCCCACCGACGACCGAGGACGCGCCCGCGGCATGGGCCGGACGCAGATGGCGTGCGGCCGCATTGCCGATGCGAAGGTGATGCTGCGATGCGAGACCCGAGCCGAGCAGACGCTCGGCTCGGTGCGAGCTGCTCGAGCCACGCGCGTGGCGGACTTCGGCGCGTTCGTGGAACCTGCGTAACGCTCCCAAAAGGCGTTGAAGGGAGGCGCGAATCAGGCTGCGGTTTGCATGAACCAAGTTCGAAAATCGTCCCCGACACCCAGCCAGTCTCTTCCTCAGAACTGCACGCCCCACACCTGTAGAACGCGGGTTCGGGGCGAAATCTTTCAGTCGCGGGGGCGCTCAGCTGAGGCCGGCCAGTTCTGGGTTCCCGGCGACGTCGAGAAGGGCCGTCGCGCCAGCTCCGGCCAGGCAGACCGGCCTCAAGTAGCACGGTAAGTGTGCTAAAGTGCTAGTTGGTGATCCGGACGCTGGCCGACGACACGACCTGTGACATCTGGAACGGCGTCAACTCGAAGGCGGCCCGTCGGATTCCGAAAGACGTGTGGCCGATCGTCCAGCGCAAGCTGGATCAGATCGACGCCGTGACAAAGCTCGACGACCTGAGAGTACCGCCCGGGAACCGCCTGCAAGCGCTCGCCGGCGACATGAAAGGGTGGTACGCCGTGCGCGTGAACGACCAGTATCGGATCGTGTTCCGGTTCGTCGGCGCCGATGCGCTCGACGTGCGTTGTACCGACTATCACTGAGGACTGGCATGCTTCCCACTCATCGCCCGCCGACCCATCCCGGCGAGATGCTCCTGAAGCAGTTCCTCGAGCCCCTGGGCGTCTCTCAGGTCGAGGCCGCCGATCGGATGAACATTCCGTTCCAGCGCCTCAATGCGATCGTCCGGGGAAGGCGGGCCGTCAGCGCTGACACCGCCCTGCTCTTCGAGGCGTTGACGCGCTGGGACGCCCAGATCTGGCTGACGCTCCAGGCGAAGTGGGATCTCTGGCATGCCGCGAAGGCCCGCGGACAGCGGCCCAGAGTCCGCCCGCTCCCACGAACGGCGTGACTGGTCCGCGCGCGGGCCGACGGCACCTGCAGAAGGAGCCCCACGATGCGGCTGTCGAACCAGCCGAGACCGTTACCGTTGGCATCTCGCGCCCACGAGAACGCCGCGGAGAACGGCGGACCCCGCTCCACGGGAGAGGGGCGATGCGCTCACGCGGATCCCTGTGTCGCAGGCGCCTGGGAGGCCAGCACCTCGAGCGACACGGACTTGATCAGGGCGTGCAGTGGCATGCCCGTGACGATCCCGAGCTGTGCCACGGCGTCCCGGGTCACCTCCGCCAGCAGACGGACCTCACCCACGGCGATCTGCACGATGACGTGATCGGCGCTCGCGTCGCCGTGCATCGCCGAGACGACGCCGGACAAGACGTTGTGCAGGCTCAGGCCCCGTGGCGCCGCCTTGGCCAGGATGACTTCGCGCGCCGGAATCCGCAGCCG
>DATKDY010000159.1:0-27941 GCA_035512515.1 Vicinamibacterales bacterium
GCTGTTGAAGCCTGGAGGGACGTTGATCACATGGACGTACTCGAGCGCCTACTGGGGCAATCCGTTGCGTGGCGCGATCACACGCATGCTGCGTCACGCGATATTGCGCATGCCGGTCTCCGCGCGCGCCTCGCTGTTCAAGTGGGTCTTCTACCCGATCGGCCGTGTGCAGATGAGACTCACGAAGCGGCGGTGGACAAGGCGCTTGTTCGCGCCGCTGTTCGCACTTAGCGTGCCGCGTCATCCGCTGCGCGAAGTGATGCTCGAGCACATCTTCGACTACTGGTCGTCACCGGTGATCCGCACTCACACGAACGAGGAGCTGTATGACTGGTTCGTCGAAGCAGGCCTCGACCAGATCGAGATCTTGCCGTATCCCATTGCGGTGCGCGGGTTGCGCCGGAGCGACGACGCCCCGAGGGTCTGATCCGCGAGCCCGGCGCCGCGTCTTCGCCGTGGCATGGCGTCCCCAGTCAGGATCTCCGGCTGACGACTCAATTTCGACCGCGGGACGGCCGAGCCGCACCGGTACGAGCGAGCCGGTCGTACTCGTCGGCATACCTCCGCGCGGCGGCCGTGGCTGAAAAGGCGGTCTCAACGCGGGTCCGCCCCGCAGTACCCAATTCGTTCCGAAGCGCGTGGTCTGCAAGTAGGCTCTCCATTGCGGCCCGGAGAGCCATTGGGTCACCCGGAGGAACGAGGATCCCATGAGCGGAGTCAGAGATTATGTCGGGAAGACCGCCCACTCGGGTGGCGATTACAGCTTTCCCGAGCGCCATGGATTCGAGAACGGCCAGTCCGAAACCTTCATCCAAGGAAGGTTGGACATAGAACTCTGCGGCGTTCATGAGTCCATAAGGGTTCGGCCGATACCCAGCGAAGTTTACGGTTCCGCCAACGCCGAGGCTACGCGCAAGATCGGCGAGCCGACCCCGCAGGTGCCCGTCACCGATCAGGACTAGCGGTAGGCCGTCGGTGCTGCGAAGCTGAGCGAACGCCTCGATCAGGAAGCGATGGCCCTTCCACGGTTCAAGACTGCCCACGGTTACGATCGCACGTCCGACCAACGGGATCCCGAAGTGAACGGAACGGCGCACTCGCTCGGCGTCGATCCCGTTGTGAACGACCGTGACCTTTGACCGCGCGAGGCCTTCCGCGCGAACGAGGGCTTCCTGTGCTGCGTGGGATACAGCGAACACATGGTCGGCAAGCCGCCGACTGAGGATGTGTAGCAGCCGTGGTAGCGGCGGCCCGTATCTCCAGATGTAGCGGTCATAGTGGATCGTCATCACCCTGAGCGGGACTCGCGCCAGTCGGGCCGCGACCAAGCCGATGAATGCTCCGTGAACGAGATGTCCGTGGACGGCCGTAAAGGCCTCTCGGATCATCAGCCTCGAGAGCGAGAGCACAACTGAGGGGACGTCGCGCATGCCGCGGATTGGGAAGGAATAGCAGGGTATTCCCGAGCGGCCCAGTTCGGCCCCGAGATCGCCTGGCTCTGAGAGGATGGCAACAGCGACAGCATGTAGGTTGCCGGATTGGGCAGCGACGGCGAGATCTGCTATTAGACGCTCCGCGCCGCCAACGCGGCCGGTAGTCGTCACATGCAGGACCCGATGCCGCTCGTCCATCTCCGACCTATCCAAACCACGACAATGTCCGGACGCTCCGGAAAGCCTATTGCGGACCGAACATGTACGGCACAGACGAACGCCGAGACCTACCGCGTCCCTCGGTCAACAACGAGCATCATACTTCGTGATTTACGATGGAACTCCCTTAGCGCATACATCCTTCCACGCCAGGGAAGGCACGCGAACGATTGTTAGCCACCGCTTATCGCGGTGAAGTACAAAGACTCGGTGACTAGTCGTAAAGGATTGACTTGACTCCTCTGTTCTCGGCAATTCAACGGCATCCGCTGTGGGTCATCTGGCTCGTCGCGGCGGGCCTCCGCGCCGCTTATGTCCTCTTTGCTGCCCGAAGTCCCTTCGTCGTCGTTGACAGCGCCGAATACGACACGATCGCTCGTGCGCTTCTCGACGGACGTGGTCTGACCGAAGCGGGGACTGCAGGGATACGACCGCCCCTCTACCCACTATTCGTCGCGGGGATGTACGCCCTTGGTGGCAGCGCAGCGTTGCAGATAGCTCAGGTGGTCGTCAGCGCCACGACCGTGGTGGGTATCGCCAAGCTCGGCGGCATTCTCCACGGTTCCAGGACGAGCTGGGTCGCGGGTGCCTTCGCAGCTGTGTACCCATGGTTCTTTTTCTCGGTCGGCGGGCTCGCTACGGAGACGCTTTTCACACTCCTTGTGGTAGCGACTTTCATTGCATTGCTCCAGGCGGCGAAGGAACGGCGATCGTTCCTCGTCGTGATCTCCGGGGTCACGTTTGCCGCCGCGTCGCTGGTCCGATCCAACTTCCTGATCTTCGGACCACTTCTGTTTGCTTGGTGGTGGTGGCAGTCGGGCCGGTTTCGGCAGGCTCTGTACTTCTTCCTTGGTGCTTCAATCGCACTCGCGCCCTTCACTATCTACAACGTCCTTCAAGGGAACGGACTCGCGATCGCAAGTTCTGGCGGTGGCGTGGCTTTCTACATGGGAAACAACCCTGACCACACGCTCCTGTACAGCGGCGAACTATCCGACGAGGAGTGGCGAGAGCTGAACAGTCGCGGCATTGGCGCTGCGGGGCTCGCGTTCGCCGGCTGCTCTGCGATGCCCTGCAAGCCGGTGGCTGAGCGGGACGCCTTCTTTTACGATGCAGGTTTCAGGTATATCGCCACCTATCCCGGCGATTGGGCCGTAACGACTTTGAGGAAGATCATCCGCACGTGGCAGCCTTGGGTGGACCCTCTCGCGTACTCGATACCGATGGTCGTCCTGAGTGGCGCGTCGTTCACCGCTCTCATGGTCCTAGCGCTTCTTGGCATCCCACGGACGAACCGACCGAGCAGGGGACTAATGGTCGTTCTCGCGCTGGGGATCACTGCGACGTCCGTCGTTTTCTTGGCCAATCTCCGCTATCGGTTCCCGATCCTCGATCCATTTCTTCTAGCGGCGGCGGGGTCGCAACTCCACGTGATCGTGAAATGGATGATCGACGCGAGGATGCTGCCCGCCTCCGTTTTGTCGAAGCGCCCCGGCGTATCCGCAGTGGAGCTTTTGATCCCATCCAGTGCGCGCCTCGATCACACCGCTCCCGACCAGGGCCAACGATAGACTGCGACCGGTGATGGCCGCGGCCGGCCCCGTCGTGATCGCGTTGTCCGCGCTCGCCTTCGGCCTTCTAGCCGTGTTCGGGCGCGACTCGTGAGCTTACCGGTGCCTCTGTACTTCACGGACGCCTGCGAGGCGGCTCCAACCTGCGCGCCAATGGTGCCGAGGATCCCATTGCTGCCCCTTGTTGGCGCTGTACTCCTCGTGGCGCGGCAGCAGGGTTGGGCTGCGGCGGCAGTGCTGCGAGGACTGGTCGTCGGTCTTGCCGGCTCTGCATACGCCGGCCTGGTAGACGTCTCGGCGATACCGTTTCGAGACGCGTACTTCGTGAACGCGTATCGCGTGTACGGATCCTCTACTTGACGCTCGTTTACGACCGCCATCGTCACGCTCCTTCTTGCGATCGCCTGGAAGGAAGACGCTCACCGGTCTCCCGATGAGCGTTTCCTCGCCGCGTTGATGCTGGGTGTCGTCCTCGTCAGCGCCGCGGCCGCTGCGCTTCGACTCGAAGTCATCTCGAGCGCTGGGGTCTTGGTGGGGACGCTGATCGCTTTTTGGGTCGTTCGGTCGCGTGCGTACCAGCGGATCGAGGTCACACGGCTGGAAGCTTGGGCGGTCCCGGTCATCTTCCTGGGTGCCATCGCCGCGCGCGCGGCGTTCGGATTGCTCACCTTGTCCCGGACCGGACCCGGCCTGGCATTCGCTTACGCATCCGACGACGACGCCTATTTCAAGCTCGCGAGTGCCTTGGCCGCCGACCCGGCGGAGCTCGGGTATGTCCTGGCCGCGTCGGCATTTCCGCCGGGATAGTCGCTGCTGCTCGCCGCTATCTTCGGGATAACTGCGCAACGGCCGTCGTCCTCGTCCAGTGGGTCTTTGGGGGGTAGGTGCGGTCCTCCTCCACCGGCTCGCGCGGCCCCTCATGGGTGGACGACTCGCGCTGGTCCCAGCGTTCATCTACGCCGCCGACATGAATCTCATTCAGAATCAGTCCACACTCACTGCAGAACCATTCCTCCTGCCGCAAATCCTCCTAGCTCTCTGGGCGCTCGACCGATATCGGATCACCGATGACGCCCGCTGGCTATTGGCCGCGTCGACCGCTATCGCCCTAGTGTTCATCACGCGCAACGTCGTCGCTGTTCCACTCGTGATGGCGACCGTCCTCGCATGGGTCTTCTGGCGTCGGCCGCTGCGAGTCATTGTGCGGGACGCGGCCGTTATCGGCATCGCCCTTTTCGTTGTCTCGATACCGGTGGCCCTGGCATCAGCAGAGAGAGAGGGGCGACCTAGATTTGTGACGCAGCTGGCTACTGTCGTCTGGTCGTTCGATATGGGACCTGATAGCGCCATGATCAGCAACAGACGACTGGTCGAGATGGGGATCGTTCCGTTCGAGGATCCTCTGGGTAGCGCCGCACGTGCGTTCGGTCAGCTCGATCGCGTCGTGGCCTTCTACGCTGAGGCAGTCCCGGTCCGGTTCTCGGGTCTGCTCTTTGCTGCGAGCCCAGGACTGTCAGACCCACTCCTTATCGTCAACCCGGCTCAATATCCGAATAGCTTCGATGGGGTGACGCGTGTCCTTCGTGCCGTCGGATTGGCCGTGGTCGGGACATTTTTGATCATCGGTCGTCCGTGGAGAGCGCATCCACAACTCGTCCTGTACGCTAGCTTCGCGACACTTTACGTCGCAGTCTTTCACCTTCGTATTCAGTCCGAACCACCCTTATCGGTATAGGCTCCCGGTCGAGCCTCTGCGGCTGATCGCGGAAGTCGCTGGGATTTGGATCCTCGCGCGAGCTGTCGCGCCCTACTGGATGTCCTCGGCGAAGAACCGTCGAGCGCACATCTCAGGAATTACGACAGTCGCACCCAGATGACCGAAGTGTTTCAGTTCCCGTCGTTGGCGGCGCCGGACATGACCTGCCACCAGATCTGGCGATCGCGCTGGGGCGCCGCCCTGTGAGCCGATCGCCATCCAAGCCACCTGCTCAGAAGAAGAAGTTCTTGGTCACCGGAGGCGCGGGGTTCATCGGCTCGCATCTCGTTGATGCGCTCGTGCGGCGCGGGCCAGTCACCGTTCTGGACGCGCTCACACCGCCAGTGCATCAGGGGGCACGACCGCCCGCGTATCTGTCGACCGACGCGGATCTGGTGATCGCGGATGTAGAGGACGAGCGGGCGTGGGATCAGGTCCGGCCACGTCCAAGCGCGTGGTGTATGAGAACCACCGCGCGATCCTCTGATCTCGCATTCTAGCTCGCGGCCGCCAGCGTCTTCATCCCTTCCTCCGGCTCGATCTCGATGGTCGGCTTCGCCAGGTACTCCAGGCTCATGTAGCGGTGCGTGACCTGCCACTCGTCGTGCTGCTCCGCCAGGACCGCGCCGATGAGGCGGACGATGGCCGCGCGGCTCGGGAAGATGCCGACGACGTCGCTCCGTCGCCGCAGCTCGCGGTTGAGTCGCTCCCGCGGGTTGGTCGACCAGATCTGGCGCCAGTGCTCGGGATCGAAGTGGCTGAAGGCCAGCAGCTCCTCGCGGGCCTCTTCGAGCAGCGCCGCGGCCTCGTGGAAGCGCGCCCCGAGCTCGCCCACGACGAAGGCGTGCTGGCGGCGCGTGGAAACGGCATCCGGCTGGGTGAAGATCGTGCGCACGAGCGCCGCGACCAGCGGCTGGGCCGATCTCGGCACGCGAACGGGCAGGTTGCGCATGAAAGTGCGTGCGGCAGCGCTGCCAGGCCGGAAGGGTCGCGGCGCTGGCGGCCCTCAGGCCGGCAAAGCCGCGCGCGACAGGCCGCGGAAGAACCCGAGCCAGGAGGCGCCGTCCTCGGCGGTGACGACCTCGAGGCCCAGGATTTCGCGTCGGCCGTCGCGGTTCACCCCGGTCGCCAGCAGCGCCGCAGCCTGGACGATGCGGCCCGCCTCGCGGACCTTGATGGCCAGCGCGTCGACCTGCAGGAAGCGGTACGGCGCGCCGTCGAGGGGCCGCCCGCGGAAGGCGGCGACGCCTTCGTCGAGCGACTTCGCCAGCTCGCTGACCTGCGACTTGGAGATGCCGGCGATGCCCAGGGTCTGCACCAGCTCCTCGACCCGGCGGGTCGAGGAGCCCGGCACGTACGCCTCGGCCACGACCTGGGTCAGTGCGCGCTCGCTTCGCCGGCGCGGCTCGAGGAGCCAGTCCGGGAAGTACGAGTCCTTGCGCAGCTTGGGGATGCGCAGGTCGAGCGTGCCCAGGCGGGTGTCCCAGCGCCGGCCGCGGTACCCGTTGCGCTGGTTGACCCGCTCCGGGGTGCGTGCGCCGCTCAACCCGTCGACGTCGGCGGCCATCATCCGGTCGACGACGTCGTGCAGCAGGTCCGGCTCGCCTCCTCGAGCTGCTTGCGGATGATTGCGATGGGCTCAATCGTGTTCGGTGCCACCGTTGTCGTCCTCCTCTGCGGTTCGTGGTTGTTTCGCGAGAGGATGGGACGGTGGTTCTCTATGCGGCGGCGCTCAGCTCAGCCCGCTTCGTACACCACGTCCCTGGACGTGAACTCGCGAGAAGGAGTTCGTCCACTGTCGGCACCGGATCTCTACGGACGAGACCGCACTGTTCGCACTCGACTATTCGTCCCCGATGTCCGTAGAGAAGCCGGCCATCCGCGTCGCCACAGAGTGGACAGGGGTGCGAGACGACGACGCCTTCTTGGGCAGTCATAGCGAGTGCTCGGGGTCGCTACACGACGAGGCCGTCAGGCTCGCGAGCTTCGGTCATAGCGCAGAGTTGCCCATCATGGAGTTCCAGCCGCCCCGCCCGACGCCGAGAGGCAGTGACCGCTCGACCCTCACTGGCGACTCGATGTCATTCCTGCTCGCAATCGCGGTCAGCCTCGCCGCGGGACTCATCTCTGGTGTTGTTACCGCCCGGCTTCTCGGTCCGCATGACCGAGGCGTGTACTCGACGTTCATTGTGTTCGTCGGCTTAACTACCCAAATCGCAACTGCTGGCCTGGGCGATGCGTCTGTGTACTTCATCAAGTCGCGACGCGACACGATGGCGCGAGCCGCCCCGCGCGCGGTTGCTGCGGCGTTGCTGTTTGGTTTCGCTGGTGCCGCGCTGGTCCCGGCATTGGCCGTCTTTGCCGTTGGATCCGAGGCAACCACCGTGCGGCTCTTGGCATCAGCTGCCGCAGTCGGGACCGCGGTACCTGTAGCCGTGCTCTCGTCCATCCTCATCGCGGCCGGGCGTGTGCGCCGAGGAAGTCTTGTATACATCGTGAACTCGGTCACCCTAACAATCTCACTGATGGCGCTACTGACGCTCACGCCCCATGGCATCGCCGCAGCTTTGGCGGCTCAAGTTCCAGCCAACGTCATTGCCATCTGGCTTCTCGTTCGCTTCCTCGGAGTTGAGCGTGTGACTCTGGTGCCGACACTCGATTGGGACTACGTGCGCCGGGCGCTTCTCTATGGAGTTCCGGTGCAGACTGGTTTGTTCCTCACCTTCGTCGCGGGACGGTCGGACCTCTTGCTCGTGTTTCTGACACGGGGTGCGTCCGAGGCCGGGTACTACAGCGTCGCCCTAACTCTTGCGTTTGTTGCTTCCGCCGCTGCAGTCTCGGTCACACACTCTGTCTTTCCTCGGCTTCCGGCTCTCGAGCCTTACGACGCGCGCTTTCTAGTCGGACGATGCGTTCGCATGGGTCTCGCGGCGACTCTTATAGCAACTCCGATCTTGCTGATCGGCGCCGCGTTGGGGATTCCGCTCATATTCGGTCGCGAATACGCGTCGGCTGTCGGACCCGGCCTTCTATTGGTGCTCTCCGGCGCACTTACTGGGATGCAATGGCTTCTAGGCAGATTGGCAACGGCGCGGGGCCTCACGCACGTTCTGCCGGTCTCATTTCTGGCATTTGTGGTCACGATGCTTTCCTTCGACGCTCTCGCCGTTCCGGCTTACGGATTGGTTGCGGCCGGTTTGGGCTCTGTCCTCGGCGCTTCGGTCGGCCTCGCGGTGGCTGGAATCAAACTGCGGCGCGTCCCAGAAGGTCAACTGACACTTCAAGAAATTACGCCTGCACCTCGGGACTTCTGGGAGGTTCTCAGCGTCCCGGCGGAGCTTCTAGCTCGATCTCAACACGCTCGCTGAGGGGACTCGGCGCAATCAGGGATAACACATCCATGAAAGTCTCCAGCGTCCGCCGGGCGGCGAATCGACTCGCGAAGACTTCACGGCTGGCCGCCGACATCGAGTTCCGGGAGGCTTCCAAGACTCGGCGTAACGCCTCCGCAGCCCCGACTGGGTCGTGAGGCTCAGCGGTAAAGCCGTTACGGCCTTCGATGACCAGATCAGACAGACCACCGGTCCGGCTGACGACAAGCGGGGCGCCCAGGGCCAACGACTCCAGCGCAAACATCGCAAGCCCTTCGTATCTGGACAGCAACACGACCGCGTGAGCCGCGCGTGTAAGCGCGAACACCGATGCCTGCGGCAAGTGACCGGGCAAAATCACCACAGCGTCGAGTCCGAGCGCCTTAGCCCTATCTCGCAGCGCTCCACGCTGATCACCATCCCCGACGACGACGAGGAAAACTCTTTGCATGGTTGGATCGTGCCGCCGCGCGAGTGCTAGGGCGTCAAGGAGGTCCACAACGCCCTTCTGTTCCACACCCTGCCTATCGAGGCGCCCGAGCGAAAGCAGAAAGCGCCCACCCGCGCGGAGGATCTCATCAACAAAAGGCGTGGGCATGTTCCAAACAGTTGCATCGACGTCCGGGTCGGTCGTATTCGGCACGACGAAGAAGCGCCGACGCGAGATGGCGACGACGTTGGACGCGAGGGCAACCTCCTTGACAAAGCGCAGGTGGTAGGGATTTGTGCTCAGAACGACCGGCGCACGACGAACGAACCGGCGCATCAGGAAATAGTGATAGGCACGCTGAAGAGAGCGCATGATCTGATCTCTGTCGAACTCGAGCGGTGCCTGGAAGGCAAGCTCCGTCTCCCCTGTGGCGTGGACGCGCAACATAACTGGTACGTCGAGACCGAGTGCACGCAGGCCCAACAGAGGAGTCTCTGCCGTCTCGAAGAGAATTGCGCGAATACCGTTCTCCTTTACGCGCCGGGACAACCACGCAAACGCCCGAAGATCCCATACCCCCGTGGCGAGCTGCCAGCCTTGGCAAGTGAGTCGAATTACCTGAAGATTCTGATCAACGAGTTCCCGTGTTGCCGCTAGCGGGACGGGGCAGAGCACGGTGACAGGGACGTAGCCGGCCAGGAGGCGCGCGAAGTTAGTAATGGCATGGGCGTAGCCGCCCGTCTGCGGATAGAAATGTGGTGCTACTACTACGAGTCGGCCACCTACCGCGCTAGCCATCAGCCACCAGGCGGTTGAACATGTCCAAGGCGTTCTTGAATGCTTGGTCCATGTTGAAATACTTGTAGTTCGCGAGTCTGCCAACCATGTGAACGTTCGTTAAGCGTTCCGCTTGCTGACGATATTGCTCATACGCTTCGCGATTGCGTCTGTTCGGCACCGGGTAGTAAGGTTCGCCCTCCGCCGAGCTGTACTCACGACTGATGGTCGTACGCGGTAGAGCCTGGCCCGTCAGGTGCTTGTATTCCACGATCCGCGTGAACGGTTCGGAAGCGTCCGGATAGTTGATGACCGCGTAGGGCTGGAAATGCTCGACCGCATGTGTCTCGAATTCGAAGCGCAATGAGCGATATTCGAGCTGGGCCGGATGACGAGCCGCTCTTAGGTCGGCGGTCTCGGCGAAGTATTGGTCTATGCGGCCTGTGTAGAACAGCAGATTGCAGTCGGAAACACTGTCTCGGACGTCGAAGAAGTCGGTTGACAACTGCACAGTGATGTGTGGTGAATCGAGCATCGCCTCGAACAAAGCTGTGTAACCACCGACCGGCAACGCCTGGAAGCGGTCCGTGAAGTATCGGTCGTCGAAATTGTCGCGTACGGGGATTCGTTGTAGCACAGAGGCGTCAAGCTCTTCTGGATATTTGTCCCACTGCTTCTTTGTGTACGGCCGGAATATCTTCTCGTAGAGGACTTCGCCCACGAGCGCTAGCGCGGCCTCTCGACCGTCCTTTGGCTCGGCGCACGGGATCTGGACTGAGCGCAGGAATTCCCGCATTTCGGACGAAGATGTCAGGGAGAGTCCGAAGAGCATGTTTACGGTGGTTATGTTGACTGGCACAGGAACGTGGATGCCGTCGACCCACGCTACGACGCGGTGTTCATAAGCTTTCCACTTAGCGAATCGGTTGACGTATGTCCAGACGTCCTCATGGTTCGTGTGGAAGATGTGCGCACCGTATCTCGAGACGAGGACCGACGCGTCATCGTGGAAGTCATAGCAATTGCCTGCCATGTGCGCTCGTTTGTCGAGGACGAGCACATCGCGGCCAGATGCCGCGTAACGCTCCGCTAACACGGCTCCCGATATACCAGCGCCGACGATCACAACATCATGTGCGGGCGATGAGATCTTAGGTCTCCTTCAGCCTGCGGCTGTTTCCTGTCTCGCTGAGCGGACAGATTAGGTCCCGCGGTGCCTCGCCGCCTCCGCATCGCGCGGGACGCTTCGGGTCGCTGTGCGGAGGGTTGCTGTTAGCGCTCGGCTCCGCAGTGTCCTCGCCCTGAATACACTGCATCGCGCGGAGAACCAGAAGGCGCCAATTGGTCGAGGAAGCCCGCAGCTCCACGCAGCGGGTAGCCGAGAGCGGGGGTAGCACCAATGGGGGCGGCCGAGATCCCACCTTCCCGTGCGGTTCGGATAGAGACCAGGACTCTGTTAGAAGCAGGACGAGTTACCGAGTCGTTCAACCAGCGCGAGATGGCGTTGCCCTCGTACACGCACTGGAACCCGCTCATTCGATGGCTCTTCTGGGCGCGCCTCGACGCAGCATTGAGACTCGCTCATCTTCGGGAAGGCGAGAGCGTCCTCGACTTCGCCACCGGTACCGGCATCCTACTTCCGACGCTGTGCCGTACAGCCGCACGTGTCGCCTGTACCGATCTCGATGTCAACCCTCCTCGCGAACTCAGCGCTCTACTGGGTCTCCGAACGGAGGTGATTCCCATCGCCGGGTTCGCCTCCTGGGCCAGCGAGAACCGCGGTCGATTTGACTGCGTCCTCGCGATCGACTGTATCGATCACCTCTCTGAGGCTGAAATGGACGAGTACCTAGCTCACTTTCGATCGCTTCTGAGCCGTCAAGGGCGGCTCATCGTCTGCGGCCCGACCGAGACTCTTGCCTATCGCACCGGCCGCCTCCTGGCTGGATTCCGGAATGAGTATCACCATCGGACTGTCTTCGACGTCGACCTACTGCTCCGTAAGCGATGGACGAGGGAGCGCTGGATGCGCTTGCCCTCGTCGCCGCTACCCGCTGCTTTCTATGTTGGCCGTTATCGTCTCGCAGCGGAGATGGCGTGAGTGAGCGTTCGACTCTGCTGTCGGTCTTGATTCCTGTTTACAACGAAGAGTCGACGATTGGTGAGGTTGTTGACCAGGTCGTATCGCTTCCGTTCGCGAAGGAAATCATTGTTGTGGACGACGGGTCGACTGATCGGACGATGGCCGTTCTTCGATCGAAGGGGACCGCGATAAAGCACGCGCACGAGTCTCGCGTGAACCTCGGAAAGGGGCTGGCCGTGCGAATTGGTCTCACGTACGTCGAAGGCGACCTCGTCATCGTCCAGGACGCGGATCTCGAGCTGGACCCGCGCGAGTACGTGGAGCTCATGCGACCGATCGCTGAAGGGCGGGCCAATGTGGTCTATGGAAGTCGCTTTGCCGCGCCTAACGCACGCCTTCCATTCCGGTCGAAGCTGGCCAATCGTATGGTCACCGGCCTGATCAATTTGCTGTACGGGACGCGACTATCGGACAGTCTCACCGCGTACAAGCTCATGCGGGCGGAGATCATTCGTGAGATCCGCCTAACGTCGCGCGGCTTCGACTTCGACGTAGAGCTGACGGCAAAGTTAGCGCGCCTGGGTCACCGCATCGTCGAGGTGCCCGTGTCCTACCGACCCAGGACCAAGGCGGAAGGAAAGAAGATACGGTGGCACCACTCGCTGAGCATCGTGGTGATGATCTTGCGCTGCCGGATCATTAGCAGACAGGCTATCCGTTCAATCGCGCCCAACCTTTCCGCGCGACACTGACGAAGCCCACGGCGGCAAGCGGCAATAGTGCGAATTCGACCGGTAAGCGGTAACGGTTGTCGTAGTCGACGATCGTGAGCATCACTGTTATGAGAACGCCAAGGACGCACCCGACCAGAAGCCACGCGGTACGAGAGCGCCGGCAGTGCAACAGACCCCCAAGCGAGAGGACATAGAGCGGAAGGACCGAGGCTCCGGATACTGCGGCGTGCGACAGCGACCACTCTGGAAACCATGGAAGCCAGAACCAGAGGAGCTTTTGGGCGGTGCGCCCGGCGTAGTCGAACGGCCGCGAGCGGATGTAGGCAAAGTACTCATCACGCAGGATCCGCTCCCTAACTTCCCGGGGCTGCTCAAAGTAGCCCGCGGGGTAGATCAGATCTACCCCGCTGGTGCCACGACCGGTTTCGTCCCACCGCGTTCCTGCCCAGAGAAGGAGCCAGGTCTGTCCCTGGTAGGGAACGGCCTCGCCGATTGCGATCGCGTTGCGCCCGGCGGGGATGGTTAACACGGCGATCGCTGCGAAGATGAACGCGATCGCTGAGCGCTTCGATCGCGCGAGTAGCACGATGAACACTGCGGCAGCGGGAAGGAACAGGGCCGCGCGAGCGAGGAGTGCGAATCCGATCAAGGCTCCGGTACCGGCGCCATGTGCTCGATCGGGGCACTCCAAAGCACGAGCCGCAGCAACCAAGGCGAGCGCGAAGAGGGCCAGCCCTAGGCCGTCGGTTAGCAGATAGGGAGACCACTGAAGGAAGTGCGGCCACGCGCTGGCGGCGAGACCAGCCGGCCAGGCTGCGGCCAGATCAAGCCGCCGACCGAGTGCGAAAGCGGCGGGTGCAACTAGCGAGCCGACCACCACAAGAGCGCTCGCCACGGCGACGTCGTTCCCGAGGACCGCCATGAGAATAGGAAGCAGCGGCGGCAGCGAGGAGAACACGTCGCCGGCTCCAAGCGGTGCAGCTGCGATCGCATCTGCAGCGTTCCGGTACGACACCGTGTCCTGGCCGGCGACAGGCCCGCTGCGCGAAAGTACCGCCAGACGGCTCGCCAGCGCCAGGGCGTACACCGCGACGTATTCCCGGCCCACCGCCAGTGTTCGCAAGCCTGTGACCACTCTCACGCGCGAGCGGACACGGAGGGCGAGGTAAGCTCGTATGACCTAACCGGACACCGGCGCCCGCTGCCGGTCAAGTCGCATCTCCCTTCAGCCGAGCGTACGCGCGTGCGCAAGTCTTCGCCATGACGGCCGACCGGAACTTTTGCTCGACGATCATTGCGCCATGTCGGCCGAAGTCCACGCGTCTGCCCGGATCGCGCAGCAGATTCAGTATCGCGCTGGCTAGCGCTTCTGGATGGCGCGCGTCCACGAGCGTGCCGCTCGCGCCGTCCTCCACGATCTCGGGTAGCCCGCCGGCCCGAGTGGCCACGACCGGTAGGCCGAGGGCCATAGCCTCGAGGACAGCGATTCCGAATCCCTCTTCAACCGACGGCTGTACGTACAGATCAAACGCAGCCATCGTCGGGTACGGCGTAGCGTCGTAACCGAAGAGCCGCACCCGATCGGCGATCCCCAAGTCGGCCGCGAGCCGCTGAAGGTCCGATGCCAGCGGTCCATCGCCGACCAGGACAAGGTCGACATCGGCTCCAGCCGCACGCATCGCCGCGAGCGCGCGGAGGAGGTCGGCATGGCCCTTGCGAGCCCGCAGGGTTCCGACCGTTCCAACGACCGGACGTCCGCGCCTCACTCGCGTGTCCGGCGATCGCACAGCCGTCCGCACGCGGTCTGCGTCTATCCCGTTCGGCACGACCTCGATGCGACTTGGGTCTACACGTTCTTCGATCAAGGATCGGCGAACGGCCTGCGATATCGCGAAGATGCGGTCCGTCAGCGCGTTTGCGGCGCGCTGCAGGAGCTTATCGGCGGGCCGGCCGTACCAACGGGTCGCCATCGCGTAGTGCCGTGTGAAGACCACTGGGCGGACCCGGGCGCGCCAGGCTGCACTGGTCGCCGCGATAGCGCCGTGAACCAGGTGGCCGTGGACGACGTCGGCTCGATGTAGTCGTATCACCCGCGCTAGCGGGTTCCCGTCAGCACATCGCTGACGATTGGACCGCCATCACATCGCTGACATGAGCGCATCTGCTCGCTGCCTAGCCTCCGCGGCCAGCACGGCCGTGGAGGGTGAAGGTGGACGAGGAACAGCGACGTCGGCGCGCGATGGCGATGCTCAAGGAGGGTCGGCGCGTCGTCGACGTCTGCGAGGCGCTCGGTCGCAGCCGCGAATGGCTCGCCAAGTGGCGCCGCCGATCGGAGGCCGAGGGACCCGCGGCCTTGCGCGGCCGCTCGCGCGCACCGACGCGCCAGGCGCGCCGGACCGCCCCGGCCGTCGAGCGCGCGGTGCTCGCAGCGCGCGATCGCCTGGAGCGTCGCATCCGCGGACGCGAGTTCGCTGGCATCGGCGCCGACGCCGTGGCCTGGGAGCTCGAGCTGGCGCACGTCGCCTCGCTCCCGGCACGTCGCACCATCGAGCGCATCCTTCAGCGTCGCGGACGCACCGCGCGGACGCGGCCGGCGGCGGCGTACCCGGCGATCGCAGCGCGCGCGGCGGGTGACCTCCACGAGACCGATCTCGTCGGTCCGCGTCACTTGCGCACGCCGCGCCGCCCGGTGCGCTTCTTCAGCTTCTACACGCTCGACGTCGCTGGCGGCGGCGTGGCCACCGACCGGTTCCCGGACAAGGGCGCCGAGAGCTTCTGCGGCCATCTCGCAGCGGCCTGGGCCCGTCTGGGCCTGCCGCGGGTGTGGCAGCTGGACAACGAGCGCACCGTCGCGGGGTTCTCGCCGCGCGCCCGGCCGCCCTTCACCCAACCGCTGCGCTTGGCGCTGCTCCTGGGGGTCGAGGTGCGTTTCATCCCCGAGGGCGAGCCGGGCTGCAATGCCGACGTCGAGAGCTTCAACGACCTGTGGCAGGAGCTGGTGCTGCGGCGCTTCGACTGCCCGGGCCTGGGGCGCCTGCGGACCGTCTCCGGTCGCTTCGAGCGCTGGTTCATGGAGGCGCGGCCGCACCCCAAGCTGCGTGCGGCAGCGCACGGCACGCGCTTCCCCGCGCAGCTGCTGGCCTCGCTCGATGGCGAGCTGCCGCGGCTGCCCGCGGGCTTCGCGCTCGATGCGTACCGCGATGCGGCGGGCGAGCTGCGCATCCCGCTGGCGCGCGGACGCATCAGCTGGGTGCGCCGCGTCGACGAGCACGGCGGCGTCTGGATCGCCGGCGAGCATCTGCGCATCAGGACCGCCGCGAACGAGTACGTCGTCGGGACGCTCTCGACCGGCCGGCGCGAGGTCGTGGTGCGCCACGGCGAGCGGATCGTGAGCCGCTTCGCCTTCCGCATCGAGGAGCGCGTCGTACGATCTCTCCGGCGCGGAGGCTGAGGACAGATGTGTCAGCGATGTGATGGCGGTCAGCAACCTGGCGAAACCGTCAGCGATGTCATGGCGGGCACCAACTAGCCGGACGATCGTGCTGGGCGCCTGCCAGCCACTCGTAAGGCCCAGCGCGTAAGAGCGCACGCCGACTACTCGGAGGGCTGCGGTGAGCGGACCGTCTGGGCCGAGAATGCAGACCGCTAACTCCACACCGGGCAGTCGAATGGAGGCTAGATCGATGATCAGCCGTTCAGCTCCGCCAATGTTCGCGGTTGTCGTGACGTGCAATACCCGAAGGTCGCCCATCGAGTGCGCTCTCAGTCCGGGCTCGCGCGGGTGAGCGGTTTTGTCCCCATGCCGTGCCAGAACGGGGGTGAACCGGAGAGCACAACGTCGACCAGTCCGGCACCCTCCATCAGTCGTGTCATCTGAGCGCGCGTGTAACGGCGCTCGAGACGAGTGCCGAAACGATCGACGCTGTCGTTTAGCATCGTTCGGAACGAGAGGCGACGATAGAACGCAAGCGGAAGCCGTGTCGCGAATCGCCCGGCTCCAATTCGTTCGAGCAGTACAGCGGCCCTCGCAAGTGGCCAGTACACGAGGGCCGCGATCAGGCCCGACACCGCGCGTATTACGAATCGTGGCTGCTGGCTCACGACCTGCCGCATAACGTCAACGACTCGGAAGATCGCCCGAAAGAGTGGTCCGCGCTCATCTAAGGCGTAGTACAGGTACAGCACCACGACACCACCAGGTCTCACGGCATTGACGACGTCCGCGAGCGCTCGTTCCGGCATGCGCATGTGGTGGAGCACGCCGAGCGAATACGCCCAGTCGACCGTTTCCGCGCCCAATGGAAGTGCGTCGAGGTCGGCCTGTACGCAACCAACCCTCGCCGGATCCGTGTTTGACCGCGCCAGTTCCACACTACGGCCGAGATCGATTGCGACGACGCGCGGTCCTCGCTTGGAGATGGCGAACGCCCAGCGACCGGCACCGCATCCGGCGTCGAGGACGGTCTGCTCATGGCTCAGTACGTCCGGCGGCAGAAGGTCGAAATAGAGCTCGTACACGTCGGCTTGGTCTCTCGTGCCGACTTCGTCGAATCGACGCCACTCGTCATCGAATCCAGCGATGATCGGGTCATCGCTTTCGCCGACGGTCGGATCCTCCAGCCGTTCCGGTCCTCTGATCCGCGCGGCGACCGAGTCTGGCTGGGTGCGGATCAGCTGAGACCGGCGTCCGCCGGCTAGCAGACGTGGAATGCCGCCGATTACTGGGTATCGTTCGGCGCAGGTTCCGGAGGAGTGCTCAAGAAATCCTTCGGCTGCGTCTTCAGTCCGCTGGTATGTCAACTCGCGGTCACAAACCGGGCAACGCAAAAGAGGCAGCAGCCAGTCGGTCATTCCCGTGCGCTCACGATCTAAGATTGGCTATCCGTTGACCATGTGGATGCGCGGCTCATCCCGGCTGCTGGGATCGTAGTCTGGGAAACGCTCGTGGGCACAGCACCATTGGTCTCAGCCCGCTGGCGACGTTCCTCCTCCGCGCCGATGCCGACAACCGGAGAACCGGAACTACCCTCGAAGCGTCGAGAGGACTTTACCTTGCGGTGGGTCATGGCCTCTTCCGTGCTCTGCGTTCGGCTGTTCCCACTCAGCCGATGCTAGGTGCTAGTGTCCGATCGAGTGCCTGAGACTCGGGTTGCTCGTGCCGTCGCGTTCGCGGTCGATGCATTATTCGCGGTCGTCGCAGTCGCCCTCCTGGACGCGTTCCTCTTGCCGATTCCGCTGACCGTTCCGCCGGAATGCGCGGAGTGCGTCTCGAATGTGCCGCGGCTACCGCTAATTCCCTTCCTAGCCGCGCTCGCTCTCAGTCTCGCCACCGAACCGGACGCCAGACTGTCTCGCCGTCTTGTCCGCGGCCTCGCACTTGGCGCGGGTACAGCGGCGTATGCGGGGCTAATCGCTGCGGCGGCGATCCCATTCCACGATCCGTACTTCGTGGCGCCTTATCGCGTGTATGCGCTCGGCTATGTGGCCTTCGCGACATGCCTCGCCACGATCGGGATCACAGCAATCAGCGCGGAGGAAGGCCCGCAATCGCGCCAGCGCCTCGCCCAGCGGCTAACCGTCGTCGGTTTAGTCACTTTGGTGGGCGCGGCCGCGCAGGGCGAGATCCTCATCACCGCAGGCGGCGCAGGCGGCGCAGCGGCAGGCCTGGCGCTTGCTCGCGTCCGTGGACTATGGCGACCGAGCCTCTCGCGCCTCACCCCGGACCGCGCTGCCATTACGATTGCGATTGCCGCTATCGCCTTGCGGCTGCTATTCGGGCTACAGACGCTCGCTCGAACAGGCCCAGGCCACGCGTTCTCACTGGCGTCTGACGACGGTCAGTCTTACTACCGGAATGCGACCGAAATGTTGGCAGATCCAGGATACGTGGACACGATCCTACGGGCGATCGACGGGTTCCCGCCCCTTTACTCGTTCTTTCTCTGGGCGATCTTTGCTGTGACGCACGAGAGCATGGCTGCTGTTGTGGTTGCTCAGGCGCTACTCGCGGGCGCCGCGTGCGTGCTCGTTTACGTGCTAGGACGCCGGTATCTCAGCGCCTGGGTGGGCGCGATCGCCGCGCTCCTCTTCGCTACAGATCAGAACCTCATCCAGAATCAATCGACCCTTACGGCCGAAGCGGTGCTCCTCCCCCTCCTTCTACTCGGGCTCTGGGCTCTGACTCGGTATGGCCGGGAGCGCTCGCTCGTGTGGCTCGTTTGTGCTGCGGTCGCCTTGGCGCTTGTGTTCTTCACTCGGAATCTGCTCGCGCTGACGATCCCAGCGGCCATCGTCTGGCTGCTCTGGCTCCGTCCGCGTCAGCCGCTGTCCGCTATCGGCGCGGGGCTCGTGCTCGTGGCCGCAGTGCTTGTCGTTGGCTCCCCGGTTGCGATCGCCACCGGACGAGCCGAGTCGAGTCCTCGTCTGACGAACCAGCGCGCGGATCTCAGCTGGTACATAGGGCGTACTCCGCACGTCATCGACAATGGCTTCCTCGTCGCGCGTGGGATCCAGCCGTTCACCGATCCAGCCGGCAGTCTTACTGCTGCCGTCCGGGATCCCCTGCCGGTGCTCGGATTTTACGTGCAGGCAGTACCGCAGCGGCTGGGTTATCTGCTCTTCTCCGTGGAGTTCGGGGCATCGGACCCACTGACCATCACAAACCCGGCCACCTATGCGAATAGATTCGGCCAGCTCGTGGAGCTGCTTCTGATCCTCTCCGCGCTCGTTGCAGCACTGAGCGCGATCCGTCAACGAGCGTGGGTTACTCATCCGGAGATCATGCTGCTTGTCCTTTTCGTCGTCCTCTACCTCGCGACATTCGCCCTCGTGTTCCCACCTTGGCAAGCGTTTCGCTATCGCATTCCGATCGTCCCTTTGCTCATGATCGCCCAAGCGGTCGGGCTGTGGCTTCTCGCGCGCGGTGTGGTTCGAGCCTGGAGGAGCAACATCAGATGGCCTGAGACCAACGAGGGTGGCGAGCCGGCGCGGCTGTCGACGGTCCGCAGCGCGTAGTCTTCAGAGCATGACGCCCACGTTCGACGTCTGTGTGGTTGGCGGTGCCGGCCATGTCGGCGCGCCGCTGGCGATCGTGCTTGCCGCGAAAGGTCTTCGGACGGCGGCCTACGACATCAACCGAGAGCACCTCGCGGTCTTAGCGCGAGGCAAGCTGCCATTCCTTGAGGAGGGTGGCGAAGACTTGCTTAGGCAAGGCCTCGCACGGGGGCGGCTGTGTTTCACAGACGATGTGTCGGTGGTCGCCGGCGTTCCGGTGCTCGTTGTGACGGTCGGTACGCCCATCGACGAGTACCACAATCCGCACCTGAACGTCATCTCGCGCTGCCTGGATCAACTTCTGCCGTACTTATCCGATGGGCAAAGCTTGATTTTGCGATCGACCGTATACCCAGGCGTGACTGAGTTCGTCGATCGGTACCTAATCGAGCGTGGAAAGCGCCTTGAGGTCGCGTTTTGTCCGGAGAGGGTCGTCCAAGGAAAGGCAATCGTCGAACTGCAGGCGCTTCCGCAGATTGTGAGCGGCCTAACGCCGGTAGCTGAAGAAATCGCGGCAGGACTCTTTGGGCGCATTGCACCGAAGATCGTCCGGACCGCGGTGCGGGAGGCTGAGTTCGCGAAGCTCGTAAGCAATGCCTATCGTTACATACAGTTCGCTGCCGCGAACGAGTTCTACCAACTCGTTACGTCCGCCGGGGTTGACTATGACAACGTGCTCCGTGCGATCAAGGACGACTATCCGCGCATGCGCGACCTCCCTGGTCCCGGCTTCGCCGCAGGACCCTGCCTGATGAAGGATACGATGCAGCTTGTCGCGTTCAACAATCGGTTCTCCCTCGGCCGGTCCGCGATGACCATCAACGAGGGCTTCCCGAACTACATCGTCGATCTGCTGGCTCGCGACCGGGACCTTTCGCGGAAGCGGATTGGGATTTTGGGCATGGCCTTCAAGGCCGACATCGACGACATCCGGGATTCGCTCTCATACAAGCTCGCGAAGATCCTGCGGTTCCGCGGCGCGACCGTGATGTGCTCGGATGAGCATGCGATCGAGGCGTCCTTCGTCCCGAAGGACGAGGTCGTCAGGAGCGTTGACATTCTCATCGTGGCAGTCCCACACCGCGCGTATTCCACTCTCAGCGTGCCCAAGGACGTCGAGGTCATTGACCTTTGGAACATCCTACCGTCAGAGCCGTAGCAAACACTCCTCTACGCGTCGGGATCATCGGTATCGGCTTCGGTCAGGCGGCGCATTTGCCCGCCTTTCGCGCTGTCCCGGGGTGCACCGTGGCGGCGATCGCCGCAAGCAGTCCTGACCGCGCAAGAGCCGTAGCGGCGCGTCACGCTGTGCCAACGTGGCACGGCAACTGGCGCGAACTCGTGGAGCGTGGCGACATCGATATTGTGTCGCTTGCCGTGCCGCCGGCGCTTCAGACCGAGATTGGTATCGCCGCCGCGCGCGGAGGGAAGCATTTGTTCTGCGAGAAGCCGCTCGCCCCGACCGTAGAGGCGGCTGCCGCACTCGTTGAGGCCGCGCGTTCGGCTGGCGTCAGGCACGCAGTCGACTTCGAGTTCCCAGAGTTGCCGCAATGGCGTGAGGCTGGTCGGATGGTCCGTTCCGGCGAGCTCGGCGCGGTCCGAGAGCTGCGAATAGCTTGGTCAACACGGGCGGGTGCACATCGCAGGCCGCGCTCCAGATGGAAGGAAGAGGATGAGCTTGGGGGCGGTGTCCTCGGGGGGTTCGTTTCCCACGCGCTCCATTACGCGACATGGCTCGTTGGCACTCTCGAGGTCGTCGAATCCCGACTCACCCGGTCTACCGACGTCATCACAGCCTGCAACGCTATCCTCACGGGCCAGGCTGGCACCTTCGTGAGCATCGCCATCGACAACGCGACCACTCACGAGCCTCTCCACAGCGTCGAGGTGACCGGCACCAAGGGCAGTCTGAGCCTACTAAATGAAGCTATCGATCATGGCGGCCCGTTCGCGCTAAGAGTAGGTGACCAGACCCGTGAGGTACCGAGCGACGGCGAAATAGCCGCAGATCGGCGTGCTCCGGCGGTCGCACGGATCGCGAGGCGATTCGTCGAGGCAATCCGTACCGGTGCGCCAATGTGCCCAGACCTGCGGGATGGTCAAGAGTCGGTGCGCCTGCTCGACGCCATCCGCGTTGCCGCGCGAAGACGCTCGTGATCGAACTAGACATTGTCATTCCCGTTTATAACGAGGGTGCGAACATCGTACCGGTCCTCCGCGCCATCGAGCGTGAGGTCCACACGCCTTTACGTGTGACCATCTGTTACGACTTCGAAGACGACGACACGCTCGCCGCAATCAGAGGCAGTGACTTACAGGGAATTGGGATTCGGACTCTACGCAATACGGGTTCAGGCGCATTCGGCGCCGTGGTGACGGGCCTCCAGGCGTCTGAAGCGCCGGCAGTTCTGGTCTTCGCGGCCGATGACGACTACAACGCCGGCCGGATCGACGTGCTCGTCCAGCGTTGCCGCGAAGGGGCTGATGTCGTAGTGGCCAGCCGATTCATGCGAGGCGGCAGCATGGTCGGTTGTCCAGTTGTGAAGAACGTCCTTGTGCGGTCCGCGGCTTGGTTGATTCGAACCGCGGCCCGGGTACCGACGCACGATGCGACGAACGGATTTCGTCTCTTCTCTCGTCGCGTCGTCCGACGGATCCCGCTCGAGTCAACGCGCGGCTTCACATACAGCATCGAGTACCTAGTGAAGTGCCATCGACTTGGATGGCCAATCGCCGAGGTCCCTGTCATCTGGATCGAGCGGCGACACGGGCGCAGCCGTTTCCAAATCCTCCACTGGATCCCGGACTACGTTCGCTGGCTCGTGTATGCCTTCGCCACCACGTACCTCCGACGCGGTCCTGGGACCGTCGATCTGCTGCCAGAGGAGGTCTGATGAGCGTTCAACGTGAGGCGGACTTCTTCAACGAATTTGCCGACGCCCACGACGAGTACGACGTCCTCGGCGAAGAAGCGTACAAGCGTCTTCTGTCGCACTTCGTCGCCAGGATTCGTCCTAAGGCCGGAGAGCGCTGCGTCGACTTGGGCTGCGGCACGGGAGCCTTTACGAAGCGCCTGCGCCAGTTCGGGCTGGACCTCACCGGTCTAGACATCTCGTCCCGAAGCATTGCGCGAGCGCGATCGGCAGCCTCCGGGGAGCGATATCTAGTTGGTGACCTTCGATCTCTGCCATTCGCTAGCGGAACGTGCGACATCGCCGTGTTCTCGGGCGTGGTGCATCACCTACCGGAGGCCCAACTACGTTTGGCTGTGTTCCGCGAGGCCCGCAGGATTCTCCGCCCGGGCGGACGAATGTTCTCCTTCGACCCGAGCGCGCACAGTCCATCGATGATCCTATATCGCGACCCGCGCTCGCCGCTGTATTCCCAGGCGGGGAAGACCGAGAACGAGATATTGATAGACCGGGCTGTGTTATCCGCCGAGCTACGTTCGACGGGGTTCGAGACACCGGAAGTGCGTGGCACCGGCGGCGTCACCTTTCGTTATGTTGAGGGCCAAGCGCCCATCCTGATCGCCATGTACAACCTATATGAGCGTCTCCTCGGCGCCACGCCACTCCAGGACCGCTGGGGCACCTTCCTCATCGCGACAGCTGCCGCGAAGTGACCTCGTACCTTGTCACTGGGGGAGGCGGGTTCATTGGCAGCGCGCTTGTGCGCAGCCTCGTGCGTGACGGC
This sequence comes from Vicinamibacterales bacterium, assembly GCA_035512515.1. Taxonomy (GTDB): domain Bacteria; phylum Acidobacteriota; class Vicinamibacteria; order Vicinamibacterales; family UBA2999; genus JACCSI01. The sequence goes on from DATKDY010000159.1 coordinate 23,124, forward strand.
GCTCGGGTTCGGGTTCTGGACGATGCCTCCCGCGGACGGGTCACGCGCCTGGCGGACCTCGAGCGGGATGTTGACCTCGTGCTGGGCGATGTACGAGATCCAGAGACTGTCGCCCGAGCGGGTACCGGCATCGATGCCGTTGTGCATCTCGCGGCGGTGAACGGGACTAAGTTCTTCTATTCAATGCCGGATCGAGTGGTCGAGGTCGGCATCAAGGGCATGGTGAATGTGCTCGATATGGCACGCCGTCTAGGTGTCGGGCGCGTGTTCGTTGCATCCAGTTCCGAGGTTTACCACGCCGCATCGCAGGTGCCGACAGACGAAAATGTCGCGATGACCATCCCCGACCCGCTCAATCCGCGATACAGCTATGCCGCGTCGAAGATCGCTTCCGAAGTGCTGGCGCTCTCCTATGGTCGGCGCGACTTCTCGCAGGTGGTGATCTTCCGTCCGCACAACGTGTATGGCCCAGATATGGGTTGGGAGCACGTGATTCCCGAGCTCACGCTCCGAATCCGGGCCTTGCGGCGGACGAGCGGACACACGATTCAGCTCCCGATCGAGGGAACCGGAGATGAGACGAGGGCCTTCGCCTATGTCGATGATGTAGTGGACGGCATCCGTGTTCTCATCGACCGCGGCGAGCACCTCGGCATCTATAACCTAGGAACTGACGTGGAGACGCGCATTGACGAACTTGCCGCGCGAATCGCGCTGGTACTCGGGGTCCGGCTCGAAATCGTCCGCGGGCCATTGAAGGTTGGCAGCACCCTTCGTCGCTGCCCCGACATCTCAAAGGCGCGTGGTCTTGGATTCGAGCCGCGCGTTTCGCTCGAGGAAGGCCTCCGACGAACGGTCCATTGGTACGACACACACGCTAGCGAGCGCCCCGCCGAGTCGTGATTGGTACTCGCCTCGCCGCTGGCACCGGCGGCAGCGTGGTAGTGGAGACCTGCCAAGGCTGCAACGCCGGTCCACTCGAGCCGATCCTCTTCCTCGGGTACCTCCCACCTGTGAATGCAATGCCACTTGTGGGTAGCCGCCCGACCGAGCAGCCTTCCTACCCCGCTCAACTGTTGCGCTGCAGCCGGTGCGAGCTTGTGCAGCTCGGACTGATCGTGGATCCAGCGATCCTATTTCCGCCCGAGTACCCGTACACAAGTGGAACCACGAAGATCCTGCGAGACAATTTCGCGCAGCTCGCGACGGAGGTCCATGCGGAGCTCGATCTCGAGCGGACCGCGCTCGTCGTTGACATTGGATCCAACGACGGCACTCTGCTTTCGAATTTCGCGTCAGCCGGGCACCGCGTCCGCGGTATCGAACCAACTGACACGGCACGCCTCGCTGAGGCCCGCGGCGTACCGACGCTACAAGCATTCTTCGGTCCCGCGGCAACTCGCGCGGTCATCGACTGCGATGGGCGGGCCGGACTGATTACAGCCGCGAACGTCTTTGCGCACATGGAGGCGATTCACGGGGTGATTGACAGCATCGTCGAACTACTGGCTCCGGAAGGCGTGTTCGTCTCCGAGTCGCATTACTGGATCTCTCTGCTCGAGACTTTGCAGTACGACACGATCTACCACGAACACCTGCGCTATTACTCGCTAACAAGCCTCCGTAATCTGCTGGCCTCGCATGGTCTCGAGGTGTTCCGGGCACGTCGCATTCCGACCCATGGCGGGTCGATCCGGGTCTATGCCGCGAGGCGCGGGTCGCGGGCGGTACATCCCGCCGTTCAGGAAATCCTCCGCCACGAGTCGACGGCCCAAGACTCTGCAGCGTTGGAACGGTTCAAGAAAGAAGTCGTGTCATCTAAGCTCGATCTCCTCGCCATCCTGCGTGACCTCCGGGCGCGCGGCGACCGGATATTCGGGATTGGCGCACCCTCGCGCGCAACCACGCTAATCACTTACGTCGGGCTCGATGCAACGATCTTAGAGTGCGTCTGCGAGATTGCCGGCTCGCACAAGATCGGAAGGTACGTCCCTGGCACGCTGATCCCCGTTCTTGACGAGCAGGCCCTCTTCGACCAGCAGCCGGAGCACGCGCTCCTCTTCTCGTGGCACATCGCCGAAGAGCTAATCCCAAAGTTACGGGCTCGAGGGTATCGGGGAGACTTCATCGTCCCCCTTCCTCAGGCTCGAGTCGCTTAAGTACATGCAGTTGCCTTGCTCGGGAGTTTGGCCGCCTGGTCATGTGTTAATCGGGGCCGATTGCGAACCGGGCCTGAGCCGGCCGGGGGCCGGCGGGCTGGCTAAATCGGTGCCTAACGACTCGTTGTCGCTTGCCGAGCCTCGGCGTCATCCGGCACGAGAGCGAGAAGTCGCAGCCAGAGCTCGCGCGCACGTGGCTGATCCTCGCGCGACTCATAGAGCCGGGCGGCCGCCCGGAGAAGTTCGACATCGCGCGGCGAGAACGACAGCGCGCGCTCCACGAGGCCGGGCTCGTCGGCAGATCCATCGCCGGAGATCGTCAGTGATCGTGCGAGGGTTACAGCCGGCCGTTGCCGCCATGGGTTGAGGTCGAGCGCGCGGCGCACGGCCGAAACGCCCTCGCTCCGGACCGTCTCATCGGGATCGAGCTCATTGAGCTTTAACAGCACATCCGCAAGCGAACCTACCCAGAGGTGGTTCCGGGGTTGCTGGTCGATGGCTTCCTCTAGGAGGCGCTCGGCCTCTTGGAGGGCAGCGATGACGAGGCTTCGCTCCGCCGTGGTGAACGAGCCTGGCGTTGTCACCACGAACGCCGCGTAGTTGGCTCGGTACGCCGGTTCCAGCGGGTGGATCGCGATCGCGTCCATGAAGCCGCCGTGCGCTCGGCTGATGGCACTAGCACGCGAAGGCCCGGCCTGCGGGATGACGCGCTGCGCCGCCAGGGCCTCGTGATAGACGCGATCCGCTCGATACGGGCCTGTCGAGGCGACAGCGGCCCACGCCGCGGCGGTGAGCGCGGCAATGGCCACTCCGGAGCGCCAAACAGCGACGGATCGAGGGGCCGGCGCACGTTTGCCGCGTCGCTTCGGCTTGGCGGGCGCGGCCGGTCTAGATCGATCGGGGAGGTTCTCAGCATCTGTGGCCACGGCGGCCACGAGACCGAGGAAGATCCAGAACGGGACCGATAGGCCCAGATGCTCAACATTGAACGTGGCTTGTACGACGAACGCTGTGGCGCCCGAAGCTGCACCAGCGAGCGCGACCCGGGACCCTCGCCCTACGTCGCTGATCTGTGCACTGGGCAGCCTGCGGATCGCCGCCGCCACGAGCAGCGCGGCCGCGGCAAGCACACTTACGAAGGCCGCGACAGCCGGTACGCCTCCGCTGGTCGCGCGATGCAGGAAGGTGCTATGCGGGGCGTCGATGAAGTCGATGTCCGCATCCATGTTCGCGAGTCTCTCGCTCTGATATGCCCCCAGGTACCACCGGTAGCTCGCCGGTCCGAGCCCGAAGATCGGCGAGTCGACCGTCATGAGCGCTGCGGCCCGCCACAGCTCGATCCGCTCGGACGTCGGCGTCCGGCCTTCTACGTCCGTCACGGACCGGAACCGCTCCGGCAGATCGATGGCTGTTCCTGGACATGCTGGCGTCCCGAAGGCGAGTGGCATCACGAACAGGGCCGCCACGAGGAGCCCGACCGCAACGAGCGCGGGCTTGGGACGCGCTCGAAGGTCTGGCCACAGCAGTCCACCTGCTACCGCGAGTCCGGCGGCGAGCGCCAGGAACGCTCCGCGGGACTGTGCATGGATCATCTCGAGGAGCATCACGGCGGTGAGGAGGACGATCAGCACCTGTACCGACCGGCGCCGCTCGAACAGGAGCAGCGCGAGACCAAGGGGCAGCAGCATCGCGAAGAGCGCCGCGAGGTGGTTCGGATTCCCCAGCGTCGACCAGAGCGCGGCCTGCGAGAGGTTCTCCGACGTCCAGTTCACGGGATCCCAGCGGGCAGCAGGAAAGCAGCGGTCGTGGAGCTGAACGAGCCCATAGATAGCCGCGAGTCCGCCGCCGCCGAAGTACATCGCCCGCAGCAGGATCAGCGCGCGTCCACCGGCGAACGCCTGCGCGGTCGCGAAGAGGACTACCGTAACTCCTGCCGCCGATAGGAGTCCGTCGTACTCGCGGTACTGGCCGAATATGGCCGTCCGCCTGTCCTCGCTCACGGCGGTCGCTACAGCGAGCCAGGTGAGGAGCGCGAGCGCCGGCCAGTGCAGGCCGGTGCGCCACAAGGGCCGTTGGCCCAGCAGCAGCGCTTCGAGTGCCCAGAGCCCTAGCAGCAGCACCGCTGCGACGAGCAGCAGCGAGAACCGCAGGACGTGGAAGACGTCCTCCGCACCCGGATCGAACGCCGCGGGCATGGCGACCGCGAGGAAGAGCACGATCGCCCGGCGCGCGCCGGCGGCATGGTCGCGGGTCAACGAAAGCAATGCGCACCCTATCGTGAGGCGATCGGTATCCATCGTTCCCGCTATGTCACGCGAATGGCGATCGCCGCCGCCGCCCTGCTTCTGATCGCCTATCTCGGGATCTGCTTCAGCTACGCCGAGCGGCTAAGCCGGGTCGAACGGAACGAGCTCGAGCGCGCGGCAACGTTCGTGAGCCCAACGCACGAGGACGTGACGTTCCAGACGCAGGATGGGCTCACGCTCAAGGGCTGGTGGTTCCCGGCCCCAGAGCCGCTCGATCGAGCGGCCGTGCTGGTCCACGGAAAGGACCAGAACCGCATCGACAGCTCCTTCCCTCACGGGCTCATCGCCCGCTTCCTGCTCGCGAACGGCTACTCGGCGCTCCTGTTCGATCTCCGCGGACACGGTGAGAGCGA
>DATKDY010000160.1:0-60815 GCA_035512515.1 Vicinamibacterales bacterium
ACGGACATTTAACAGGTCCGTCACGACCAGGAAACGCCGCGTGGCTACTGTGGCTGCACGGACCGATGCAAACAACTCCACTCTCGGGCGGCCCCACCGAGGCATCGTCGGTGAACAGCCGCCTCCGTTCGACCGGTCAGCGGTCCACCCGCACTCGCGTCCTCGTCGTCGAGGACGAGCGCGATATCGCCGAACTCATCAGGCACACCCTCGAGCGCGGCGGCGACATCGAAGTCGAGATCGCGTCGACCGGCGATGCAGCTCTCCAGGCGACGGCGGCACAGCCACCCGATCTCATCCTGCTCGACTTGAACCTGCCCGTCCTCAGCGGGCTCGAAGTGTGCCGGTTGTTGCGCGGACGACCGGCAACCAAGCACGTGCCCATCATCATGCTGACCGCGCGTACCTCCGAGAACGACCGAGTCACGGGACTCGATGTCGGCGCCGATGACTACGTCACCAAGCCCTTCAGCACGCGCGAACTGGCCGCGCGCGTGCGCGCTGCCCTGCGCCGGCGCCGCGGCGACGGCGACACCCCCGCTTCACCCATCTACCGTGGACGGCACCTGATCGCAGACTTCGAAGCCGTCAACATCAGCGTGGACGGCGAGGAGATCCGGCTGACGCGCCGCGAGTTCGAGCTGCTGCGGTATCTCGTCGACAATCGCAATCGCGTGCTCTCGCGCGATCGGCTGCTCGAACGAGTCTGGGGCTACGACCGGCTGGTCGAAACGCGTTCGGTCGATGTGCACGTCGGTCGCCTGCGCAGCAAGCTGGGCGCAGCCGGCAAGCAGATTGAAACCGTCGTCGGGTTGGGCTACCGCTTCGTCGAGTGATTCACCGGCGGCCTCGCGGCCGCCGCGCGAGGCTCAAACGTCGCTCCAACCCTCGTCGCGCAGCATGTTCAACTTCAGGCTGAACGACTGCAGCGCGCGCTCCACACGATGCCAGTCCTGGTAGTAGGAGTGCCGGACGATTTCGCTGTCCTGCTCCTCGCGCACTTCCCATCCCACTGAAGTGGCCTGGATGCTGTAGCGGCGGATGTGGTCGGCTTTTCGAAGACTCTTCACGAACGGATACATCGCTACTCATCCTGAGCCGAGTGGACATTGCGTTGCTGTAAATTCGATGTAACGAGTTCGGTCAAATGCAAGAAGGTACTGATTTTACGGCGTTTACATCGCCGTGACGCGCACGGTGAGCGCGCCGGGAATGGTCTGGACGTAGAGTTGCTCGCCGCCCAGTCGCGGTTCGCCGTCCACGTGAAACGGGATCGGCCCGGACGAGCGAATGCGCACGTCGGTGGCCGCACGCATCGTGACACCGCGTCCCGGCTGCAGGGTGCCGCGAAACAGCGATGGCAACCGCCACGCGATGGATGCGAGCGAGAGCTGTTCGATGACCACGACTTCGAGCAGACCGTCGTCGAGCCGCGCGCCCGGCGCAATCAGGAGCCGGTTCCCGTACTGCCGTCCGTTGGCAAACGCCACGAGCAGGGCACGATATTCCGCGCGGTCCTGCTCGATGCTGATCTCATACGTCTGACAGCGGTAGCGCAGCAGTTCCGCGGTGCTCAATTGGAGGTACGCCGCGAACCCGCGCTGTTGCATCCCGCGTGTGTTGAACCGTGCGGCGATCACGGCATCGATGCCGACCCCGGCGATGTTGAAAAACAAACAGTCGTCCACGCGGCCGGCATCGATGGCCATGCTGCGCCCAGTGGCCGCCAGGTGCAGCGCCGCGCGGGCATCGAAGGGGACCAGCAGATCCGATGCAAGCCCGTTGCCCGACCCCGCCGGCACGATGCCCAACGGAACGTCCGTGTGAACGAGTGCTGAGGCCGCCTCGTTGATCGTGCCGTCTCCGCCCCAGGCGACCACCAGATCGCATCCGGCGGTCACCGCCTCGCGCGCAAAGGCGTGGGCGTCGCCGGCTCGGGTCGTCGGGCGAATCGCGGTCGAGATGCCGCGCGACGTCAGGACGTCGTGAGCCAGCGCGATGTGGGCCTCGATTTGCGACTGGTGTCGGCCGCGTCCAGAAAGTGGATTGATGATCACGACGGCCGACCGTGGCCGATGACCGCCGGTCATCTGTGGATCTTACGGAGCGCGCGAGGCGGGATCAGCCATCTGAGCGTCCCCGGCCCCGCCGGCATGGCCCCATCCAGCTCGAGACAGCACACCGCGCCCTTTTTGAACTCGATCGTGCCTCGCGCCCGCAGTAGACGCGCCGCGAGCTCGCCGAGATCAGGCTCATGGCCCACGAGCGCGATGTGCCGTGCGCGCTTCGCAAACTTCGCCACGGCGTCCAGCACCTGGGTCAGGCGGCCACCGGGGGCCAGCGCCTCGAGCGGTTCAATCCGCGGCTTGCCGCCGATGCTGGCGGCCAGCAGTTCGGCCGTATGGGAGGCACGCACCAGCGGGCTGGTCAGCACAAGCTCGATCTTCACGTCGAGGCTCTTGAGTCCCTCGACAGCCGTCTTGAACCGGGTAATCCCCTCGTCGGTCAGGGGACGCTCGCGGTCGTCGGGGTAGTTCGGTCCGCGCTCCGCGGCGATGGCGTGGCGAACCAGAAACAGCTCGATGGTGGCGGCCATGGCAGGTGTCCAGTAACCAGATCAGGCGACGGCCGGGACGTCGTCCGCTCCGGCCAGCGCGCGGCACAACTTCAAAATGGACGAGCGGCGGCGCATATAGGTGGCGTGGTCCTTCCGGCACTCGGCTTCGAGGGTCCGGATGATGGTGTCGAGCTCGAGCGTCAATTTCCGGTCGTGGCCGGCGATATCGGCCTGCACCTGCCGGGTGCGGTCAATCAGGATCTCGAAGTCGTGCATCCGGCCGAGCAGGTCCTGAAGCCGCTTCAACTGTCTCACGCGCGCGGTGCTCTTCGACCGTTTCAATTCGCGTTGAATCTCGAGGGCATAGCGCAGCTTCTTGGTGGCAATCCGCACCGCGTGCAGCCGATCCGGCAGATACAAGCCGCCGGCGCGCTCGACCGCCGGCGCCAGCCGCCCCGCCCGCCGCACAGTTTGCGCCTGCGCCTCGTCGACGGCAGCGGCCGGCTGTGGCGCCGCATCGCCCTCGCCGGCTCGACCAAGGCGCTGGCGGAGACGTTCCATCTTTCCCGGAGTGATGGCAGCCAGCAACTCACGGCGTCTTTCGAACCGCTCGCGGGCAATCGCCTGACGCAGACGCGACAGCGCCCTTCCGGAGACGACGTTCCGCGCGGCGAGCTCGTCGAGGTGCGCAAGCGCCACGTCGAGCTCACGCACAGGCCCCAGCGCACGCGTCATTTTGCGCACCTGTCGCTCAGCCCGGCCGAGGGCCTGCTCGTTGAACGACGCGCGCACCACCGGCAGCGCCTCGCGGAGGCGCCGCGTGGCGACACGCGCCTGGTGCACCGAGCGCGTATCGCCCGCCTGTGCCGCCGGCATGGCGTCGAGCAGCGCCGTCAACCGCTGCTTCAGCAAGGTGAGGAGGGCGGGCCGATAAGTCACAGAATCAACCGAACTTCCGCGTGACGGCACAGAATTTCGGTGAATTCTGTGGATCGCCACGTTCGGAGTGGATTATACCTTCCATAGATGAGGCTCGCGGCGATCGACATCGGCACCAACTCTGTTCACATGATCGTCGTGAGGGTTCGACCAGACCTGTCGTTCGAGGTGGTCGACCGCGAAAAGGAGATGGTGCGGCTGGGCGCAGGCGGCCTCGATGGCAAGAAGCTGACCCGAGAGGCGATGAGCGCCGCGTTACAGGCGCTGTCGAAGTTCGAGCGGCTGGCGCGCTCACATCAAGTGGATGAAATTCTCGCCGCCGCCACGAGCGCGACCCGTGAAGCGGAAAACGGGGGCGAGTTTCTTGCCGACATCGAACGCACCACCGGGATCCGCCCACGCGTCATCACCGGCACCGAAGAGGCACGGCTCATCCACATGGCCGCCGTCTATGGCGTGGACACGCCCAAGACGACGGTGGCGATTGACATCGGCGGCGGCAGCGTCGAGATCACCCGGGGAGTCGGACCGAACGTGGAGTTCGCGCGCAGCTTCAAAATCGGCGTGATTCGCCTGACGGAGCGATTCGTCACCACGGACCCGCTCAGCCGGCGCGACGAGCGCAAAATGGTCAAACACATCGGCGGGCAGGTAGACGACTATCTTCGCCGGATCGTGGACGGCGGCTTCGACCGCGTGATCGGGACATCGGGCACGATTCTGTCCATCGGAACCGTCGCGACCGCCGTGGACCGTGGCACCGTGCCCGCAGAGACCCGCAACTTGCGCGTGGCGGCGAAGAGCATTCGCCGCTTGCGCAAGCTCGTGACCGAGCTCGATCTGGAACAGCGCCTCCATCTGCCCGGACTCGACCCGCGCCGGGCCGATCTCACCGTCGCGGGCGCGGTGCTGCTCGATACGCTGCTCCGTCGGCTGAAGGCGGACGAGGTGACGCTCTGTGATCTCGCATTGCGTGAAGGGCTGGTGCTCGACTACATCCATCGGCATCGCTCGGACATCGCGCGGGTCGATCGTTACCCGGACGTGCGGCGGCGGTCGGCGATCGAGCTGGCGGAGCGTTGCAACTGGGAAGCCGAGCACTCGCGCCAGGTCTGCCGTCTTGCCCTGGCGCTGTTCGACCAGACCATCTCGATGCACGGCCTGGGCGATCGCGAGCGCGAGTGGCTCGAGTTTGCCTCAACGCTGCATGACATCGGCAATCACATCAGCTACGAAAAGCATCACCGCCATTCTTACTACCTGATAAAGCATGGCGACCTCCGCGGCTTCGAACCCGACGAGATCGAGGTCATCGCGCTGGTGGCGCGCTACCATCGCCGCGCCACGCCTGCCCGCTCCCATCCGGGCGTCAGCGAGCTGTCGAAGAAGCTGCTGAAAACGGTCCGTGTCCTCGCGGCGTTCCTCCGCCTCGCCGAAACGCTGGATCGCAGTCGAAATGGCGTCGTGCGCAAAGTCGAGGTCCGCGAGCGCGTCGGCACGCTTCGCCTGAACGTGTTTGCGGTCGGTGACGCCGAACTCGAGGTCTGGGCGGCGAATCGCCAACTGAAGGCCCTGGAGTCCGCGCTCGAGCGGCCAGCGAAAATCGTTGCGCATCACGTGGACGAGACAGACGATGCCGTGCGGTCGCGGACGTCGCGCCCGCGACGCAGGACGACCGCATGATTCCATCTGCGTCATCTGCGGTTTGAAATCCGGGGTCCCGGTTACATGGAATTTACAAGTCAGAAACTACCCTGAAATCGCCCCTCAGTACGGTAGAGGAATGGTTATCTCATCCCTTCGCCGGATCCTTCCGATCATCGCGCTGACGGCCGTCGCCTGCGGCGGAGGGTCATCGGGATCCGGCGGCGACATCCGGATCGATGGGTCCAGCACCGTGTTCGTGCTCAGCGAAGCCGTCGCCGAGGAATTCACCAAGTCGGGCAACCCGGCGCGCGTCACGGTCGGACAGTCGGGCACGGGCGGAGGCTTCCAGAAGTTCTGTCGTGGCGAGACCGACATCAATGACGCCTCGCGGACGATCCGCCCGCCGGAGATCGAGGCGTGCCGGGCCAACGGGATTGAGTACCAGGAGATCCCGGTGGCGTACGACGGCATCGCCATCGTCGTCCATCCCCAAGCCACCTGGATTGACAGCATTACCGTCGCAGAACTGAAGACGCTGTGGGCGACCGAAGCGCAACGCACTATTCTGCGCTGGAGCCAGGTGCGTCCCGGATGGCCCGACCGCGAGATTCACCTTTACGGCGCCGGTGTCGATTCGGGCACCTACGACTACTTCACCGAAGCCATCACCGGCAAGGAAGGGGCGAGCCGGGGAGACTTCACGGCAAGCGAAGACGACAACGTGCTCGTGCAGGGCGTTGCCGGCGATGAACTGGCCCTGGGCTTCCTGCCGTTTGCGTACTACAACGAGAATCGGGAACGCCTGAAACTGGTGCCCGTCGACAACGGCGAGGGTGGCGGGCCCGTTGCCCCGAGCTTCGAGACCATCCGTGACAACTCCTACAGCCCCTTGTCGCGGCCGTTGTTCATCTACGTTTCTGAAAAGTCGCGGGCTCGTCCCGAAGTGCAGCAATTCATCGACTTCTACGTGGCCACAGTCGGCAGCCTTGCTCAAGAAGTCGGCTATGTCGAACTCGACAAGGACCGGCAGTAGTACCCGCCGGCTGCACGAGTGGGCGATCGAGCGGGGGCTGCTGCTGTGCGCCACGCTGTCGGTCTTCACGACCGTTGGCATCATCGCCGTCCTTGCGGTCGAGACGATGGGCTTTCTGCGCGACGTCTCGATCATCGAGTTTCTGACCGGCACAGAATGGACGCCGCTCTTTGCCGACGCCCGCTTTGGGGTGCTCCCCCTGGTCGCCGGAACCGTGCTGGTGTCGACCATTGCCATGGCCGTGGCGTTGCCGATGGGACTGCTGAGCGCCATCTACCTGAGCGAGTACGCGCCGGCACGGCTGCGACGGGTCGTCAAGCCGGTCCTCGAGGTGCTCGCGGGCGTCCCCACCGTCGTGTACGGCTACTTTGCGCTGATGTTCGTCACGCCGCTGCTGCAACAGTTCATTCCCGGCCTCGCCGGCTTCAATGCGCTCAGTCCCGGCATCGTGATGGGCATCATGATTCTGCCGCTCGTCTCGTCGCTCTCGGAGGACGCGATGCGCGCCGTCCCCAGTGGCCTGCGGGAAGGCGCCTATGCGCTCGGGGCCACGCGTATGCAGACGTCGCTGACGGTGGTCGTGCCCGCGGCGTTCTCCGGGATTACCGCTGCTTCCATTCTGGCCGTGTCGCGCGCCATCGGCGAAACGATGATTGTCGCGATTGCCGCCGGCCAGCAACCGCGCCTGACCGCCAATCCACTCGTGCCGATTGAGACGATGACCGCCTACATCGTCCAGGTGAGCCTCGGGGACACCCCGCAAGGCACGCTGGCCTACCGCACCATCTTCGCGGTGGGTATGCTGCTGTTCCTCATGACGCTTACCTTGAACCTCGCCAGCACGTGGCTGCGCGATCGGTTCCGCGAGGAGTACGCGTGACGGATCACGCCGCGGCTCTGCCGAGGGCGCCCGACCGCGGGGCGAGACGCCGTCATCTGATGGATCGCGGATTTGAACTGCTCGCGCTCGGCGTGCTGCTGCTGGCGCTCGCCGCGCTCGCGGCCCTGCTCTACGACATCCTGTCGGCCGGGCTGGGCCGGCTCGACTGGCAGTTCATGACCAGCATGGCGTCGCGACGCGCCTCGTCCGCCGGCATCTACCACGCGCTGGCCGGCAGCATCGTCGTCATCGCCGTGACCGGCGCGCTGGCGCTGCCGATCGGCGTCGCGGCCGCCATTTATCTCGAAGAGTATGGGGGGCGAAGCCGTTTGGCTCGGCTCATCGAAATCAACATCTCGAATCTCGCGGCCGTGCCGTCGATCATCTACGGCCTGCTGGGGCTTGGCCTCTTCGTGCGGGCGCTGGCGATGGACCGCAGCGTCATGGCCGGCGCCTCGACACTTGCTCTTCTGGTCCTGCCCGTCGTCATTCTGTCCACGCGCGAGGCGCTCCGCACCGTGCCGGGCACCATCCGCGAAGGCTCCTACGCGCTTGGTGCGACCAAGTGGCAGACCATCTGGCATCAGGTGCTGCCGATGGCCGCGCCCGGCATCCTGACCGGCCTCATCCTGGCGCTGTCACGGGCGATCGGCGAGACCGCGCCGCTCATCACGATTGGGGCGCTCACGTATGTGCCGTTTGCGCCCGATGGCATCTGGTCGGCCTTCACCGTCCTGCCGATACAGATCTTCAACTGGGTGTCCCGGCCGCAGGCCGAGTTTCAGGACAACGCCGCAGCCGGTATCATCGTGTTACTGGGGTTGCTGCTGCTGATGAACGCCATGGCCATCTTCCTGCGCGATCGCTATCAACGACGGGTGCGCGTATGAGCATCGCTACTCGTGACGGGCGCCCGCTGTCGGCCCCGAGACCGGCGGTCCGCACCGGGCAGGCCGCCCACGAGCAGCCGACCAAGATCGACGTGAGGGATCTGCACTTCTATTACGGGCTCAAGCGCGCGCTCGAATCGATTGACGTCAAGATCCAGTCGAATCTGGTCACGGCCTTCATTGGCCCTTCAGGGTGCGGCAAGAGCACGTTTCTTCGCACGTTGAACCGGATGAACGACATCATTCCGGCAACGCGGGTCGAAGGCACCGTTGAGATCGATGGGAAGGATATCTACGCGTCGGGCGTCGACGTGGTCGAGCTGCGGCGCCGGGTCGGCATGGTCTTCCAGAAATCGAACCCGTTCCCGAAATCGATCTTCGAGAACGTGGCGTACGGGTTGCGCATCAACAACCTCGCGCGCTCGAAGGCGGAACTGGCCGAGCGGGTCGAGGAAAGCCTGCGCGCCGCTGCCATCTGGGACGAAGCGAAGGATCGCCTGCACGAATCCGCGCTGGCGCTGTCCGGCGGACAGCAACAGCGGCTCTGCATCGCGCGGGCGCTGGCGATCCGACCCGAAGTGCTGTTGATGGACGAGCCGGCGTCGGCGCTCGACCCGATTGCCACGCAGCGCATCGAAGAACTGATCTACGACCTCAAGAAGGACTATACGATCGTGATCGTGACTCATAACATGCAGCAGGCCGCTCGGGTGTCGGACTTCACCGCGTTTTTCTGGCTGGGACGCCTGATCGAATTCGGCCGCACCGAGACGATCTTCACGGCACCCACCGAGAAGCTGACCGAAGATTATGTCACCGGCCGCTGCGGATAGGGACGTCGATGGAACGCGTCACGCGCCATTTTCAGGAAGAGCTGGAGTTGCTCCAGCAGCGGTTGCTGTCGATGGGCGGCCTGGCCGAGGATCGCATGGGCGACTCGGTGAAGGCGGTCACGCAGCGCGATGCGGCGCTCGTCGACCGCATCCTCGTGGGCGACGAGCCGATCAATTCCCTGCACATCGAAATCGACGATCGCTGCTTCAAGCTGCTCGCGCTCCATCAGCCGATGGCCGCCGATCTGCGGGCCATCGTCGCGGCGGTCAAGATCAACACGGACCTCGAGCGGGTCGGGGATCTTGCCGTCAACATTGCGGAGGCGGCCAAGCGGTATCTGCAGCATCCTCCCGTCAAGCCGCTCATCGACATTCCCCGCATGGGCGACATCGCACAACGCATGCTTCGCGACGCACTCGACGCGTTCGTGCGCCGCGACACCCAGCTCGCGGAAACCGTACTGACGGCTGACGACACGCTCGATGCGCTCAAAACACAGATTTTCCGCGAGCTGCTCACCTTCATGCTGTCCGAGCCCTCGACCATTGAACCCGCGCTCGACCTGATTCTGATTTCGCGCCACCTGGAGCGCATCGGCGACCACGCGACGAATATCGCCGAGGACGTGATCTTCATAGTGTCGGCCCGCGACGTCCGGCATCACATCGCGGACCTGCCGTCGCAGTCATAGGATCGATTCTCCCGCCGCATACCGTGTGCGCCGCGCACGGACGAGACGCACGAGCAGCCCACCCGATGCCGGATCGGGCGAGCCGGGTGACCGGGTCCGCCTCGGGTTTGAACTATGATTGTTTGGATGGATCGACCTGCGCTGTGCGTGCTGTGCCGTGCGCGTCCGGTCGAGCCGCGCTGGCGGCCGTTCTGTAGTCGACGGTGTCAGCAGCAGGATCAAGCGCGGTGGGCGGACGGCGCGTACCGCATCCCTGGTCCTCCATCTGTGACATTCCCCGATCCACCCACTGGCGACGACGAAGACGATGGCTGACACGCTGACGATTACCGACAACCGCACCGGCAAGCAGTACGAATTGCCGATTGCCGAAGGCACCATTCGGGCAAACGATCTCAAGAAGATCAAGATCGACGACAACGACCAGGGCCTGGCGACCTACGATCCGGCGTTCATGAACACGGCGGCGTGCCGCAGTCGCATCACGTTCATCGATGGCGACAAGGGCGTCCTCGAGTATCGCGGCTACCCCATCGAGCAGCTCGCCGAGCGCAGCACGTATCTGGAGACCGCCTATCTCATCCTGTTCGGCGAACTGCCCAGCCCGAAGCGGCTCCAGGAGTGGACGCATCAGATCACGATGCACACGATGGTCCACGAGAACATCAAGAAGTTCATGGAGGGCTTTACCTACGACGCGCACCCGATGGGGGTGTTCATCAGCACCGTCGGCGCGTTGTCGACCTTCTATCCGGACGGGAAGCAGATTTTCGACGAGGGCGCACGGCAGCGGCAGATTCATCGTCTGATCGCGAAGGTGCCGACCATTGCCGCCTACGCGTATCGCCACAGCATCGGGCGGCCCTACGTGTATCCCGACAACGACCTGAGCTTCACGGGCAACTTCCTGAACATGCTGTTCAAGATGACCGAGCTCAAGTACACGCCGAATCCGTCGCTCGAGCGCGCGCTCGACGTGCTGTTCATCCTGCACGCCGATCACGAGCAGAATTGCTCGACCAGCGCCATGCGCAGCATTGGCAGCTCACAGGTCGACCCGTATTCGGCTCTCGCCGGCGCCGCCGCGGCGCTCTACGGACCGCTTCATGGCGGCGCGAACGAAGCCGTCCTCCGGATGCTGAAGGAAATCGGCTCCACCAGCGGGGTCCCCGCCTTCATCAAGGGTGTCAAGGCGGGCGAAGGCCGTTTGATGGGGTTTGGCCATCGCGTCTACAAGAGCTACGACCCGCGCGCCAAGATCATCAAGAAGACGGCGTACGAAGTGTTCGACGTGATGGGCAAGAACCCGCTGCTCGACATCGCCCTCGAGCTCGAACGCATTGCGCTCGAAGACGACTACTTCATCACGCGCAAGCTGTACCCGAACGTCGACTTCTACTCGGGCCTCATCTATCAGGCGATGGGCTTCGACGTCGAGATGTTTCCCGTGTTGTTCGCGATCGCGCGCACCGTCGGCTGGGTCGCACAGTGGGAGGAGATGCTGCTCGATTCCGACCAGAAGATCGCACGGCCCAAACAGATTTACACTGGCGCCGAAACCCGTGACTACGTGCCGATAGACCAGAGAAAGTGAACTGGCTGCTTCCCCTGATTCTGGGCTGCTCCATGGCCTGCTCCATGGCCTGCCACGCGGGTGCCGCGGACCAGCCGGCCTCGCCGACGCTCGCACCTGAGCAGGCGAGCGGAGGCGGGTTCGATGGCGCGCGGGCGTGGGCGCACCTGCGGGCGCAAGTCGAGATCGGGCCGCGCGTCGCGGGAACGCCGGCAAACGCCAGGACACGCGAATACATCATCGCGACGCTGGCCGCGTCCGGCATCAAGGCCGTCGAACAGCCGTTCGAGGCGCAAACGCCCGTGGGCACCGTGCAAATGGCCAATGTCATCGCCACGCTGCCGGGCGATCGGCCGGACCGGATCATCCTCGCCAGCCACTTCGACACGAAGCTGTTCAAGGAATTCCGGTTCGTCGGCGCCAGCGACAGCGCCTCGAGCACGGCCGCCGTGCTGGAGCTGGCCCGCGTCCTGAAAGACCGCCCGCGGCCCTTTACGCTCGAATTCCTCTTCTTCGACGGCGAAGAGGCCTTTGTCGAATGGACCGCCACCGACTCGACCTACGGGAGCCGCCATTACGTGCAGCACGCGCGCACGTCGGGCACGCTGCAGGGCATCAAGGCGCTCATCCTGCTCGACATGATCGGCGACAAGAACCTCAACCTCCGGCGCGAGGAGAACTCCACGCGGTTCCTGACCGACATCATCTGGCGTACGGCCCGGCGCCTCGGACACCAGCGTCATTTTCTGAATGAGAGCACGCCCGTCGAAGACGACCACCTGCCGTTCCTGCAGGCCGGCGTCCCGGCGGTGGACATCATCGATCTCGATTATCCGGCGTGGCACACGGCGGACGACACGCTCGACAACGTCAGCGCCGAGAGCGTCAAGATTGTCGGCGACGTGGTGCTGGCGGCGCTGCCCGCGATCGAACAGCGGTTGTTGAAGCCGTAACGGCCGGGCACGCCCTGGCCCCTACCCATTGACGACGGCGAGGATGTCGTCCTCGGTCAACGTCGTCGGCGACGCCTTCGCCTTCTGGAACACGCGATCGACCAGTTGGTCCGTGGGCGTGATGCCGCGCTTCTCCAGCCAGAAAATCACGTTCGATCGTCCGGACATCGGCCCGACGTCGACCTCCTGCTCGCGCCCGATCAGGCTGGCCGGAACCGCGGAGTAGACGAGGTCCATCAAGTCGCGGTCGCCTTTCCGCCACGCCTTGATCACCGCGGCGGCATGGACACCGGTGGCTGTGCGAAACGCATCGCGCCCGACGATCGGATAGTTGTCGGGAATCGGGATGCCCGTGGCTTCGGATACGACGGTGCAGTATTCGACCAGCGGGCGCAGATCATACTTGTGGTAGCCCATCATGACGAGATTGACGAGCAGCGAATCCATCGGCGTGTTGCCGACCCGCTCGCCGATGCCAAGCGCGGTGGCATGAAC
This sequence comes from Vicinamibacterales bacterium, assembly GCA_035512515.1. GTDB lineage: Bacteria > Acidobacteriota > Vicinamibacteria > Vicinamibacterales > UBA2999 > JACCSI01. Next base: position 12,493 of record DATKDY010000160.1, read on the forward strand.
GCGCGTGGCGCCGGCCTGCAGCGCCGCCAGGCTGTTCATCATCGCGAGATCGCGATCGCGGTGCCCGTGCCAGTCGATCCCGACCTCGGCGCCGCTGTCTTCGATGATCTGCGCCACGAATCGCACGACCGCCGCCGCACCCGTGGGCGTCGCGTGCCCGACGGTATCCGCGATGCAGATGCGCCTGGCGCCGGCACGGATGGCGCACTGATAAATCGCGCGGAGCGTGTCGGGGTCCGCCCGCGTCGTGTCCTCCGTCACGTACATCACGTCGAGACCCTGTTTGACCGCAAACGTAATGGCGTCCTCGGTGTTCTTGAGCAGCCAGTCCAGCGTCCAGCCCTCGGTGTACTGCCGAATCGGCGACGAGCCGATAAACGTGCAGCACTCAATCGGCAGCCCGGTCTTTTGTACGGCATTGGCGATCGGGATGATGTCGTTGACGTGCGTGCGGGCGGCGCAGTTGGCCGTCACGCTCAGCTTGGCGTCGACGATTTCCTGTGCCAGCCGCTCGACATCGCGCGCCACGTGCGGTCCGGCGCCCGGCAACCCGATGTCGGCGGTATCGATCCCGAGCGCATCAATCAGGTGCAGAATGCGAATCTTCTGTTCGATGTTCGGTGCACGCACCGACGGCGACTGGAGGCCGTCGCGCAAGGTCTCGTCATCGAGCATGACGACCGGCGGCAGCGGCGCAGCGCCGACCTGGTTCCAATCGTAGATCAGCCGTTGATGTTTCAACGTACCCGCCTGAAGGTGAGAAATGTCGCCAGCGCACCCAAGGCCAGGATCGGCACGACCCACAGGGTCGCCTGCAGAGCGGCCTGTCTCACGCTGGGGCTGAATCCCTCGTGAATGGAGATCAGGGCGTCACCGTTCTGATGGCGCACGATCTGGTCCCGCGTGAACTCCACCGCGGAGACCATGACCTGCCGATCGAAAAGGACGTTCCACGTCACGAACGCAAAGACCGCCCACAGCGCCGCCACCGCCCCGACGCGCGTCATCCCGTGAACTTGACGACCATGGCCGTCACATCATCGTGCTGGGCGGCCCCGCGCGCGAAGAACTCGACCGCGGCCACGATGGCATCGAGAATGGCGACGGCATCATCGGCATGACGCTGCTCGACGAGAGCGGCGAGCCGTTCCTCGCCGAATTCCTGGCCGTCCACGTTCAGCGCCTCGGTGACACCGTCGCTGTAGACGACCAGCACGTCGTCTGTAGTCATTTGTTCGGTGGCGTCCGCGTATTGTGCAAAGTCGAACATCCCCACGGGCATGCTGCCCGATTCCAGCCGGCGCATGCGGCCGCCGCCAAACAGCAGCGGTGGATTGTGCCCCGCGTTGCAGAACGTCAGCAGGCCTCCGGGGGTCAGCATGGCGCTGAAGATCGTGGCGTATCTCGCTTCGATCGCGCGGCGGGTCAATCCGCGATTGACGGTTTGCATGATCTCGGCCGGCGTGCCCGTATCGGCGCCGGCGCCCAGCAACCCTTGAATCTTCGCCGTCAACAGCGCCGCCGCCGGTCCCTTGCCCGACACATCCCCCACGGCGAAGCCGAAACTGCCATCGGGCCGCTGCGTGAAATCGAAGAAGTCGCCGCCGATGGAGCGGGACGGGAGCGACGTGCCAATCGCCTCGTAGAACACCCCGGTGTGATGTCCAGGCGGCAGCAGCGCTCGTTGAATCTCGGCCGCGATCCGCAGCTCGTGCTCGATACGCGCCTGTTCGAGCGACTGGCGATAGAGCCGGGCGTTTTCGATGGCGACACCGGCTTCGGTCGCCAGCGTGTCGAGCGCGGCGCGCGCGTTGCCCGACAGGAGCGACCCCCGCTCGCGGCTGTCGAGATACAGGACGCCGATCGTCTTGGGTTCGCTCGGCAGATCAGCCCGATCGAGGTACCGCACGAGTCGCAGCGGGGCGCAGAGGACGTGTCGAATGCCAAGCGCAACGGTGCCCATGTGGGCGTTGGCGAGGTCGCCATCCAGCAGATCGGCAACGATTTTGAGCTCGCCGGTCGCGAAGACTTCCTCGGGAATCTTGCGGCTCGTGTCGAAGCGGTTGCCCGGCAGCGTGATTTTGCCGCGCGCCCGCGCGAGCTTCATCTCGATGGCCGCGCCTTCGTTCGAGAGCATGATGAAGCCGCGCTCGGCGCCGGTCACCTCGATGGCCGCATCGAGGACGAGCGCGAGCACCTCGTCGAGCACGCGCCCGGATCCCAGGGCGCGCAGCCCCTCGAGCAGGCTCGCGAGCTGGCGAATGTCGCCGACGGCCGTGGCCTGCGACCGATCCGACAACGGCGGCGGCGCGAGGTCCTCGACCAGGAACACGACGTTGGTGCCCGACGCACGTCCGAACTGGATGCGGTCGCCGTGACGCAGGGGCTGTTCCGACACCTGTTCACCGTTGACGAACGTCCCGTACCGCGACCCTCGATCCCGCAGGATGTAGGTGCCATCCGCGGCGCTGATCTCCGCATGATCGCGTGACACGTCGCTGCCCGTCAGGCGCAGGTCGTTTTCGTTGCGCCGCCCGATCGCGATCACCGGCTTGTCGATCGGGACGACGCGACTGCCGAGACCGTCGTTGATTTCCAGACGTGGGCCTAGCATCAGAACTCCAAAGAATCATAGCCCAGCAGCCGCGCTCAGGAAGGTGGACGCAGGCGCTGCCGGGAACGGGGGCGCAGGCGCCAGACGGTCAACAGCGTCATCACGACGAGCGTGGCCCAGCCCGCAAGACGCGGCAGTCCCGGGGTCAATTCGGGGAGGACCAGCACAGCCACGGCGATGAGCACCATCAACGCGACGAACACCGGGAGAGGACCACGGGCTCGCGGCGGGGTTGGCGGCGCGATGCGCGGCGCGGTGGTCGCTTCGCCGCAGCGATAGCAAATGAGCGCTTTGTCAGCAATCTCAGTACTGCAGTTGCGACATTTCATTCCGAGATCGCAGCATACTAGATCGCGCGTGATCCCCGTCCAGGATGTCGTGCCCAGCGGACGTCCCCCGCTTGCGACGCTCGTCCTCGTCGCGCTCAATGCGTTGGCCTTCGCCGCGCCGGCGCTCGCAGGACAGGTCCCGCCGGCACTGGCAGCCCTCTTCGGCGACACCACGCTCGTCAACGTCGTCGTCAGCATGTGGTTCTTGTGGCTGTTCGGCGACAATGTCGAAGCCCGTATCGGACGCCTGACCGCGATCGTCATCTACGTGTCGTGCGGATGGCTGGCCCTGCACCTGTCGTTGGCGCCCGGCTCGCCGCCGATGGCAGGCATTGGGACGGCCGGCGGCATCACGGGCATCCTCGGCGCGTACTTCTTGCTGTTGCCGCGCTCGCGCGTGCTGATGCTGATGCCGGCGCCGGTGACCCTGGTCGAGGTACCGGCGCTGTTTTTCCTGGGATGCTGGTGGGTGCTGCAGCTGCTCCGGTTCGTCGTCGCGCCGGCGGCAGCGCGTGTGCTGACGGACGGCGCCGCGATCTGGGCGCTTGGGGCCGCGATGCTGCTCGGGGCCGTCGTATGCCGGCTCACTCGCCGGCCTGTGATCTGGCAGTGAGAATCCGCACGCCGGTCACGACTTCGTCTTGATCTCGCGGGAGACCCGCGCGAGTTCGAGCATCAGCTTCTCGTACTCGGCTTCCCAAACCGGGCCCGGCATCGACGCCTTCTTTGCTTTCAGCGCTTCGGCCGCGGCTTCGAGCTCGCGGCGCCGCCGAATCAGCGCGGCCAGTTCCGGATTGTTGGCGGCCGCCGGAAGTTCGGCATCGAGATACAGCGTGCGGGCCAACCCGCCATCCGGGCCGGGCGCGTCGGCTTCGCGGCCGACGCGGTCGCCGTTGTCGTCGAAAACGGCGCGTTCGGTCAACAGCTGCCCACGCTGTTCGTAGTGCTGCTTCACCGCGAGGCTCGTCGCGGCAAGCACCTCGAAGATCGACGTGCGACCGTTCTTGTCGAGATCGGTCGACGCCTCGCTGAGCGCCTTGACGAAGTATTGGGGGAAGACGGTGGCGTACTTCTGAGCCGCCGAATCCGTGGCGGTGATGACGATGCGATTGGGACCAGAGAGCGACTCGAGAAACGGAAAACTCGCGGCCGTCGTGTTCACCATGACCAGTCGTCCGGGCAATCCCTCGAGCAGGGCCGCCCAGTCGGTTGCAGTGAGGTCAGGCCCCACGAGGTTGAACTTCGCCGCGTCGCCATCGTAGGTGCCGTGCCCGAGCAGGACAATGAGCAGCACGTCGTCCTGGGTCAACTCCTTGCGCAGCGCGGCAATCGCCGAGCGGACGTTCTGTGCCGTCCCTTGCTCACCGCCCGTCTTCACCGTTTCGTCGACGAAGACGCGCACCTGATCCGCAGCAAAGCCGTAGCGATCCACGAGCGCCGCGCGGATGCCGCTGCGCCATTCGGCCATCAGCTCGGCGTATTTCTGCCCGCCAGACGCGCCTGAGACTATCAGCGCAAACCGCTGCTCCGCCGCGGCATTCACGGCCACCATCATCAAGCACGCCACGATCGCCAATGCCCGCATTGCGTCTACCTTATCGCATCCGCCTTCGCTCGCCGAACAATCGCGCGAGCTACGGCGAGACCTCGTCCGCCTTCGCTCGCCGAACAATCGCGCGAGCGACGGCGAGACCTCGTCCGCCTTCGCTCGCCGAACAATCGCGCGAGCGACGACGAGACGTCGTCCGGCTCGGGCCTGTACTGCGGCCTCTACTCGGCAGAAGATCGCGTGAGCTTCGGCGAGAGGGCCCGAGTTACGCCAGCCCAACCCTGCGGCGCACGAGCCACTCCGCCGCCAGCAGCATGACAATCACGCCGAGACTGAACCCGTTGTGCCACACATCGCGCATCTCGGTTGGCGGCTGGCCCACGTCGCTCTGCTGAATCAGGGCGGGCAGCGTCTCGACATCATCGGCCGGCAGGTATCGTCCGCCCGATGTGTCCGCGATCCGCCGGAGGACGGATTCATTCAGACGCGGCACCGTAAGCTCCACATCCACCCCCCCGACGAGCATCGAACGCGAGACGGACCCCAGCGCTTCCTGCCCTCTCCGCACGTCAGCCACAATCCGGTAGACGCCAGGCTGATCGAACCGGATGGCAGCCGAGTACCGGCCTTCGGCTGGAGCCGCCAACGGCGCCGGCACCGTACGCTCTTCGCCGCCGGGCGCGGTGACGCGAACGGCGACCTCGGCATTGGCAATGGGTTTGAACTCTTCATCCCGCACGAGCACGCGGATCGCCTCGGTGGTGCCTGGCAGGGCCACGGCAGTCGGCGGAATCTCGAGACGCTCTGCCGCACCCCCGGCGACCCACCGCGCCAACTGCCGCCACACGCGCTCATGCGTCGTGTCGGCGGCCGGCATCATCATTCGCCAACGCCATGACGCCTCACCGGTAAACACCATGGTGCGCCCCTGTCCGTAGCGCTGCGTCACGAGTAGCGGTTTCAGGGCGCCTGCCTCGCTCGTGACGGCCAGCACCTGGGCGCCCGGGCGTGGACCTCCGGCGCCGGCGACTGACGCGAGCGGCGGCAGCGCCGCCCATTGCTTCTGGCTCTCGTCGATACTCGCGTCGAGTCGCGTGGCCGGGTGTGTGGCGCCGTCTGGCGTCAGCGCGACCGCGTTGGCGGCAGGCGTCGCTCCTCCGGCTGTGCGCGCGGCGGTCGCGCGCCGATCGGTGAGATCGACCGGAAGGACGTGTTCAAGAGGCGTCCCGGCGAGCGCTGTCCGTTCGAACGACCGCGCACCGAACACGAGCAGGCCGCCACCGCGGGTGCCGACGAAGTCCGCTGTCAGCGCCAGTTGATCGCGGCTGAAGAAGTCGCCCTCGATGTTGCCGAAGAAGACGGCGTCGTACTCGAACAGTGCCGCGCGCGTCGTCGGATAACCGGTCGCCAGCGCGAGTGCACGATTGCTCGCCGCCTGAATGAAGAACGTGTCTCGTCCCTCCTCGTTCTGCCCTTTGCGCACGACCGAATCGACCTCGAGCCCGGGGTCGCGGCCGAGCGCCCGCTTGACGAATGTGTGCTCGAATCCCGGCGCGCCCTCGACCACCAGCACCCGCCGGCGCCGGCCCTGGGGTGGAACCAGCACACTGCGGGTGTTGTTCTCGACGACGGTTTCGCTGGCGTCCGGAGGAATGGACACCGTGTACACCGTTTCGCGATCCGCCGCGGGCGAGACGGTGAACACCTGATGCAGGGTGGCGCCGTCGGCGGCGGGTGTGATGCGGCGCGTATCCAGCGGGCGGCCGTCCTCGCTCAGCCGCACCTCGATCGGTGTCGTGCCAAAGCCGGTACTCGTCAGCGACACGCTGAGGTCCACCGACGACTCCGCCAGCAAGGGCTCGCCCGCCGTGAAGTTCACGATCTCCCGATCGCGCAACGCCGAGCTGCTGCCAACACCGACCGTATACACGGGAACGCCAAGGGATCGCCGGCTCCCGGCTTCCTCGGAAGAGGTATCGCCACCATCGGAGATCACGACGACACCCGCCAGCCGTCGTCCGCGATACCTCTCCGCGAGCGCAGTCAAGCCGCTACTCAGATCGCTCCGACGCGCGTCAGCGCCAAGCTGCGCGGACTCGATGCGGCTGAGCGTCTCCCCAAACGACAACAGCTCGGTTTGAAAGTGTCGACCCAACTGCGATTGCAGTTGATCGGCGATTTCGCGCGCCCGATCGATCCGCGGTTCGGCGCCATCGACGAGTCGCATGCTCCGGGACACGTCCACGAGAACCGCCACGACGCTGTCGCGTGGGCCGTCGGCCTGGACGAATTGAACCGGTCGCAACAGGAAGATGACGATGAGGACCAGCGTGACTGCACGCAAGGTGGTCAGCAGCGTGCGCTGCCCACGAGACATGCGTATCGCGACGTGTGAATACGCCAACCACGCGAAGGCCAGCGCGGCCGCGAAGGCCAGGCCGTAGCCCCACCAGGGGAGGGCAACCGCGAACTGAACCACTGCCTAGACAGATTACACAGGTTCGAGCAGAACGACAGCGTATTCAACTTCGCGCGATGGCGTACCAGCTCGCGAGGAGCGCTGCCGTATCCAGCGTCCACAGTGTGGCTGAGGTTGGACGGCTGAGGAGGGAACGACCGGGATGTCGTTTACGGGCGCGGCCGTGGCGCGGCGAGAGAGCGATAATACTTGTCCACGAGCTCGCGATACGCGTCGCTGACCGCCTCGTGGCCCCCGACGTTGAATCGCTCCTTGAGCTCCTGCGCCCGCAACTCCCCGGAGCGCTGCGTTTCCACGTCTTCGAGGGCTACCAGGAGGCTGGACTTGAGGGATTCCCATCGGGAGAAGTCCTGCTTGAAGGCTTCGGTGCCCGGGGCCGAGAAACTGGGCCACCACGACGAATCCATATTGGCGCCCAAGCCGGGCGTCTCTCGCCGAATCGATTCGGCAAGCCGCTGAGCCTGACCCATCTGTTCGTTGACCTCGCGCTGCAGCTGCTCCAGGCGACCCCCAGTCCCGGCGGCGGACCCACCGCCTTGACCGGACGTGCCTTCTCCTTGCGCCCCCGCCGGCGCACCCTGCGCACCCTGCTGCGCGCCCGGCTGGGGCGCCTGCGGCTGGCCACGCTGCTGGGCTTGGCTCTCCCGCTGGAGCTGCTCGATGGAGCGGTCGAGCTCCCGCATGCGGTCCCGCAATTCCTGCGCACGCCCGAGCTGCTCGGAGGCCCGGCGTGCATCGGCGCTTTGCGCGCCGCTCGCGGCGCTGAGTTGCTCGGCAACGCGATCCAGCGCCTTCGCCACATCCTGCGGCTGGGCATCGAGCGGGCTACCCTGCCGCATGGCGTCTGCTGACTGACGCATGCGGTCGGCGACATTCTGACGAGACAGCTCGCGCGCCGCTTCTTCGGTGGCACGGCGCTCGTTGCTGTCGCCCTGTCCCGCACGGGAGAGACGCTGAACCTGTTCTTCAAGCCGCTCGGCCCGATCCGCCAGTCGTTCCTGCTCGCCCGCCAGGCGTCGTCGCGCATCATCACCGGCCGGACCCCGCGCCGTGCGGCCTGCCTCGCTGGCAAGCCGGCGCTGCTGGTCCGCCAACTGGCGAGTTTCGAGCTGCAGGTCGCCCAGCGCACGCCGGCGATCGTCTGGCCGCGACGCCTGCATCCGCTGTTCGAGGTCGCGCAGGCGTTCGGCGGCGCGGTCCCCGCTTTGCGACGCCTGAGCGCCGTCCTGCTGGCGCAGACCCGTGGCGGCATTGCGCATGTCTTCCGACGCCTCACGCAGACGGCGGCTTTCGTCCTGCCCCTGACTGCCGCGGCCGCCCGTTTGCCCGCTCTGCTGCATCTGCTCCGCGAGCTGCTGCGCCTGTTGCCGCAGTTCGTTCTGGTCACGGGTCAATCGCTCGAGCTGCCGCTTCAGCTCCTCCTCGTCCATCTGCTCGCGAGCCCGCGCGAGATCCTGCTGCTGGCGGTTGAGCGCGTCTTGCCGGCGGGCCAGTTCGCGGATGCGCTCGAGCGGATCCGTCTGCTCCTGTTCCTCGCGCTCTTCGGTCGAGTTCGGCGATTCGTAATTGGTCTGCTGACGTTTTCGAAGCTCCTGATCGAACAGGCTCGACAGATCCGCTTCCGAACGATTCTGTCCGCCACCGCCGCCGGCCTGCTGCGAACGCGACACCTGCCGCCGCCGATTCTCGGCTTCGGCACGGAGCAAATGATTCAACGCCTCCATTTCGTGCGGCATGGCGCTGCTCGTGCTGAACCTGTCCAGTTCGGTGACAGCGCGATCCATGGCCTCGACGGCCTTGCCGATCGGGTCCTCGCCCGGTGCGGGACCGCCCGTGCGGCGGCGACGGCGCGGATCGCTCATGCGCTGGGCCTGCGCGCTGACCTGCTCAGCGCGATCGCGCAGTTCCGATTGCGCCTTCGAGACGGCGGTGACGTCCTGTGGCGACGGCACGCCGCGCGCCCGCCGCGCCCGCGCGTCGAGATTCCACGTTGCGACAATGATCTGCTTCTGCGCTTCGGCGAGATCCTCGAGCGCACCGCCCTGCATGCCCGCGCCCTGGCCCTGCTGCTGGCTCTGGGCCGCCACGAATTCCTCCTCGAACGGTTGGACCTCGAGAAAGAAGATGTCACTCCTTGCTTCGGTCGAACGACGGCCGCGGTTCACATCGCGGGCACGCGCGTAATACGTGACAAAGTCACCGGGCTGAACGTTCAGATCTTCCATGAACAGCGTATGAACACCGGAGGCCGTCAACCCTCCGGCTACGCCGATCGGCACTGCGCGCTCTTTTCCGCTCGGCGTCTGGAACACGATCTCGAGCGATGCGATGCCGAAATCGTCGTCGGCCCGCGCCGCGATCTGGACCTCTTCGAGCGGCATCACGTGCTTGTCGCTGGCTGGGCGCAGAATGCGGACGTCCGGCGGCCGGTCGTGCAGCGTGCGAATGAAGTATTCCGTGTCGCCCGGGCTCTCCAGACCATCGTGATCCAGCAAGGCGATGCGGTATGAGCCGTCGCCATCGATGGTCAATCCGCCGTCGAGCAGCTCCGCGTTACCGATCAACGGCAGCTTGCTGCCGTCGTCGAGGAGGAGAAACGCGGAGGCAATTGGTTTATCGGCCGCGATGGTCAGACGCACCTTCGTTCCCGGCGGACCATAGATGTCGCCGCTGTCCTCGTCGGTGCGCGGCTCGAGGCCCACGCCACGAGGAAATTCGTAGTGAAGATCGATCCGCTCGACACGCGGCGGGCGAATGACGGTGATTGCGTAGTTATCTGACCGGGCGTTGGCCGCGCTGACCGTATAAGCAAACGACGTCCTGACACTTTCAACGGTCACCGCGAACGTGCCAGCGTCCTCCCCCGGTGACATGCGCAGGCTGCGCGACTCGTCACCTACCGCCACGGTGAGCGTCGGAACGACCTCGCCCTCGAACCCACCGATCCGGGCGGTGATGGTCATGGGCTCCCCGGCGAGCACCTTGGTCGAGCCTGGTGTGACCGCCACGGTGAGGCGTGCCGGAAACAGGTAGGCCGAGGCAACGTTGGCTGCGCGCCACAGCGACGGCGCGAAGCCAGCGACCGCAATGGCGAGCACGGCGAACGCACCAGCCGCGCGCAGCCATGCGCGGCGAACCGATTGCCGTGACAAGACGCGATCCAGGTTCGCGCGGTCGCCGAGCGCGGCGACCGCGCGGGCCGCGTCGCCGAACAGCGCCTGGCGCATCCGCGGCGTGGCGTCGGGCCGCGCGCCGTAGTCCACGGCGGTGGCGACGACGTCGTCGAGTTGAGTCTCGCGCTCCTCGATGAGCCGCGCGACTTGCCGGTCGGTCGGGGCGCCGCGAACCGACCACCCTGCGCGTGCGATCGCGAAAATGGCCGTGGCCAGGACGAACCCGCTGATAACAAGAAGTGGAATCCCGTCCGGCGCAAGGAGGGCAACGGCAGACCATCCGGTCAGCACAATCACAGCGGCCGCCGCGGCACCGAGCATGGAGGCGCGCCACCGCGAGCGACGCGTCCACCGCCGCCGTACCTCGGTGAGGATGGCCTCGAGCTCTACGGGACGATCGCTCATTGCATCACGCTCTTCCGTCACTTGGCGTCGCCAGATGCATATCCTACGCCTTTTTCCGACTGAGGAACTTCGAATGTTCCGCCGCCTCCGACGGCCCGGCGTCCTATAAGGCCTTCACCCGCCAGCGCCAGCAACATCACCAGAAGGCCCACTTGCCAGAGCCGCTGCCGCTCTTCCTGGTCACGGGCGGCGGCGGCGGCGCGGGTCGCGGCGACGGGGTTCAATCGTGTAATTCCGCTGACAAACTCGTCAAGGGTCGTCCGTGCCGGGTTCGACTCCCGGACGTCCGGATTGACCGCCACCGTGCGCGGACCCATCTGGTAGAGGCCGGGCGCCACGCCAATTCCGGACGGCACATCTGGCACCGTGAAACTTTCGCGCTCGTCGCGACCCTGAGCCAGATACCGCGCCGTTTCGATGACCCACGGCACAAACGCGGGATTGAGCGGAAAGCGATTCCAGCGGTTGTCGAGGTCTGAGGCAAACACCAGGAGCCGGCCGCGCTCGACGACCTGCTCGACCAGCGCGTCCCCGGCGCCCGAGAATCTTGCCAGCACTGTACGGCCGGCCTCGTCATTCAGACGCCGGTACCGCTCGACATAGACGTCCCCAAGCGCACCAGTGGGATTCACGAAGGGACGAAAGATGGGATGGCGCGTATCGGCGGCCACCAGAGTGACGGTGCGCGCGCGCGGTTCCGCGACATCAGCGCCGAACATCACCGGCGTGCCCACAGTGTCGGCCAGTGTGGCCACGTCCACGTCGGGACCGAGCGTGAGCAGGACGCGGCCGCCGGCGCCGAGAAACGCGGCGACGCGCTGGCGACCGGTACGGTCGAGCGTCGAGGTCCCCAACAGAAAAATTGCCCCCGGCCGGCCAAACTCCGCGTCGGCGAGAGCCGAAAACGCGCGCCCATCGATGACTCGCGGAGCAAACGCACGACCCTCGTCGGCCACCGCCAACGCGCGTTCGACATACAAGCCCGCATTCGACGCGGCCGGAGGCTCGGCGGTCACGATGAACACCGGCACGGCCGAGGGTGGCGCCAGGACCACATACCGGGAGTTGTCGTATTGGTAGCCAGCCGCATCCTCAACGCGGACCTCGGCGCCGCCTTGTGTGGGCGGCGGCGCGACAAACCGCACGTCGGCGGCCGCCTGCGGCCCGATCTCCACAGACTGCCGGCCCAACTCGTTGTCTCCGACCCAGACGCTCACGGGCGCCCGAACGAGGCTGCCGCCGAAATTGTGCACGCCAGCGATGATGGCGTCACCTTCACGTCTGGCGGCAGTGACAGCCACGTTCCCGGCCGGCGCCGCGACCTCACGGACGTGCACGTCGATCCCTTGAGGTACCCCCCCTTCGTCACCGGCGTCCCAGCCGGTTTGCTGCAGGTCGGTCACCACGATGATCTGCCCCTCACCGCTCGCCAGCGCCTCCGCCGACCGTGCGAGCGCTGTCCTGAACCGGGTGCCCCCTGCAGTGGGCTGCGCCTCATCGATGCCGGCCAGAACGAGGCTTCGATTGGACGTTGGCGGGACCACGAGCGTGGCGGAATCTGCAAACGTCACGAGCGCTACCGTGTGACTGGCCGGCGCGTCATTCACGGCTTCGCGCGCGATCTCGCGCGCACGCTCGAACTGCCCTGGCGCCGACAGGCTCAGCGAACTGTCCAGGGCCACCACCGTCACGGGCGCAGGAATCACCGCGCTGACCGTCGGCATGTACGGCCGCGCAAAGGCAAGCGCGAGCAGTGCCAATGCCGTCACACGCAAGGCCAGCAGAATCCATTCCCGCAGCCGCCGCCGCCGGTGCTGTTCGACCGGCGCCGTCTGCAGCAACTGCACCGCAGGGAAATCGACGACGGCGTCGGTCTTCCGGCGGAACAGATGCAGCAGGATCGGGATGGCGACCGCGGCGGCGCCAACGAGGAAGAGCGGGTAGAGAAAGGAAAACCCGAACACGGCTTAGAACGCCCTCCGCCGCGTGAGCAGATAGGCCATCAACGCCGTTTCGAGCGGCAGTGACGTGTCGAGCAGCACGTAATCGATACCTGCCAGACGCAGGTCACGCCGATAGCGCTCCTGCAGATCAGTGATGGCTTTCAGATACTGCTCGCGCACGGCGTCAGGCACGGCGACGACTTCCGCGCGGGTTTCGACGTCCCGGAAACGCGCCTGATGTTGAAAGGGAAACTGCAGTTCCGCCTTGTCGAGCACGTGGAACACGATGACTTCCGTGCCGCGGTAGCGAAAATGCTTGAGCCCCTCGACCACGCGGTCCGCATCGTCCAGCAGGTCCGAGATGAGGACGACGAGGCCTCGCTTGCGAATCGCGGCCGCCAGGTCGTTGAGCGGCTTGGCCATGTCGGTCGTCGCGCCCAGTTTCAGACGATCGAGGGCGACCAGCACCGACTTGAGCTGTCCGGCGCGCGCGGTTGGCGCCAGCCGCGTGATGATCTTGTCGTCGAAGGTGATGAGTCCCACGGCATCGCGCTGGCGGTTCATCAGAAATGCGAGCGCCGCGGCGAGCAGCGATCCGTACTGGAGCTTCGTAACCTCGCCGGAACCATAGCCCATCGACAAACTGACATCGATCAGAATATGGCAGTCGAGATTGGTTTCTTCCTCGTACTTCTTGATGAAATGCCGGTCAGTCCGCGCGTAGACCTTCCAGTCGAGTGTGGCGAGGTCGTCGCCGGGAAGGTACTGGCGGTACTCGGCGAATTCGACACTGAACCCTTTGAACGGACTGCGATGCAGTCCCGTGAGAAAGCCCTCGACGATGGTGCGGGCCTTCAATTCCAGCGTGCCGAGACGCGCGAGGGTGGCCGGATCGAGGTAGCTCGTGCGCGTGTCGGGCGCCATCGCTCGCTTACAACCCGCTCGACGGTGCGGGGACGGCGTCGAGCAACTGCTCGATGATGCGGTCGGACGTGATGCCGTCGGCTTCGGCGTAGAAGTTGGGAATGACGCGATGCCGCAGGATGGGCCGAGCGAGCGCCTGGATGTCCTTCACCGACACGTGATGGCGCCCCTGCATCAAGGCGCGTGCCTTGCCGCCCAGGATGAGCGCCTGCGACGCGCGCAGGCCGGCGCCCCATTTGACCCACTTCTGAACGAAATCGACGTTCGCCCCGCGACCGGGGCGTGACGTGTCCACGAGGCGCACGGCGTACCGCGCCACTTCATCCGCGACCAGCACCTCCCGCACGCTTTCCTGGAACGCCGAGATGGCCGCGCCATCGAGGACCCGTTCCGGCCTCGGCCGCGACGCCCCAGTCGTCTGCGTCACAACCCGGACCTCGTCTTCGGGATCCAGGTAGGTCATGACCACGTTGAACATGAAGCGGTCGAGCTGCGCTTCGGGCAACGGATAGGTGCCTTCGAGCTCGATCGGATTCTGCGTCGCGAGGACGAAGAACGGCCGTTCGAGGTCGTAGGTCCGTCCGGCGGCCGTCACGTGATACTCCTGCATCGCCTCGAGCAGCGCGGCCTGTGTTTTGGGCGGCGTCCGGTTGATCTCGTCAGCCAGGATGATCTGGGCGAAGACCGGCCCCTTCAGAAACCGGAGCGTGCGCAGGCCGTTGGCTTCGTCGAGCACCTCGGTCCCGGTGATGTCTGCGGGCATCAGATCGGGCGTGAACTGAATCCGCTTGAAGCTGAGGTGCAGAATCTCGGCGACGGTCTTGATCAAGAGCGTCTTGGCCAGCCCCGGCACGCCGGTCAGCAGGCAGTGACCACCAGTGAAGAGCGCGATCAGCACCTCATCGACAACTTCGTCCTGGCCAACGATGACCTTGCGGAGCTCGTGAAGTATCCGCTCGCGCCCTTCCTGCACTTCCGCTGCTAAACTGCTCACGCTTCACTCCGCATCGAAATCCATTCCCTGCACCCGGCCGCACCCGGCTAGTGCGTCAGCGTATAGATGACTTCGTTAATCATCATCTGATACGCCTGCGCCGTGAACTTGACGTAGCCCGGATACTCTTCGGCGTTCGACCACTCCACGCCGTCGCCCAGGTCGGTGTTCCAGTTGATGAGCACCATGGGCCGTCCGGCGTCGTCCAGAATGGCACGCAAGTGAGGCACGAACCCGCCCTTTTCCGACGTCCGGCCGGAGAAAAATGATCCAAGTCCCGGAATCTGCGGGTATTTGTCGATGCGATAAAAGCAGGTGTAGATCGGATGCGGCGGCTCGAGCTCGACGATCTCGCGATCCGGGAAGATCATGCTCAGTTGCTTGATCGTCAGATCCCACTCGTAAGGGCCATGAAAGTCGTCCAGCGTCAGCGTGCCGCCGCGCAGCAGGTGTTCGCGTAGCGTTGCCGCGTGCTTGTCGGTGAGGTTGAGATTGCTGGGTTCGACCAGATACAACCACGGATAGCGGAAAATACTTTCGTCGTCCAGGGTGACGACGACCGGGTCGGTGACCTGGATCGACGTCACCGCCGCGAGACGGCGCGACAGGTTCTGCTCCGCGGCCGGCGCATCAATCGCCCACGGCTCCTCCCAATACCCGATGCGAAGGTTGGTCCGTGCATCGCCGCTATAGGAGTTGTATTTGATCCGGGCGAAGGTCCACTGCAGGCCCGCAAAGCGGTCGTCGGAGCTCACCGTGATCTGCGCAAGGGCAAAGGGGACGAGCGCAGGCCCGATCACGAGGAGGGCACCCGTAATCAGCGCGAAAGCGGCGACACGTCT
Source organism: Vicinamibacterales bacterium (assembly GCA_035512515.1). Classification (GTDB taxonomy): domain Bacteria; phylum Acidobacteriota; class Vicinamibacteria; order Vicinamibacterales; family UBA2999; genus JACCSI01. The sequence continues at coordinate 27,745 of DATKDY010000160.1, forward strand.
CATGTGACAGCTTCTAACGCGGTCCGTCCGAGAGTTTCAACAACAGATCCTGCGCGCGCTCGTAGGTCGGCGCGATCTCCAGCGCGGCCAGCGCCTCGCGTTTGGCTTCGGCGCGGTTGCCCGCTTGCAGCAGCCCTTCGGCGAGGTCGGCATGGGCCGATGCTCGATTGATGGGACCGGCGGCCAGCGCGACGCGGAAATTCCGGACCGCTTCAGCGGTCTCGCCCGATCCCAGCGCCATGCGCCCAAGCGCCGTGTGAGACGGCGCATCGAACGGATCGATGGCGACGACACGCTGCAGCGCGCGGCGCACGCGCGGCTGATCGTCGGTCCCGTCGAGCAGCGCCACCAGCCGGCGCGCGGCGTCGATGGCGGTGTGCTCGTAGACGAGCATGGCCTCGAGCGCCTGCGCGGCGCGTTCCTTGTCGCCCCGGGCCATCGAGATCTCGACGATCTGCATGTAGGCGCTCTCGGGGCCTGTCATCATCGGCACGAGCCTGGCCGCGCGCTCGAACGCCTGGATCGCACCGTCGGGATCAGAACTGCGCAGGGCACGTCCGAGCACCATGTGCGCGACATAGCTGTCGGGATGCTCCGCGACAGCCGCCGTGAGCTTCTCGAGCGGCAGCTCGGGCTCGACTCCCTCGGGCGCGGCGAGCGCGCGCTGCAACGGGCCGAACCGCTCCGCGATGTAGGCGTCAAACGAGGCCTGCAGGGCGTCGATGTCGGTCTTGAACACGCGCGTGATGGCCGCTTCGGTGTCGATGCCCTCGGCAAACGATGCGACGAACGCGCGAAGCGCATCCTGGCCAAACCGCTCGACGATGTGCTCGACGAGGACGGACGCCTGGTAATAGGCGAGCGAGATCGTGCGGGGATCCTGAAAGCCCGAGTTGAGATCGCGCAGCTTGATCACTTCGCCGGCGTCCATGGCGCGCACGAAGGGCACGGTCATGTTCCGGAACCATTCCGGCCGGGCACGGGTCTCCTCGTATTCGGAAATACCTTCGCTCAGCCACCGCGGAATCCGCTGATTGGACAACTGCAAGGTGATCACATGGGCGATCTCGTGCCAGAGCGTGGCCGCCCAACTGAAATCGCCCGGCGGTCGCGCCTTTGGGGAGTCCATCGTCACCACCCGCCCGAAGCACGCGCCGAGAGCCCCGATCATCCCCTCCAGGCCGACGGTTCGGACCGCGAAGTGGTCGTGCAGCGGAAACATCTCGACGAGAATTGGTCCCTGCGGCGTGAAATTCCAGCGCTTGCTGAGCGTCTGCAGGGCTTCTTTGGCGAGCGTCGGCACATATTCGCGCATGACCCCGGCTTCCGCGGGATCCAGCTTGACAATGAGCTCGCTGTCCGTGATGACCTCGAAGGTATCGAGCAGGTCCAGCACTTCGAGCAGGTTGTAGGTGATGACGTCGTACGGATCCACGCGGAACGACGTTTCGAGCGCACGACGGGCGTTGCGCTCGTCGCCGGTGCGCATCAGGTAGAGGCCGAGATCGGCCTGGGCCCGCGGATTCTCGCGGTCGATCGCAATCGCGCGCCGTGCCTGCTCCGCGGCTTCGTCAAACCGGTAGTACCGCGCGGTAATCTCGCCCACCACACGAAACGCCTCGCCGTAGAGCGGATTGAGTTCGAGCGCCGCGGTGATCGCCTGTTTGTACTCGGCATCGTGCCCCTCCACGTAGTGGAGCGCGGCGGACATCGCGAGAGCCTCGAGACTATGCGGATTGATCGCCAGCGCCTTGTCGATGGCCGCGCGGGCGTCCGGCTTCTGATCATCGAGCGTGGCAAGCTCAGCGAGAAACACGTGCGCGCGCACCTCAGAGGGATTGAGTTCGAGGGCGCGGCGCGCGAAGCGTTCGGCCGCGGGCGGATTCTCGTTGACGACCGCGCGGGCCATTCCCAGATGGGCCGGGCCATAGTCGGGCTGATTCTTCAGCGCGGCCTGGAACGACTTGGCCGCTTCGCCCCACTGGTGCTTTTCGAGGAATAACTCGCCCCAGTAGGTGTCGATGACCGCGTCGGCGGGCGCCAGGGCGATGGCTTCGCGGAAGTAGCCGTTGGCCTCCGGGAACTGGCCGAGCGCCCGCGCCGCGCGAGCCGCACGGGCGTAATCGCGCGCCGTCGGCGATCGCACCTCGGCCATCAACAACAACTGCATGGCGCGGCGGCCTTCGCTCCGGCGGCCGAGAGCAAGCTGGAGCAAACCCAGTTCGAGCGCGGCGTCGCCGGCGGGCGCGGCGGCAGCGGCGGGGGTGAGGACTCGTTCCGCCGCGGCGTACTCGCCGCGCGCAATGAGCGCGCGTGCCCGCAGCACGACGAGGGCCTCGTCGCTCGCGTGAGACGCGGTCAATGGCTCGACTTCGTCGTAGCGGCCTGACAGCAACGCGATCTCGGCCGCAGTCCGCGCCTGCACGACGGACTGCGCGGCACCCGACACCGCCGCAGACGACGAGAACGTCGTCGCCAGGACGGCGACGACGGCACAAGCCCAGCCGAAGCGTCGAAACGGAAACGTCATGGACTTGGAGTCAGTATATCGAGAGTTGGCGCGACGCGCGCATGGTCGAAGCCTCACTGCGTTCGGAAGGCCTCGCTGCGTTCGGAAGGCCTCACTGCGTTCGGAAGGCCTCGCTGCGCTCGGAAGGCCTCACTACGCTCGGAGGGCCGGCCCGTGGCCGGAGGGTTGGGGCCGACCGCGCGGGAGCGTGGCCGTCGGGCCGAAGGCCCGCCCTCCAAAGCGAAGCGAGGCCCTCGGCGGCGAATCCGCCGCTGCTAATCTAGCTAATAGAGCGGCCGCCAGGTAAAAAACATCGCGGCCGCGATGGCCTGCAGCATCGCGAAGCCGGCCACCCAGGCCGCGCGGTGCGCGATCGGGACGGCGACCGCCAGCCAGACGAACACCGGAAACATGACCGACGTCACGCGGCCGATCGAAAGCAGTCCGCCCATCATGAGCGGCGGAAGCACGTTGATGGCAATCATCACCGCATACGGAAGCCCAATCCGGCGCAATACCGGCCAGAGGGCGGCACACACGAACGCCACCGCCGAAAGCTGAAATACATCGACCGTCCGCGTAGCAGCATAGGTATAGAGTCCCTGTCCGCCGATCGTGGTCGCCTGGTCCGTGAACAGCACGTCGAGCCCGCGGTACACGCGCCCCCACGCCGCGTTCTGCATCGCCCACTGCAACGGGTGGCCGGTCAAGAAGAAAATATAGGTCGAGTAAATCAACATGCCGAGACCCGGCAGCGCCGCCACGGCGAGTCGGTCGGCAATCCCCATCCAGTCTCGCAGCCGCATGCCGCCGAACCTGAACGGCCACAGGGGCCGCACGGCGATGAGCCCGAGCACGATCGACAGCAGGCATCCGTTCGGCCGCGACAATCCCGCCAGCAGGGCCCAGGCGCCCGCCCGCCACAATTGATTCCGCTCGAAGTGGTAACACGCCCCGACCACCGTGAGGAGGAACAACGATTCGGTATAAGCCGTGCTGAAGTACACGGCGAACGGATAACTGGCGAGCAACGCCAGCGCCACGCGTGCCGCGTCGTCGCCGAACCGCTCGCGCGTGAATCGATAGAGATAGACCATCGCCGCGAAGAACGACACCCAGGAGATCAGCACGCCGGTCCACATCAACTCCCGTCCCAGAAACAGCGACCCGTAGCGCATCAGCATCGGATAGGCGGGGAAGAAGGCGATGTTCTGCTGTTGCGTTATCCGTGACGGTGTCCACCGATAGCCCGAGTTGGCAACGTCCATGTACCAGCCGGTATCCCAGCGCGCCGGCAGGTTCAGAATCTCGTTCTCGTAGACTCGCCATGGGACGGGGACATCCGGGCGATATCCAAACAGTGCGACCGCGAGAAAGCCGACCAGTAGTACTCCTGTGCGCGTGGTGAGCACGACGGGCACGGCCGGACGCACGCCAGGAGTGGCCGCGATCGCCCGCCACCAGTCAGCCAGACGCGCAAGGATAGTGGGCCGCGGCTGCAGCCAGTGCCGGGCAGCGATCGCGATGAACGCCACGATGACGGGGCGTTCCCATGACGTCAGCGAGACGCGCCCCCATGGCAGCCATTCGCGAAAGCCGCCGGTGACGAACACGGTCGCGCCGAGTAGAAGGGCGAGGACAGCGACGACATCGAGACCAAAGCACACCGAGCCAATACGCCACGCGCGCGGAGACATGAGCCATGGCTATTGTCTCCCGAGCGCGCGATCTTCGACAGCGGCCTTCCGCCGCAGTAATGCTCCGTACCCGGCAAACGCGAGAACGCCGGTCACCGGCGCCCACACGATCAGCGCGACGGCGGCCATCTCGCCGAGAATGGCGACATAATTGGGGTGGCGCATCAGCACGTACGGCCCGTGCGTGACCAGCGGCGCATCCGGCACCACGAGGATGCGAAACGTCCAGCGGACGCCCAGGGTCCTGATGGTCCACACCTTCAGCGCCTTGCTCACACCAAACAGGGCAAGGCCGATCGGCAGGAGCTCTGGTGTGGATGGCCCGGCGAGCGCACCTTCCGCCGCCATCGCTGCGAAGCTCGCCGGATAGGCCCACTGCATCGTGCGCACGACACCGTCGTCCACCTCAATCGCCTCACGCGCCCGCAGCAGGCGCTCGTTGAACGACGACAGGGCCGCTTCGCCGAGCATGATGAGCACGACGGCGAGGAGCGTGGCGGCGGCGATGAAGAGCGCTGTCATGGCGGTCGATCCCGGCGCAGCGCGCCGGCCTATTCGCAATCGCCAGCGTAACGGATCACGGACTGGAACACGCGGGGCAACGCCCGCGCGGCGACGGCGGCCGCTCCGATCGCACCGGATGAGGCCACCGCAAGGCGCACGGCCCGATTGAATCGCCATTTCGCGGCAAAGGCTGCCCGCCTCCGCTCGGCTAACGCGGAGGGCGCCTGCACGGGATCGCACCGCCCGGCCAACACGTCGAGCGCCACCAGGGCGGCGAGGGTCGCGCCTTCCAAGGCGAAGCGCAGGCCATCACCGGTGATCGGATCGATAAAGCCCGCCGCATCGCCGGCCAGCAACAGTCCCGGAAGTCCCGCGGCGCGGGCATCAACCGCCATCGGGCCCAATACCTGCGGCGGCTCGACGAGACGCGCCGGCGCGAACCGCGCTGCAAGCCTCGCATCGGCCCTGAGGGCCGCGAGCAGCGTCGCCTCCGGATCCCGCCATCCTCCCTGGCCGCGCCGATGGCGCAGCACGAGACAGGCGTTGGCGAGGCCATTCGGCACGGGCGCCACACCGATGTAGTGCCCCGCGCGAACATGCATCTCACCGCGGCGGCCGAGACCAGTCACGCCGTCGAAATATCCGCCCACTGCCCAGCGCCGCGGCCGCACCGGATGATGCGTGAGTCCCAGCGCCCGCGCCAGACGCGATTCGCGTCCATCGGCCGCGATCACGAGCGGCGCGCGGTGCTCGCGCCGCATGCCGTCGCGCGATTGCAGGACGACACCGGCGACGTGTCCGCTGGCGCCTACCACGGGGGCCGCGATTCTGGTGTTGTCCGCGAACCGGGCACCCGCACGAACGGCCTCTTCGACCAGCAGAACGTCGAGAACGCGCCTGGTGATGGCACGGCCGTGCAGCCCTTGCCCGTACGTGCCGACGATGGCGACGCCCGGACCAGTCAGCACCATACCGTCGAGCGGAAGAGCGGACGCCACGATGGGATCGAGCCGCACGTGCGACCCGAGTACGCGCAAGGCCCCGGGGTTCACCGTGTCGCCGCACAGTTTCGGGCGTGGAAAGCGCGCGCGGTCGAACAACTGGACGCGCACACCGGCCCTCGCGAGAATCGTCGCGGCCAGCGCCCCGGCGGGCCCAGCCCCGGCGACGATCACGTCACACGGCACCCAGCACCAGTGCCGAGTTCTTCGATCCGAATCCGAGACAGTTGCAGAGCGCCGCCGCCGGGCGCGCCGCACGCCCGGTGTGCGGTAGAAAATCGAGATCGCACTGCGGATCCGGATCGGTCAGATTGATCGTCGGCGGCAGAAACCCCCGCGACAGCGCCAGCGCGGTCGTGACCACACCCGCGGCGCCGCTGGCCCCCTGCGGGTGACCAATCATCGATTTGGTCGATGACCCCGGTATCGCATCGGCGCCTGGGCCAAACACCTTGCGCGTGCACTTCGATTCGATCGCATCGTTCAACTGCGTGGACGTGCCGTGGTAGTTCACGTAGCCGATCTCCTCGCGCGCGCGTCCCGCGCGATCAATCGCCGCGGTCATACACCGCACGATGTGCTCACCATCGGGATCCATTTGCACGCGATGATACGCGTCACAGGTGCTTGCGTAGCCCTCGACCGTGGCATACACCCGCGCGCCGCGGGCCCGTGCCCGGTCCTCGCGCTCCAGCGCCATCATCCAGGCCCCTTCGCCGAGCACGAAGCCGTCGCGGCCCCGGTCGAAGGGCCGGGATGCGGCGTCTGGCCGGTCGTTGTAATGCGTGGAGACCGCACGCATGCGCGAGAAGCCGAAGATCATGCCTGGTAAAACACATCCATCCGTCCCGCCGGTGAGCAACGCGTCGAAGTCGCCATTGCGAAGCAGCATCGCGGCATAGCCGATGGCGTCAGTCGAGCTCGTACAACCGGTGGAGAGCACATGGCTGATGCCGTGCAACTGCAGGGCAATCGAAATCTCACTCGACACCATGCCGCAGATGCCGACCGCAATCGCATAGGGCGTCACATGCCGGCCGCCGGTTGTGAAGAAGTCCCGATACTGCCGCTCGCCGACGTCGATCCCGCCGCCGCCGCTGCCGATGATGACACCGGCGTTGGGCTCGCCCACACCGAGCCCGGCATCCTGCCACGCCTCCTGGGCCGCGACGACGCCAAATAGTGCGGCACGGGAGTATCGCTTCGGATCGCCGTGGCCATTGCCATTGCCATTGCCATTGAACGTAAACGGCGGAACCGGCGCCGCGACGCGGCAGGGGTAAGAGCTGGCATCGAAGTCGGTGATCGCGCGCGTGCCGCTGACGCCACGACGGACGTGGTCCCAGAACGTCTCACGTCCGACGCCAAAGGTCGAAACCACGCCGATGCCGGTGATCGCGATTTTCACGTGAAACCATTCGGCCGGATCGAACATCCGGCCCGCCATAGGGCTTATATCATTTCGGTCTGTCTCATCCTCGCCAGCCCCTGGGAGTCGTCACTCGCCGAGGTCCAGGACGATCGGCATCGCGTTTAGCCGCGCGCGGTTCGCTGGCAGGTGCTTCAGGGGATTCCTCTTCTTCGACGTCACGCGGAAGGCCCTCGAGCTGATCGACGAACAGCAGCGAGTGCATGGACGGAATTTCGAAGCGTTTTGCACATGCCGTGCAGACCACCTCGTCGTCTACACGGATCAGGTGGTCGCGCAACTTGGCGAATTTCGCCCGATCGCGCTCATCCCCCCCCGGCGGGATGCGATCCTTCTTGATACGCCGGATCCATCGCACCGAGTACTCGCTGGTCCGGCGGCAGCGGGGGCAGCTGAGTCGCTCGGACCGGTTTTCGGGTCGGTCGGAAAAGAACGCGCGTTCGTCGAGGGCCATGATGGATTGTATGATCACCGGTACCCATCGTGGCTGATCCGTCCCCCCCGACCGCATTTCCCACCGAACTCCCCGTGCTTCCCCTGCGACGCACGGTGGCGTTCCCGCTGACGCTGCAGCCGCTCGCCCTCAATCGCCCGTTGTCGGTGGAAGCCGTGAACCGCGCACTGGCCGGCGACCGTCTGGTGCTGCTCCTGCTGCAGCGTGGCGATGACGAGGAGCCCGCCGTCGATCGGATGCAGGCCTACGGCACCATCGGCATCATCCGGCAGATGGCGCGCGGCCAACAAGGGCTGAACATCATCGTCGAAGGAATGGCGCGCGCGCGCGCCGAGCACGTGGCGCTCGAGGACGGGATGCTGCGCGCAAAGATTCTACTCTCACCCGAGCAGGTGTATCGCGGAGTCGAAGTTGACGCGTATGTCCGGCGGGTCCAGGAGTTGGTCGAGCGGGCGCTGACGCTCACGTCTGGGCTGGCGCCTGAGGTCCGTCAACTGGTGGCCGGGATCGACGACCCGCTGCGTCTCTGTTATCTGCTCGGCACGATGCTGGACCTCAAGGCCGAGGAACGGCAGCAGCTTCTCGAAGCCGATCCGCTCCTGAAGAAGCTCGAACTGGTGCACTCGCTGCTCACGCGCGAAGTCTCCGTGCTGGAGATCAAAGGCAAGATTGAATCGCAGGCGCAGCAGGAAATGACCGATGCGCAGCGGCAGTACTACCTCCGCCAGCAGATGAAGGCGATTCAGGACGAGCTCGGTGAGGGCGAGGGCAACGAAACCAAAGAGCTGCGTGATCGCGTCGACCAGGCCAACCTGCCGCCACACGTGAAGGCCGTGGCGGATCGCGAGCTCGACCGGCTCGCGCGCATGGGACCGGCTTCGCCCGAATCGCAGATGATCCGGACCTACCTGGAGTGGATGCTGGAGCTGCCCTGGGACAAGGTGTCGGAAGACCGCATCGACCCGGTAGAAGCCCAGCGCGTACTCGACGAGGATCACTACGATCTCGACAAGGTCAAGGAGCGCATCGTCGAGTATCTCGCCGTTCGCAAGCTGAAGGGCGACATGAAGGGTCCGATTCTCTGCTTCGTCGGCCCGCCGGGTGTCGGCAAGACCTCGCTCGGGCAATCCATCGCGCGGGCCATGCAGCGCAAGTTCGTTCGCATTTCACTCGGAGGCGTTCGCGACGAAGCTGAGATCCGCGGACACCGGCGCACCTACATCGGCGCGCTGCCCGGCCGGATCGTGCAGGCGCTCGGTCAGGCGGGGGCAGCCAACCCGGTGTTCATGCTCGACGAGCTCGACAAGATCGCGACCGGCTACCAGGGCGACCCGGCGGCCGCACTCCTCGAAGTGCTGGATCCCGCACAGAACAACTCCTTCCGTGATCACTACATGGAGGTGCCCATCGACCTGTCGAAGGTGCTTTTCATCGCGACCGCGAACCAGATCGGTCCCGTGCACCCTGCGCTGCGCGATCGGATGGAGATCGTTTACCTCTCGGGATACACCGAGGATGAGAAGGTTGGCATCGCGCGTCGGTATCTGATCCCGCGGCAGTTGAGCGAGCACGGGCTCGGTGAAGGCTCGGTCACGATCACGGACGAAGCGCTCCGCACGATCATCCGCGAACACACGCGTGAAGCCGGCGTCCGCAACCTGGAGCGGCTGATCGGCGCCGTCGCGCGCAAGATTGCCGCGCGGGTGGCAACCGGCGAGGCGGCCACTGCCACGGTCGAAGCTGAGGCCCTCGAAACCTATCTCGGTCCGGCCCGCTTCAAGCGCGAGGTGTCCTTCCGGACGTCCCGGCCGGGGGTCGCCACCGGCGTCGCGTGGACCGAGAGCGGGGGCGATGTGTTGTTCATCGAGGCGAGCCTGCTGCCCGGCGGCCGCGGTCAGTTCATCCTGACCGGGCAACTCGGCGAGGTGATGCAGGAATCGGCGCGCGCGGCCGTGAGCCACCTTCGCGCCAACGCAGCCGCGCTCGGCATCGAAGCGAATTTCCTCGAAGGCCGCGACCTGCACGTACACGTGCCGGCCGGCGCCATTCCGAAGGACGGTCCGTCTGCGGGCGTCACCATGGCCACGGCCATCCTGTCAGCCGCGCGCAACGAGCCCGTCAATCCCGATGTCGCGATGACGGGCGAAATCACGCTGAGCGGCCTGGTGCTGCCGGTCGGAGGCATTCGCGAAAAGGCGCTCGCCGCCAAGCGGCTCGGGCTGAAGACGTTCATCCTGCCCGCGCTCAACGAGCCCGACCTGAAGGAGTTGCCGGAGGAGATCCGCAAGGACATGCGCTTCGTGCCGGTCTCCACGCTCGAGCAGGTCCTCGAGATTGCACTGCCCAGGACATCAGCCGTCCCGATCGAGCAGCCGGTCGCACCCGAACCGCGATAGGCGAGCGCTGACGAGAACTCTGTGACGCCGACCGTGGTTTTCTACGTGTCGGCGCATGGCTTCGGGCATGCGTCGCGCGTCATCGAAGTCATCAACGCCATCCTCGCCCGCCGCCACGACGTGCGCGTCATCGCCCGCACGACCGCCCCCCAATGGCTGTTCGATCGGACGGTGGTCGGGCCTGGCTTCAGCCGGACCGACCTGAGGACCGACACGGGCGTCGTACAGATCGACAGCTTGCACCTCGATGCACGCGCCACCATCGAACACGCGCGTGAGTTCATGCGCACCTTCGACGACCGCGTCGAGGCTGAAGCGGCATTGCTCGAGCGACACGGCGTCACCCTCGTCGTGGCCGACATCCCGCCACTCGGCATTGCCGCGGCGAAGCGGGCCGGCGTCGCTGCTGCCGCCCTCGGCAATTTCACCTGGGACTGGATCTACTCCGCGTACGAAGAATCGGACGACGTCGCGCAGCAGATCCGCGAGGCATACCAGCAGGCCGACCTCGCACTGCGGCTCCCGATGCATGGCGGCTTCGATGTGTTTCGTGCCGTCGTCGACCTGCCGTTTGTGGCACGCCGTTCCCGGCGGGACCCCCTGGACACGCGACGTGTGCTGGGTCTCCCCCAAGACGAACGGCTTGTGCTCGTCTCGTTCGGCGGCTATGGCGTCGATGGCTTCGATCTCGACGCCTTGAGTCGCCTCGAGGGCTACGGCGTCCTGATGAGCGGAAGCCTTCCACAGGCTGACCTGCCTCGGGCGCTGAAGGGCGGACGCCGGGGCAGCCTGATTCCGCTCGACGAACGCGCAATGTACGCCGCAGGGTGGCGCTACGAGGATCTCGTTCACAGCGTAGATGCCGTCGTGACCAAGCCGGGCTACGGGATCATTGCCGAGTGCATCGCGAACGACACGGCCATGTTGTACACGTCACGCGGCCGGTTCATCGAATACGACGTGCTCGTCGCCGAGATGCCTCGCTTCCTGCGCGCCCGCTCTCTGGACCACGGCGACCTGTTCGCCGGCCGCTGGTCCGCACATCTCGACGCGCTGCTCGAACAGCCGGCGCCACCCGAAGAACCGGCGGTCAACGGCGCCGATGTGGCCGCTGAGCGGCTGCTCGATATGATTTGAGGCGATGATTCCGGTCCAACCCTTTCCGTCCGGCCCGTCCCAGCGCTCGTTTGTTTCTGGCGCGGCGGCCTCGACCGATCGCACGCGCGTGGATTACTTTCGCGATGCTGCCAACAACCACCTCCATGCCACGGTCTGGTTCGGGCCGCACACCGAAGGCCCGCCCGAGTCCGTGCACGGCGGGGCCATTGCGGCCGTGCTCGACGAGGCCATGGGCGCGGTTTGCTGGATGAACGGCCACCCCGTTGTCGGCGCGCGCATCACCATCGATTACCTGCATATGACGCCGCTCGGCTTTTCCGGCCACGTCGAGTCCTGGATCGAACGGATTGAGCGCAGGAAGATCTTCATCAAGTCGCGTCTGAGCGACGAGCAGGGGCGCGTTCATGCCGAGGGCGAAGCGCTCTTCATCGAATTGCAGCCCGAACTGAAAGCCAAGCTGGACGACGCGCGGAGCCGGCGCCGTGAGCCGTCTTGACGGCCGAGAATTCGGGTCTGAGGCTTCGCCTCGTCAGTCCTTGACGCAGGTGACGAGGGTCCACATCTTCGGGATGTTGACCTTGTCGGTGGAGATTGGCGTCAAGTGCGCCTGCGTGAGGAACGCATTGAGATCGAGATCCGCCTTGAAGCCGATGTGCACGGTGAGCGGCGAAATCGCCGTCTCGATGCGCGACATGATGGCATTCTCGCTCTTGAAGTGATTCAAAATCACGATGCGCCCGCCGCGACGGCAGACACGCCGCATCTCCTGCGCGACCCTGACGGGGTCGGGCACCACGCTGATGAGATACGGAGCGTAAACGATGTCGAACGACTCGTCCGGAAACGCCATCTGCGCCGCATCCATCTCCATCACACGACAATTGCGGAGCGCCTTGTTCAAGATGCGATCGTGAGCCTTGTCGAGCATCGGCGCCGAAAGATCAATCCCGGTGATCGCGCAGCTCGAGGGGTACATGGACAAGTTGATCCCGGTGCCGACGCCCACTTCGAGCACGGAGTCGCCCGGCTGGATCTTCATTTTCTGGATGGCTTCGATGCGGCCCGGGTGCAAGGTCGGACCGAACACCAGGTCATAGACGATCGCCAGCTTCTGGTAAACTTTGGCGACAAAGTCGTTCTCGACCACGGTCACCGACAGCGCACGCGTGGCTGCATCCCCGCTGACCGTATCCGAACGCTCCCGCTGGCTGTCGAATAGCGCCATTCCACTCCTCCGTTCGGCCCAACGCGCCGAACGTCAATGACTTCGCAAGAACGAAGCCGGGTCGAACTATATCACCGGAGGCCGTCAAGCGTCTGAAGCGCGAGCTCCACTCGTCCCGACGGTGCTGAAATGTGGAGCCCTTGCACCATCGAGCGCACCGCCGTGCCAAGCTCCTGGGCGATGCGGACGCCCTCCGCCACAGCCGCGGCTTCGCCGTCGGTCCGCCGCATCCGTTCGAGCAGCACATCCGGCACCTTGACGCCGGGCACCTCATTGGCCAGGAACTCCGCATTGAGGACGCTTTCAAAGGGGTGCAGCGTGGCCAGCACGGGAATCCGGAATCCGGCAATTCGCGCCACGAAACGCTCCAGCCGGGCCGCATCGAAGACCGGATGCGTCACCGCAAACTCGGCCCCGGCATCCACTTTGAACTCAAATCGTCGCAGCTCGCTGTCGAGATCGTCCGCAGCGGGATTGACCATCACGCCGACATGAAAAGCCGTCGGCAGGCCGATGGGCTGTCCGCCGATGTCGAGTCCGTGGTTCAGCCGCGTCAGCACATTCGTCAGCCCCACCGAGTCGACGTCGAAGACGGCCGTGGCATCGGGGATGTCGCCGAGCTTGCCCGCGTCGCCGGTGATGCCGAGCAGATTGCGCAACCCCATCGCGTAGGCGCCCAACAGATCCGACTGGATGCCGAGCAAGTTCTTGTCGCGACAGGAATACTGGAGCAGCGTTTCGACGCCGGCCTGCTGCTGCACCAGCACGGCAAGCGAGAGTGCACTCATGCGCGCACCGGAACGCGGGCTGTCGAGCACGGTGATCACGTCCACGCGGCGTCCGGCCAGGGCCTTGGCTTCCTGGATGATCGCCGCCGCGGCCAACCCGCGAGGCGGCACGAGGTCCACGCCGATGACGAACTCCCCCCGGGCAAGCTTCCCGGCGAGTCGCGACTTCTGCTCGCGGCGGACAGGCGGCTGCGCATGCGGTGTGCCGGCCACCGAGGCGGCGCGCGTATCGATGCCGCGGCCTGCCGCGCGCGCCGCCGCCGGCGCGCTCCGTCGTGCCGCCGAGCAAATCTGCCGGATGTGCTCCGGCGTCGTCCCGCAGCATCCGCCGACCAGACGCACCCCGTTGGCGATGAACCGGCGCGCGTACGACGCCATGTATTCGGGTGACGACAGATAAATGTTGCGCCCCTCGATGTCGCGCGGACGGCCGGCGTTGGGCTGCGCCGACAGCCGTGCCGTGGTGATGCTGGCCAGCCGCTCGATGGATTCGAGCATCGGCGCCGGACCAACGCTGCAGTTGACGCCGACGACGTCAGCGCCGCGTGCGAGCAGGACGGGCGCAAACTGTTCGGGCGGGGTGCCATCCAGGCTGTTGCCGTCCTCCTCGGTCGTCATCTGCGCGACGATCGGCAAGTCGCACACGCGGCGAACCGCGGCGATGGCGGCACCGATCTCGTTCAAGTCCCGAAACGTCTCGAGGATGAAGAGGTCCACGCCGCCGGCGAGGAGCGCTGCGGCTTGTTCCGCGAAGTACTGCTCGGCCTCGTCGACACCGGTCTTGCCCCAGGGCTCGACGCGAATGCCGAGCGGTCCGATGGCCCCAGCCACATACGCGCGATCGTCGGCCGACCCGGAGCCTGGTCGCAGCGACGAGGTCCGCGCAATCCGCGCGCCCTCACGGTTGATGTCGGCGACCTTCTCGCTCAGCCCGAACGCGCGCAGCTTGATGCGATTGGCCCCAAACGTGTTCGTCTCGATGATGTCGGCGCCCGCACGGACGTATTCGGCGTGCACGCTGCCCACGAGATCGGGGTTGGTGAGATTCAATGACTCGAAGCAGCGATTGATGAACACGCCTTTCGCATAGAGCTGCGTCCCCATGGCGCCGTCGCAGACCAGTACGCGTTGATCGAGCGCTTCGAGGAAAGGTTTGAGGGGCATCCGCAACTCTTCATCGTACCATCAGTTACCTGGCCTCCCGCACCTCCCACGCGAAGCTCGCCGCATCGACCAGCAGATAACCTCGATTGACGCGATCGACACACACCGTGGGGATGCCGCGGCGCGTGAACGTGGCGTAGAGGTGATGATGGCCGAAGCAGTGCAGCCTGGGCTGGAGCGCATCAGCCACTTCCGCAATCGGCGCCTTGCCGACGTCGCGACGCCACTTCTTCGACGGCGTTGTCGAGGACGGGAGAGTGACCCAGAACGGCGTGGGCGCCTCGTGGGTCAGCAGCACGTCGGCGCCACCGAGCGCCTTGCACGCCTCGACTTGCTCGCGGACGAAGTGGCGTCGCTTGTCGTCCTTCGGCGTGCGAGACAGCCCGGCCTCCGGCGTGTCATACCAGGTCGGCGCAAACGTGCCGCCGACGCCGGCCACGGTGATCGGTCCGACCTGGAGGCGAGCGCCATTGGGAATGTAGTGGAGATTCGGAATCGTCTCCGTGCCATCCCGAAAGGCTTCGACGCGATCGAAGGCCTCGTTGTTCCCCTTGATCCAGTAAAGCGGTGCCGCCGGTGCCGGATACGCGCCGGTCACGCTGGCAACGTCACCGACGCAGAGCCAGAACGGGACCTCCGGATGACGGCGCAGGATGCGATCGAGCGCGCTGAAGTTGCCGTGAAGATCGCCGACGACGCCAAAGGTCACTGATCACTTGGATGGCGCAGGCACCAGCAACTCCGTCTTGTCCCAGACGAAGTCGTCTTTGCTGTAGACCGCGAGCTCGTAATCCTTGCCCATGAAGATCGCGGACACCGGGCAGGCTTCTTCACAGTAGCCGCAGAAGATGCAGCGCGTCTTGTGAATCTGATACACCGAGGCGTAGCGTGGACCGGCCTGGACCGAGCCGTCGTTCTCGGCAGCCTCGAGGTAGATCGCGTCCGCGGGACACGCCACCGAGCACAGCCCGCACGCCACGCACTTTTCCAACCCGTTTTCGTCCCGCATCAGGACCTGCTTGCCGCGATACTTCGGAAACATCGGCATTTTGAGGTCTGGATAGTTGACGGTAATCGGCTTGCGAAACAGGTGTCTGAACGTGAGCGCGAACCCTGCAATCAACGGACGAATCATGGAGTAAATTGTACCTCAGGTGACGCAGGTGACATGGGTGACACAGGTGCAGCCGGTGCAGGTGCGGCAGGTGACACAGGTGTCGCAGGTGCAGCAGGTGACACGGGTGCAGGTGCTCGAGGTGCGACAGGCGCGCCGGGCCCGGCTGGCGCCGGTGACGCGTGCACCTTGCTGCACCTTCCCACCTGTCCCACCCGTATCACCTGACCTAGCGTGATGGACGACGCACGACTCCTCTCCGCAGAGCAATTCCTGCTCGCGACTCTGGTCGGCAAGCTCGCCGTCATGGCCGCGCTGGCGACGATGCTCGCACGGTATCGGCGGTTCCGGCACATCCTGATCTTCGAACGCCGCGGCTGGCCCGATCGCCTCGCCTTCGCGCTCGGCCTCACCATCCCCCTGGCCGTCGGCGTCGTCTCGCGCCTGCTGCTCAATTACGACGCGGCGGATCTCATGCTCGAAGGCGCGCTGCTCGCGGGACTGATTGCGGGTCCCTACACCGGCGCGATTGTCGGGGCGGCCATCGCATTTCCAGCCCTGCTCGCCGGCGAGTGGGGCGCCATGCCGTTTGCCGTCGGGTGTGGCTTTGCCGCCGGCGGATTCCGCGAAGCCTGTCCCAAGGGGCACATCTGGAACTTCTCGCCGTTCGTGTTCTTCAGCCTGCCGCGCTACATCTGGCGGATGCTGCGCGACTTGACGGTCGAATGGCATGTGGCGCTGCTCTTCCTCCCGATCGGCCTCGAGGCCATTCGTCAGGCGGTCGGCCTGCGTTTTGGCGAACATCGGCTGTTTTACTTCGACTCGCCGTCTGCCTGGCTGACGCTCGCCATCTACTTGGCGACCGTGCTGACCGTGTCCATCCCCATCAAGATCTGGAACAACGCGCGCATCGAGCATCGGCTGCAGGAACAGGAGAAACTGCTGCTCGCCGCCAAGGTCGAGGCCCTCAAAAGCCAGATCAATCCGCATTTCCTCTTCAACACGCTGAGCTCGGTTTCGTCACTCATCCGGTCGCAACCCGAAACCGCACGGACCGTCATCGTCAAGCTGTCGGGGCTGCTGCGCAAGTTGATGCGCAGCCAGGAACAGTTCGTCACCCTGCGGGAGGAGTTGGAGTCGATCGACGAATATCTCGACATCGAGGTCATCCGTTTCGGTCCGCGCCTCAGCGTCCGCAAGGATATCGCCCCGGACACACTCGACCTGATTGTGCCGAGTATGATCCTGCAGCCGCTGGTCGAAAACGCGATCAAGCACGGGCTGACACGGAAAGTCGGCGCCGGCCACATCACCCTTCGCAGCCGGCGCCAAACGGACCTGCTCATTCTGGATATCGAGGACGACGGGCTCGGGATTTCGGACGAGCGGCTGCAGACGGCGATGTCGAGCGGGATAGGCCTGAGCAATGTGGACGAGCGGCTCCGCGTGATCTACGGCGCGACGGTCCGCGTGGTGTTGCGGGGTGCGCCCGGCCGCGGCGCCACGGCGCATTTGGAAATTCCAATCCTGATCGCGCAGGAGCAGGCAACCGCGTGAACACCACCACTGGAGCGGCCGATCGTCGGACGGGCCGTCGTGACCAATGGTGACCCCGATTACCGCGATTGTGGCCGACGACGAGCAGTTGGCGCGGGAGGAATTGTGCTTCCTGCTTGGCAAAATCGACGGCATCGAGGTCGTCGCCGAGGCCGGCGATGGGCCGCAGGCGCTCGACGAGATCGCGCGGCTCACGCCGGATGTCGCATTTCTCGACGTGCAGATGCCCGGGCTGACCGGGTTCGAGGTCGCCCGCCAGGTCCTGGAGAAGGGAACCGATCTGGCCGTGGTCTTCGTCACGGCCTTCGACCACCGCGCGATCGAGGCCTTCGAGGTCAACGCCGTGGACTATGTGCTCAAGCCCGTCGAGCCGGGCCGGCTGGAACAGGCCGTGCAGCGGGTCCGGAAACGGCGCGCCGGCCCGCCGTTGGGCGACCAGCTCGAGCGGCTCGTCCGGATGATGGCGAGCCAGAAAGACCGCCGGACGCAGGTCGCGGTCAAAATGACCGACCGTATTGTTTTGGTACAGGCCGGCGACATCATCCATGCCTCCCTGGTGGAAGATTCGATTAGTATTGTTACTGGGCAAGTATCGGGCACATCGAATTACCGGACGCTCGACGAGTTGCACGCCCGGCTGGATCCCGAGGTGTTCTGGCGGGTCCATCGGTCTCACCTCGTCAACATCAACAAGATCAAGGAGATCGTCCCTTGGTTCAGCAGGAACTACATCCTCAGGATGAACGACGCGAAGGCGACGGAGATCCCGGTCAGCCGCACGCAGACGCGGCGGCTCCGGGAATACCTGAAGCTGTAGAACAATCGCTCCCGGGCTTTGAGCCGCCTCTGGCAGGCGGCCGCCCCCCCGTTTCGGCGTTCGAGAGCGAGCATCGCTTCGCGCCGGGGCCCGCCCTGTCCGCCAGCGCGCTCGACCGCGCCTTCAATCCCGAGCAGGCCGCGGCCATCCGCATCGAAATGGACGACCGGTCGTCGCAGCTCGTGCGGCGCCTCGAGTTGTGGCGTGACGAATTCGTGGCCTGGATCAAGACGCTGGCGTCGGCTGCCGTCTATGCCACGCTGATTGTGACCTTCGGCTTTCAGGTCGCACGGGTCGAGGGCCAGAGCATGGCGCCCACCTTGGCCGATCAGGACCGGCTCATCGTCAACAAGCTCGCCTATCGGCTCGCGGATCCGCAGCGCGGCGATATCGTGATGCTCTACTACCCGATCAATCCCGACAAGTCGTTCGTCAAGCGGGTGATTGCCGAGGAGACCGACACGGTGCGCATCGTGGACGGCCGCGTGTATGTCAACGATGTGCCGCTCATCGACGATTACGTGCCGCCCGAGTACCGCAGCCACGACGACTGGGGGCCGCAGCAGATTCCCGAGGGGTACTACTTCGTGATGGGCGATCACCGCAACAACAGCTCCGACAGCCGTCACTGGGGCTTCGTCCCGAAGAAATACATCATTGGCAAGGTGCAGCTGCGCTGGTGGCCCGTGCCGAACGGCCGCGTGTTCTAATTCGCGGCCGGAACTAAGAACGAAGAACGAAGAACGAAGAACGGAACGAAAGAACAGCGAACCCGGAACGGAACCGGGAACCCAGAACGCAACCCGCGAACCCGGCACGCACCGGCGCACCGCGGAACGCAACCCGCGAATCCGGCACGCACCGCGAACCTAGCACGGACGCGAACCCAGCACGACCGCGACACCAGAACGGACCGCGAACCCAAAACGCAACGGCGGACCTGAAACCCAACGAACAGCCCAGCACCGCTTCGTTCTCAGTTTTCAGCATGTTCTCAGGTTGGTTCTTAGTTCCTTTCGTCGTTCCCTCGTTCCGTTCCGTCGTTCGGTCGTTCGGTCGTTCCGTCGTTCCGTCGTTCGATTGTTCGGTCGTTCGGTTGTTCCGTCGTTCCGGTTGTTCCGTCGTTCCGTTCTTAGTTCTTCGTTCTTAGTTCTTCGTTCGTCGTTCCGTCCCCCATGGACCGCTACTCTGCCGTTTCGCGCGTCCTGCTCCGTGTCTTGCTCCTCAACCTCGCGGTGGCGGTCGCGAAGATCCAGCTCGGCGTGGCGACTGGCGCCGTCTCGGTCCTCACTGACGGCTTTCACTCCCTGACCGACGGCGGCTCGAATGTCGTCGCCCTGGTCGCTCTGCGCGTGGCGCGGCAGCCACCCGACACCGAACACCCCTACGGCCATCGCAAGTTCGAAACGATGGCGTCGGTCGGCATCCTCGTGTTTCTGCTCCTCGTCGTCGTCCAGGTGCTCTGGGCCGCGTTCGAGCGCTTCCGGACCCCCGTGGTGCCAACGGTGGACGTCATCAGCTTCGTCGTCATGGGCGGTACCTTCCTCGTCAACATGGCCGTCGTCGTCTACGAGCGCCGCGCCGGCCGTCGCTTGTCGAGCGAGGTCCTGATTGCCGACTCGCATCACACACAAAGCGACCTGTTCACCTCACTCACGGTCATCGTCGCGCTCGTCGGCGTGACGCTCGGCGTCCCCATACTCGATCCGCTGGCCGCGATGATCGTCGCCGGGTTCATCGGGTATGCCTGCTGGGAGATCTTCCAGGAGACGACCCGCATCCTGGCTGACCAGATCGTGATCGCCGAGCACGACATCCGCGACGTGGTGCGCGAGGTGCCTGAAGTCCTCGGGTGTCACCGCATCCGCTCACGAGGAGCGGCCGATCATGTGTTCCTCGACATGCACGTCTGGCTCGACCCGTCGATGCGCCTCGACGAAGCGCATCGCATCTCGCATGTCGTCAAGGATCGCATCATGAAGCGCTATCCGCAGGTCAAGGACGCCATCATCCACATCGAACCACCGCCGCAGTTGTAAGCCGCGCCTCGCGCGCAAGACCTCGCTGCCGCTCGATAGGGCGGCCTTCGGCGGCGGGCGGTGGTTCGCCCCGACTGCCGTCGATTTTCCACTCCGCCCGAAGGGCGGCCTGCCGAACGAAGCGAGGCCCTCCGCGAAGCGGCCTCCCGCGCGCGAGCGCGGGCTAGTACCCGAGCGACGACTCGACGCGAAATCGCACGGGTTCGCCGCGCTGGAAGCGCTCGATATTCTCCGCGAAGAGGTCGATGACGTCGTCCCAGTGGCCCTGGCGAAATCCGGACGTGTGCGGCGTGAGAATCACGTTGGGCGCGGACCAGAGGGGATCGTCGGCAGGCAGCGGCTCCTGATGAAAGACATCCAGTGAGGCCCCGCCAAGATGCCGCGAATGCAGCGCCTCGGTGAGCGCGACGTGGTCCACGATCCTGGCGCGGCCAACGTTGATCAGCAACGCGCCACGCTTCATCCGCGCCAGTTGCGCCGGGCCGATCATGCTCGTCGTCTCCGGCGTCAGCGGTGCAGCGATGACCACGACGTCGGCGCGCGTCAGGAGGGTGTCCAACTCGTCGTAGGCCAGCATCTCGTGTACACCCGCCACTGGATCATTCCCAGGCCGGCGACGAAGACCAATCACGTGCATCCCGAAGGCATCGGCCAGCAACGCGAGCTCCGAGCCGATAGTGCCGACCCCGATGAGGCCGAGCGTGCGCCGCCGCAGCAGCCACGGCAAGCGGTCCCCGATGACGTCATTCTGCGCCCAGCGATGCGCGCGCTGGTTCTCCAGAATGAACGGCAGCTGCTTGGCCAGCGCCAGCACGACCGCGAAGACGTGCTCGGCAATCGGCGTCGCCTGCACGCCGCGCGAATTGCTGACGATGATGTTGCGGGAGAAGAGATCGGGAAGCGCCAACGTCTCGACGGCGACCGCCGACGTGTGCACCCAGCGCAAACGACGCGCGGCCGCGACTTCCGCGGAGGACAGAATCCATGTGTACGCGATATCGCAGTCTTCGAGTCCGCGCGCGCGAGTCTCGTCGTCGGTGGCATGGATGAAGGTGAGCGCGGGAAAGCGGTGCCGCAGCCGCGCCACGGCCTCCGGCGGAATCTGCCAGGCCTTGACGGGCTGCTGAATGGAAACCAATACCCTCATCAGTTCAAAACCCGGGGTTCTTGGTTCTCGCACGCCTCACATACGTGCCGGACTTTCCGCCCCGCTTTTCGATGAGGCAAATCTCGCCAATCACCATCGCCTTGTCGACCGCCTTGACCATGTCGTAGATGGTCAGCGCGGCGACGGCGACGGCGGTGAGCGCCTCCATCTCGACGCCGGTCTGCCCGGTCGTCTTCGCGCGCCCCTCGACGGCAAACCCGCCGCGGACCGGTGTGATATCCACGCTGACGTGCGTGAGCGGCAGCGGATGACACAGCGGGATCAGCTCGGACGTCCGCTTCGCGGCCATGATGCCGGCAAGCCGCGCGGCCTGAAGGGCGTCGCCTTTCTTCGTCTTTCCGCTCTGCACGAGGCGACGGGCGGTCGCGGACATCCGGACCGTGCCGCGCGCCACGGCCTCGCGCGAGGTCGACGCCTTGTCACCCACATCAACCATGTGGACGCGGCCTCGCGCGTCCACATGAGTGAGTGACCGTTTCTGCCGGTGTTTCATGTTCTTCCTGGAGCCTGGGGTCTGCTACTCGGCATCGATGCCGTGCGCGAGATAAAACGAGAGGCTTTCAAGCGACACCGTGAGGTCCACGCTCTTCACCTTCACCCCTGCCGGCGGCTTCAGTGTCCCCGGCGAAAAGTTCAGGACCGCCTTCACGCCCGCAACGGCCACCTGGTCCAGCACCAACTGGGCGGACTCGGCCGGAACGGCGATGACGGCAATGTCGATTCGTTGCCGGCGTACGACCTTCCGCAGATCGCGGATGTCGAGTATGGGCACTCCGCTCCGCGATTCGTCCCCGATCTTCGCATCGGCCACGTCGAACAAGGCGACGATCTCGAAGCCCTCCCGGCGGAATCCGGGATAGTCGGCCAGCGCGAGGCCCAGGTTGCCAGCGCCCATGACGGCGACGTGCAGCTTGCGGTCGAGGCCGAGAATCTGCCGGAGATGCCGCCTCAGGTCCTTGACGTAATAGCCGACGCCGCGGACGCCGAACTCGCCAAAATAGGCGAGATCCTTGCGAATCTGGGCCGCGTTGAGGCGAAACTGCTCGGCGAGCGCCTGTGAGGAAATGGTGTCGACGCCGCCGTTTTCGAGCTGGGTCAGGCAGCGCAGATAGACCGAGAGGCGGTTGGTGGTGAGCTCGGAGACCTGCTCGTGACCGGGTTTCCGCTTGTTCGCTGAATTCACAAGCGTCCCAGAATATCACGGCGCGCTCCGGTCTCATCCCGCCGAGGCGCACCGCAGGTTCACGGCGCTCTGTGGGCGGCGAACAGGCCGCGAGCCGAAGGCGAGCGAGTCCTACGGGATGATCCGGAACGCGTAGCTCGCGCTTTCCTTCTGGTCGCCGCGTGCGACGGCAACCTCGATGGCGTATTCGCCCTGGGCCAGTGGCGCCAGCGTGAGGTCTGCGACGATGAATCGTTGATTCGTTACGGTATCCACCCGCTCGGTAAGAGTGGGAGCGACCGCCAGCGGCTGCCCATCGCGTCCGAGCAGGTGCGCCGACACGGTCGCCTCGCCGTCCGCGCGCGGCACCTCGAAGCGGAGGCGTTCGGTGCGACGGAATCGCGCGTCTGCCGTCGGCACATAGTTCAAGCCCGTGTACGGCCCCCGCCGCGTCACCAGCCCCGTCTCACTCGCCAGCCACTCACCCCGCGGCACCGTCACGTCAACCGTCGTCTGCAGCGGAATGGCGCTGTCCCTGGCCGTGAGCTCGACGCGCATCACGTAACGTCCGGGCGCCAGCGTGGTGCCGGACGGCGGCGTCACTTGAAATGTGCGCTGGCCGGGATCGAGCGTGAGCTCAACCTGCATGGGTGGCGACTCGCCGCGATCGTGCTGGAAGGACACGCGACCGCGTCCGCCCTGCTGCCATTCCTCGGACTTGAGCGTCGCGGCATCGAACTCGCCGGTCAGCCAGATCTGCCCGGGCGCACCCAGCGTGTGCACACGCACCGGCACCGTGCCGCGAATCGGCGCCAAACCCGCGAAGGCACGCGCCACGCTCGGGGGGATCGTGGTGTGCCCCGGGGGCGCGCCGTTCATGAGCGCTTCGACGCGCGTCGAGGCCAGCTCCGCTTCGGTCGGCGCGAGATACCCGGGCCGGGAACGGACATCCACTTTGTCACGGTTCACACGGACGGTCAGCTTGCGGAATCGTCCGTCGAGTCGCGTGTTCGACGAGTAATACCCGAGCAGGTAGTACGCGCGTGTGTCCTGCATCATGCGCTCGAGACCGCGGTCAATCGCGTTGGTGTTGATGATGGCGTAGCCGTCGGTGTTTTCGGCCAGCGCGCGCAGATTGCCATGGCGGGCGCTGAGCCGCGCTGCATCGACGCTTGGTGGCGGCGGCTGGCCCGGACCGATCGGCTCGTCGAACACGACGAGCCCGCGGGCGTCGAGCGGATAGAAGCTGACGTTGGCACGGTTGGCGCGCTGGAGCAGCCGCAGGAACTGCGACTCGTGATCGGCATACGCGAGGAGCGACCGTTCGCGCTCACAGGCGCCGAAGTTTCCGTCGCCGCGATCGGGGTCCATCGTCAACCGGCCCTGCGGTGTCATGCCAATGCCCGGCGGGCCCGGGGGATTCCGCCGCCCGGACGCGTCCGTCACAGGACGGGCCAGGCGTTCGTCAGGGCGAGCCAGCAGCCAGCCCTCCGACAGCACCACGACGAACTTGCGCTCTTCGCGGATCCCTTCGAGATGGACGATCAGACCCTCGAGCGCGTCGAGGGTCTGGCGTTCGCGGCGCCGCCGGATCATCTCGTCAGCGAGGCCGGCCATGTCACCGACATCCGGGTAGCAGCGCATGATCTCCTGCTCGCGCGGATCCTGCGTGGTGAGCCGGTTTCTCTGGCCCCACGCCCAATGCTCCTTGAGGAAGTTCTCAATCGACGCCGTCCGCCGGCCGAGCGCCACGTTCCGCGGCGACATGTCCGGCGTCATCACGCCGACGAGATCATCCTGGCCAATCACCTGATCGAGTAGCCGCGTGAGCGGCGCCTGTGCCCGGTACGACCCTTCGATCTGGACAAAGCCCGTGTCGAGGAACAACACGAACACACGCGAGTCGGCCTCGCGCGCCATCTCGCGCGACTCGGCGACCGTGTTCGGCTCGCGCCGCACGTCCTGTGGTGCGGGGCCGCGCGGCTGCACCAACTGAAACGACTCGAGTCGCTGCGGCACGCTGTCCTCGAGCACGTCGAAATCGTCGATCGTCAGATCCGTGACCGGCATGCCATCCGCCATCACGTACGCGTCGACACGCACGAGGTTGGCACCAGCGCGGAAGCGCGGTTGGGTCGGAGGCTCCTCGGCGGCTGGCGGGGTGGCCGGTTGCTGGCGCGCGCCGAGCGTGACGCTCACGAGTGCCATCAGGACGACGAGAAAACGCAGATTGTGTGTCATGTCGTGGCCACGGGCCGACCAAGTCCCCGAAGTTTGCGGATGATCCATCGAAACGCGAGCACGATGGCAAGCAGAATCAGTACCGTGACGACAAACGCTGCCAGCGGATATTTCAGCGCGAGAAGTCCGAGCCCCAGGACAAACGCGTCCTCAAAGAAACTCAAGATCCAGTTCGAGAACGGCTCGGGGCTCGTGTTGGCGGCCATGCGGGTGCTGGCTTTCGTGAAATGACTGCCTGCCGCGATGGTGCCACCGGCGAGTCCCATGAGCAGCTCGTACATCCGCGAGGAGTCGTCGCTGAGCGTGCCGACCGCCACCAGCGCCCCCCCGACCGGCCGCACGAAGGTGTGAACGCTGTCCCACATCGAGTCGACCCAGGGGATCTTGTCGGCGATGAACTCGACCGCGTAGAGCAGCAGCGCGAGCCCGATGACCCAGTCGCTCGCGAACACCTGGTATTGCGGCGGCAATGTCACCCATTGGTACCGCGTCGCCAACCCGAGGATAGCCACGGTCGCGTACAAGTTGACGCCGGATGTCAGAGAAAAGCCGAGCGTGCGGCCCAGTGAGGCGACCAGGTCCATGGCTCATTATCGCTGGGGAGAGTCCGCCACGCGCCTGATGGCGCCTGGTGGTCCCGCGCCAAATCGCCTCAGCCCGGACACGTGCGCACCACGCGTTCGCACACTCGCAGACCCCCGCGCCGCACCAGCGCGGTGATCTGCAGAGGACAAGCTCGACCATTCGGGCACGCGCTTTGCAGCTCAGGTAGTCGATCATGCAATCGTCGCCAGGTTCCGTCGACATCCGGAACATCCTCAGCGTATGCCGGGTGGGCGAGGCGCTGAACCGTGGGCTGCTGCGCGAGTTACTCGGCTACTTCATCGATGAGAACCAGCGGCGGATGGCCACGTTGACTCAAGCAGTCGATGCCGGCAATCGCGACACGCTTCGCCATGTGGGCCACGCGGTGAGAGGTAGCGCGGCCATGCTGGGCGCGGGTAGGCTGCACGACCTCGCGTGGTGCCTCGAGCTGGATGCCGCTGAGACCGACCTGACGGCGCTTCGCGGCGCGGTCGACGCGTTGGGAGTCGAATTGGACGCGGTCGTGACCGCACTGCACAACGCGCACCCTGAAGCGTGGACCGACTAGGCAACCGTGGAACCGGGAACCCTGGGACCTTGGGACTTCAAGCGTTGGGACCCTGGCGAAGGAGCGCCTCGATGCGTTTGCGGACGTCGTCGATGAGCGCGTCGCGGTCGTCAGTGGTCATCCCGGAGGTATCAATCGGCTCGCCAATCCTCACCGTCACGTTCACGGGTCGTACAAACGCGCTGCCCTTCTGCATGGCCGCGCGCCCCCCCATGACGGCGACCGGGACGACGGGCGCCTGCGCACGAAGCGCCATCAGCAGGCCGCCCTTCTTGAAAGGCAGCAGGGTGTCCGTCTTGCTGCGCGTGCCCTCCGGAAAGATCAAAAACGAGTTGCCCTGCCGGATGGAGGCGACCGCCTGCTCGATTGACGCAAACGCCGCGTCGCGATTCTCACGCTGCACGGCGACGAACCCGCCGGCTTCGAACACCCGGCCGAGCACGGGGAGTTTGCGCAGCTCCGCCTTGTACAGAATGTGCAGGCGCGGATGCAGCGCGCGGAAGAGCACGGGCGGATCGACGTTGCTCTGATGGTTCGCACAGAACACGACGGCGTGATCGGCCGGCAGGTGCTCGCGGCCCACGACGGTGTAGCGAATCCCGGCCAGACCGAGCGCGAGGGCCACTCCGCCATGTCCCAGCCGGTATAGGAGGTTCTTCGCCTTGAAAGGAACCGCGATCAGCAGCCCGATGGTCCCCGCCAGGAGGACATACACGGTGATTGCGACATAGGTGACAAGGGAGCGGACAACGTGCATGTCGCAAGGCAGGGAACTAAGAACTAAGAACGAAGAACGGAACGAAGAACCACGAACGCACGAACAGCCGAACGCCACGAACGCCACGAACGGCCGAACGGCCGAACGGCCGAACTACGAACCACGAACCACGAACCACAGAATCACAGAATCAAGAACCAAAATCCGGCACCAAGAACCAGAACCTAATCGAGAGCATGACAAAAAATGCAAAAAAAGAACGGAACGGAACATCGTCAGACGTGAACTCCTTCGTTCAACGTCCCACGGGCTCTCCACTCCGTTCTCGTTCTGCGTCGCGTTCTAAGTTCTAATCGTTCTTAGTTCTCAGACCGTAGTTCCGTCGTTCTCAAGTTCCGTCGTTCCTCGGGTTCCGTCGTTCTGGGGTTCCGTCGTTCTTGGGTTCCGTCGTTCCGTTCTTCGTTCTTCGTTCTTCGTTCTTAGTTCCTGTCAGCTCGCCCGCGCCTGACGCCGTGCCACGGCGGCGCGTGTCGCAATCGCCTTGGCGGGCGTGGCCTTGGCGGCTGCCGTGCGCGTGGCGGTCCGTTGCGCCGAACGCGCCTTCATCATGAAGCACCGCTCGAGCGCCTTCTCCACGCGCCCCTCGACTTCGATCACCGTGAGCCGCATGACCTCGGAAATCTCCGAGATGATGAGCGACTTGGCGCGATCGAGCATCCGCTTCTCACGGAACGAGAGGCTTTTCGATTTCGCGAGAAAGGTGAGACTCTTCAGCACATCGGCCATGTCGTAAATGGAGCCGGTGCGCATCTTGTCAGAGTTGTCCTTGAAGCGGCCTTTCCAGTTCTGATGGTTGTCAATCTTGCCGTCGCCGAGCAGATGGAACAACCGCTCCACCTCCTCGTCCGTGATTGCGCGCCGCAAGCCCACGTTGTCGACGTTGACCACTGGAACGAGGACCGTCGTTTCGTTCGAGAGAATGCGGAGATGAAAGAACCCGCACGTCGTCCCGAGGATGGTTTTCTCCTCGATCTTTTCTACAACGCCGAGACCGTGATTTGGGTAAATGACCTTGTCGCCAACCTGAAATGACACGTGACCCCTCGCTTCGGGATTGGTGATTGGGAGGATCTGACCGCGATGCCAGCAGTTCAAAGTATACTCCGTCGAGCGACCGAAATCAACGAAAATGCCTGAAAAATTGGGCCTTTTTGCGTGTCACGCGCAGCCTGGGGGGTCGTCCAGCCGGCGGTGGCTGGCTAACCCCTGTCACATCATTGGGTTAGGCAGGACCGGCGCTTCGGCTATGCTGACCAACATGGTCCTCCACCCAATGCTCCTGACCATCCTGGTCGGCCTGTCGCTGGCTCTACCGTTTTCTGGCGACGTGGCCTCGCAAACGGCCCAGAAACGGCCAGACGCCCCTCACTTGGCGCCCTATGTTCCGACGCCGCAGGAGGTCGTCGACCGAATGCTCCAGCTGGGCGGCGTCGGCAAGGACGACGTCGTTTACGACCTGGGCTGTGGCGACGGCCGGATTCCCATTACCGCCGCCAAGCGCTTCGGCGCCAGGGGCGTGGGCGTGGACATCGACCCTCAGCGCATCGCCGAGGCCAACGCCAACGCCAGGAAAGAAGGCGTGTCGCATCTGGTCACCTTCAGACTCGAGGACGCGATGACCACCGACGTCACCGATGCGACGGTCGTCACGCTGTATCTGCTGTCGGCGTCGAACCTCAAGCTGCGCCCCCTCCTCACCAAGCAACTGAAACCAGGCGCTCGCATCGTGTCGCATTCCTTCAGCATGGGTGACTGGCAGCCCGACAAGGTCGATACGTTCGTGGACTCGTCGGGTACGACGCGTACGCTCTACTTGTGGAAAGCCGACGGGAAGATTCGTCCGTAGAGGCGATCTATCGCGCGCGCCTGGCGGCACGGCGTGCCAACCGCGAGCGGTTTGAGCGGGCGCACGCCCGCCTGGCGTGGGCGCGCCTGAGCGTCTTCGGCGTGGCGGCGGCACTGGTCGTCGTGCTCGGACGCCAAAGCGCGCCCTGGCTGACCTTCCCGCTCGTCGCCTTCCTCGTCCTGCTGTTCATCCACGCGCGGACACTCAACGCGCGGGACCGCGCCGCGCGCGCCGCGTCGTTCTACGAACGCGGCATCGCGCGGCTGACCGACACCTGGCAGGGGACCGGCGCACGCGGCGAGCGCTACCGCAATGCGTCGCATCTCTACGCAGACGATCTCGACCTCTTCGGCGGAGGCGGCCTGTTCGAACTGCTCGTGACCACGCGAACGCATGCGGGGGAAGACCTGCTCGCCGCCTGGCTGCTGGCGCCGGCGCCGCCGGACGTTGTCCGCGCGAGGCAAGCCGCCGTGACCGAGCTGTCTCACAAGCTCGACCTCCGGGAGGATCTCGCGGTGCTTGGGCCCGACCTCGACGCGACGGTTCGCACCCACGATTTGACTGTCTGGGCCACTGCGCCGCCTCATCTGCGCGGAACGTGGCCACGCATCGTGCTGCCGCTGGCGGCGGCCGTGTCCACCAGCCTCATCATCCAGTGGATCTGGACCGGGGTCCCCCCCGATCTGCTGCTGCCCGCCCTTGCTGCGCAAGGACTGCTCGCGCTCGGCTTTCGGCGGGCCGCCCACCATGTGGCGCATGGTATCGAGGCGAGGGATCAGGAACTGCGTGTGCTCGCCATCCTCATGGAGCGCATCGAGCGAGAGCCGGTGGACTCGCCCTTGCTCGGCAGGCTGGGCGATCGGCTGCGCGCGACCGGCCGCTCACCCGCCGACGAGATCCGCCGCCTTGCCCGGCTCATCGACATTCTCAGCTCGGGACACAACCAGATTTTCGCGCCCTTCTCGGCCTTGCTGCTGCTCGGCACGCAGTTGGCGTTTGCCGTCGAACGTTGGCGAATGCGTTGCGGCCCGGCCGTGACGGGCTGGCTCGAAGCGGTGGCGGAGTATGAGGCGCTGTCGGCGCTGGCCACCTACGCAGCCGAACATGCCGCATACCCGTTTGCCGAGTTGATCGAAGACGGCGCCGTCTTCGAGGCACGCGCGCTGGCGCATCCCCTGCTTCCGGCGTCGGCGGTCGCCAACGACGTGCGTCTCGGCGGGAGCAATCCGCAGCTCCTGCTCGTCAGCGGATCCAACATGTCCGGAAAGAGCACGCTGCTCAGGACCGTGGGCCTCAACGCCGTGCTGGCCCAGGCGGGCGCACCGGTCCGTGGAGAGGGGCTGCGGATGTCGCCGCTCGTCGTGGGCGCGACGCTGCGCATTCAGGATTCGCTGCAGGCCGGACGCTCGCGGTTCTTCGCGGAGATCACACGCATCAGCGAGATCGTGGCGCTCGCCGATGCCCGTGAACAACCCGCGTCCGTGCTCTTCCTGCTGGACGAGCTGCTGTCGGGAACCAACTCACACGACCGGCTGGCGGGCGCCACGGGAATTCTCCGCGGGCTACTCGAACGCAGCGCGATCGGCTTGGCCACCACTCATGACCTTGCGTTGACGGCCATGGTCGAGGAGCTTGGCGGCCGTGCGAAAAATGTGCACTTCGAGGATCGATTCGACAACGGCACGCTGATGTTCGACTATCGCCTGAAGCCCGGGGTCGTGCAAACGAGCAACGCCATTGCGCTGATGCGGGCGGTGGGACTGGAAGTGTGACAGACGGTGGTCCGTAGGCGCCGAGCATGCTCGGCCCGAATACATCGCGAACACCGACCGCGTGGAGCGGGTGCAACGGGCGGGCCGGGCGGGCCCGGCCCCTACATGTGGGTTCTGGTATGGATTTCGAAAAATTGGGGTTGTTTTACCTTGGACGCCGGGTCGAGCCTGACACGTGGCAAGAGACCGACGTACCCTTGCTGTACGACGCGTCAGACCTCGTCACACATGCCGTCATTCTGGGGATGACCGGCAGCGGCAAAACCGGCCTCGGCATCGGCCTCATCGAGGAAGCGGCCGTCGACGGCATTCCCGTACTGGCCATCGATCCCAAAGGCGATCTGTCGAATCTGCTGCTCACCTTTCCCGGGCTCACGGCCAGCGACTTCCGCCCGTGGGTCAACCCGGATGAGGCGCGACTGCAAGGCCTGTCGGTTGACGCGTTCGCGGCGACCGAAGCCACCCGCTGGCGCGAAGGGCTCGCATCCTCGGGGCAACAGCCCGATCGCATCGCGCGCCTGCGCGACGCGGCGCGGTTCACCGTCTACACACCTGGGAGCCGCACCGCGCGGCCACTATCCGTGCTTCGCACGTTTCAACCGCCGGCCCCGGCCGTCCTGAGCGACCCCGAGCTGCTGGCGGAGCGGGCGTCAACCGCTGCCACGAGCCTGCTGACGCTGGCCGGCGTTGACGCCGAACCGCTCCGCTCACGCGAACACATCCTGCTGTCCACGCTGCTCGCCGAAGCGTGGCGACAGCAGCAGGCGCTCGACCTCGCCGGCATCATCGCGCAGGTGCAGTCCCCGCCGATCGCGCGTGTTGGCGTGCTCGATCTCGACGCCTTCTACCCGCCCGCCGATCGGTTCAAGCTGGCGCTCCTTCTGAACCGCCTGCTGGCGGCGCCGGATTTTGCCGTGTGGCTCGAGGGCGATCCGCTGGACATCGGCGCCTTGCTCTACACGGAATCGGGCACCCCCCGCGTCACGGTGCTCTCGATCGCTCATCTCGATGACCGCGAGCGAATGTTCCTGGTCTCGCTGGTGCTCAACGAGCTGGTCTCGTGGACGCGCGCCCAGCGCGGGACCTCCACACTGCGGGCGATGGTCTACATCGACGAGATGACCGGGTTTCTACCGCCTGTGGCGATGCCGCCGTCGAAACAACCGCTGCTGACCCTGCTCAAACAGGCGCGCGCGTTCGGCGTCGGGATGGCGCTTGCGACCCAGAATCCCGTCGACCTCGACTACAAGGCGCTCTCCAACGCGGGGACCTGGTTTATCGGCCGCCTGCAGACTGAACGCGACAAGGGCCGGCTGCTCGATGGACTCGAGGGCGCGCAGGCGGCGTCCGGGCACGGCGTCGATCGCGCGACCGCCGACAAGGTCCTCTCGTCTCTCCAGAAACGGACCTTTCTGCTGCACAACGTTCACGACACCGCGCCGGTGCTCTTCAAGACACGCTGGACGCTCTCGTACCTCCGCGGCCCGCTCGGCCGCGACGAGCTCTCGCGCCTGGCAGGTGACAGAGGTGACACAGGTGCGGCAGGTGCAGCAGGTGCAGCAGGTGCGGCAGGTGCACCAGGTGCGGCAGGTGCGGCGGGTGCAGCAGGTGCGGCAGGTGCGCCAGGTGCGGCAGGTGCGGCAAGTGCAGCAGGTGCAGCAGGTGCGGCAGGTGCGGCGGGTGCAGCAGGTGCGGCAGGTGCGGCAAGTGCAGCAGGTGCAGCAGGTGCAGCAGGTGCGGCGGGTGCAGCAGGTGCGGCAGGTGCGCCAGGTGCGGCAGGTGCGGCAAGTGCAGCAGGTGCGGCAGGTGCAGCAGGTGCGGCAGGTGCACCAGGTGCGGCAGGTGCGGCAGGTGCGGCAGGTGCGGCAAGTGCAGCAGGTGCGGCAGGTGCAGCAGGTGCAGCAGGTGCAGCAGGTGCGGCAGGTGCAGCAGGTGCAGCAGGTGCGGCAGGTGCAGCAGGGGCAGCAGGGGGGCAGGGCGCGCAGGATACGCCGCCGGGTGAGACGAGCAAGCCGGGAATGGACCGGTAGAGATCATGGACGCAACACGCACAATTCCGGCACTGCATTATCTGAACAACGGGCACGGGCTCGCGTCGTGGCTCCTGACCAGGGACCACAAGCGCATCGCGATCCTGTATCTGATAACGGTCTCGATCTTCTTTTTTCTCGGCGGGCTGATGGGCGTCGGGATCCGACTCGAGCTCACCACGCCGGAAGGTGATTTCGTCACCGCCGACACCTACAACAAGATGTTCACGCTGCACGGCGTGATCATGGTGTTCTTCTTCCTGATCCCGTCGATTCCCGCGGTGCTCGGCAACTTCCTGATCCCGATCATGATCGGGGCCAAGGACCTCGCGTTCCCGAAGATCAACCTGCTCAGTTACTACATCTACGTCGTCGGCGGCATCTTCGTGCTCTCGGCCATCGCCATGGGCGGCGTGGACACGGGCTGGACGTTCTACACGCCATACAGCTCGTCGGCGTCGAACACCAACGTCGTACCGACCGCGCTCGGCATCTTCATCACGGGCTTTTCGTCCATCCTGACCGGTCTGAACTTCATCGTCACGATTCACCGCATGCGCGCGCCCGGCATGACCTGGTTCCGGTTGCCGCTGTTCATCTGGGCGCACTACGCCGTCAGCCTGATTCAGGTGCTGGGCACGCCGGTGATTGCCATCACCGTGTTGATGGTGTTCGTCGAGCGCGCCTTCGGCTTCGGCATCTTCGATCCGGCGCGCGGCGGCGATCCCGTGCTGTTCCAGCATTTGTTCTGGTTCTACTCCCACCCGGCCGTCTACATCATGATCCTGCCGGCGCTCGGCGTCATGAGCGAGCTGGTCGCGAACTTCTCGCGGAAGAAGATCTTCGGCTACAGCTTCGTGGCGTTCTCGAGCCTCGCGATCGCCATCTTCGGCTTCATCGTGTGGGCGCACCACATGTTCGTGGCGGGCATCTCGGTGTACGCCGCGATGGTGTTCTCGTTCCTGAGCTTCTCGGTGGCCATTCCGTCGGCGGTCAAGATGTTCAACTGGACCGCGACGATCTACAAAGGGTCCGTGTCGTTCGACACGCCCATGCTGTATGCCTATGGGTTCCTCGGACTGTTTGCGATTGGCGGCCTCACGGGCCT